>JBFMFR010000017.1:0-103437 GCA_040752025.1 Chloroflexota bacterium | reverse complement strand
GTAAGCCATCATCTTTCCATTCCGCATTGATTTGATCGGTAACAGATTACGCAGAAGCATAACCCAATGGACAATATCTAGCAAGACCGAAAAAACACCAGACAGTTATTTAATCCGCATTCCTAAAGAGCCTCAGTTCTAGTCTCGTTTTTGTCATAAAGGCTGTTATACTTATGTGGATTTTATGAGAGGAAGCAGGCTGCATGGGGAATGATTCGGGTTCGATACTGATTGTCGATGATTCCATGGATTTGCGCGATCTGTTATCGCTGCGCGTAAAATCTTTGGGCCATAATACCTGGCAGGCGGAGAATGGACGCCAAGCGCTGGAATTGCTTGCAAAGCAGTCGTTTGACCTGGTGCTGCTGGATATTATGATGCCAGAGATGAACGGCTACCAGGTGCTCGAGCGTATGCGTGAACATCCAGATTGGCGCCATATTCCTGTGGTGGTGATCTCGGCTGCCAGCGATATGGATAGTATCGTGCGCTGCATTCAGCTTGGGGCGCAAGATTACCTACCCAAGCCCTTCAACCTGGTGTTGTTGCGGGCGCGGATCGATTCGAGCCTGGAGCGCAAACGATTACGAGACAAGGAACAGGCTTTGTTGTGGGCGATTGAAAAGGAGCGCGAGCGGGCGGAAAGTTTACTGCTGAATATTTTGCCAGAGCCGATCGCCGAACGCTTGAAGGCTCAGGAAAAGGTGATTGCAGATAGCTTTGAGGCAGTGACGGTCCTGTTCGCCGATATTGTAGATTTTGTGCGCCTGTCGGCTCAGGTCTCTCCTCAAGAGTTAGTGAAGATTTTGAACGAAATTTTTTCGTATTTCGATGAAATGAGCCTTCAGCACAGACTGGAGAAGATCAAAACGATGGGGGATGGTTTTATGCTGGTAGGAGGACTGCCAATAGCCTGTAACGACCACGCTGAGGCCGCCGCAGAGATGGCGCTGGCAATGTCGAAGAGCGCCGGGAAATTCTCCCTGGGGGGAGAGCCAGTGCAGTTGCGCATTGGCATTCATTCTGGACCGGTTATCGCAGGGGTGATTGGTACAAATAAACTCTCTTATGATCTGTGGGGAGATACGGTAAATATCGCCAGTCGCATGGAGCAGCAGGGACTGCCCGGCCAGATCCAGGTCTCTGCAGCGACTTACGAGCTGTTGAAAGACAAATATGCTCTCAAACGACGCGGGGAATTGCCCTTACGGGGTATAGGGTCGATTGCTACATATATATTAGAGGGCAAATTGTAGTGGATTCTTCTTTTAATGCCTTGACCTGAATCCACTTCCACGCTAAAATGTAGCGCTATGTTTGAGAATCTTACTCAACGCCTGGAAGATGTCTTCAAAGGCCTGCGCCGTCGCGGCAAGCTGTCTGAATCAGATGTCGATGCTGCGATGCGCGAGGTGCGCCTGGCTTTGCTGGAGGCGGATGTAAACTATGGCGTTGTGAAAGATTTCGTGGCGCGCGTACGAGAGCGTTCGGTGGGCCAGGAAGTCTCGAAAGCACTCAACCCGGGTCAACAGGTGGTCAAGATCGTTCACGAAGAGTTGATCACTACTTTGGGCGCGGCAGAGCACTTGAATTTGAGCGGGCCGCGGCCGCGTACGTTGATGTTGGTCGGGCTGCAGGGATCAGGTAAAACAACTGCTGCGGGTAAACTGGCGCGCCTGCTCCGTTCGCAGGGAGAGCGCGTAATGCTGGTCGCTTGCGACCCGTACCGCCCGGCGGCGGTGCGCCAGTTGGAAACCCTGGGCGAGCGATTGAATGTCCCTGTGGTTTACGAGCAGGGTGTGCCGCCTCCACAACTGGCAGCGATGGCTGTGGATCGAGCGCAAAAGGGTGGTTTCAGCACGCTGATCCTGGACACAGCCGGGCGTTCACAACTCGATCAGGAATTGATGGATGAGCTCGGCGCCATCCAGGAACGCACCCATCCGGCTGAGATCTTATTGGTTGTGGATGCCATGATCGGGCAAGAATCGGTGAATATTGCTAAAGGCTTCCGTGAAGTGATCCCTCTGACGGGTTTGATTTTGACCAAGATAGAGGGTGATGCACGCGGCGGTGCAGCTATCTCGATCCGTTCCGTGACGGGCGTCCCGATCAAGTTCCTGGGAACGGGCGAGGCGCTGGAGGCGATCGAGGCTTATGACCCTGGGCGCCTGGCGGGCCGTATCCTGGGTATGGGCGATATCCTGGGATTGATCGAGAAGGCTGAGGCGGCTTACGATGAGGAGACTGCCCGCGATCAGGCCGAGCGTATGCTGGCGGGAGAGTTTTCACTGGAAGATTTCGCCAACCAGTTGCGCCAACTGCGCAAGATGGGACCCTTGGCACAGGTGATGGAGATGCTGCCGGGCGGGATGGGGCAGATGGCTCGCCAGGTATCTCCGCAGGATGCTGAGCGGCAGCTAAAGATGACAGAGGCGATTATCAATTCCATGACGCTGAGAGAACGACGCCGTCCAGAGATCTTGAATGCTTCCCGCCGCAGGCGCATTGCCCGCGGCTCCGGGACCGAAGTACAGGATGTGAACCGGTTAATGAAGCAGTTCAAGGATGCTCAACGTTTGTTCAAAACTTTAAAGAAATCAGGCATGCGTGGTTTGCCGCGCATGTTTGGATAGATGCAGAAATTAGTTTCTGAAGACTCAAGGAGAAATGTTCTATGGTTCGTATTCGATTACGCCGTGTTGGAGCTAAGGCGCAACCCAGCTATCGTGTTGTAGCTGCTGATAAGGAAGCCCCGCGAGACGGTCGCTTCCTGGAAGTGCTCGGTTTCTATAATCCACGTACACACCCGGCAACGATCGAGCTGGATGAGGCTCGCGTTTATGACTGGTTGAGCAAAGGTGCCCAGCCCAGCGACTCGGTTGTGCAAGTATTCCGGAGCGCGGGATTGACCGAGCGCTACGAACGTTACAAAAAGGGCGAAGAACTGGAGACTTTGCTGGCTGAGGCAAAAGCAGCCGAGGCGGCTCGGAATATCAACTCGAAGACTGAGCGGGTTGTGCCGAGCAAGCGGGAAAAAGCCGCTCAAGCTGAATAGCACTGCCTCCTGGATTTACCTGGAGGTGATCCATGAAAGAACTGGTTGAATATATCAGCACTTCCCTGGTAGATGATCCAACCCAGGTGCAGGTTACTCAATTTCGCCGCGGCCCGCAGACGATTGTTCAATTGCGAGTGGCGAAGGAGGATATGGGAAGGGTAATCGGTCGGGGAGGCAAAGTGGCGAACGCCATGCGCATTTTGCTGCGCGTAACTGCCGCTAACGAAGGCAAGCAAGTCACACTAGACATTGTCGAACCCGAATAAAGCCACTCAGATGACCAGATTGGAAAACGCTGGAGAGTCTAAACAGTCTGCAGGCTCGCCTCCGACGGGCGAGCCTGCCTTCTTGGTAGTTGGCAAGCTGCGCAGGCCGCATGGTGTGCGCGGCGAACTGCTGATGGAGGTGATTACAGATTTCCCTGAGCGTCTACATAGCGGCGTGACGGTTTACATTGGTGAAACCTATCAGCCCCACACGATTCGTTCCCGGCGATGGAACGGCGCACTTCTGATGGTTACTTTCGATGCTTATCAAGATCCTGATGCGGCTGGGGTGCTGCGCAACCAGTTGGTGTATGTGCGCGCAGATGATCGTCCCCTATTGCCAGAGGGAGAATATTACCATCACCAGTTGATTGGTATGAAGGTGATCAGTGATGAAGGGCAGTTTCTGGGGCGCTTGACCCAGATCCTGGATACCGGCGCCAACGATGTGTATCTCGTGCGACCGGAGGCTGGCGCAGAGTTGCTGCTGCCGGCTATCCCGGATGTGGTTCTAGAGATCGATCTGGAACATGGTGAGATGCATGTGCATCTTTTACCAGGTTTGTCGCCGGATTGATGGATAGGTGTACAGGCGCAGCTTCGCTGCAGCAATCGCTGGCGTAAGTCCAGCTTATGCAGCAAGGCGCGGGGGAATGGCGGTGGATGACTCTCGGAAGTATTGGGTAGGGTTCAACCTGGTCAAAGGCATTGGCGCGGCGCGTTTGCGAGTTTTGCTGGAATACTTCGGCGATATCGGCACGGCCTGGGATGCTTCGCCGCGCAGGCTAGAAGAGGCCGGGTTGGGCAGCAAGCTGGTTGAAAACCTGTGCCAGGTTCGAGCGAGTGAGGTGTTGTCCCGCACCTGGGAGCAGATTCAGGCACGCGGGATCGAGGTGCTGACCTGGGAAGATGCAGCTTACCCGCGCCGTTTGCAGGAAATTGACCAGCCGCCACCTGTGCTCTACGTGCGTGGAAAACTGCTTGAAGAAGATCAATGGGCGGTGGCAGTTGTAGGTACACGGCGTGTAACGGCTTATGGGCAACAGGTGACCCACGAACTTGTCAGCGAACTGGCGCGCAATGGCGTGACGGTTGTCAGCGGTCTGGCGCGGGGTACGGATGGTATCGCTCACCAGGCTGCTATTCAGGCGGGCGGGCGGACCCTGGCGGTGCTGGGCAGTGGTGTGGATCGAATCTACCCTCCGGAGCACCGGCGATTGTCCGAGCAAATTTTCAACCAGGGTGCGATCATCAGCGATTACCCGCCCGGTACGGAGCCAGAAGCGAGCAATTTCCCACCGCGCAATCGCATCATTTCTGGCCTTTCGCTGGCGGTGGTGGTGATCGAGGCAGGCATCAAAAGCGGCGCGCTGATTACTGCTGCATTCGCAGCCGAACAGGGACGGCAGGTTTTCGCTGTTCCAGGCAATATCTATGCACCTCAAAGCAAAGGAACGAACGTGCTGATCCAAGAAGGGGCGCACATTCTTTTAGATGCGCAAACGATTCTGGAAACATTGAGTCTCAGCCAGGTGAGTGAATATCGAGCGGCGCGTTCGGTGCTGCCTGCAGATGCAACTGAGGCGCAACTTTATATCATTCTGAGTCACGAACCACAGCATGTAGATGAAATCCGCGCCCGTGCGGGTTTGCCGATCGAACAGGTTTCGGCTGCTTTGACCATGATGGAATTGAAAGGCATGGTGCGCCAGGTAGGTGGTATGCGTTACGTGGCAGTCTATGAACCGAGTTCGCAGTATGAGGTGGATGAATGTTGAATCACTATTATGCGGTGATAATGGCTGGCGGAGGAGGGACGCGCCTGTGGCCGCTTTCACGACAGACCAGGCCCAAACAAATGTTGAGCCTTTTCGATGAGCGTACACTATTCCAGACGTCTGTGCAGCGTTTGCATGGGGTTTTTTCGCCGGAGCGGATTTTTGTTGTCACGGTTGAGGAGCAGGCGGCAGAGTTACATGCCCAATGCCCGGAGATCCCGTTCGAGAATTTCTTGCTGGAGCCGATGCCGCGCAATACTGCGCCTGCAATAGGGTTGGCGGCAACTGTGCTGCACAAATTCGACTCGCAAGCAGTGATGGCTGTGCTTACTTCCGATCATTATATTGGAAATGATGCCTATTTCCGGCAGACCCTGCAGGCGGCATACAACGTGGCCCAGGATGGATATCTGGTAACATTGGGGATCGAGCCAACTTTCCCGGCGATGGGCTTTGGTTATGTGCAGCGCGGTGAACACCTGGGTATCTATCACGATCAGAGTGATACTGGCTTCGATGTGTTTCGCGTCCGGCGGTTCAAGGAAAAACCTGACGAAGCCCAGGCGCGTGCCATGCTAGAAACAGGGGACCATGCCTGGAATTCTGGTATGTTTGTCTGGCGCACCGAGCGCATCCTGGCAGAGTTCAAGCGCCAGATGCCAGGCCTGGCTGCCGGATTGGAGCGGATTGAACAGGCCTGGGAAACGCCGGACCGGAGAGCGATTCTTCAAGATGTATGGGCTGGTTTGGAAGCCCAGAGCATTGACTACGGCATCATGGAAAATGCAAATGACGTTGCCATGTTACCAGCTTCGGGATTGAATTGGAGCGATGTGGGGAGTTGGGATTCGCTCTTCGAGTTATTAGAGGGGGATAAAGATGGGAATATCATTATGGGCGGCACCCACGTTGGCCTGGATACCAGAAAATCTTTGGTATATGTCAACCAGGAGCGGCGTTTGATTGTGACCATCGGTGTTGAGGATCTGGTGCTGGTCGATACCGGCGATGTCTTGCTGGTGTGCCATAAGGATCAGGCACAGCGCGTGCGCCAGGTGGTCAACCAGTTGAAAGAAGATGGAAAACCGTATTTCTAAAATTATTCCTGATGAGGAGGATTTTACGGTGGAAGCATATTGCGTCAAGTGTAAAACCAAGCGTGAAATTATCGAGCCTAAGGCTGTCTTTACAAAGAATGGCACACCTGCCACGCAGGGCGTGTGCGCTGAATGCGGCACAAAACTATTCCGGATGGGCCGTACACCAGCCCATGAAGGTTTAAAGCCTCCCAGCCCTGAGGAGCGCAAAGCCAGGCGCTCTGGCAAGCTGGTGATTGTGGAGTCGCCCGCCAAAGCGCGCACAGTCGGACGCTTCTTGGGTAAGGGCTTTACCGTGAAGCCGTCCGTGGGGCATGTGCGCGACCTGCTCCGCTCGCAGCTTTCTGTGGATCTCGAAAATGATTTCCAGCCCAAATATCGCGTGCCGAACGAAAAGCGAGCCGTGGTGAAGGAATTGAAGAGTCTGGTCAAAGACGCGGCGGAGGTCTACCTGGCAACGGACCCGGACCGGGAGGGGGAAGCGATTGCCTGGCACTTGATAGAAGCGGCTCAAATCGATCCAAGGATCACCCGCCGGGTGGTTTTCCACGAGATCACCGAGCCGGCCGTGGCAGAAGCATTTGCACATACGCGCAATATCGATATGGATCTTGTCGATGCGCAGCAAGCGCGCCGGGTGCTGGACCGCCTGGTGGGATATAACCTGAGCCCATTGCTGTGGCGCAAGGTACGTGGCCGTTTGTCGGCCGGGCGCGTGCAATCGGTGGCGCTGCGTTTGATCGTCGAGCGCGAGCGCGAGATCGATGCATTCGTGCCAGTGGAGTATTGGACGATCGGGGCTGAGTTTCAGCCAGAAGCCGGCCAACAAACCTTCACCGCCAAGCTGGCCCGCATCGATGAAGCCGAGCCTGAACTGCCCAGTGAAGCCGTGGTGCAGCCGATCCTGGCGGATATGGCTGAGGCGAGCTACCAGATTACAAAGATCAAACGTGGCGAGCGGCGTCGCAGCCCGTCTGCCCCCTTCACCACCAGCACACTGCAGCAGGAAGCTTCGCGCCGCCTGGGATACACCGCCCGGCGCACGATGGCGCTGGCTCAGCAGCTCTATGAAGGGATCGATATTGGGCAAGGCGGCGCAGTGGGCCTGATCACTTACATGCGTACAGACTCCACGAACGTTTCTGAACTGGCTCAAACAGAGGCGCGTGAGTTCATCGCTGAGCGTTATGGCGAGAAGTTCTTGCCCTCCCAACCGCCGAAATACAAGACCAAAGCGCGCGGCGCTCAGGAAGCGCACGAGGCGGTTCGCCCAACTTCAGTGCTGCACCAGCCCGAATCGATCAAAACCTTCTTGAATCGCGACCAGTTCCGCCTGTATCAACTGATCTGGCAGCGTTTTGTGGCTTCTCAGATGACTCCGGCGGTGTATGACACGATTTCTGTAGAGGTGACCGGGAAAACTACAGACCACAGTTATTTGCTGCGCGCCTCGGGCTCAGCCATCCTTTTCCCTGGCTTCCTGATTGTTTATGAAGAAGCGCGTGACGAAGATCAAAAACCTGAGGAAGAAGATACGCGTATTCCTCCTGACCTGGCAGAGGGGCAGTCTCAGCGCCTGGTGCGCTTGATCCCCGAACAGCATTTCACGCAGCCGCCGCCGCGCTTTTCTGAAGCCTCCCTGGTGCGCACGTTGGAAGAGTTCGGAATCGGCCGGCCTTCAACTTATGCGCCCATCCTGGGGACGATTCAACAGCGTGGTTATGTAACGCGGGATGGCAAACGCCTGACGCCCACGGAAACGGGTATCTTGGTGAATGATATTTTGATCGAGAATTTCCCGGATATCCTGGATGTTAGTTTTACCGCGCATATGGAGGAGGATTTGGATCGTATCGCATCTGGGCACCTTCCCTGGGTGGAACTGTTGCGCGAATTCTACGATCCTTTCGCCAGGCAGGTGGTGCAGGCCGAGGAACGTATTCCTCAACTTAATATGGGACCCGAACCCATTGGCAGAGCCTGCCCACAATGTGGACACGAACTGGTGATTCGTTGGGGACGTTATGGGAAATTCATCAGTTGCAGCAATTTCCCGGAGTGTCGTTACACGGAGGCCTGGTTGGAGAAGATCGGCGTCAAGTGTCCGCAAGATAACGGCGAGATTGTCGAGCGCAAAACACGCAAAGGTCGCATTTTCTATGGATGCGCTAACTACCCGGTGTGCGATTTCACCTCCTGGAAGCGCCCTCTGCCAACCCCTTGCCCGGAGTGTGGTGGGCTGTTGGTGATCGCTGATAAGAGAGATGCGCAATGCCTGAAGTGCGAAGAACGGTTTTCGTTAGATCAGGTGACGGTAGATGAGGCGGCTGAGATAGACAGTGCGGCATAGTTCTTGCACCAGAAAAGCAGTGATATGGATGCCTGTCGAAACAGTTGCATAAATTGACAGTATGGTCTAAAATAAAGGAAATACGCGGCAAGGTCAGGCGGCAAGCTTATAGACAGATGAAGCTGCCTGAGCATCCGGCCTCATCAACGACTCTAGGATCTCAACAGGGAGAAAAGAGATGAATGCATTTCGTGAGCAGATCAAGACCAACCCCCTGATCGTGGGGGTGGCTATTGGTTTCATCGTGGGCACGATCTTTGGTTTGGTTGTTCTAGGCTGGTGGATTTGGCCAGTCGAGTGGAAAGATGCCAGTGCTAAAGATTTGGTCTATTCTGAGCAGGTGGAATACCTGCGGATGAGCATCGAAGCCTTCGGGCAGAATGGCGATGCGGCCAAGGCTCAGGCGCGTTACAAAGCGCTTGGCGAAAATGGACAAGAAGCCTTGAACGAGATTGTGCAGAACCCGGGTACGTTACCCATCGATCTGGTTCTAAGCTACAGCGGGATCGTTGCAGGGGCGGAAGCCTTGACCACACCGGTTGCACCAGGGACCGAAGCAACGCCTGTAGTGGGAGGAACGCCTGCACCAACAAGTGGGGGTGGAAGCCTTTTCAGCAAACTCTGGCCTCTGTTGTGTGTATTGGGGTTGGTGCTGGCAGCCATCCTGGCATACCTGTTCTTGCGCGGGCGTCCGAGCAGCGGTGTTGTCACCCCTGCGATGCAGGCTCAGGAAGCCAAGCGGCAAGCTGCCTGGACAGATTATGCAGCCAGCGGTTCCGAGCCCCCCACGGCGCAGTTTATGGCGTCTTACAAGCTGGGAGATGACCTGTTCGATGATTCTTTCAGTATCGATTCGGCCTCTGGTGAATTCCTGGGCGAATGCGGCGTCGGGATTTCGGATACCGTTGGGGTTGGGGATCCCAAGAAGGTGACGGCCTTCGAAGTATGGCTGTTCGATAAGAACGACATCCAGACAGTGACCAAGGTGGTGATGAGCGCCCATGCGTTCAACGACATCCCCACCCGCCAGCGGCTGGAGGCCAAAGGCGAGCCCGTCCTGGCTGCTCCAGGCGCAGAGGCCGTTTTGGAAACTCAGACGCTGCAGATGGTGGCGCGGGTTGTCAACATGGGCTATGGCGAGGGCGCCATGCCTGAAGAGAGCTTCTTCGACAGCTTTATCCTGGAACTGGCTATCTGGCAGAAGTAAATCCAGAAGAAACAAAAACGGTCGGCAGCGCAAGCGGAGAACTCTCCTCCGCCACCCGCTGCCGACCGTCGCGTATGCGGATAAGACGGACTATTCGATTTTGATGATCTTCAGGCGTACCTGTCCTGTTGGGGTCTGAGCAGTCACGGTATCGCCTTCACGCCCGCCCAACAAGGCCTGCCCAAAGGGGGATTCGTTGGAAATACGACCGTTGCGTGGATCGGCTTCCTTGGCGCCTACGAGAAAATAGGTCTCGGGAGGATAATCTTCCTCTTGAAAAGTAACACGCACGCCGACTTCAACCTGGTCGCGCTTGCCGGTTTGTTCTTCGATGATTGTAGCGTTGTGCAACAGGTATTCCAATTCCTGGATGCGCCCTTCCAGGAATCCCTGATCTTCTTTGGCCTTGTGGTAATCGGCATTTTCCGATAAGTCACCTTCCTGGATCGCCGCGCGTAAACGTTTTGCCAGGGCTTCGCGCTCAGGTCCCTTCAGGTGTTGGAGTTCTTCTTTCAAACGGGCGGCGCCTTCAGCGGTGAGGTAAGTTGGGTTAGGCATTTTTCTTCTCCATCCAATAAGCGAATGCGGGCATTATGGTTTGACCGAAGGGTCAAACAATTTCGCATGTTCTTCAACGGCGAAGCGGTCAGTCATGCCGGCGATGTAATCGCACACGGTGCGTTCCAATCCGAAGGCGTCTACCTGGACCTGAATGTGGCGTGGCAAGATGGTCGGTTCGGCGCGGTAGGCGTTGAAAAGATCTGCAATGATTTTTTCGGCCTTGACGGCCATGCGCACGACGCGATGGTGGCGATACAGGTTGTTATACAGAAAATCTTTGAGCTGGCGGTTGCGGCGGTGCATATCTTCGCTGAATCCGACCACGTTATATGGCAAGCGCTGCAGTTCTTCTACCGAACGCACATTGCTATCACGCAGGCGGTCGTGTGTGGTTTGAACCAGGTCGCTGACTTCCAGGCCAATCAGGCGGCGGACCAACTGGTGGCGGAACATATCTTCCAGGTTTTTTTCGCTGGCGTCGAACTGGCGCACACCGGTGCTTTCCATGAGGATTTCCCACAGGGTAATGCCTTCGAGCATACGAGCGTTGATCATGCCTGAGTGTAAACCGTCGTCCAGATCGTGGGCGGTGTAGGCCAGTTCATCGGCAACGTTGGCGATCTGAGCCTCCAAATGGCCGCGCAAATCCGGGTTGTAGTCGCTGGCGTCGGCGATATCGTATTCGGATTCGTGCTTGACGATGCCTTCGCACAATTCCCAGGTCAGATTGAGGCCAGGGAATTCGGGGTAGCGGTGTTCCAACACTGTGACGATGCGCAAGGATTGTTTGTTATGGTCGAAACCGCCGTGATCTTTCATCAGTCTGGCGAGGGCGACTTCGCCCGAATGTCCGAAAGCGCTATGCCCCAGGTCGTGCGCCAGGCAAATGCTTTCGATCAGGTCTTCGTTGGCGCCCAGAGCGCGAGCGATCGTGCGCCCGATCTGAGCTACTTCCAGCGTGTGCGTCAGGCGCGTGCGATAGTAATCGCCTTCGTAATTGAAAAACACCTGGGTCTTATATTCCAGACGGCGGAAAGCGGTGGTATGCAGGATACGATCGCGGTCTCGTTGAAAGGCCGTGCGATAACCGGGTTCCTCTTCGGGATAAACGCGACCCTTGGTGAATTTGCTCCGGCAGGCATAAGGGGCCAGATTTTGATCTTCCAGATCTTCGAGTTGTGTGCGGCTGAAAAACATCGTTTCACTCTTTCGGAAAAGGATTCGAACAATCCAGTTGGCTAAGTCTAACGCAGGCCCGGCGGGCTGTCAACGGTTGGAGGTGTAATCCGGGCGAGGTGGGGGGCGATCAGGATATGACCTGATCCGTGATCTGAGCGCCATCTGGGATCGTGGATTCGCGCAGCAGGATCGCATCCTTGATTTCAGCGTTATCGCCGATGTGGCAATCACGCTCGATATAAACATTTGGGCCGATGGTACAGTTCGCACCGATGATCACACCTTGTTCGATATGCAAAGGAGTGACCAGGCGAGTGTTGGGGCCCACGGTTTGCGGCTGTAATTGCGGCAGATTGTTGCCAGTCGTGAGGTAATGGCGGTTGATTTCCAACAGATCGGCGGGGCGGGTCAGGGTCAACCGGCCTTCGACCAGCAGGCCGCGCACGCCCGCCTGGCGTTCGATCAGCATCTGAATGGCATCCTGCAATTCATATTCGCCGCGGGGTGAGCGGGGAACCTCGGGCAGGTAATCCAGTATGGCCTGGGAGAAAATATATAGGGGCAGGCTGGCAATGTCAGAAGGGGCCAGCCCGGGCGCAGGTTTCTCTACAATGCGCGTGACCCAGGGACCTTGCATCACCACCACACCGGTGCTGCTGAGTTGTTCGGCAGGCATCCTGGTGAGGGTCAAGATTGCATTGGGGCGTGGCTCGGCTCGCCAGGCAGCCAGCATGCGGGCGATGTGTTCTTTGGAGGTCAGGTTATCGCAAGCGGAAAGGATGAAGTCGTCTTCGATCAGCGGCTGTGCACAGCGCAGGGCATCTGCCATGCCTTGCCGCTGCATCTGGTAGACGAAGCGAACATCGGCATCCAGAGTCGACTCGCGGTGGAAATAGCGCGTGATGTAGCGGTCATCATGATTGACGACCAGGATAAAATCCGTCACGCCGTTGGCGCAATGGTGTTCCATGACGCGCTCGACGATGGGCTTGCCCAGGATGGGGAGCATGGCTTTGGAACGGCTGGTTGTGATGGGATGTAAGCGTGAGCCTTTACCGGCTGCGAGGATTATGGCTTGCATAGCGTTCAATCTCGGGCTGATCGATCATTTCGCTGGCGATCATGCGGCCAACAACTAAAGAGTAGATCGGTTGGACAGCGAGGAGGCGGGTTGGTTGAGGGGCTGGACGACCAGGCCGGTGGGGCAGATGCGCGGTTGGAAGACGCGCGCTTTGCAAAGGCCATGCTGTTCGGCAGCCTGCTGCCAGGCTTCGATCAGAGTTTGTTCTTGCCCGGGCAGGGTGATGGCAAACACGGACCCGCCGCCGCCGGCGCCGGTCAGTTTGGCGCCCAGGGCGCAGCTTTCCAGGGCGACGCGGATGAAGAGATTATTGGCCCAACCAGCGCCGTCCGTAAAGCCGCAATAGGTCATCATTTCGTCTACGAGGTGATGGTTGTGATTCATGAGTTCGCCAAAGGTTTCCAGGTCATCGTGCAGCAGCGCTATTTTGCCGCGCCAGGCCGTTTCCCAGGCGCCTTGCATCAGGCGCAGCATGGGTGGCAGTGATCCACCACATCCGGCCCAGGTGTTGTGTTCTTCGATGTACCTGGGACGCATGCGTCCGTGCACATCGCCCGAGTCGTGCTCGATGCCGGTGGTGATGGCGACGATGGGTAAATCGTTCACCCACGGATCCAGTCGTTCGTAAGTGACGTAGGGCTCCTGGTAAATGTCGTGATGGTGCAGTTTGCCACGATAATCCAGGTAAGCGATACCGCCGAAGATGGGCACGTAACGGTCTGCAAAGCCGCAGGCGATCCCCAGCTCTTTCGCCTCCACGCGTTGGGTCAGCTCTGCCAGTGCGTAATCGTTGTGAATGCGCGGATCAAGCTGGTAGAACTGGCGCAGGGCAGCCAAAACCAGGATGACGAAGAGCGATGAACCGCCTAATCCGCTCTGGCGCGGCACTTCACTCCAGGTGGCGATGCGTACGCCTGCCTGGCGGGCGATGTCCTGGTCGAACTTGTGGCGGAACTCCGGGCTGAATTGATACAGGCGGTTGACAGCGCCCTTTAACAAGTCGAGTTGACCCGTGTAGGGCAGGAGCAAAGTGGGACGAGGAAATTCCAGGCGCTGGCTGGGCTCCAGATCGTTGCCGGAAATGATCCCAGCCGCTGTAATTGCGCTGGGCAAATCCTGTAATCGAGGTCCCAGGCTTGTCCGCGGAGCGATTTCTAAGACCAGCCCTTCGGCTGGCTCCACCAGCGCCCCGGCATATACATCCACAGCCGCGGAAATGGTCGCAAAATCACCTTCGTTAGCGTCTGAGGGATTTCCCAAAATATTGATGCGAGCAGGAATGGTTAAATGGAATTGCACTGTAGTTTCACCGACCGCTATTTTATCATTCAACTGCGGGAATAGCAGCTTAGATCAAAAATTCGTTGCGGATCAGGGGCTGAGGCGCGCTGCGCAGGCCTCAAAGCGGGTGGATTGCGTTCTTGGGAACACCCGTGTCGATGTGGGTAGGAATGGCGGCGTTCTCCAGGGCGTTGTTCGCTGTGCAAATCCCCTGCGAATGTTCCCCTGATAGGTGCAGGAACATGTTTGTTTCAGGAGCGGCCCAACAGCCGTGTACGAATCCACCTTTGACATTTTCCAGGTGAATTACCGGGGTTTGAGTCCCAGGCGTGGGGGTGGTGCAGCGGCTGATTTCCACCTGCGCCGCATCTTGAATCCAAAACGCCGGACCGGATTGCCCGGTGATTTCTACATGCTCCAGGCGCAGGCCGTGTACGTTGCGCAAGAACAGCCCGGCGCGCTGCATGAGCTCCAACCCATCGGCCATGTCTGGATAGCCGGGCTCGGCCTGGCTATCCAGGGAGATGGAGATATCGTTCAGGGCCAGATCTTCCACCGGCATCTCTGCCAGGCCGTACACAAAGCCAGCGGCGATCTGCGCATCCTGGGCAGTCAGGTGGCTCAAGGTAACCCGGCGGAAGCGGGGTGTGCTATCGGTGATGGGTTGAGGTTCTTTATCAGAAATCACTGGGTCGCCCCAGCGGCCGCAGGCATAGTACAGGTTCATGGCGAAGGGGCAGAGCACCTTTTCCATAATCACGTTGTTGACGCGGATATCTTCGACGACACCGCCGCGCCCGCGGCGCGACTTGAGGCGGATGCCGCGGTCTGTGCCGATGAAAACGCAGTTCGAGATGACAACGTTTCTTACATCACCGCTCGTCTCGCTGCCGATCACCACGCCGCCGTGTCCGTGTAACATGGTGCAGTTGGTGATGGTGAGGTTTTCGCAGGGGCGGCGTTCCTGGAGGGGGATGGCTTCGGTGCCGGATTTTATCGTAATGCAATCGTCACCGACATCCACGTGGCAGTTCGAGATGTGTACATTGCAGCACGAATCGGGGTTGATGCCGTCGGTGTTGGGGGAGTCGGGCGGGTTGGCAACGGTTACTTTGTCGATGGTGACATTTTCACAGCATACGGGTGTGATGGTCCAACTGGGAGAGTTGATGGCGGTGATGCCTTCGATGAGCACATTCTTGCATTCCGTGAAGGACAGCAGGCGCGGGCGAGGGTAGAGCAGGCGCTTTTCACGGAACAGCTCCCACCAGAGCGCGCCCTGACCATCGATAATGCCGCGCCCGGTAACGGCGATGGTTGTGAGCCCATGCCCGGCAATCAAAGGGGCGTGAACTTCTTGTTGGACGCCTTCCCACCGGCCAGGGATGATCGGGTAATCCTCTGGATCCTGGCTGCCCAGCAAGATTGCCCCTGCTTCCAGGTGCAGCGTGGTGTTGCTGTGCAAAAAGACGGACCCGCTCAAATAGCGACCAGCCGGGATGTACACCGTGCCGCCGGCTGGGGCGCAGGCGTCCAGGGCAGCTTGAATGGCCGCAGTATCGAGGGTTTGCCCGTCAGGGACGGCGCCGAAATCCAGTACGTTCGCTTGCATAGCGGCCGGGATAAAACTGGTCAGGCCTTTTCGATTGGCCGAGAAGAGCGTTCTATCTCTGTGCTGGCCATCAAGAAAGCGCCCACGCCCTTGTAATCGTTGGCAACCACTTTTTCGCCGATGTAGTACTCGTAGGAGCCGTCACGGTAGGGGTCGCCGCCCAGGCCGGCCACGCTGCAAATGCCGGTTAGATTGACTTGCTCGCCTTCAACCAGAGTCTCCACCAGGATGAAATTGCGTAGGATACCCGCATAAGCTTCTTCGGCGGCTTTCAAATACTGTGGATCGAGATATCCCAGCCGCACACCCCTGGCCAGAGCGTACGTGAACATGCAAGAGGCAGAAGCTTCCAGGTAATTGCCCGCCCGTTGACCCTGGTCGAGCACCTGGAACCAGACATGGCTGGCTTTATCCTGCACTGCGATGACGGCTGGGGCGAGGCGCTGCAGCACCGCCAGGATTTCTGAGCGCCTGGGGTATATGGCGGGGAGAATCTCGAGCACGTCAACCAGCGCCATCATGTACCAGCCAATGGCCCTCCCCCAGAAGTGGGGTGAACAGCCAGTTTGAGGGTCAGCCCAGCGCTGCTGGCGGCTTTCGTCCCAGCCGTGGTAGAGCAAGCCGGTGCGCGCGTCGCGGGTGTGTCTTTCTACGAGCAAGATTTCGTTCGTCACCTCATCGAACGCTCCCTGTGCTCCCGGGCCAGGGGGCAGGAAGCGGGTGGCGAATTCGGCCAGGAAGGGCCCGGCCATGTAAACGCCATCTAACCACAACTGGTGCGGGTAAATTTGCTTGTGCCAGAAGCCACCCTGGCTGGTGCGCGGATGTGTTTCCAGTTGCTGGTGTAAGTGAAAGGCAGCTTGGCGATAACGCTCATCTCCCGTTTCCTGGAATAACGGAAAGAGCAGTTTGCCCTGGTTGATCTGGTCGAGGTTGTATTCTTCGAGGCGGTACGTGCGGATGCTGCCATCGGGCTGGACGAAGTAATCCATGTTGGATCTGAGGTAATCCCAATAACGGGTTTCACCGGTCTGGCGCCAGATCAATTCTATCCCTTTGAGAACGACGCCAGCTTCATATCGCCAGTTTTCAGCCAACTGTGGGTGGCGAGAAATGAATGAGTCGGCCATGCGGACAGACCATGCTGTCGGTTGGTTCATGAGGATCTCCAATGTGGTAGTGTCGATGTAGCTCGGTGCAAACCTTGAATTCTACCGGTATAAGCAGGGTGGGAACCTGACGATCACAGGCATTGATCAGCGTTGGATGCGCGCCGAGCCGCCTTGGGCGAAAGCCCGCACCTGTTCCACGGTTGCCATGCTGGTGTCGCCCGGGAAGGTGGTTAGCAGGGCGCCGTGCGCCCAGCCCAGTTTGACAGCCTGCTCTGGTTCTTCGCCGGTGAGCAGGCCGTAAAAGAAGCCCGAGGCAAACCCATCGCCGCCACCGACGCGATCGTAGATGTCCAGGTCGCAGGTGGGTGAAATGTAGGTCTTACCATCGATCCAGGCCACAGCTCCCCAGCTATGCCGGCTGGTGGAGTGCACCTCTCGCAGGGTGGTGGCTACGATTTTTACTTGTGGGTAGGCTTGCACAACTTTATCGATCATCCCGAAGAAGGTGCTCGGGTCCAGCTTGGACTTGGCGGCAACTTCCGGCCCCGGAATCCCGAGGCCCATTTGCAGGTCTTCCTCGTTGCCGACCAGTACATCCACGTGCTCTACGATGCGCTTGATTACGGACAGGGCGCGTTCGTGCCCGCCCCAGATGTTCCACAGCTTGGCGCGATAGTTCAGATCGAAGGATGTGATTGCCCCAGCGGCTTTGGCAGCCTGCATGCCTTCAATGATCAATTCGCCGGTGGTTTCCGACAGGGCCGCAAAAATGCCGCCGCTGTGGAACCAACGCACGCCGTTTGCGAAGATAGCCTTCCAATCGAAGTCGCCGGGTTTGAGCTGCGCGGCGGCCTCGTTCGAGCGGTTGTAAAATACAACCGGGGCGCGCACGCCGTGACCGCGGTCGCTGTAAACGGTAGCCATATTGGGGCCGTTCACGCCGTTGTGCTTGAAGCGCTTGTAGAAGGGTTTGACCCCCATGGCTCGCACGCGCTCGGCGATCAAGTCGCCGATGGGGTAATCTACCATGGCGGTGACGAGGCCGGTCTGCATGCCGAAGCAGTCCGCCAGGTTAGCGGCGCAGTTGAACTCGCCGCCGCTGACATGTATCTGGCATTCAGTGGCCTTGCGGAAAGGGACGATCCCCGGGTCGAGGCGATGGATCAGCGCGCCGAGGGACAAAAAATCCAGCGGGCTGTTTTGGGTGGAGGCGTTTGGGATATTCAAACTGTATTTCATGAGGGCTTTCTCCTTGATGATTTGTTCTGCAGGGGCAGCGTGGTTATTCGCCCGACTGCTCTTCGATCCATTGAGTGTGGAACACGCCCGGGTGGTCGAGGCGCCGGTAGGTGTGCGCGCCGAAATAGTCGCGCTGAGCCTGGGTCAGGTTGGCGGGCAGGCGGGCGCTGCGGTAGGCGTCGTAGTAAGCCAGGGCCGAACTGAAAGCCAGGGCGGGGATGCCGTTCTCGGCAGCCAGGGCAACCACTTTGCGCAGCGCGCCCTGGCGGGAGTTCATGGCCTGGGCGAACTCCGGGTCTATCATCAGGTTGGGTAGATCCGCGTTTCGGGCAAAAGCCTGGCGGATATCGTTCAGGAAACGGGCGCGGATGATGCAGCCGCCGCGCCAGATGCGGGCGATTTCGCCGTAATTCAAGTTGTATTCATATTCTTTACTCGCCAGGCGCATCAAGCCGAACCCCTGGGCATAGGAGCAGATTTTTGCGGCGTACAGGGCAGAACGCACCCATTGGATGACCTCCTGAGCGCTGGCGCTAATTTGCGCTTGTGGGCCGCTGAGCACTTGCGAGGCAGCCATACGCTCGTCCTTGTAGGCCGAAACGATGCGCGATTCAACGGCAGCGTTGATGGTTGGGGTTGGCGCGCCCAAATCGAGTGAGTTCTGGCTCGTCCACTTGCCGGTGCCTTTTTGCTGGGCCTCGTCCAGGATCAGATCGACCACGGCCTGGCCGGTTTCAGGGTCGAGCTTGGTGAAAATGTCCGCAGTGATCTCGATCAAGTAGGATTCCAACTCGCCATGATTCCATTCTGCAAAGACATCATGCAGTTGGGCGTTGTCCAGTCCCAGGCCGCGGTGCAGGATGTCATAAGCTTCGGCGATCAACTGCATGTCGCCGTATTCGATGCCGTTGTGAACCATCTTAACGTAGTGGCCGGCCCCGCGCGGGCCCATATAAGCAACACAGGGCTCACCCTGGGCCTGGGCGGCGATGGCTTCGAAGATAGGCTTGACCAACTCCCAGGCCTGCGGCTGCCCACCGGGCATGATGGACGGCCCCCACAAAGCGCCGTATTCGCCGCCGCTAACGCCTGTGCCGATATAGACAATTCCCAACGCTTCCAACTCGCTCGAGCGACGTTCGGTGTCCATGAAGAAAGTGTTGCCGCCATCGATGAGCAAATCTCCGCTCTCGAGCACCGGTTTCAAGGATGCAATCACGGAGTCTACGGGCTTCCCGGCTGGCACCATCATCATAATGCGCCGCGGACGCTCCAATACTTCCAGAAATTCCTCTACGGTGGCGCAGGCAACCAATTCTTTGCCCGGGTACTGCGTTCCAAAAGCCTGCACTTTCTGGGCATCCAGGTCGTAACCCGCAACGCGAAAGCCGTGCCGTTCCATGTTGAGGGCCAGCATGTGGCCCATAACGCCTAAACCGACAAAACCAAAATTGGCCTTTTTCATTTCAACGATCTCCTTTTGCGCGCGAACCGTCGCGCAAGCGATATAGGATTTCTCCTGCATGAGGTACAAATAAGATGCCCTGTGCTTCCCGGTCCGCAAAATCCTCGGGGCGGATCGAGGCGGGATCTCGGTAGCCCAGGTTGACTGCCCGGCATTCGGCCTCGGGGATGCTGGTCGCCAGGCTGACCTGAATACGAGGCCTTTCGACGCCATCCTCGAAGCTGCCGACGCCGCGCAGGTGCGTGGAATGGGCCAGCACGCCCCAGGGGTAATGGGCGAAACGCTCCCACTGCTTGACGAAATAATCGCGCACGTGATAGCCAACCTGGCGGATGATTTCACCGTGTACCACGCTGAATGTGTGGATGTGGGGCGCGTAGATGATCAGCTCACCTCCATCGGCCACAACCGGTTCGAGTTTGTACATACCTTTCGCGCCAGTCCAGATTTCATCGTACATTTCCGGCAGAACCGAGAGCACTTGCGGGTAGGGCCGGTCAACCCAACGGATGTGCACCTGGGCCGACAGGCTGGCTGCCGCGGCGAAAGCCTCTTCGGGAGCGCCGATAAAAAGCCCGTGCACGCCTTGCGTGGTAACCACAGAGCAAAGGGCATGGCGCGGGCGGTCGATAAAAGCCGCGGCCCGGTCGATCACGCTTCGCACTGGCGTTTCCTGGGTGCCGATCATGCTGTAGGAAGTGATCAATGCTCCCAGCCAATGAGTGAAATCGATGATCTCGCGCCCGGCGATGCCAGGGAAGAAGTATTTGTTGCCTCCTGAAAAGCCGACCACTTCGTGTGGAAAAACCGGCCCACATACCAGCAGGTGATCGTACTCCAGGATCAGGCGATTCAGGCGCACGGGCACATCCACCGCCAGCATGCCTTGTGAGAGATTCTGCATCTCGGCTTTGGAGATCACACCTAGGGTTACCAGGGCATGCGGATCATCCCAGGCGTGGTTCAGCAGGCGCACATGCTGGTAGCGACTGGCGCGCTGCTCTGGCGTAATGCCGAGCAGTTTTTGCAATTGCTCCTCGCTCAGGGGAGGGTGCGTACCCAGGGCGACCAGGAAATCCAGGGCGGCCACGCGACCGGAAAGCTGCTGGGTCAGCAAGCGGAAGAACATGGGCAGGGGCATGGTGCGAGTGTGGTCGGGGATGATAACCAACACTTTGCGACCATCCAGAGGCAGCTTCTCCAACCCGCTGGTGATAATGGCTGTGATCTCGGATTCATTCAGAAGCCGTTCAGGTTGGCCATATCCAATGGTGGAGCACTTCGCTCTATACACAGATGAATCGCTCTTGGGAGCCTGCATTCCAGTCATGTTCAGCTATCCTCGGAGGTTTGCTTGAGTGCGGTAATTGAAGTACGCTGAGAATATTTCAAAAGCTTTCCAGGGTCATTTCATATTTGCGGGCTAAAGGATCGAGATGCCTGGAAATGGCGGCGGCAATATCTAAAGATGAATCAGCCAGAATATCGGCAGTGATTGCATCCAGGGCAAGTATTAGATCATTTTGAATGCGCATCCAGATCGGGTACGGGCGGTAGCTTCGCCCGGTTTCCAATACTTTTCTCTCAACCTGCAGCAGTTCTACCGGCTCCAACTGCAACTGGGCCAATGCCTCACGGCGAGAGGGCAGCACTTCGCACAAATTATAGAGTTTGATTTGAGTGAGAGGCTGAGTCAAGAATGAAATCAGTTGGAGCGCGGCGCGTTCTTTCTTCGGGTCCGACAGGACATCTTTCCAGACTACCAGGCTGGAACCGCCAATCCAGGGCGTGCCTGGCAAGATGGTTGTCCCTACATTCTCCAGGATGCCAGGCGGGGGTCCGAATTCCCGCATTCGGGCGATTGTGTCTGGGCCACCAATGTAAACGGCTGTGCGACCCTGGGCGAAGCGCTGCAAACATTCGGCTGAGGTTAAGCCGTAATCATCTGGGGACAAGCATCTGAAGAGCTCAAAGAAGGACTCTAGGCCAGCCAGGGCCTGAGGTTGATTGGCGAGAAAATGGCGACCATCGTCGCTCAAAAGGTGCCCGCCAGCGCCCCAAAGCCAACTGACGGCAACGTGCAGGCGGGCGCGGTAATGCTGCCCAGACGGAGTGACCCAGGCGGAATGGATGCCGCTGGCCTGCAAACGTTGCAGGGTTTCCAGCATGGCTGGCGCAGAAGCGAAGGCGACCTGTGCATCAATGCCAGCTTTGTTCAGAAGATCACGGCGGTAGAACAGGGCGTAATTGAAAACGGTGAAGGGGATCGACCAAATGCGGGCGTCGCCCTGGAGTGAACAACTTTGCCAGACAGGGTCAAAAAAGGCGTTTGCCCCTCCCAGGGCGGCTACTTCTTTGGGAGCGAATGGACGCAGTGCATTGAGCGCGACCAGACTACTTGTCCAAATTGTGCCTATGCGCGAGATGTCTGGTCCTCCACCATACAGGACATATTGAAATAACTGGGACCAGGATTCGTCCAGGTTTTGTTGGTTGGCTCGAACCGGGATGTGGTGTTGAGTTTCAAACTCCTTCAGTAAAGTGGAAATCCGCTCCAAGAACAAGGGTTGTGAGCTGTAGAGTGAGAAATTCAGTTCGGTCATTTCCTGCTCCTTACCCAGGGGCAATCACCGGATAGCTCCCGGGGCTATACACCGCTGAAGGCCGAGAAGCCGCCATCTACCGGCACCACGACTCCGTTCACAAAGCTGGCTCCAGGCGACGCCAGCCAGAGCAAAGTGCTGAACAGATCTTGCGGCGTTCCGAAGCGCCCCTGCGGGGTATGGGTAATGATCTGTTGACCGCGGGCCGTCAGCGCTCCGGTTTGAGCATCGGTGAGCAGGAAGCGGTTTTGCTCGGTGAGGAAGAAGCCCGGAGCGATGGCGTTGACGCGGATGTTTGGCGAATATTCCTGTGCCAGGTGAACAGCCAGCCATTGCGTGAAATTGCTCACGGCGGCTTTGGCTGCCGAGTAAGCAGGAATACGCGTCAGAGGTCGGAAGGCATTCATGGATGAGATGTTGACAATTATACCCTCGCCCTGCGCGGCCATGAGCTTGCCAAAAACCTGGCAGGGCAGCAGAGTGCCAGTAAAGTTCAATGCAAAGACACTTTCCAAGGCTTCGCCAGGCAAATCGAAGAAGCACAGTTCGGGGGAGGTGGTAGCCTGTTTCTTATTGCCGCCAGCGCCATTGATCAGGATATCAACCCGGCCAAAAGCCTGGATCACTGCTTGAGCGGCGGCTTCCAGCGCGGGCTGGTCGAGCACGTCACAGCCCAAGCCCAGCGCCTGACCGCCACTTGAGATGATCTCTCCGGCAATTTTCTGAGCGGCTTCAGGAAAGAGGTCGAGCACAGCCACGCTTGCGCCAGCGGCAGCCAGCGCGGCGCACATGGCTGAGCACAGAACGCCTGCACCGCCGGTGACCACGGCGACCTTGCCGCGCAAGTCGAATAAATCCTGGGGGAAGGGGCGCTGCTCGGGCTGGTCGATAGGGGCGCGCTCTGGCGCCTCGAAGGGTTCCAGGTGGCGGCGGAAGTGGGGGCGCAAGGTATCGGCGTAAGCTGCCGGGTTGGCGCGCAGCAATGCCTTGATCGTATCCCCGTGCTGCGTCAGGGCAGCGCCAAAAGTGACATGCAACGCCTGGCGGGCGTGGAAATCATCCAGAAAGCCGGGCAGGCAGGCATCGGGCAGCGACTGAATGGTTTCGGTCGAAGGCAGGCGCTTCTCATCGGCTGAAACATGATAGCTCTGGCGTTCGATTGGATAGCGCTGGCAGGCCAGGGTGAGCACCTGGCGGAAGAGAGGCGGTTCGATGCGGGCGATCAGGCGCAGGGCCTCCAGATAGCTGGTCCCGGCGGTTTTGACGTGAATGTAGGAGCCAGCATGGCGGGCGAGGATAGGGTAAGCGGAAAACTTGTCCGAGCCTGAATGCAGGCTGATCTTGTAGCCGCCTGGCGGAGCGAAGTGCTCCGCAAAGTGGCGCATGATGGCGGCATGGCGGGCGATCTCGGCTTCTAGCTGAACGATATCGCCGATGTAGTCGACGCCTTTTTCGAAGCGCCCAGGGAAGCGCGGGGCCAGGCTGGTGAGCTGTACTCCCAGGCGCGTCAGTTCGCTGGTGATGTAGAAATGCTCGGGGACGCTGGTGGGCGTGTCGGTTTCGTCTACAGATACTTCGAAATCGAACGCCGTGCCAGACTTCAAAGCGACTAATTCCCGATACATGACCAGGATATGAGCGATGGCTTTGCCATACTTAGCTGCAGCCCGCAGCAAGGTGGGTTCATCGAAAGCCAACTCCAGATCAGCGATCCCTAAGTCGGATTGTAAATAAGTTTGCCTTTGCAGTGCCGGGGAACTTTGCAGCACATCCCAGGGCAAAGTGGTAAATTTTGCTTGCAAGGTTTCGATCGAATCGCTGTCAGCAGCGGGATCGACGTGATCTCCGGGGTCAATGGTGAAAAAGCTATAACCAGCCTGAACAAAGGGCAGCAAATCGCTGACTTGCTTGAGATGATCGGCGTCGGCGCCCCAGGGCGAACGCCAGCCTTGCCGGAAGACGCCCCACATGGCATCGTCCAGCACGCCTTGAGGCGTGCGCCCGGTGCGAGTGTTTTCGCGCACGGACTGCTGGGCGAACACGGGAGCGAGGCCTGGCGCGCCTGGCCGGGCCCCCTGGCGCAGCGCCTCGATGTGGCCTGGGGTCGCCAATCCCAGGCGGTCGCCGAAGCCAAAGGAGGTCGCCAGCCCTAAAGGCGCGGGATTGAGCCAATCCAGGCGCTGGCGCAGAGCAGCGGCATTGGCGGCGGTTAGGGGGTAGTAGCGTTCGCTACCGATGGTATGGTGTAGATCGCTGAAATCTTGATCGGGACCGCGAACTCCCAGGTATGGTTCATTGGAGGCCGTGTCTTGGGCAAGAAAATAAGTGGTATTGCCGGTGGTAACAAGCGATGATGGGATGGTTTTCATGGTAGAAATCCTCTGAGCAAGTGTAATATTTACAGCGGAGTGCTCTCCTCCGCCAGGCGGTAGGCTTTTTTAGCCAGGCCGACGGCCAGATCGAAGATCATTTCGGCCGCGTCTTCTTCGGGGATGACCCCACGCACTACCTGGCCGGCGAGCCAGTTAGCGCTGGCCCGCCGCCAGACGTCATGGCGGGCAGGGATAGAAGCAAAGGCGCGTGTGTCATCGTTGAAACCGGCCGTGTTGTAAAGTCCGGCGGTTTCGATGACCTGCTCGAAATAGCGCCGCATGCCATTCAGGCTGTCGTGGAACCACCAGGGTGGTCCGAGCAGGACCGCAGGGTAGTGCCCGGCCAGTGGGGCCAGTTCGCGCGAATAGGTGGTTTCGTCCAGGGTGAAGAGGATCAGGTGCAGGCGCGTATCGCTGCCATATTTCTGCAGCAGCAGCCTGAGAGGCCGGGTGTATTCAACCGGGATAGGGATATCTGCGCCTTTATCGGGGCCAAAGCACTCGAAGATACGATTATTATGATCGCGCAAAGCGCCTGGATGGAGCTGCATGACCAGGCCATCTTCAATGCTCATACGAGCCATTTCCATGAGCATATGGCTGCTGAAGCGTTCGGCATCCCCAGGCTGCAGGGCGCTGCGCAGGCCGCGCTGGAAGATGGCCTCGGCTTCATATTCGCTGATCTCGGCGGTGTAAGGCATCAGGGCCGCATGGTCCGTGGCAGCCGCCCCAAGCGATTTAAAGTGAGCGCGTTGAACTTCCAGGGCCTGGATATACGTTGCGTATGAATGGATTTGGACGCCGCTAGCCTGGCTCAGCTTAAAGATGTTGTTGACCCAACCCGGCGTATCCAGATTGATGACCGCATCTGGGCGAAAGGTTGGGCGAATATCGCCTCGCCAGCCCGAGGCGCGGATGGCCTGGTGATATTCCAACCGATCCCAGGCGGGGTCGGTGGTACACAGGCAGGAGATGTTGAAGCGTTCGAACAGGGCGCGCGGGCGGAAGGCCGGATCTTCCAACTTCTCTGTAATCTGATCGTAGATCTGTTGAGCAGTCTCGCCGTTCAGGCGGACCCGAATGCCGAATACTTCAATGAGTTCTTGCGCCATCCAAATGCCGGTTGGGGTGCCTCGGAAGAGATAAAAATTTTCTGCAAAGATTTGCCAGATTTTGCGGTGGTTGGCTTCGCTCTGTTGGCTGGCTGGCTCACAATCGATTGTCGGAGCGAAGTGCTCCGTTGTTGGAGCGAACTGCTCCGCCTTGCCTCCACCGGGCTTGTTTTCCAGGAACGGCACCCCCAGGGCTTCAAGAGGAATGCCCTGTGAATATAGCATGCGGTACACGTAATGATCGGGGATAATTAATAAATCGGCTGGTGTGCCGAAACTGGCATTCTCGTCGGCAAACAAGCGTGGATCGACATGCCCGTGAGGGCTGATGATCGGGGCGTCTGCCACGCGTTGGTAAAGCTGGCGGGCCAGCCCGCGCTGCGTTGGCTCGGGGGCGAAGAAGCGATCGGGAGAAAGGGCCCATTGCATGGGGGTCTTTTGTATAGAATGAGAACTGCTCAATTTTATGTCTCCTTTCCTGCAGCGGATGTGCCCCAATCCTGGGCTGCCTGCCACAGCGCGGCGATGTTTTCGGGGGGAGTACCGGGCGATACACCTCCGCCGAAGGACAGGATCAGGTGCCCGGCAACGCCGTTTTTCAGGCATTCGGTGGCAGCCTGGTAAACTTGTTCGGGGCTGCCGAATACGCCGATTTGCAGGGGGGGCACATTGCCCATCAAGGCCAGCTTTCCTTGCGTTTTCGCAATCACATCCGCGAGGGGTAATTCGTGGCTGAAATTGAGCACCTGGAAGCCAGCTTCGGTAAGATCTCCCATCAGGTGCATACAAGGGGTATCGTTATGGTAGACGCGCAGCAGGCCCTCGAATTGACGGAAGATGCGTTGCAGGTGCGGGGCGACCATAGCCTGGTAGGTGCGCCGCGAGACCATCCCTACCAGATCATCGAGCAGTAAGACGCCTTGTGGCTGGCTGATAGCATCCAGTTGCGCTTGCAGCCAGTCGATTAAAGTTGTAGTGATCGTTTCTAGCAGGCGAGTGATTTGTTCGGGGTGTGTGAGCATCCCTTCCATAAGCTGAGTTACGCCGACTAACCAGGAGGCTGTGGTTAACGGCCCGCGAGCGGCCGCCATGCGAATGCCCAGGCCTTCCGCGGATAATTGTTGGTCCAGCTTACGATTCAGAAAGAGCACCAAAGGCATCAGGCCGTCTTCGTTGGGATTAGCAGGTTTTACCTGTGCCCAGAAATCCAGATCGGGGTAAACGGGTTCCACGGATGGCGGACGGTCTGCATGGAAGTGTAGGCGTGCGCCGAAGGCGGAAGGCTCAATCGCCATGCCATATTCCACCCAGAAGCCGGGTATCCAAACGATGCCTGGAAAATCGATCAGCAATCTTTTGTTGATTTCCAACCAGCGCTCCGGATAGAGGAAATACTCACGGGTGTCGATGCCTGCGTAGCCTGGAAGCCAGGGGCTGTCCACGATCAGGGCCACCGGCACCTGGGAGGTTTTTTCCAGCCGGGCGACAGTTTTGAAGTTTTCCCAAGCAGTGTCCTTCATGCATAAACTCCATATTCTTGTAAAGCTTCCCACATGGCGGTAATATTGCCTGGCGGCACGTCTGCCTGGATGTTGTGCACGGTATTGAAAACGAATCCGCCGCCGGGCGCCAGGGCCTCGATGTTGCGGCGCACTTCGTCTTTGATCTGTTCGGGAGTCCCGTGAGGCAGGGTATCCTGGGTGTCCACGCCGCCGCCCCAGAAAGACAGCGCCTCGCCAAAGTCGTGTTTCAAGGCCGCGGGCTGCATACCTGTGGCGCGGATGTGCACCGGGTTGAGGATCTCGACGCCGATTTCGATGAAGTCGGGGATCAAGGGGCGTACGCTGCCGCAGGAATGGAAGAAGCGCTTCGCCTTAGGCGCCAATTCTTGGATACGCTGCAATACAGTTTTCCAATGCGGCTTGATCTGCTGGCGGAACATGCGCGGCGAGATGATTTGAGAAGCCTGGGTGCCGTAATCGTCGGCCTGGCTGATCACGTCGATCACATCTGCCAATTGGGGCAGGGCCATTTCCCAGAAGGCCAGTTTCAACTCAGCCAATTTTTCGAACAGAACACCGGCGAGGGCCGGATCGGAAGCCATCATGATCAACAAGTTTTCCATGCCGACGATGCGTTGGGACATTTCGAAGATGCCAGCAAAGGGATCTTTGAGCACAACGGCGTAACCGGCCGCGTGGTAGGCCTCGGCTTGCTGGCGCAAGCCGGCGATGCGCTCGGGGTCGCTGAAGTCGGGCCAGGGGCGAGACTCGACATCTTTTGCAGTCAGGTCGGAGCAAGCGAGCGGCGTTTGGAACAGGCTGTAATACAGGCCGCCGTCTTTGGGCTTGCGGTGGATGATGCCCCATTCGTCGTGGTAGCGCCAATATTCACCGTCATCCTGCTCGACAACATTCCAGTTGTGGCTGTTGCGAGGGTACAGGCCGCGCACATCTACGCCCAGGCGCTGGATCAGGTCCTCGCCGGGCAAAGCCAGGCCCTGGATGGCATCGCATACCTGTAGCTCGATCGCGGGCAGGCCTAATTCCTGGCGCAGCGCCTGGAGGGCAAGGGTATGGATGCCTGTCACCTGGGTGCTGCCCAGATCAAAAGGCACCCGGTCGGGCTCCTGGTGGTCGAGGGCGGTCAAGAGACGCTGGCGATGATTCACCAATGCTTGTTCATCCTGATCTGATTCACTGGCTTAGAATCGGGCTTTCATCCATTCGTTGGTGTTGTGGAAATCTGCAACGGCTGTGCCTGGGTGAACCAACTGGTCGAACAAGGGGCGATCGGCGTCATCCAGGGTTTTATCGATGATGCCCAGGGCATCTTCCAGGTGAGCCAGGGTGCGCGGGCCGATGATGGGGGCGGTGACACCGGGCTGGTCTTTGAGCCACAACAAGGCCAGTTGCGAGGCGGTCATACCGCGCAATTGGGCCATTTTGGACAGTTCTTGAGCGACTTCGATGCCTCGTTGAGTGATCCGGCCGCCCACGAATTTCTTATCCCAACGCGCGGCGCGCGAGCCCTCGGGATAAGCGCCGGGCTGCGAGTAACGACCGGCCAATACGCCCATCGCCAGCGGCGACCAGGGGATTATGGCCAACCCATATCTCTGGCACAGGGGGATCAATTCGTTCTCGATGCGCCGGTCCAGCAGGTTGTAGGGCGGCTGCTCACTGACGTAGCGCGCCAGGTTGTAGCGCTCGCTGAGCGCCAGGGCTTCCATAACCATCCATGCGGGATGGGTGGAACAGCCGATGTAAACGACTTTCCCGGCCCGGATCAGATCATCGAAGGCCCGCAAAGTCTCTTCTTGAGGGTGGGTCAGGGGTGGGCGGTGGAGTTGGTAGAGATCGATGTGATCGGTTTGCAACCGCCGCAGTGAATCTTCACAGGCTTTGAGGATGTGGTAGCGCGTCGAGCCGCCCTGGTTAGGCAGGTCGCCCATGCGCCCATGCACTTTGGTCGCCAGGACAACCTGGTCGCGCAGGTTGCGCTCTTTCAGGAACTTGCCTACGACGCGCTCGCTTTCACCCTGGTTGTATACGTTGGCCGTATCGATGAAATTGATGCCGGATTGGATGGCGTGCTGCAGGATGGCGAAAGAATCTTCTTCATTGGTTGGTCCGCCGAAGTTCATCGCGCCCAAGCAGAGGGGGGAGACCAATACTCCTGTGCGTCCTAATGAGCGATATTCCATGACTCTCTCCTTTTCGCTTGAGCCTCCCTGATTCTCGGGAATCATGGGATGGCTGACAATTTACAACTCGATAAGGTACAGGTTCACTTTTCCACCGTAGTCGGAGGCGTATAAGATGCGTTTCCCATCCCAACTCCAGGTGGGATGGCAGTGGGCAGATTGGGTGTGCCAGGAAGTCTTGTGGTTGCAAAGCACTTCCAACTGCGCTTTTTCGCCGGAGATATCGATGAGCACCAGGTCATCGACATCGTCGCCTACCAGGATGGTATTATCGGGGTTGGCGTGGTAGTGGTTGCAGTAGAAGGGCATGTCGATGCGCTTGACTACATTACCCTGTCGATCTGCCAGGCCCACGAAGGGGATCATGGCGTTCTGGTTGACCTGGATCTCCGTGGCGACAGCCTGGGTGCGATCTGAGGTGATGGTGCCATCGTGCCCAGGGCCACGGTTGTCAAAGAAGATGTAACCATCCCGGGTCCAAAACTCGTGCCCCACCGAGTCGATCTCGGTTTGGCGGAAGCAGGGTTTGGCTTCGCGGCAGGCAAAATCCAGCAGCCAGATGCGCTGTGTCACCAGGTTCCAGGGGCCTTCGTGGCAGTACGTGCCGATGGTGCTGTCATCGGGACAGAACTGGAAGTGCCCTACCTGGTGGGTGTCTTTAAACAAATCGAACCAGCCCGAGCCGTCCAGGTAAGCCACCGTGATGCGCCCATCTTTGACCAGGTAGAAACGTTCCTTGAAGCCGGTGTAATTGGGCCCATCTTGCACGTGCATATCTTCATTGCGACAGAAGGCTACATAGCGGCGGTTGCAGGCAATTGAGGGCGCTCCCAGATTGTAGCTGCCCTGTTCTGCGTAGATCACCTGGATCTGGCCGGTTTCGCCGTCCAATTTCTTAATCTTGTTCCCAGTCCGGAATACAATAATTTTCGAGTCAGGGGTCTTGGTAACGCTGCCGACCGGGCCGGCGTGGCTTTGGTGATCTTCATCGTCGAGCGGGGCACCTGGCGGAGCGGGGCGCTCGTCAGTCAGTTGAGTGATCACCCCGCTGTCCAGGTGCATACGGAACAGGTTGTAATGCGGGCGTTCGTGCGGCGCTTTGTCTTCGCCGGAAGCGCGGTCGGAGAGAAAGATGATCTCTCTCTTATGGGCGTCGAAGGAGTTCTCGGTGAAGTACAGGTGCACGTTGTTGCCGGCGCTGGTTAGCTGGCGGATACGCCGCCCGGTTTTGGCGTCTTTGAATTCACGGATTTCGGATGACCATTGTTGGCCGATCATAAAAGTTTGCTCCTGGGAATGCGTTCCTACGGTAGGAAGTCTTGTCGAATGGGTGTAAAGCAGTCAACCAGGCGTACGTGCTCAGTAAGCTGCTGGATGGCATGTGGAACGCCGGAGGGGATGAGCACCAGATCGCCGGGCTTCAGGTGGGTGGCCTCATCATTCATTACGAACAGGATTTCTCCGGCTGCCACGTAGGTGACCTGTTCGTGTGGGTGCGAGTGCAATGGGTCGGGTTGGTTCGTGGGTCCATCATTAAAATCTATAACGGTGATCATCAGATTATCGGTGTGACCCTGGCGGCGCTCGACGCCTGGGCGCAACGTATGGGGTTGGAGTTCTGGATATTTCAGGATTGTCACGTTTACTTCGCCTTGACTGGCTGTATCCAGGCCAGCACCTGAGCAGTGCGCTCGGTGATGGCGGTGTAATTTGCGGCTTTTACATCTGCTTTGGTTACCAGGTTGGAGCCCATACCCACGGCGCAGGCGCCGGCCTTGAACCAGCCCTGGATAGAATCCTGGGTTGCGTCTACGCCGCCAGTGGGCATCATGCGCGTCCAGGGCATCGGTCCCAGGACAGCTTTGATAAAACCGGGCCCTCCAACCGATTGCCCGGGGAAGACTTTGATGATCTCTACACCTAACTCTTCGGCGGATGAAATCTCTGAGGCGCTGCCGCAGCCCGGCACGTAAGCGATCTTGCGCCGGTTGCACAGGAGAGCGACTTCCGGGTTGAGCACTGGCCCAACGACAAAATTGGCGCCTGCGCTGATATACATGGCTGCTGTAGGAGCATCCAACACCGAACCAACCCCAAAAATCATGTCTGGCATCGCCTGGGCCAGGTGCTGCGCCAGGGCGGTGAAGACCTGGAAAGCGAAATCGCCGCGGTTTGTGAACTCGATCAGGCGCGCGCCGCCTTGAAAAAGCGCGGCGCATATCTGTTTAGACACTTCTACTTCGCTGTGGTAAAAGAGCGGCACCAGGCCGCTATTCAGGATGGTATTGTAAACTTCCAATCTGGTATGTTGGGCCATCTTTTTTTCTCCTAAAGCGTATTTATTCCGAGAAGCAACCTCGCTCAGCGCGAAACCCGCCCGGAGGCATCGCCCTTCAGGAGTGTCTCGATTTCCGCCACGGAAGCCAGGTTGAAATCGCCGAAGATCGAATGCTTGAGGCACGCGGCTGCAACGGCAAAATCCAGAGCCTGCTGGCGAGTGGTGTAAGTGCGCAAGCCGTAGATCAGGCCGGCAGCAAAGGCATCCCCTCCGCCAACGCGGTCCACAATGTGGGTCAGATCAAACTGTTGCCCGATGTAGAATTGGCCGGCTGGCGGAGCGAAGTGCTCCGCATCCCACAGCACCCCAGACCAGGTATTGTGGCTGGCTGAGAGCGAGCCGCGCAAAGTGATCCCGATCGTTTTCAGGCGGGGGAAACGTTCAGACAGGGCCTGGCAAACTGAAAGATACTTCTCGGCTGGCACTTTACCGGCAGTCACGTCTGTCTCAGGAGCCTGGATGCCAAAGACTTTATGGGCATCTTCTTCGTTGCCGATGGCAACATCGCAGTACTGCACCAGTTCTGGCATCACCATGCTGGCCGGCTGGCCCCACTTCCACAGGTTTTTTCGGTAGTTGAGATCGCAAGAAATGGTGAGGCCCATTTGCCTGGCCGTTTGAACAGCTTCCAGACAAGCGTCTGCACTGCCAGCAGAAATCGCCGGGGTGATGCCGGTCCAGTGGAACCAGTTGGCGCCTGCGAACACGGCTTTCCAGTCGACCATGCCGCGCTGGATGGTGGCTATCGAGGAATAGGCCCGGTCGTAAACTACCTTGCTGGGGCGCTGCATGGCGCCCATTTCGAGGAAATAGATGCCCAGGCGTTCGCCGCCGCGTACAATTTGATCTGTGCCGATCCCAAACTGGCGCAGGAATTGGATGCAGGCTTCGCCAATATCGTTGGCAGGCAGGCGAGTTACAAAATCCACAGGTACGCCGTGATTGGCCAACGAAACGGCTACGTTGGCTTCCCCGCCGCCATAGATGACATCGAAAGTGCGCGCCTGGTTGAAACGTTGGAATCCGGGCGGCGAAAGCCTCAGCATGATTTCGCCAAAGGTGACAACTTTGTTGGCAATACTGGCTGCGGCGTGTTCTCCAGTAGCATTTGATTCCATCTTGACTCCTGTATCGTCTCGTACCTTTGATGCCGGTTTCTGTTCCAGGCACAGCAGGCGTCAGCGGGCCAGCCAGCCTCCATCCACGGGCAGGATGGTCCCGTGAATGTAATCGGAGGCGGGTGAGGCCAGGAAGACCACTGCCCCTTTCAGGTCGGCGGGCTGTCCCCATTCAGCGGCGGGGATGCGATCCAGGATGGCCTGGTTGCGCAATGGATCGGCCCGCAGCGGGGCGGTGTTGTCTGTGGCCATGTAGCCTGGGGCAATGGCGTTGACATTGATCCTTTGAGGGGCCAGTTCGTTGGCCAGGGCGCGCGTGATGCCGGCGACTCCGCTCTTGGCGGCGGCGTAAGAAACCACGCGGATGCCCCCCTGGAAAGAAAGCATGGAGGCGATGTTGACGATTTTGCCAACGGAGTGTCCGCCCTCATTACCTGTCTTTGCGCCTCGGGCGACCATGGCGCGCCCGGCTGCCTGCGAAAGGAAGAAGAGCGCTTTCAGATTGATGTGCAGAACGTCATCCCAATCTGGTTCGCTGAATTCCAGGACTGGGGCGCGGCGGATAATGCCGGCGTTGTTGACCAGGATATCCAGCCGCCCAAATTGACCGACTACTTCGGCGATGATGTTCTCTAACTGGAGGAGGCTGGCCTGGCGTAGATCGCAAAGCAGAGAGTGGTAGTGCCGGCCCAGGGTCTCGACCAGGCCGCAGGTCTCGTCGCAGCCGGTCAGGTCCAGGCCGGCGATATCAGCCCCAGCCTCTGCCAGGCCGATGGCCATCGCCTGCCCCAGGCCGCGGCTGGCCCCGGTCACCAGGGCCACTTTCCCATCCAGGCGGAAAGAATCGAGAATGTTCATGAGCCTAATTCCTGTTAATGCCCCAATTCTTTCAGCATGGCGACCGTGCGGCTGACCCAGCCCAAATCCGGGTCATCGACAGTGGCCTGGACACGCTGCTCGCCTGCCAGGAACCACAGATAGTAGGTGGTATAGCCTGGCGCACTGACTACAGTGTGATAGCCTTTTGGCATCATGTGTATGCTGTAATCGCGGATGGTGAAGTTTTCTTCTTCGCCTTGCTCGTTGTAGTAGTGGCAGATGCCAAAGCCATCCGCAGGGCTGACTTTAAAGAAGTACATTTCTTCATGGTAGGCCTGGCGAGGCAGGTCGTTCACCTGGTGCTTGTGCGGCGGGTAGGTGCTCCAGTTGCCGCTGGGGGTGAAGGTTTCGCCTACGATCAGGCGGCGAGCAGGCAGATCGGGTTGGGAAGCCAGGGTCAAGATTTGGTGGTAATAACGCTTGAAGTTGGCCGCGCCCCAGATGCCGTTGGCGACTTGAGAAGGCGCAATCACATATGGTTCGTAGTATACATCGCTGGGCGCGCTGGGCATGGCGATCTCGACCGGCCCTTCCGCAGTAATTTGATAGTTAGCGCCAGCCGGCAGGTAGACGGAGTAGGGTTTGCCGCCGAAGACATTCGGCCGGCCGCCGACTTTCTCGAAGCGGAATGCACCGTTTTCAGCGCTCACTTCGAAGGTGGCTTTGCCCCCAAGCAAGACAGCTAGCATTTCACGATCACCGGTCTGGCTGCTGTAATGTTCTCCTGCCGCCAGCTTGAGATAGCCGAAATCCAGCAGTCGGCAGGGGTTATAAGGCAGGCTGTTCCAGCCCTGGTTTGTAGTTAAAGGTGCGTGATATTTCATGTCGATCTCCTTCTATGAATTGATCTTGGCGGAGCAAAGCGTTCCGCTAATCGAATGTCAGGCGCGTCACCTTGCCCTCTCCCATGCCTTCGATGGAGACGGCTGCCTGGGTGCGGTTTAGTTCACCGCCCGCTACTTCGGCAAAGAAGATTTCACAGACCACATAGGCTCTGCAGCCTGGCTCAAGGTGGCCGCCAAAGGCGCCCTGCGGTGTGGACAGGCTGACGTGAATGTGGGGGCTGCCGTTCACTACCAGGCCGTTCATCGATAGGATTTCGATGCCGCCTTCGCCGCGCAAGAATGTGTTTTCAGTGGGCAGGCGGTTGTGTGTAACCCAGTGCAGATGATAATTGGTCAGGGTGCCGTAACCGCCCAGCACAATTGCTTGTTGGATGCCGGATTCGGACAGGAAACGCTCAACCGAGGCGAGCACATCTTCTCCGATGTCGACGCGCAGCAGGTGGATTTTACCGATTTCGAAAGCAGCATGTTGCATGGATTTTATCCTTTCAGATCAAAGCTTTGAGTATGGCCGGCTGACCCTGCAAGATCAGCAAGCCCTCCATGAAGTAGTAATCGCCGTAAATCAGGCCGTGATCCTGCATGCCATGCGGCCTGGAGCGTGTGCCATGCAGCAGGATGCTGGGCACGTTCGTCTGGCGACTGGAATAGTTTTGCCATAGCGAAGCCAGGATGGCTTGGGCGGCGGCATGCCATTCTGATTCCAAGCCAGCTTCGCTTTCAGACTGGGCCAGTTTGAGCAGCCCGGAGGCCAGGATGGCGGCAGCGGAGCTATCGCGTACATCCTCGGGAATATCGGGGCTGGCGTAGTCCCAGTAAGGCACGTGATCGGGTGGCAGGCGCTGCAGGGCATATTTTGCCAGGCCGTGGGCAGCCTCGAAGAAGCCGGTTTCACCGGTGGCGCGGTAGCAGTCGCCGAACCCGTACACTGTCCAGGATTGACCGCGACTCCAGCAAGATGTTGGGCTGAGGCCCTGGTGTGTATCCTGTTTGAGAAAGGTGCCGCTGTGAGGATCGAAATCAGCCACGTGGGCGGTCGAATAATCTGGGCGCACGTGATAGGTCAGGCAAGTCTGGGCGTGAGCCTGGGCTATTTGGGCCAGGGAAACCTCTCCACTGGCCTGGCTGGCCCAGAACAGCAGGTCTAGATTCATCATTGTGTCCACAATTGTGCGGCCGCGCAACTCTGCTGGTGCATCCAGGGGCCCCCAGGCCTGGAGAAAGCGGCCTGCCGGATTAAAACGGCGCGCCAGCGTTTGGGCAGCTTGCAGAGCGGGTGCTTTGAGTGCCTGGTTGTCGGTCAGGCGAAAACCTAGAACGTGAGAAAGCTCAAAGAGGAAGCCCAGATCGTGGGTGGTGATATCGTATTGGCGAGGCGCCAGGCGCGCCGCCCATTTCTCGGCAGCTTCTTGAAAGACAGGCTCACCGCTGTAAGCGTACGCCAGCCACAGCAGGCCAACCCAATGCCCACCAACCCAGCCACCGTTATCCACACACAACCATTGCTCGTTTTCGATTCTCTCGGGAAAGCTGGACAGCCTCTCCAGATTGTGCCGGGTGCGTTCCAGGCAGAAATCCAGGGCTGCTGGGAGCCAATCGCGGCCTGTATGCTGTGTTCGAGAAAGCTTCTCTTTCAATTCCAGACCTCAAATTCGATCGACCTTACGCATCTTGAACCATGATCTGTATCCCGAAGCGTACAACAGAGTCGTTGGCGGTGCCCTCCGGAAGCTTTACAGAGAGACGGGTGAGGTTGCCTTCGCGGTGGTTGCGGCGGCATTCTTCCCGCATATCCTGGCTGGTAAAGATACAGCCAGAGGGCTCCGTAACTTCCATAAGCAATGTGGAGCGCTGACCTTGCAAGCGGGCTGAGGCGCCGTCTACTTCAACGGGCAGCCAGGTGACGAAGGCTTCTTCGACCTCTTGTGCTGCCGTCGAGAAGGTGAATTCATCCAGTAAGGTTGTTCTGCCATCCACAGGGTCGAATTTTAGACTGCGGCGCGCCTGGATGAGACCGGGAATATCATAAGCTGGGTGGATATCGATGATCACGGAGCGCGCTTCATCGGCGCTGGCTTGAGCGTATTGAGTTTCGATGATTTCGCCGTGGTATTGCTGCCTGCCGCCGAACTCGGGACCGGGCTTTTGAAGCTGACCCGCGATGCGGGGGACGTTGTGGCTGAGCGAGTTGCAGAAGAAGTTCTGGTAGCGCTCTTTGCGGAAGTATTCGCGGCTGTACAGGCCGCGCCCGGGATCGCACAACAAGGTCTCGCCATCTGCATGCAGGATGAACTGGCCAACGTCGGTGTGGGAATGGTGTCCATCATTGTGCCCGGCTTTCGCAGCCAGGATGATGGTCTTGCCGGTAGGAGTGTGCGCCACGAACTTCGCAATGGCGCAGTCTGGAAGGTAAGCATCCTGGTGGGCACTGGCGGGGAAGGGAGGAATATTGCCGTCCCACCAGGCAGCCGTGCGCAGCGTGATGGGCAGTTTGGCTGCTGAAACTCCCGCTCCTTCAAGCCAATCCAGGGGAACGAAAAGTCCCAATAGATCGCTCACGCCAGTGTGTTCAGCCAGGCGCTGTACGATTCCAGGCGTAAGGGCCAACTGCTCAGTGGCGTCGCCAAAGTTGATGAACGTACCGGGGGCAAGGGCGGTTACGAGCGGATAAAGAGCGATCTTTTTCAGCCGGTTATCTGCCAGCAGGTCGAGTTTCCCGCCAGTTTTTTCTCGCAGCAGTTCTGCCAGCGTGACGAAGTACATCAAGCCATAATTCCAATAGCTGATGCCCTCGATCGATCCGCCGTCGGGCTCGAACCCTGTGGCGATGTAAGCCTCGAAACCTTCCAGCACCTGGTTCAATGCCTGTACCAGGGTGTTGGCGTCTTTTTCCAGGCGCATGAAAGCCAGACCGATCGATCCATTGCAAACGCCGTTCCAGTTCAGAGCGCCTTTGTACCACCAATGATTTTTGCCATAGGCCAGGTAGGGTTGGAATATGCGGCGATCGACTTCCTGGCGGACGCGCTGCACGACTTCAGGGGCCAGGCGATCTCCCAGGAAATAAATCGTCTCGGCCAGGCTGGCGCCGGTCTCGGCAGCAAACAGGTCGATCGAGTCGGGCGGGCGGGTGAGCATGGTGTGCGCTCCCCAGGGCTGGCTGGCGGAGCGAAGCGCTCCGCCAGGCGATGGTTTGAGGTCCCAGTATTCGGGGCCCTGTTCTTCGTGTGCGGGCAGCACCCAGGTGGTCTCTTCGCAGATACTCCACAGCAAATCATGGATAACTGCGCGCATTTGGTCATCCCCCAGGATCATTTCCAGGACCGCGCGGGTCAACTGCGAGCGTTTGGCGAAATAGACGCGCTGGTAACTTTCGCGCTGGCCGGTGTTTTCGAATTCTCGATACAGGCTGTAAGTGGTGGAGGGGAACCTGGACAGGTCAGGCACAGCCTGGCGCAAGTAGGCAACCACTTTGGGGGTCGCAGGCGAGCGTTGGATTTGGGCAATGAGTGTATCCGGCGTCTGGGTTAGAGAAAGCCAATCATTAAGTTTATCCATATGCCTCCGGTATAGATACGTTTTCACACAGCAGCGAAATCACCCTGGCAACTCCAGAGCAGGACAAGTGGAACGAATTCCAAAAAATCCTTCCTGGGCAATCTGTTTGATTGGGTGGTAAGCAAGCTGCGATGGCAGGTGGAGCAAAAATCTCCACATGGAGAACCAATCTCAGCTTGGGATCCCCACTAGTTTGAGTTCACTTGCCCGGTGACAGGCTACCCAATGATCGGGAGAAATCTCTTGCCATTCCGGGACAGCCTGGCTGCACAACTCTACTGCGTAGCTGCAGCGGGGGTGGAATTTGCAGCCCGGCGGGGGATTGGATGGGCTGGGAACATCGCCGCTCAGGATGATGCGCTGCTTCTTAAAATCCGGATCGGTGAGGGGAACAGCCGAGAGCAGCGCTTCGGAATAGGGGTGCATGGGGTGATTGTAAAGCTCGCTGGCGGGAGCGAGTTCGACGATGTTGCCGAGGTACATCACGGCCACACGGTCGCTGATGTGTTCCACCACGGAGAGATCGTGGGCGATGAACAGGTAGGTCAGCCCGAACTCGTTTTGCAGGTCTTCCAGCAGGTTGAGGGTTTGAGCCTGAATCGAGACGTCCAGGGCAGAGACTGGCTCGTCGCACACAATCAGCTTGGGGCGCAAAGCCAGGGCGCGGGCGATGCCGATGCGCTGGCGTTGACCGCCGCTGAAGGCGTAGGGATAGCGGTTCATGTGCTGGGCTCTAAGTCCTACAGCTTCGAGCAGTTCGCGCACGCGCATTTTTAACTCGTCACCTTCAGCGAGATTGTGAATCTTGAGCGGTTCGCTGACGATATCCATGACGGTCATGCGCGGGTTCAGCGAAGAGAAGGGATCCTGGAAGATGATCTGCACCTCGCGCCGCCAGGCCTTGACTTCTGCAGGAGAGAAATCATAGATGTTTGCCATCTTGTCGTCGACGCGGAAATAAATTTCTCCGTTGGTTGGTTCGAGGGCGCGCAGGATCAACCGTCCTGTGGTGGTTTTGCCGCAACCGGATTCGCCTACCAGGCCGAGGGTTTCACCCTGGCGGATAAACAGGCTGACGCCATCCACGGCACGGATGTGCCCGACGACGCGCCGGAAAATCCCGCGCTGGATGGGGAAGTGCATTTTCAGGTCTTTCGCTTCCATTAAGATGGGTGTTGTCTTGTTCATAATCAATCACAGATCCTGTCAGATTACGAGTACAGGGTGCACTGTATGAAATGGCCTGGCTCAACCTCGGTCAAAGGCACCTCCTGGGAGCAGGCCGGGCGCTTGGGAGCCGGGCAGCGCGGGTAGAAGGCGCATCCCGGCGGGATCGAATATGGATCGGGCACGCTGCCGGGGATGGGGGTCAGGCGGTCCTTGATCTGGCGGCCCAGTTGAGGGATGGAGCGCATCAGCCCCACGGTGTATGGGTGCAACGGATTGCGGAAAATGGTGCGCACGCTGGCGCTTTCGATGACCTTACCCATGTACATCACCGCCACGCGGTCGCACATTTCGGCGATCACTCCCAGGTTGTGAGTGATCATCAAAATTGCCATGCCCAGCTCTGCTTGCAAGTATTTCATCAGTTCGAGAATCTGGGCCTGGATGGTAACATCCAGAGCAGTCGTTGGCTCATCGGCGATCAGCAATTGTGGGTTGCACGAAAGCGCCATGGCGATCATGGCTCGCTGGCGCATTCCGCCTGAAAATTGATGCGGGTATTCATCATAACGTTGGCTGGGCAGTGCAATGCCGACTTGCGACAGCATGGAAATGGCGATTTCCCGGGCCTGTTCAGCGCTGGTATTCTGGTGCAGCGTGACAGCTTCTGCGATCTGGCTGCCTACTGTGTGAACAGGAGATAGCGATGTCAGCGGCTCCTGAAAGATCATGGCGATCTCGTTGCCGCGGATGCTACGGATTAGATCACCATTGGGGTCCACTGTAGTCAGGTCGATGATGTTCGTGCTGCTTCGTCTATAAAGTATCTTGCCATCGGCGATCTGGCTACTCTTGGGTAACAGGCGCAAGATCGAAAAAGCTGTGACGCTTTTCCCACAACCGGATTCGCCTACCAACCCCAGGGCTTCCCCAGGGTTGATTTCCAATGAAACCCCATCTACTGCCCGCACGATTCCATCCAGAGTGCGGAAGTAGGTTTTCAGGTTTTCAATGCGTACAAGAAAGTCGTCTCGATCTGTCTGGGTACTCATACTGCTCCAGTTGGTTTCGGGGTTACTCTAAATCGTGTAAGGGTCTACGGAGTCGCGCAGGCCATCGCCCAGGTAGCTGAAAGCCAGGATGCAGATCGCCACAGCGATGGCCGGGGTGAAGACCCAGGGATAGAGCGCCAAGGATTGATAGTTTTGCGATTCCTGGATCAATACACCCCAACTGACTACCGGCGGGCGCAGCCCCAGGCCTAACCAGCTCAGGGCTGTCTCTGCCAGGATCATGGAAGGCATCTGCAGGGTGGATACCACGATGATTTGCCCCAGCGTAGCTGGGATCAGGTGGCGGAAAATGATCCATGCATCGCTGGCGCCTGCCAGTTTAGAAGCCATGACAAAATCCTGGCTGCGCAAGGCAAGCACTTGGCCGCGCAACTGGCGCGCTAACCAGGTCCAACCCAGCAGAGAGAGAATAACGCTGATGGCGAAGTAAGTTTGCATGATCGACCAGGTAAGAGGAATAGCCGCCGAGAGCGCCATCCACAACGGGACGCTGGGGAAGGAGCGGATCAGTTCAATCAGGCGCTGGATGAAATCATCGACCCGGCCGCTGTAGTAACCTGAAATGATGCCCAGAACGGTGCCCAGGATCAGGGATAGAATTACCCCTACCAGGCCAATGGTCAACGATACCTGGCTGCCAATCACAATGCGCGAGAACATATCGCGCCCCTGGCGATCGGCTCCCAGCAAAGCGATCATCCCCTCTCCCTCTGGTAGGCCAAACAGGTGAACATCCCCTTCGAACAAGCCGATAAGTTTGTATGGGGTGCCATGCACAAAAAATTGGATCGGAATTTTCTTTTCATAATTGGTGGTATAGATACGCCTCAAATTCTTGTCGAGTTCTTGTTCTTCCTGATAGATAAATAATCGCAACCTACCATTATCGAAAAACTGCACCTTGGCGGGGGGCATGTAGATACTCTCTCTGAAGCGGGTATCCCTTCCATAAGGAGCGACGAAATCTCCAAAAAGGGCGATCAAGTATAGAAGTAAGATAACGATTCCCCCGCCAAGAGCAGCCTTGTTACGGATAAACTTGCGCCAGATCAACGCCCATTGGGATGCTCCATAAACCTTTTCCAAAGATTTCCCGGGACTCAGATCAGCCGGCGATTCCACTGGGCTTTGGGAACTGGCAAGCTCCTCATATAGCCTGTGGATTTCTTCACGCTTAGTTTTTAATTGATTGCTATCCATAGATCATTCCTCTGGCGGAGCGAAGTGCTCCTCTGGCGGAGCGAAGTGCTCCTCAAGTAAGCGTAATGCGGGGATCGGCCCAGGCCAGGATGATATCTGCGATCAAGTTCGATACCATCAGCATCACGGTAGTAACCAACAAGATCGTGCCTGAAAGATATACATCCTGGCTGAGTAAGGATCGCAAATAGACCGGTCCCAGGGTAGGCAGCAGCATCACAATGCCTACCAAGGCCGACTGGTTGATAATCTTGGGAATTTCCAGAGCCAGAACGCTAATGAGCGGGTTTATCGCCAAGCGGACTGCATACTTGTTGATTACTTTGCCCTCTTTAAGGCCCTTGGCGCGAGCGGTGGTGATATGCTGCATCCCCAGCACATCCAGCAGGTTGCTGCGCATGATGCGCTGCAACTGTGCGGTGCTGGAGAGGCCCAGGATAACCACTGCCGGGATCAAATGATAGGTGTAATCCCATATTTTTGCCAGAGTCCAGGGGGCATCTCGAAATTCCATAGACATTGTATTACCCACATCAAAATGAAAAACCACAATTCCAAGGAACATCCACAACAAAGCCAGCAGGAACCCGGGGAGACACAGGCCGATAAACCCGATCGCAGACAAGGCATGATCGCCAAAAGAGTATTGGTGGGTAGCAGAATAGATGCCGATTGGGATCGCAGTGATCATCATAAAAATCATCGATAAGAAACCCAAAAACAGGGTGAAATTCAACTGTTTGGAAATTACGTTCCAGACAGGCGCTCCCCATTCCAGTGAATATCCAAAGTCTAGCCGGAACCAACCGGCAACCCAGCGGAAATATTGGACATACAACGGCTTATCCAGGCCATAAATTTGCTCCAGGCGCAAAAAGGCGGTTGTATCCATCCCTCCACCTGATTCAGCAACCAATGCCTGCAACGTGGTAAAGTAATCCCCTGGCGGCAATTGAATAATGATAAAAGTAATAATGGAAATTAGAAATAAAGTTGGGATCATGACGGCAAGCCGCCTCAAGATATATGACACCATCGAATACTTCCTTTCGTCTCGACAAGAACGTTGCCAATAAATTTAGAAGCGGAGCACTTCGCTCCGCCAGTGTGTTGGGCGATACTAAGATCGCCCAACACATTGACTAGCGGTTGGTTTTACTGTCCTTGATCGATCCAGAAGTGGCTTGGATCCATTGTGCCGGGTGTCATGATAATCCAGTCGGAAACGTGCTCACCCATTACGTTCATGAAGTTGTTCAGCACCACCACAGGGCCTGGTGACATGCCTGCGGTTTGGATCACGTTCAGAGACGTGGTGGTCTTGCGCACGAGTTCCTTGGCAATCTTGAGTTGCTCGGCAGGATCGACTGTCCCTCGATATTGATCGTACAGATCCATCAATTCTTTCAACTCGGGGTTGGGCTCTTCGCCGGTCGTGCCGCCGCTCTTGTACCAGTCGCCGAAGGCGGGACCCATCCAGGAGCGATTGTCGAAGGGGAACTGGTAGATTGGGTCGATCATCGGAACCAATCCGCGGTCTGTCGACCAAGTGGCGATCATGACTTCGTTAGCAATCGCCCGAGGCCAGTAAACATCGCGTGAGGTCGCCTCAACCGAGATGTTCAGCCCCACTGCCCGCCAGTACTCAGCCACAAGTTCGATCCCATCGTTCAGCGTACCCGATGTGTACGAGGTTTCGATCACCAGTTGCAGGGGCGAACCATCGGCAAATGTGCGCATCCCGTCTGTACCTACTGGCAGGCCGACCTCGTCCAGCAGGGATTTCGCCAGTTCCACATCATAATCACCATAGATGTTCTCGATATCTGCTTGGAACAGCGGTGATTCATCGACAACACTGATGGTTCGCGGCGTAGCCTGGCCCAGCCACATGATGTCGTTGAGCGCCTCGCGGTCGATGGCCTGCGAGAGCGCCTGGCGGAACTCAAAGGTCTGCAGCAGCTCGCGGTACATTGGATCCTTGTAGCTCTGATTGGGGAAGAAGGTCAACCCAGAAGCCTGGGCAACGGTCCAGAGCAGCATGTGATAATCGTACTTATCCGCGTTTTCCATGAAAACCGGGTACTGCGACAGATCGAGGCCGCGGTGCTGCATATCCAGCTTGCCTTCCAGGGCCAGTGAGTTCACTGCGGTGTTGTCCTGCACCAGGTAGAAGTAGACTTCATCAATGTAAGGCAACTGCTGGCCTTCAACATCGACTTTCCAGTAGAATGGGTTGCGGGTGGCAACCATATGATCGCCGCCCTCTTCCAATTCGGTGATTTTCCAGGGGGTCATCACCGGACGTTCGGTGTTGTAATCATCCGCCTTGGCTTCGAATTCCTCATAGGTGGCATTGGAATTGTACTTGGGGTGGAATTGCTCCAGGTAGTGGCGAGGGGCAAAGAAGCCAAACCGTTCGAAATTCAACGGCCACTGGTTGCCATGGAAGGCCAGGCCGACGGTTTCCGCCAGGCCGTTGGGGCCAGCGAATTTGAGCTTGATGGTTGTTTCATCGATCTTTTCGAGCGTCATCGGCTCACCATTCACCATCCATTCGGCATGAATGGCAGCGGTGATCTTGGGATCATTTTCGATATCTTCCCACCAGAAGATAATGTCTTCCACGGTGAAGGGCTCGCCGTCTGACCATTTCAAGCCCTTGCGCAGGTACAGGGTCAACTCAGTGCCATCTGCGTTCCAATCCCACTTTTCAGCCAGGCCCGGCTGCACAGGGTCTTTCGGATCGCGCGGCCAGCGCAGGATGGTCTCGTAGTTGATACGACCGAAGCAGTGAAAGTCGGATTTGCCGCGCCAGCCACGGTGCCATACGCCGCCATACTGGCCTATCGACTTGACCGGCAGGACCACCAGGGGATTCTCAGGGATGCGCTCTTCTACTGGGGGCAGCTCACCTTTATCCACCATTTCTTTAAGCTGGGGGGCTTCGCTGTATTCGGAGGGTGGCACGGGCGTTACTTCAACAATTTTCTCCACCTCCACCGTCTTTTCGACCACTTTTTCGACTTCCTGGGTAACGACGACGGTTTCCTTGATCACCTGCGGCGCGCAGGCTGACAGGATCAGGGAGAGCGCCAGAACCAGGGTCAAGATTTTCCAAAGGTCAGTTTTTCTCGTGTACATATCTTCCTTCCTCACAGTTTGAATTTGGGAAAATGAAATTTGCAATCTGTTTTCGGAATATGGTTTTGATCGATAGAAGAGTCACCTCCTTTTTGAAAGCAACAGACCGTCTAAGGTGCACTGGCACGTTGGACGATTTCGGGAGTCAAGACAATGTTGCTGCAGCGCTCCGGGCAATCGCGCAAGTGATCGATCAGCAATTGCACGGCTAAGCGCCCCATTTCTTCGAAGAGCACACGACAGGTCGTCAGAGGGGGATTGACCCAGGAGGCCATGGGGATGTCATCATGGCCGACGACTGCCAGGTCTTCAGGTACGCGCCGTCCTATCTGGCTGCATGCCTGTAAAACGCCGATGGCGATTAAATCGTTGAAACATAGCAAGGAGGTGATCTGTGGCTGTTGTCTGAGGAAGTGTAGTGCGGCGTCGCGCCCGCCTTTGACAGTGGGCGCGCAGTACATCACGATGTTTGGGTCATAAGGGATACCGGCATCTTTCAATGCCTGCTGGTAGCCATCCATGCGCTTCTGGGAGCCATAGGAGCGTTGCGGACCAGCCAGAAATCCTACTGCGGGATGCCCTTTGTTAAGCAGCAGGCGCGTAGCTTCTCGGGCACCGCCCTCATCATCGTTAATCACGTAGCCCAGGGCCGTGACGGAGTTTTGCTCTTTGAACTGGCGATTGATGATGACTGCGTTGGGATGGTGGGCCAGGGCAGGGATGAGCCTGCGGCTATCCACGCGCGGAGCGGCGACCAGGACGCCATCCACGCGTTTTTCTTCCAGGATATCCAGCATTTCGAGCTCGCGCTCCGGGTCTTCCTCGCAGTCGCACAATAAGACGCCTATCCCTTCTGTGTAGGCTACTTCGGTAATGCCATGCGCCATGCCGGAGAAATACGGATTGGCGATATCGGGTACGATTAATCCAACGGTGCCTGTGCGCTGTGTTGCCAGACTGCGAGCGATGCCGCTGGGACGGAAGCCCAGCTCTTCGATGACTTGTTGCACACGCTGGCGGGTTTCTGCGCTGACATCCCCCTTATTGTTGACAACCCGCGAGACGGTCATAAGCGAAACGCCAGCCTGTTGTGCGACATCAGCCATCGTGACTCGATAAGCCATACTAAGCCTTTCTTCTTGCGCTGTTAGCGCTCTCGTTAGCGCTACCGTTAGCGCTAACATTATTATACATGATCTAAATCGTTTGTCAATACATTAATGCCAGTTAATAATGGTAAAATCGGCGCAATGGACTTGCAACAATTTCTCAACAGCCGCCGGGCAGGGGTGCTGGCCCAGCAACTTAGCCGAAGTTTGCCGCCCAGGCTGGGGTATTGGTTGGCAGACCGGGTTGCGGGGCAGATCTCCGGACGGCGAGATCTACCCATGCTGCGAAACATTCGCGCCAACCAGCGGGTAGTTCGGGGGGAGCTTTCTGTAGAACAGTTGGATGCGGCTGTGGAAGATGTGTTGCGCAACATCGCTCGCGCTTTTTACGACCTATTTCATTACGCAGATCGTCCTGCGGTTTTGCAGCGCTTTGTCGCCCGCAGCCAGGCGATCGATGACTTGATTCTGCGCTGCCAGAATCGTGCTGGCGGGATGATCGTGTGCGGCTTGCACATGAGCAACTTCGACCTGGCTTACCAGGCTGTTACTAGCCAGGGATTGCGCTCCATCGGCCTGACTATGCCGGATGCCACAGAGGGGATTGCGTGGCAGCACGAGTTGCGCCGGCGCGCTGGTCTGGAAATCATGCCAGCCTCGCTTTCCAACTTGCGCCACGTGATCCAGCGCTTGAAAGCGGGAGAAATTGTGGTTACGGGGATTGACCGCCCGATGGCAGAAGTCAAGTGCCGCCCACGCTTCTTCGGAAGGCCCGCTCAAGTCCCGGTGCACTACGTGCAACTGGCGTTGCGCGCCGGCGTTCCGGTTATGGTCATGGCAGCGGTGATGGGTGAAGATGGGCGCTGTCATGTTCTGGCTTCAGAGCCGGTCGAATTACGCTCTTATTCCGACCGCGAAACCGAGATTTTAGCCAACGCAGAACGGGTTCTGGAGATTGGCCAGGATTTCATCCGCCAGGCTCCAGCTCAGTGGGTGATTACACAGCCTGTCTGGCCAGAAGTGCTTGATGAACGTCTTTGAAAGCGCATAGCGACCGGGTCGCTTGCTTATTTTTACCTGGAGGTTTGTTTATGTCAGATATCAAAGAACACCATCGCGTCAATGACATTCTCCTGGGGTTTTTAGAGCGGCCGGCGCTGCAGTGGTTGGCGGCGCGTATGCCGCGTTGGGTAACGCCAGATATCCTGACCGCTGTCGGCGCGGTAGGGGGCGTGGTTATTTTCACGGGGTACGCCTTGTCTAACCTGGACCGCAATTTCCTTTGGCTTGCCAGCCTGGGGTTTTTGATTAACTGGTTCGGCGACAGCCTGGATGGCACCCTGGCGCGCTATCGCCACATTGAGCGCCCGCGCTACGGCTTTTTCGTAGACCACGTTATTGATGCTTTTACTGAGGTGCTGGTCTTTCTTGGATTAGGATTGTCTCCTTATGTTCGTTTTGATCTGGCCTGCCTGGCTTTGATTGCCTACTTGTTGGTGTCTGTGCTGGTGTATGTGCGTACTTGTGTGAAGGGAGAGTTCAAGATTTCGTACGCAGGGCTGGGGCCCACGGAGGCACGCGCTATTGCGGTGATCTCGAACACTTTCGTTTTCTTTATCGGTAATCCAAAGACAAAGCTGTTCTCGCTGGAGCTGACGGTTTACGACTGGGTGGCGATTGTGGTCGCAGGTATCCTGGCAACAATCTTTGTTGTCTCTACGATCAAACAAGCAAGAGTTTTGTCGAAAATAGAACGCTAAAGCGGTTTATCAGGCCAATATTACGAGTATTCAGAAGCCTTATGTGTAAATTGATATAAACTTTGTTCAAGATATTGACAAAGTGTAAATTTCAGGTATAATCAGGTTGTCCTGTAGATGGGCGCTTTTCTTGAGTACCTCCCTCGGATACAGTATTGGACAGCCTGAGCGCTTTTTCCTCTGTAAGTAATCCCCGAAACCAGAACAAACTGGCCATTTTGGAATTGATCCGTTTTACCCCGGGCGGCGTATCGCGCGCTGGATTGGCGCGGCGTTTAGGCTTGACGCGCTCCACAGTTTCGACCATTGTAGCGGATTTGGTGCAATCGGGGTTGGTGCGCGAGTCCGAAAGCGGCCCGGCGACAGGCGGCAGGCGTCCGATTTTGTTGGAACTCAACCCGGCCAGGGGATTTGTGGTGGGCGTGGATATGGGAGCAACACACCTGGGGGTGGTGGTTGCCGATTTCCTGGCGCATGTGCGTTACGAAGGCGAAATCTCCTTTGATGTTGTACAAGGCCCCCAGGCTTGCCTGGCTGTGGTGGATCGCCATGTGCGTTCGTTGCTCGAGCAGGCCCAAGTCGATTTGAGCAATATCCTGGCAGTGGGTGTTGGCGTGCCGGGCCCGGTGATGGCAGAGGCTGGGATTGTGAGCGCCCCGCCGATCATGCCTGGTTGGGATGGATACCCGATCCGAACGCGCTTGAAAGAATTGTGGGGTTGCCCGGTTTCCCTCAACAACGATGCTGAACTGGGCGTACTGGGTGAATGGGCCTTCGGCGCGGGGAGGACCAGTCGCCACATGGCTTACATCAAAGTAGGCTCAGGGGTGGGGGCCGGCCTGATCTTCGATGGCAAGATCTACCGGGGCGCGACCGGGATGGCAGGGGAAATTGGGCATTTGACGATCCAGCCGAACGGGCCGCGCTGTTCATGCGGGAGCCGGGGTTGTTTAGAAGCGCTGGCAGGGGGGGCAGCGATTGCTCGCAACGCCATCGAAGCAGTTCGGGCGGGCAGGCGTACACAGCTTGCCAGCATCAAACCCGTGGAAAGCATCACCGCCAAAGACGTGGGAGAAGCCGCGCGCCTGGGCGACCTGGTGGCCCAGCAGATTGTAGCCGAAGCCGGCACTAACCTGGGGATTGCCATCGCAGGAATAATCAATATTGCCAACCCGAACATGGTGATCGTGGGCGGCGGCGTGGCCCAGATGGGCGACTTGTTGCTCGAGCCGATCCGCCATGTTGTACGAGAGCGCTGCCTGCTACCGGCCGCACAGGCCGTGCGCATCACGGCAGCTACGCTGGGGCGGCGCTCATCCAGTATGGGTGCAGTTGTGCAGGCCATCGATACGGCACTGTACGTACTTGCAGAAGGGAATGTAGAGGATAGGAAAGGAGTGCAAGAGGATAGCGATAACGAAAATAACTTGACAGGCCTAAGAAATAGTGATATAGAAGCAGATAGTGGCGGAGAATGAGCACGCAACCGTCACTCCGTTCAAGCCGGTGTCTAACCGGTTGATCCAACCCAATTCTTATTTTAGAGGAGAGAAAAGATGTCTAAGAAACTTTGGACCCTGATCAGCCTGCTGATGGTGGCGGCGCTGCTGCTGGCTGGCTGCCAGCCTAAGGCTACTCCAACCGAGGAACCGAAGAAAGGTCCCTCGGGTGAAGTAACCTTGTGGCATGCTTACCAGACCGGCTCTGCCGAGGAAAGCACGCTGACCGAGTTGATCACGAATGCCAAGGCACAATTCCCTGACATGACGATCAACGTGCTGCAGATCCCCTTCGACCAGATCTTCAACAAGTACCAGCAGGAAGTTGCGGCTGGCGGCGGCCCAGACATGTTCGTGGCCCCCAATGATGACCTGGGCAACTGGGTGCGCGGCAATTTCGTCCTGGATATCACCGACAAACTGGCTGGCAAGCTGGATAAGGTTTCCCAGCCGGGCGTGGATGGCATGAAGGTGGCTGGCAAGATGTACGGTGTGCCTGAGTCGGCCAAGGCCGTGGCGCTGTACTACAATAAATCGCTGCTGCCCGAACCTCCAAAGAGCACGGACGAAGTTCTGCAGATGGTCAAGGATGGCAAGAGCCTGGTGAACGTGCAAGGCGCTTATCACCTGTTCGGTTGGTCGGGCGCTTTCGGCGGCAAGCTGCTGGATGACAGCGGCAAGTGCATCGCCGACCAGGGCGGCTGGGCGGACTTTATGCAGTACCTGGTCGATCTGAAGGCGGCCGGGGCGGTCTTCGAGCCCGATTATGGCAAGGCCGAAGGCCTGTTCCGCCAGGGCCAGGCAGCTATGTTCGTCAACGGCCCGTGGGCGCTGGGCGACTACAAGAAGGACCTGGGTGACAACCTGGGTGTGGCTCCCATGCCGGCTGGCCCGAAAGGTCCAGCCTCCCCGTTGAACGGCATCGATGGATTTTACCTCAACCCCAACAGCAAGAACGTTGACGGGGCGATCGAGTTGGCCTTGTTCCTGGTGAGCAAGGATTCTTCGCAGATCTACACCGACAAGGCCGGCCACGTGCCGATCCGCAGCGATGTGACTTCTGCCGATCCGCTGATCTCGGCCTTCGCACAGGCGTCCGCAACTGGCTTCCCGCGCCCGCAGAGCGCAGAGTTCGCCAATTATTGGGGCCCCTTCGGCGATATGTTCACCAAGGTGCTGGAAGGCGCCTCTACGCCGGCCGATGGCGTTGCCGAGGCCTGCCAGGCGATGAACTCCGCCAGCGGCAAGTAGTTCCGGTTTCGAAAGTAGAGATGCAGCCTGGCTGCATCTCTACTTGATTGTAGAGTGAAGGGCGCTGGGGGCGACTGCTGGTGAACCAGCGCCCTTTTCTTGAAAGCCTGGAGGATGAGAAAATGGCTACTTTGAGTGACCGCCTGCCGCCCGCGCCGGAGAAAGAGTCGAGCGCTTTTGTGCGCTGGTGGAAGCATACAGCCTACACACGTGCGGCATATTTCTACCTGGTGCCGGCCGCTGTGGTCATGGCAGTCATCACTTTTTACCCCATGTTCTACCAGGTTTGGATGTCTTTTACCGATTTCGGCATCCAGAACTTGCGCCAGGGTTCAGCTGCGCCAAATTCGGTGGGCATCCAGAACTACCTGGACATCCTGCCGGACAAGCTGAAATTGGGCAGCCTGGAGGTTGATACCCCGGGCACGGGAAGACTGAGCAACAAAATCCAAAATTTCGCCTTCATGCGCGTGCTGGGTTTCAACCTGGTGTGGACTTTCGTAAACGTGCCTATCCACGTGGCCTTGGGTGTGCTGATTGCGTTATTGCTGAACGTTCCCGGCCTGTGGTTCAAGAAGATTTATCGCGCCATTTACGTGCTGCCGATTGTGCTGCCCTGGCTGGTGGTGGCGACAGTCTGGCGCAACATGTTCGACCAGGATAACGGCTCGATCAACATGTTCCTGGCAACGGTCGGAAGCTGGTTTCACATTCCGGCTGAGGTCTTTCGCATCCGTTGGATGGAAAACATCTACCCCCCGGTCAAGTGGCTCTTGCCAGGTATCCCTTTGCCGCTTTCTTTTTATGCCATGCTCCTGACGAATATCTGGATGGGCTGGCCGTTCAATTCGATTGTCGCCACGGGCGCGCTGCAGAGCATCCCTAAAGATCTATATGAGGCGGCTTCCATCGATGGCGCCAGCGGTTTTCAACAGTTCAGGAATATTACCCTGCCGCTGCTGCGCCCGGCAATGATCCCGGCTGCCATGGTAGGGATGATCTGGACGTTTAATCTATTCAACTGCATTTACTTTATGTCCCAGGGCGGTCCACTGCGCATGACGCAAATCCTGGTGACTACTGCCTATGACCTGGTCAACACCCAGCGCCTGTACGGTATGGCGGCTGCTTTCTGTGTGATTATTTTCTTCATCTTGCTGGCGTTGACTTTGTTCACCAACCGGATCACACGAGCCACGGAGCGTTACGATGTCTGAAGCTACCCGATCTCCCAATTTTTTGTCTACGATGCGCGAACGCCGTAAGGCTTCCAAAGGCTGGGAAGAACAGGAGAGACGACTGCCCTTGAGCAAGCAGTTGATTTACCAGGTGCTGTGTCTGTTCGTAGCTTTCACGGTGCTGTTCCCGATTATGTGGGTGGTCAGCCTGTCGTTGGATCCGCGCGATTTATCCCGCCCGCCAGACTTCCGCCTGATCCCGCCCGGCGCTTCACTGGCGGCCTACCGGCGCGTGCTCGACCAGCCAACCGCCAACCCGGTGACTTTTACGCAACTGGCGATCAACCAGTTCAAGCTGGCCGGTGGAACGGCGCTTTTCTCAGTGCTCATAGGCATCCTGGCAGCGTACTCTTTCTCACGCTTCGAATACAAGGGCCGCCGGGCGATTATGCTCGGTGTGGTTACCGTCTTGATGCTGCCCTCGATTGCCACCATCGCCCCGTTATTCGTGCTGCTCAATCGCATCAACATCGAGTGGGGCAGTTTGAGTTTCAACCTGCGCAACTCGCTGCTGGGCGTGGGTGTGGCTGTGGCTGCCAGCCAGTTGCCATTTGCCATCTGGAACTTGAAAGGCTACCTGGACACGATCCCCAGGGAATTGGAAGAAGCAGCGCGCATCGATGGGGCCAGCCCTAACCAGATGTTCACTCGCATCGTGCTGCCGCTGTCGATGCCGGCCCTGGCGGTGACGGCTTTCCTGGCTTTCAACACCTCCTGGACAGAATTCGTTATGTCCTGGCAGTTCCTCACCGACCCGAAGGATTTTACCCTGGCGATGTCCCTGTGGAATATGACCGGTACTTATTCGGGCGATACCCCCTGGTCGGCCTTTGCCGCCATGGCGCTGATGGTCGCTGCACCCGTGGCGATTGTGTATTTGCTGCTGCAGAAATACATTGTGGGTGGGTTGACCATCGGCAGCGTGAAGTAATCCCTCCTTCCTGGCCGGGATTAGAGGGGAACCATTTTCTCATCTGGAGGCGGAGTCTGGTCGCCCATCATGCAGGGCCAGACTCCGCTTAGGTAGTTCGCTCGGTGCAACTTGTGGGCTTAGTTTGCGTATGTATTGGTGCAGGCAAAAGTAGTTCATCACAAGGAGCAAAATATGAACCGAAAACTGGCAATACCCCTGATTTGTTTAGCGGCGCTTTTATTAAGCATGGCTTGTACGCTCACCATTCCCGGTGGTTTGGGCCTGCGCGGCTCCGGCAATGTGATTACCGAAAGCCGCCAGGTGAGCGATTTCAACCAGGTCGTGTTGAGCGGGATCGGCGAATTACAGATCACGCAAGGCGAGTCCGAATCTCTGGAAATTGAAGCTGAAGACAATTTATTGCCTCTGATTGAGACTGAAGTGCGCAACAATACCCTCTACATTGGCATCAAGGAGAACCGGACTGGGATCTCTCCCACCAAACCGATCCGCTACCAGTTGTCGCTCAAGGAACTGGACAGCCTGGAGATTTCTGGAGCAGGCAGCGCTAAGGTTGATGTGCTGGAGACCGAAACCCTCGATCTGATGCTAAGCGGCGTGGGGGCGATCAAGGTTGGAACTTTAACCGCTGATACGTTGGCTGTGGCCATCAGCGGCGCGGGCAATTGCCAGGTGGCCGGGCAAGTACAGCGCTTGAAGGTGGATATGAGTGGAGCGGGTTCGCTCGAAGCTGGAGATCTACAGGCGCAAACCGCGGATGTGCAGATCAGCGGGGTGGGCGGCGCCAAGCTGTGGGTGAGCGAGACGTTAGATGCTGTGTTGAGCGGCGTGGGCAACCTGGAGTATTATGGCAACCCGTCCGTTACGATGGAAGAGAGCGGCGTTGGCCGGATGAAAAGCCTGGGTGATAAGTAGGTGGATTGAAGCAAACACGGCGAATACGAAGCTTATTTTCCGTCCTCCTGGTTACGGCGATCGCCCTGGGCCTGCGGCTCAGGGCGGTGGCGCGTTTACCCATTGATTATGATGAGGACGATTACCTGGCTGCCGGGCAGCGCTATGCACAGGCGATTCGCCAGGGGGACTGGCAGGCGGTCATCGATTACGAGTACAATTACGAGCACCCGCCGCTGACCAAGTTGATCTACGGCCTGGTGATCCTGCCATTGCCCGAGGCGCCTTTACTGCTGGAGGGCTCGTCTACACTGCCCCCCGCCAGCCGTTTGCCGGAGCCGCATTTCCACAATACCCGCCTATCGTCGGCGATCTTCGGCACGTTGGAGGCGTTGGCTCTATCGTTGTTGAACCCATTGGCGGGTTTCTTCCTGGCCATCCACACCTGGCAAATCAAATACACCAGCCAGATTATGCTCGAGCCGCTGCCAGCGCTGACCAGTTTGTTGGCTGTGATGTGCTATGCAAAGTGGAAAAGGAAAAAGAACGAAAGCCGGGCAGGGCCGGCAGTCGCCTGGCTGTGGTCTTCGGCGCTTTTCCTGGGCGTTACAGCCGCCTCGAAGTTTACGTACTGCGTTGTGGGGATCGCTATCCTGGTAGATTGGGCCTGGGAGATCTTTGAGGCCAGGAATCAGTCGCCAGAATTTGAGGGCCAGATTTCGCCAGCGAAAGCCAGGACAGGATCACAGTGGCAGCGCATCTGGGCGCTCCTGCAGCCCTTCGCTGTAGTTCTGTTGTGGGGGTTCGTTTCGCTGGCGGTTTTCGTGGCTTTCAACCCGCGCTTGTGGAACGACCCGCTGCCGCGCCTGGCGCAGGCGCTCTTGTATCATGGCGATTATGCGCAGAGCGAGCATGTGCGCAGCGCGGGCTTCCCGGCTTGGCAGCCGCTGGTGTGGTTGGCCGGTCCGGTGCCCTGGCACCCAGGCGTCTTCTTGTTCTCCCTCGACCTGTTTATCTCGATCCTGGTGATGGTCGGCTTGCGCCGCCTGTGGGAGCGGCGGCGTGTCTATGCCCTGTGGTTGGGAACCGCTTTGATCGTGCTTTTGCTCTGGCCGACGAAATGGCCGCAATATATTTTGATCCTGACGGCACCGTTGAGCCTGGCGGCGGCAGACGGCTTTGGTGCGGTTGTGCTGGATCCACTCATGCGTTGGATCCAACGGCGCAGGCAGGTGCAACTGGAAAAACCTACCGCTCAGGCGGAGGGGAAGCTGGCGCGCCGCCTGGCCTGGCGAGATGCGCGCCGGGCGCTGCCCTGGCTGCTGCCTGGGGCGATTGGCCTATCGCTGATCGCCTTGTTCCCAATCCTCTACCAGGGTGCGATGGCATTGACGGATTTCAATGCGATATCAATGAGAGATGGCATCCAGGGCGGGATCTGGCGGGCGGTATGGAACGGCCTGACCGGGCAGGAAGACCCGGTTGCTTTCAACCCATTCCAGGGGACGCGCGCCAATACAGTTCATTATGCCGGGCCGGCTATCTTGCTGGCGCTGATTGGAGGCGCTGCGCCGGATATCCTGGTATTCAATGTCTTGTGGACCCTGCTTTCCGTAGGATTGCAGACCATCCTGGGGGTATTGGCAGCGCTCATGCTCGACCGGCAAGGTGTGCGCCTGTCTCGCTTCTGGCGGGCGATTTTCATCCTGCCCTGGGCCATCCCTGAATTTGTGGGCGCGCTGGTCTGGTTCCGGATTCTCGAGCCGCGCTATGGCTGGCTGGCGATTGCGCAGCAGGTGCCGGCGGGCGTGAACCTGCCCAACTGGCTCGAAAACCCCAATACCACTTTACTTTATTTGCTGGTAGCCGCTACCTGGTATGGCTTCCCGTTCGTTATGCTGGCGGCAACGGCCGGTTTGAAGTTGATCCCACACGAAGTATATGACGCGGCTGCCATCGATGGCGCGGATGGCCTCAGCCGCTTTCGTTTTGTCACCGGGCCGCTGCTGTTTCCTTTGCTCGCGCCGGCGATCATTATCCGCGCCATCTTCGCTTTCAACCAGTTTTACCTGTTCTATACCATGCGCGTGAACTACCCTACACTGACCTTCGCGACGATCTCCTATTTTTATTTCTCGCCGGGCTTCGGCGGCCAGTTCGCGGTATCGGCAGCCATTAACCTGTTTACCCTGCTGGTATTGATTGGCCTGATCCTGTGGTTCAGCCGCGTGAGCCGGGCTGCGGAGGGGGTGACCTATGCGTAAGTTGCGTCCCTGGCAGCAAGTCGTATATCAGCTTGGGCTGGCGCTGATCGCCCTGTTCGTGCTGGCGCCGGTGTGGGGCCTGGCGTACCTGGCTTTCGACGGCGGCGTGAAAGGCTGGCCGACTACTTTCCGCCTGTGGCCTGAGCAGCCCACACTGGAGGTTTTCCAGCGGGTGTGGCAGCGCCCGTCTCAGTCTTTGCCGTTCCTGGGGATTTTGAAGAACAGCCTGCTCGTCTCAGGCGGGGCGGCTCTGTTTTCCGTGGGCCTGGGGGCCAGCATGGCCTATGCTTTTGCTCGCTACCGGTTCCCGGGCCGCCAGACTGGCCTGTTCGGGTTGCTGGTTGGGGCGCTGCTCCCGCCTGTGGCGCTGATGACGCCGCTTTACATGCTGCTGACGATCCTGGGCCTGCGCACGACGCTCCTGGGGCTGATGATTGTGTATACCGCTTTTGCCATGCCGTTTTGCATCTGGAACATGCGCGTGGCTTTCCAGGCAGTGCCCAAGGAATTGGAAGAAGCTGCTTTCTTAGATGGCGCCTCACCGCTGGCCAGCTTCTGGAGCGTTTCTTTGCCGATTGCCTTGCCCTCGATCGCAGTTGCCGCGTTGATTGCTTTCCTGATCGGTTACTCGGAATTTGCAATGGGGTGGTTGTTCGTTGAACGCAGCACCAACGTCACCCTGGCGATGGCCATATCGGGAGCGCTGGGATCGGCGCTGGTTTCCTGGAGCAATCTATCGGCCCTGGCGATCATGATGAGCGCTCCGGTGGTGCTGATCTTTCTGGTTTTGCAGCGCTATCTGCTGGATTGTCTTTTATTCGGCGCGGTGAGCGATTGAATCGATCAGGCTGGCTCCAAAACAACCGCGGGTAGCGTGAAAACGAACTTCGTTCCTGAGTTGTTTTCGCTTTCGATCCAAATACTTCCCCCATGCGCTTCGACTGCCAGCCGGCAAAAAGCCAGGCCCAGTCCACTCCCGCTGCGGCTGTGGGTGCCGGCGACGAATTTCTGGAACAGGCGCGGCTGTAACTCGGTAGGAATGCCTAGCCCGGTATCGCAAATTTCCACGACGATCTGGTGTTCTTCGGGCTGATAACTGGCATTGACCTGGACAGTGCCGCCATCAGGGGTGAATTTGACGGCGTTGTCGAGCAGGTTCTGCAGGACACGTTGGATCAAAGCGGCATCGCCGAGCGCTTGCGGAAGGTCTCTTGAGACATTGTTTTCCAGCCGCAGATTTTTCGAATCGGCCAGTAACGATTGCAGGTCGATGGCGTTCGTTGCCAGGATGGCCAATGCAAAGGGAGCGCGCCGCACAGGCATGCTGCCCTGTTCCATGCGGCTGATGTCCAGGATCGAACTGATCAGGTCGGACATGCGCTGAACGTTTACACTGGCGATCTCCAGCACCTGATCTTGTTCTTCTGAGAGGCTATCTCCATCCAAAGATGGCGTCCTCAGGATTTCCAATGAAGTCGAGATGACAGTCAGTGGATTGCGAAGATCGTGTACGATGGTCTGAGTGAGGATATCGCGTAGTTTCTCCAACTGCTTTTGGTCGGTGATGTCGCGCAACATGACCAGCCGGCCCAGGAAACCCCCGCGCTGATCCTGTAAAGAGGTTATACGCATCTCAAGATCGCGCTGGATGGAGCTATTCAGGTGGATTTCGGTCTGGATCTGTGGAACATCGCGATAGTGCTCTACCAAATCTGGCCATCTCTGGACGAGAGCCTGCTCGCTGTGTTCCAGGGGCAGGCCCTGGGGTAGGTCCAGCATCTCTTTGGCCTTGGGATTGATATCGATGATCTGGCCGCCTGCATCAAAGACGATGATGCCATCGATCATCATTTCGACGATGGCGGTACGCGCAATGGGCCCCAGGTCGAAAAGCTTCAGGCGGAAAATGCCCCAGGCGATGATCATACCCGACAGAGTAAAGCCAATTGGCGTCAGGTCCAGGCCATGAACAGGGCTGAGCCCGAGCAGGTAGATCACGTTGCCGATCCAGGGGATCGCCGCGCCGACCAGAATGATCGCAGACTGGCGCTTGTAAATCTGTGGGTAACGCACAAAAGCCCGGACGAGCAAGATGGAGCCGGCCAATAACAAAATGTATAAATAGGCGGTCGAAACCCAGAACCAGGCTCCATGTTCATAAACCAGGGGTGAGCCAGGTACATTCGAAACTGCCAGCACCTGTGGCCAGATCAGGCCATGGTGTTCGTTGATGGCAACCAGAACGCAGGTAATGATTGGGATGGCCCATAGAGCCAGCTTAGCGGTGCGGCCCAAACGATGCTCTTGCTGGGTGTAGGAGAGGCAGAAGAGCAGCCACAGGGGACCAACGCTGGTGATGCCCAGGTATTGGAACTTAGAAATCATGATGCGGGTAGAGATGTCGGCAGGGATTTTTTCCAGGGCGCTGGTCAGGGTCCACACAATGATCGCTAAATTCAGCAGCAAGAAGGCGCTGGCGCCGGGCATACCCCGACGCGTCCACGCAAAAAACGCGGCAATAATCGAAATGCCGGTCGCCGCAAGTAAAAGCGAGAAAATGATCAACGGGTTTCCAGTCACAATTTGTATCCCTGTTGGGTACGCTTGGGCACTACTTCTCTATTATAATCTGCAAGTTGACGAAAAAACGATTTTATCTTTCTTTTACACAGGAGCCATGCATGCAAACGATCAATTGGGATGCAGCCACAGATGAAACAGTCCGCAACCTGGTGCATCTGGTTCAGGCAGAGACGGTCAATCCACCAGGCAATGAGATGCCTGCCATCCAGGTGATCAAGTCGATTCTGGATCAGGAAGGTTTCCCAGAGGGGGATTATACGATTTTAGAAGCTGCACCGGGGCGAGCCAACCTGGTGGCGCGCCTGCGCGGCGATGGCTCGCAGCGCCCATTGCTGCTCACCGGGCACGTGGATGTGGTGCCGGTCGAGCGCCAGTACTGGTCACGGGACCCTTTTGGGGGCGAAGTGGTGGATGGCTGTGTATGGGGACGCGGCACGGTCGATATGAAAGGGGATGTGGCCCGCTATTTGCAGACTTTTTTGCTGGCTTACCGGCAGAAACTGCCGCTCAAACGCGATTTGATCTTTGCTGCGATTGCAGATGAGGAAGCGGGCTTCAAGTACGGTTCTCGCTTCTTAGTGGAAGAGCATCGCGATCTGATCGACGCTGAATTCGCGCTGAACGAGGGCGGTGCGATGACAATTTTCCTGGCTGGGGTGCGCCTGTACCCCATCCAGGTGGCGGAGAAAGGCGTGTGCTGGATGCGCGCTACCACACAGGGGCGTCCGGGACATGGCTCGATGCCCCATGAGGATAACGCCGTGCTGCACCTGGCGCAGGGCCTGGAACGCTTGCGCAGGGCGGGTCATTTGCCGGTGCACATAACGCCTCCGATGAAGCGTATGCTGGATGGAATGGCCAGCCAAATGCGCTTCCCGCTCGGAACGTTGATCGGGCTGATGCGCAGCCCGCGCCTGGCAGGTTTCTTGCTGCCGCGCTTGCCGGCTGAAGCCAGATCATTGTTCGGGGCGATGTTGACCAACTCGGTCAGTGCGACGATGTTGCAGGCTGGCACAAAGGTCAACGTGATCCCATCTACGGCCCATGCGGACCTGGACTGCCGTTTGCTGCCGGGCCAGACTATGCAGGATGCCATGCGCGAAATCCGCGCCATCACCGGGGATAAGTTGGAGCTTGAACCGCTGATCACTTCCTCGGGAGCATCTTTCTCGATGGATACACCTCTGTATCGTTTGTTGGAGCAAGCCACCCGGCGGATGGATCCGCAGGGCGTTGTGGTGCCAATGTTGATGCCGGGCGCGACCGATGCCTGCGAGTACCAGAAAGCCGGCATCACCGTATATGGATTTACACCCGGGGTAATGCCTCAGGACTTTTCAATTGCCAAACTGGCACACGGCCACGATGAACGCTTGCCATTGTCCGCGATCCGTACTGGTTTACCCGCACTGTGGGAAGTGGTCAGCGAATTTTGTTGCGCATCAGAGTGATGTGAGATGAAAATTTCCAGACGAACTCTCATACCGCTGGGCGTATTCCTGTTGTTCTGGTTGATCTATGGGCTGTTGGCCGGGTTCGATACAGCCGGGCGTTGTGGGTTATTCTTCTTTGCAGCGCTGTTGCCGCTGCTGGGCGGCGGCGTGTTGATTTACCGCTACGCCTGGTATCGCCGCCAGTGGCTGGCGATTCTGCTGGCGGCGCTGCTGCTAGGCTTCGTGGCATTCGAGGTATCGCTGATCGGTGTCTTGATCAACCGTGCACCGGGGAGCATGGATTGGTCGCAGGGTGTACGCGATTCTGGTCTGGTGGGGTTGATCGCTTTCGGGGTGGGGATTTTCATGCTGCCAGTCACGCTGGCGATCGCTCGTTTCTTGCGCTCGGCTTAGCTGCCAGGTGGCAGCTTTTCATCATCGCCCGGCGAACTAGGTAACGCTCGCCAGGCGATTTTTTGTAAGGGTGTTGTTATTTCGAATTTATCGTAGTTTTACGCCAAAAAGAAGACGAGGTATCTAAAATAAAAGTGGGTGGGACTTGTTTTTCACAGGCAAGCGCAACCACCTCTGGAACATAGTTTACGCACTTTTCAAGTATGGAGAGAAAGCGCATGAAAAAAAACTTTCGTATTCTAATGGTTGTTGCAGTGCTCCTGACTACCTTTTCTTCGTCCTTCAACGTGGCTGCTTCGGTGCAACCACAGGACAAAGCCCCTGAATTTGCCAGTCAGGTGTATGTGCCAATGGTGGTCGTTCCGATGGGCCCCTACCAGGTGTCGGGCCGGGTGCTAGACTCGAACAGCAACCCGCTCCCCGGGGCCACGGTGACCGACAAGGATGGCAACACCACTACCACAGATGCCAATGGCGATTATGCCATGCGGGTGAGAGCTGGCCTGAATTCGATCACCGTCATCAAGGATGAATACGTGTTTGAGCCGGCAGTGTTGGAATTGAATATGGCTGGGGACATGACTGACCAGGATTTCACCAGCTCGATGGCCTGTGTGCAGGGGATCGGGGATATTGGCTTTGAGGCGGGCGGCTGGTGGGCGTTAGGCGGCGGCGCATCTTATGTCAATGGTTTCAGTCATAAGGATGCCTGGTCGGCCAAGACTGGCCTCACCGTTGGCCCGGATGTCTGGGGCTACTCTTATGTGCGCACACCGTTAATCAATATCCCGGCCGCAGCCAATTGGGTGAATTTGCGTGTATGGGTCTATACCATGACCAGCGAGGTCCCCAATGGGCAGTTGCCTTCGATGCCGGTTGGCGAAAAGTTCAAAGCGCCCGCACCCGCCGATAAGCTCAATGGTACCACCTCGATTACTACCTTCGATGCCCAGTACATCATGGTCTTGGATAGCACTGATGCCATCCTGGAGATTATCAATTGGAACCGCCGGGATGACCGGGTGTGGCAAAAGCGCTTGTTCGACCTATCCAAATGGGCTGGCTCAAGTATCAAGATCGAAATTGGCGTTTACAGCGATGGCGTTGATGGCGTCACGGCGATGTACGTCGATGACGTTGGTCTGGCGATTTGCGACGCGCCACTTATGATCCCGAGTTGCAGCCAGCAATTTGTCAATCCTAATTTCGAAAGCGTGGGAACCGGCTGGGTCAGCGCTCCATCTGCATACCCGGCTCAGTACACTTCCAGTTATGCTCACAGCGGGTGGTATGCGATGCGTGCGGGTATCCCACTCGAATCCACTCACAACGTGTCGAGTTTTTCGAATGTCTACCAGACAGTGGCGATCCCGGCCCTAAGCACATATGCTCGCATGAATGTTTGGCTCTACCCGCAAACCGAGGAACCCTGGACGCCCTCGCTAACCGCGCTGAGCGAAATGGGTGGGGATAAGCTGCAGGCGCCCAATGGGGCAGACGCCCAGTACATCTACGTGATCGATGCCTGGAACAACTACCATTACCTGTTGTGGGAGCAGGCCAGCCAGAACCACAAATGGATCAACCGGCAGTACGACCTGACTGCTTTCGCTGGACAAACCATCCGGATTGTGTTCGGCGTTTATAACGATGGTTTCAATGGCCGCACGGTGATGTACGTGGATGACGCCTACCTGGATACCTGTACGGGCATCGTCCCGCCGCCGACCTGCGAATTGATCACCAACGGCGGTTTCGAGAGCAACCTGGCCTGGTACGCCCCTGCCACGGCCTATACAGCCGGTTATACTTCGCTGCTCTCGCACACCGGGGCGCGCTCAATGCGCAGCGGCATCTATTACCTCTCGCACAACACCTACAGCTATTCCGATTTCGGCCAGGCGGTTTCGATCCCACTGGGGGCTGGGCCATATACACTTACATTCTATGAGTATTCGATCAGTGGTGACACGGGCTGGAACGATGTGCAGTACTTACTGGTATTGGATATCTTCGGGAACTGGATCGATACGCTGTTGTGGCAGCGGGAGAACGACCAGTGGTGGGAGCCGGTAGTGATCGACCTGACGCCTTACGCCGGGTGGTCGCTCCGCCTGCAATGGGGCACGTACAACAACGGCTGGGGTGGCGTCACCTCGATGACGGTGGATGATGTCTCATTGACCTGTCCATAGTTGCTGTTCCATTCTGGCTGCCGGAGCCTTTGCAAAGGCTCCGGCAACTTTTTATTTTCCCTGGGGGACCCGGTAGTATTACACGAGGAAACAATTATCTGGGAAAGATGTGACAAAAAGCACTAGAGACTTGAAAAATTATGGTATAAAGTCAAAGAGATGGATGCACTGCTAGACCGGCGTAGAGCGCCGGCTGGCAATCCACCACGAATCCAATCCAAACCCTTAGGAGGCATAAGAAAGTATGAAACACAAACTCTTCATTCTGCTGCTGGTCGTCACGTTGATCACGATGCTACCGGCTTGCGGGCCCAAGCAGCCGGCCAGCCACCTGGAGGCAATCAAACAGGCTGGCGTGATTAAAGTCGGCACATCTGCAGACTACCCGCCGTTCGAATCGGTGGACAGCAGCGGGAATAAGGTCGGTTTCGATATTGACCTGATGAACGAGATCGCCAAGCGCATGGGAGTCAAGCTGGAGTGGGTAGATATGCCCTTCGACAGCCTGATCGCCGCCGTACAGGAAGGCAAGATCGACGCCTCGATCTCGGCCTTCAACTACTCGGAAGAGCGTGACGAGAAGATCGACTTCACCATCGCCTATTACACCTCTGAGGACTGCTTCATGGTGGCAGAAAGCTTCGGCGGGCAGATCAACCAGCCGGAAGATGTGTCGCAGTACAAAGTGGGTGTGCAGACCGGCACTACCCAGGATAGCTGGCTAACTGAGAACCTGGTGGATACCGGCAAGCTGGCAGAAAGCAACCTGTTCCGCTACGACCGCGCCGACCAGGCTGCTCTGGACCTCAAGTCTGGGCGCATCGATGTGGTGATGATGGATTACGTGCCAGCTCAGGCCCTGGCCAAGCAGGTGGGCGGCTTGAAGATCACCTACCACGCTGTGCTCTCCAGCGGGCCGATGAACATCGTCATCCCGAACGACGATAAAGAACTGGCCGCGGCGATGAACGAAATCATCCAGAAGCTTCAGGCGGAAGGCTTCATCGACCAACTGGCCGTCAAGCACTTCTTGGGCCAATAGCGCCAATCCAGGCTAAGCGAGGAAAGGAGAACGGCAAACCCAATACTGCTCACAAAGCGCCGTTCTCCTTTTCCCATATTTACCGGTAACTACAAATGCTCACCAATTTTGTCACATACATACTGACCGGTACGGCCGTTACGGTGGCGGTTACGCTGGTGGCGCTGCCGATGGGACTGGTCCTGGGCCTGACGTTCGCGCTGATGCACGTCTATGGTGGCCGCCTGCTGCGGGGGCTGATGGTTGCCTACAGCACCGTGATGCGCGGCGTGCCGCCGTTAGTGCTATTATTCATTCTATACTTCGTCATTTCTGGCTCGATCAATTTGTCGCCCTTTTGGGCGGGGTCGCTTTCACTGGGCGTTATCAGCAGCGCCTACCAGATGGAGATCTTGCGCGGCGCGCTGCTTTCGGTGAGCGGCGGGCAGATGATGGCGGCCCGTGCCATTGGGATGAGCCGCATGCAGGCCATCCGCTACGTGATCCTGCCTCAGGCGCTGCGCCTGGCGATCCCACCCTGGTCTAACGAGGCCTCGATTGTCTTGAAAGACTCTTCGCTGGTGTATGCCCTGGGCGTTGCGGAAATCCTGCGCCGCGCCCAGCAATTGAGCGCCACCACCCAGCAGCCATTCCTGGCCTTCGGCACGGCCGCCCTGATCTACTTCATCCTGGTCTTCACCACCAACCGCCTGCTGGACGTTCTCGACCAGCGCACTCGCATCCCGGCAAACCCGTAACCTTATTGGAGAGACATATCGTGAGTACCCCGATTTTACAGGCCAAAGGCCTGACCAAGATTTATGGCGAAAATGTCATTTTCAAAGACATCGATCTCTCCGTGAACGAGGGCGATACGATTGTGATCATCGGCCCCAGCGGCACCGGCAAGAGTACGCTGCTGCGCTGTTTGAATTTGCTCACCAAAGTCGCCAGCGGGCAGATCTGGCTGGATGGGCAGGAGATCACCGCCCTGGGGCACAACGAGGACGAAGTCCGGCAGCACATCGGCATGGTTTTCCAGAATTTCTTGCTGTTCAACCACCTGACGGCCCTGGACAACGTGATGGTGGGCCTGACCAGAGTGCGCAAGCTGCCGCGCCAGCAGGCGCACGAGAAGGCCATGCACGAACTTAACCGTGTGGGGCTGGCAGACCGCGCCGGGCATTACCCGGGGCAGTTATCCGGCGGGCAGCAGCAGCGCGTCGCCATTGCCAGGGCCCTGGCGATGGACCCGCGCGTGATGCTGTTCGACGAGCCGACCTCAGCCCTCGATCCGGAACTGATCGGCGAAGTCCTGGAGGTGATGAAGAAGCTGGCCCTGGATGGCATGACCATGTTGGTGGTGACGCACGAGATGGGCTTCGCCCGCGAGGTGGCCGACCGCATCATCTTCATGGAAAAGGGCAGCATCATCGAAGAAGGCGCTCCGGACGATCTGTTCTACCGGCCCAAGTTCGAGCGCACGCGTGAGTTCCTGTGGAAGATCACCGAGCTGTATGGCAAAAGCGAAGAGCAGCGCAAGAAGGGTGAAAGCGCATGAGCGAGTGGCTGGCCTTTTTCTTCGATACGCTGCCGCTTTTCTGGCAAGGCGCGCTGGTCACGCTGGAACTGACTGCGGTGGGCCTGGGGATGGGTTTCATCCTGGGACTGCTGGCGACACTGGGGCGCATTTATGGCGGGCCGTGGGCGCGCCGCATCTCGGTCGGTTACATCGAACTGTTCCGCGGCACGCCGCTGCTGGTGCAGTTGTTCCTGCTGTATTACGGCCTGCCGGGCGTGGGCATCACGCTGTCGCGCCTGACCTCGGCATTCCTGGCACTTGGGCTGAACAGCGGCGCCTACCAGGCTGAATACCTGCGCGGTTCGATCCAGGCCATCGGCGAGGGCCAGATGATGGCCGGCCGCGCCATCGGCATGTCGCGCCTGAAGACCATCTGGCACATCATCCTGCCCCAGGCGCTGCGCCTGGTGATCCCATCCTGGACCAACGAGCCGGTCTCGCTGCTCAAATCCACAGCGGTGGCTTTCTTGATCGCGGTGCCGGACCTGATGACCAAGGCTAAGTCCGTGGCGGCGCGCACTTACGATCCGATCGGCACTTACCTGGCGGTGGCGGTGGTGTACCTGGTGATGGTTTTCATCCTGGACCAGTTCTTCAAGTGGGTGGAGCGCCGTGTGCGCATCCCGGGCATGGACATGGAGACCAGGAAGGCCTAGCCATCAACTCAAGCGAGGAGCCTGCGATGAATGTTCATCCTGAAGCTCACATCCATCCCAACCTGCCGCTGGTTGACCTGCATCGCCACCTGGATGGCAGCATCCGCCTGGAGACGATCCTGGACCTGGGGCGGCAGCACAACCTGTCTCTGCCGGCCTGGGACGTGGAGGGCCTGCGCCCGCACGTGCAGGTGACCGAGCCGCAGCCGGGGGTGATGGCCTTCATCGCCAAGTTCCATTGGATGACCGCCATCCTGGTGGATTACGATGCCTGCCGCCGGGTGGCCTACGAGAACGTGGCCGACGCCCGGCAGGAAGGCCTGGATTACGTCGAGCTGCGCTTCAGCCCGTGGTTCATGGCGCAGGCTCACGCTTTGCAGCCGCAGGGCGTGGTGGAAGCGGTGTGCGACGGCGTGCAGGCGGCCCGGCGTGATTTCGGCATGCGCGCCAACCTGATCGGCATCATCAGCCGCACCTACGGCCCGCAGGTGGGTGGGCAGGAATTGCAGGCTCTGCTCGCCCGGCGCGAGCAGATCGTGGCCCTGGACTTGGCCGGGGACGAGGCCAATTTTCCCGGGGAATTGTTCAGTGAACACTTCCGCCGGGCGCGCCAGGCGGGCTGGCAGGTCACGGTGCACGCCGGGGAATCCGCCGGGCCGTCCAGCATCTGGCAGGCGCTGGACGAGCTGGGGGCGGCGCGCATCGGGCACGGCGTGGCGGCGTTGCAAGACCCGGCCCTGCTCGAACGCCTGCGCCGGGAGCGCATTGGCATCGAGTGCAACCTGACCAGCAATGTACAGACCAGCACCGTGGCCGATTATCCCAGCCACCCGCTGCGGCGCTTCCTGGAGCTGGGCCTGCTGGCGACGATCAACACCGACGACCCGGGGATCAGCGGCATCAACCTGCCCTATGAATACGAAGTAGCCGCCCCCGCCGCCGGCCTGAGCCGTGACCAGATTTACCAGGCGCAGCGTAATGGCCTGGAGACGGCTTTTTTGTCGGCGGAGGAGAAGGCGGAGCTGTTGGCGGGGAGGCGGGCAATAGGGTAACCAGATAACAAGGCGACATGGTATCAAGTTATGGAAGACACTCCCCTCGCTTCAGAATCTGAACAGCTATATTTGGAACTATGGACGCCGTCGATGATCGGCTGGGTCACGTTTCTGCTGGGGTTCCCCTCTGGCGTTCTACTGGCGTGCCTGAACTGGTAGCGCATGGGTCTAAAAAGCAAGGCGCGGCTTCACGCTCTCCTGACGGTCCTGGGCATAGTGGTGCTGACTTCTGTCATTCTCACCTCCAATACCTCAATCGGGTTCGTCGGCCTGATCGCCAACCTGTTCGTGATATTCTATCTGCGCAACGAGACTGCCTCGGATACGCAGTTGTTCAAAGCGGCCGGGTATGAGATCAAGGAGGCCAACACTTCCCTGGGCTGCCTGCTTAGTCTGTTGGGTATCCTGGCCTTTGTGGCGATCATTTTCATCGTGTCGATGATTTTTGCGCTGATGAGCGTGCCGGCTGTCTGACATCCGAAGACGAAAACTAAAAACCCTGCGCAACTCTGGCAATCAAAGAAGGGGAAGCATCTCCATTCCTGGCGGTGGGGGAGAACGTTTTTGCTTTCACGAGGGAGGCGGGAGTGTAGATCCTGCCGGTGGAAAAACAAATATTCTCTAGAGTAAAACTTCACGAAATCTAAATAGTTTCGGGCTACCATTGATTTATGAAATCCGGGTGAAGTTTTCGCCTGCTTCTAAATACTTTACAATGATCCTGGAAGCGGCCAGATAGGCCCGGTAGAATGAAAGTCGAATTCGCACACATCATCGAGAGGTTAGATAACGAGAGCCTGATATGAAAAAGATCACCACTTTACTGATAACCTTGCTTTTGCTGGTTACTTTTACCGCCTGCTCGGCGGCTGGCGGCACAATCACTTCCACCCAGGTGTCTGGCACAACCACTTCCAGTCAGGTGCTCGGTACAACTGCAACCAGTACACCGGTCGTTACAGCAGCCAGCTCGGCTGCCGTAGCACTGGCTGAGAACAGCCAACTGCATGGAGACGCCAAAGACTACGCTTGGGATCCTTCCACTGAGGTGGCGATACGTTTGAACGGGGACTCTATCAGCGCTGATGGGGCCGGCGTGAGGGTTAACGGCGGCACTGCCACGATCACTGCGGCCGGGACTTACAGACTGAGCGGGTCCCTGGCGGACGGCCAGATCATTGTGGATATCCAAGATGAAGCGCTGGTCAGGTTGATCTTCGATGGCGTCGACCTGCGCAGTTCCACCAGCGCCCCGGTGTATATTGCCAGTGCAGAAGAAACGGTGATTATCCTTGCGGATAATACTGAGAATTATGTTTCCGATGGGGCAGCTTATATCTTTGAAGACTCCGAAGAGGATGAACCGAACGCGGCTATCTTCAGCAAGGGCGACCTCACCATCTATGGCGATGGCTCGCTGACCGTGAACGGCAATTATAACGATGGGATCGCCAGCATAGATGGTCTCATCATTGCCAGCGGGACGGTCACGGTGAATTCGGTGGATGATGGCATCCGGGGCAAAGATTACCTGGTGGTCGAAGACGGAAATATCACTGTAGACGCTCAAGGCGACGGGTTGAAATCCGATAATGAAGAAGACGAAACAAAGGGATTTATTTCCATTGAGACCGGCGTCTTTCACATTACTTCCGGGGGGGATGCGATTCAAGCTCAAACCGATGTGCTGGTTGCGAGTGGAGAATTTTATCTATCTTCAGGTGGAGGCAGCAACAACCGCATCGATGAAAGCACCTCGGCGAAGGGCATCAAAGCTGCAGTCAATGTGAATATTGACGGTGGAAACTTTACCATAGATTCTGCAGACGATGCCATTCACTCGAACGGAAGCCTGGTGGTCAACGGCGGCGCTTTTAGCCTGTCCACTGGCGACGACGGCATGCATTCTGACGGTACCCTGGAGGTGAACGGCGGCGATTTCGAGATTACGAAATCCTACGAAGGGATCGAGAGCGCGGTGATCACGATCAACGCTGGCAATATCCACATCGTTTCTAGCGACGATGGATTGAACGTGGTCGGCGGAAATGATGGCTCTGGCGCGCCAGGGATGGGGCCGGGCGGCGGCGGCAGGCAGAGACCTGGCGGCGGTATGCCAGGCGGTGGTCCGGGCCAGGATACGTTCACCTACACAGGCAATTATTGGCTGTATATCCACGGCGGTTATATCGTTATCGAGGCAGCAGGCGATGGGCTGGACATAAACGGCGCAGTTGAGATGACGGATGGAGTCCTGTTGGTGAATGGCCCGATCGAACAGATGAACGGCCCGCTGGATTACGATGGCACGTTCAATATCTCGGGTGGGTTTCTGGCGGCAGTGGGCAGCTCCGGCATGGCGCAGTCGCCGGGGGCGAGTTCCAGCCAGAATTCGCTGCTGATCAACTTCGACTCAACGCAACCGGCCGGCAGCCTGGTTCACATCCAGAACAGCGCCAGGGAGGATATCTTGACGTTTGCGCCCACCAAGCAATACCAGTCTGTGGCTTTCTCTTCGCCGGAACTGGTTATGGGGGAGAGTTATGAGGTCTACCTGGGCGGCAATGCGACAGGCACGGCGACAGATGGATGGTATCGCGATGGGGCCTACGTACCAGGTTCTCTGTATACGAGTTTTACCGTTTCGAGCGTGGTAACGACGATCGGGAACTCCGGCGGCAGGTGGCGGCCCTAACTCACGGGTTGGATGTGAGCTACAGGAGAGCCTCATGAACACGAACACAATCACCAGAGATCAAACACGCCTGCTGCCACAAACGATCTGGCGGTGGGAGGCTGCACCCCCTGACCTGGCGAGCCTGGCAAAGAATTTCAACCCGATCAGCTTGAAAGAGATGGATGCTGTGGCGCTGCTCAACCGCACCGATACCAAGCTGGTTATGCCTGTGGGGCAGTTGCTCGTTGCATTAGCGGCCGTCCAGCGGCATTATCGCATGCTGGTGGTGAACAGCAAGCGCTTGAATCACTACCACACACTGTATTTCGACACGCCGGATTTCAAGCTTTACAATCTGCACGTGAACGGACACGCCGACCGTTATAAGGTGCGCAGTCGTGAATATATCGACTCGGGGCTGTCTTTCCTGGAAGTCAAGCACAGGACGAACAAAGGCCGCACGATCAAAGAGCGCGTACGCACTGAGCGCCAGGTTCTCCAGATGACTTTAGAAGCCGAGAACTGGCTGCACGGCGTTTTCCCTTACAACGCCGGAGGGCTGGAACCCAAACTATGGAGTGCTTTCACGCGCCTCACCCTGGTAAGCCAACAGTACTGCGAGCGCATGACGCTGGACGTGAACCTGACCTTGTACGCAACCCACAAGATGGTGCAGTTAGAAGGCCTGGCGATTGCGGAGGTGAAAATGGATGCCTGCAACCAGGATTCACCTTTCCTGGCGCAGATGCGCGCCCAGCGGATTCGCCTGAGCAGCTTCAGTAAATACTGTACTGGGGTTGCCATGCTGTACAACCACGTGAAGAAAAATGCTTTGAAGCCCAAGCTGTTGTGGCTCGAAAAAATGACCCGGGAGCTGTAATCACTGACCCGCTGCCCATCCGGGAGATAACCTATCTGTTCATCATCGCGGCCTTGCCGGTGATGAACTCGGTAGGATTGGCTGGGGAGAATTGGCCGCAGGTGGTGGCTGCGAATCTGGCCATCCTGGCGATCCTGCTGATGTTGGAAAAAGAATGGGGTTTTCATTACGAGGCTTCTAAGCGGATCGTGTACGAAAAGATTGAATTGACCCACCCCGATCGCTACGCAGAATTGTTGGCCGACCTGGAGACGCGCACTGGCCTGAAGATCAAGCGCATTGTCATTGGAAAGGTGAACTTCTTGCGCGATATCGCCAACCTGAAGATCTACTACGAAGACCCGAGCCAGGAGATTTGGGTGAGCCATAATGGGTTCGAGCAGATTGTGCCTGGTGAAGATGATGCTGACGAGTTCGCAGCTTAATTACTTTGCTTCGACTGGGGAAATTTGGGTCCAGGTTGTCGAGGTGCAAAGATAATGGTGCAATAGGGCTCAGGCAGCGATCAGGAGGATGGCGGCCAAGGCCAGGATCACGCCGGCGATTTGCGGGCGCGCCAGGCGCTCTTTGAGCAGCAGGCCGGCCATCAGTACGGTGACGCCGGGGTAGAGCGAGCTGAGCACGGCGGCGATGTCCAACCGCCCGAACTGGCCGGCCAGGAGGTAGAGCAGGTTGGCGGTCGCGTCGAGCGCGCCGTTGAGGGCGGCCAGTTTCTGGGCCGGGCGCGGCAGGGGGACGAGCTGGCGCGTGCCCCACAGGTAGGCGGTCAGCAGCAGGGAGGAGACCAGGCGGGCGCTGATCAATGGCCAGAAGGTGGCCTGCTGGCTGGCGTGGTGCATCAAGACGAAGTACACGCCGAAGGCCAGGCCGGAGAGCAGGGGCAGGCCCAGCTTCGAGAATTGCAAGGCGGGCAGCTTGGCTTCGCTCTCGGCGGAGGAGACCAGCCAGATGGCTGCCAGGGCCAGGCCGAAAGCGGCGATTTTCAGCCCACCGGGGAAGCCTTCTGTCCAGGCGCTGACCAGCACCGGAACGCTGGCGGAGAGCAGGGCCGAGACGGGCGCGGTGATGCTCATCTGGCCTTTGGCCAGGGCCTGGTAGAGCATCAGGACGCCCAATATGCCGCTGAGGCTGGCCACGACGGCGAGGAGCAGATCATTGGCGGGCGGCAGAGGCTCCCTGAAGAGGAGGGGGCAGGGCAGCAGGCACACCAGGCCGACCCATTCGCCCATCCACACCAGGCGATAGACGCCGGCCTGGCGCGAGCCCAGGCCGCCGGCGAAATCGGCCAGGCCCCAGGTGAGGGCTGCTCCCAGGCCGAAGAGAAGCGGAAGCAAGCTGGTGATGAGCATAGAGGATGGGCGAACTGGTTAGTAGGTATTTTCGGATGGCGGGGAATCTGGCCGAATCGCGCCACCGGGCGATCGGACACGCCTACGGGTGATTTGCAGACCTGCCCTGGTTGCGCCTGGGTGCTAGGGCCCGGCGGCAGCGGCCGTGTTGGCGTGTAAGAATTTCCAGTGGGCGATGGGGAAGTAAACGAACTCAGCGCGCCCGAGGATGCTTTCGACCGACACCAGGCCCCACTGGTGCGAATCAGACGAGTTGTTGCGGTTGTCGCCCAGGACGAAGATGTAGCCTTGCGGTACGTTCCAGTCGCCCTGGTAGGAGGGGGCGGCATTGAGGTAGGTCTCGTGCAGTGGTTGGCCGTTGACCACTACTAGCCCATCAGCGATGTGCACCTGGTCGCCGGGTAACCCGATCAGGCGCTTGATGTAAGGCTCGCCATCAGGATCGACGGGCGGACGGAAGACGATCACGTCGCCGCGCTGGGGCTCGCCGAAGCGGTAAGCCAGCTTGTTGACCAGGACGAGGTCCTTCTCGTACAGGGTGGGCTGCATGCTGATCGACTGGACATGGATGCGCGTGGTGATGGCGTTGATACCGAAGTAGAGCAGGGCGGCGAGCAGGATGGTTTGCAGCAGTTCGCCCAACAGCGCTTTCCAGTTCCCCTGAGGAGTGGGCATGTCCTCCTGCGGTTCGGGCCCGGTTGGTTCAGGCATTTGGTCCAATTCGGGTTGGATAGATGTACTCATGGCAAATCTGCCTCGATGGGGCGGTGACCAGCTTCTGCCTGGGGGTCTTCGCTGAGAAGCTGCACAGCGTGGGGCAGGACGGGCAGGACCACCAGCAAGTTCTCTTGAGCGGCTTTGGGGCTGCCCGGAAGGTTGATAATCAGTGTGCGCCGGCGGATGGCGGCAACAGCGCGTGAGAGCATGGCGTGCGGGGTGATTTGCAGGCTGGCAGCGCGCATGGCTTCGGCCAACCCGGGCGCCAGGCGTTCGGCTGCGGCCAGGGTGGCCTCGGGGGTCACGTCGCGCGGGCTGAAGCCCGTGCCGCCGGTGGTCAGGATGAGGTCGAACTCGCCCGAATCGGCCCAGGCGGCGAGCTGCTGGCGCAGGGCGGGCAGGTCGTCGGGCAGGATGGATTGAGCCAGGATGCGCCAGCCCTGGGCGGCGACCATCTCAGCCAGGAGCGGGCCGGAGGCATCCGGGCGCTCGTTGCGCGCCGAGCGGTCAGAGACAGTTAGAATCGCTACTCGTAAAGTCATCCAGTCCTTCAATCCAGATCTTTGCCATATGCGTAAAGCTGCATGCGCTGCCAGCCGCGCCCTTCGTAGAAGCGCATGGCCTCCTGGTTATCGGTGGTGACCAGCAGGTAGGAGCGGATGCAGCCCCTGGCGCGCAGGCGTTCTTCCAAAGCTTCCATCAGCAGCGAACCAACGCCGCGCTGGCGGCAGTCCGGAGCCACTGCCAGGTGATAAACTATGCCGCGCCGCCCATCGAAGCCGCCCAGGACGCTGCCCACCAGGCGGCCCTCGCTCTCTGCCAGCAGGAACAGGTCGGGGTCGCGCAGCAGTTTCTTGCGAATCTCCTCGGGCTCATCCGAGCGGCGCAGGTGGATGCCTGGGCCGGCGTTACCCCATAGCTGGTAAACGGCCTGGTAATCACTGTCGAAATCGAAGACGCGGATGGATACCGGCGAAGCGGCTGTATCGGTCAAGAAGCGCTCTCCTGTGACGAAAATTGGCGGCGCGCCTGCGCCTCTCAGTCGTCTTCCTGCCCAACCAGGGCCTTCCACGGGCCGTGGATGCCATCCTCGGTGACTCCGAAATAGAAGCGGTAGCCCTGGCTGGTGCGTTGGATCAGGTCGTAACGCTCGAACTTGCCCTGTTTGTAATGCTGCAGCAGGCCGAGTTTGCCTTGCCACTGGGCTTTGGCCTGGGCAGGATCGGCGGGCAGCTTGGCGAAGCTGGTGATGGCGTAATGCCACAGGCGACGGGCAGAGGAGCGGGTGACGTTCTTGACGATGCTGCCGTTGCGCAGGTCGCGCATGGTGTAATAGCGCACATCGTCGCGTTCTTCGACTGAGACGACTTCCACGCCGGTGCGCGGCGGGGCCTGTTCATCGACAGCGGCGCTTTCAGGCGGCTGCGCAGCAACCTGTGGTGCCTGGGCCGGCTCGCTGGTGGCCTCGGCGGGTGGCGCCTGTCGCCCCGGGCCGCGCAGCACCAGGTCTACGATCTCATCGCGCACCGCCAGGCCGGTCTCGGCCTCGGAGCGCACGTAGATTTTGTTATCATCCACCGCGTAAGGCGGATCGTCGCCGCGCGGCACCAGGATGCGCACGATCTTCTTGCTGCCGGTTTCGTGCACGTCCAGGGTGCAAGATAGCAGTGGGCTGATGCGATTGCCCAGCTCTTTCCCCAACTGGCCGATGGCCTGATCGGGATCGGGAACGCCGACGATGGGTTTTTTCGGTTCGGCAGATAGGCCAACGTAAAGCGTGCCGCCGTTGGTGTTGGCGAAGGCGCATACATCGGCGATGATGGCGTAACGCTTGCCGCCGCGCACGGTCAGGCTCTCGTGGAAATCCTGGATGATGTTGGCGCCTTCTTCGCGAGCCGAGTGGATGAAATCGAAAGCGGGCTCGGCGGTGAGGCGGTGCGGGCGCGTGCGGGCGAAGTCATTGCTTAGGAACAGCTCGTGCAGGGCCTCGAAGCTGACTTCGGAGACCAGTACGTCCGTGGCACGATCGCCCACGCCCAGGTTCTTTTTGCGCACCGGGTCAGCGGTCAGGCGGTGGCAGTCGGAACTCTGGATGCAGTGCATGCGCCGCGGGTATTCCGGTTTGGTGCCGTTGAAGAAGGCGGCGGTGGCGCGGCTGCCTTTGTGATCCAGGTCTGTCACCTCCAGGGCGTGCAGGTGGGGGTCCTGGGTATAAGCGATCTTGGTCTGCCCGCCGAGCGGGAAGCCGCGCATCGCTACCCCGTTGCTGGAGTTGGCGTGGGCGGCAATGACCAAGCCGCCTGCCTCGTCGATCAGCCGGTAAGCCGTGAGCACATCGCTGGTGGCGCCGACCGTTGCCGATCCATCGTCCAGTTGGTCGGGGTGGATGTTCAAATCGAGCAGCAGGTGCTCGATCTCCCGCACCGGTTTCTCCGGCGGGAAAAGCGCCAGGATATGAAAGCCAAAGGTGGCGGTGAATTCGAAGGCCGGCAGCACCAGGATCTTTTCCAGCAAGCGACGGTAATCGGCCAGGCGCGCCTGCTCTTCGGGCATGATGCGTTTGAGACGTTCGAGCAGCTCGAGCTGCTGGATCTCCTCTTGCATGCGGCGATAACCGGCTACGGTGTTGTGATCGGTAAAAGCGATCAGTGCCAGGCCGCGGTTTTCGGCCCGGTGCAGGATGTCCAGGAACGAGACCTCAGGCTGCTGGAAGTCGCTGGAGGCCGGGGTGTGTATGTGTAAATCGATTGTGCACCATTGCATTGGTGCGTGGTTGCGTTTCTTTCCCACGTTATTCTTCTCACTGAAGAGGATTCTGCTCGCTGATTGTGCAGCGAATCTTTTCGATCAGATCTTCAGGCATGTACGGTTTCAGAATGAAGTCGTTAGCGCCTTCGCGCTTACAGCGTTCACTGAAATCGATGCCCGAGGACATGATCACGCGTGTGTGTTGCAGTTCTGTATTCTGGCGCATGCTTTTGAGCAAGTCAAAGCCGTTCAACTGGCGCAAATTCACATCCAACAACACTATATCTGGTTTTTTCTGCTGCATGGCATCCATAATGCTGTCCAGGTTGTCATCGCGCTCCAGTTTCAGCACCTCGAAGCCTTCCATCTGCAGCAGCGTACCCAGCAGGGTCAGCATGGTTTTATCATCTTCAATCAACAGTACTTTACAATTCATCTTTACCTTGAGTTGTACCCGCAAGTTCTGGCTCCTTTTCGGCCTCCTGGGCTGCTGAAGCAGGTTCCAGGGCTGCCTGCACAACATCTTCGACGGAATCGGCAAAGACGAAGCTGAGCTCCTGGCGCACCTCTTCGGGGAGGTCTTCAAGATCGGCCTGGTTGCGGGTAGGTAGGATAACAGTCTTCAATCCGGAGCGGTGAGCCGCCAGGACTTTTTCTTTAATGCCGCCAACTGGCATCACCTGGCCGCGCAGGGTGATTTCCCCGGTCATGCCTACATCCGGTCGTACAGAGCGGCCGGAGATGAGCGAGACCAGGGCGGTTGCCATGGCAACGCCGGCGGAAGGGCCATCTTTGGGCTGCGCGCCGGCCGGGATGTGTAGATGGAAATCCGATTTCTCGAAGAAGTCGGCATCCAGGCCGAGGCTGGTGGCTTTGGAGCGCACGTAAGACAGGGCTGCGCGGGCTGACTCTTGCATGACGTTGCCGATCGACCCGGTGATCTGAAAGCCTTTGCCGCCGGGCATGCGCGTTGCCTCAATGAACAATACATCGCCGCCCACTGGCGTCCAGGCCAGGCCGGTCGCCACGCCGGGGATGGAGGTGCGCTCGGCGATTTCCTCATCGCTGAAGAAGCGTTCCCGCCCCAGCAACTCTATAGCCTTTTCTGGCGTGATGCAAACGCTGGCCGAGCCTTCCTGGTTGGCAGTTTCGGCGATCTGCGTGACTACCTTGCGGCAGACAGCGCCGATCTCACGCTCCAGGTTGCGTACACCCGCCTCACGGGTGTAGGAGCGGATGATGGTTTGCAGGCCAGCCTCGGTGAATTCGATTTCCTCGGCGCGCAGGCCGTTTTCGAGCAACTGGCGCGGGATCAGGTAGCCATTGGCGATGGCGATTTTCTCGTTCTCAGTGTAACCGGAAAGGAAGATGATCTCCATGCGGTCGCGCAGCGGCTCGGGGATAGGCTCCAACAGGTTAGCGGTAGTAATGAACATTACCTGGGACAGGTCGAAGGGCACCTCCAGGTAATGGTCGCGAAATTCCACGTTTTGCTCGGGGTCGAGCACTTCGAGCAGGGCGGAGGCCGGATCGCCGTGGAAGTCGAAGACCAGCTTGTCTACCTCGTCGAGCATGAAGACCGGATTGCGCGTCTCGATGCGCCGCAGGGCCTGGATGATGCGCCCGGGCATGGCGCCGATGTAAGTGCGGCGGTGGCCGCGGATCTCGGCTTCGTCGCGCATGCCGCCCAGAGACATGCGTACGAATTTGCGTCCCAGAGCGCGGGCGATCGAGCGTCCCAGGGAGGTCTTGCCGACGCCGGGCGGGCCGACGAAGCACAGGATGACGCCCTCGCGCAGACGGTGGGCCTCGTCCAGGGCGGCTTGAATGAACTCGTCGGCGCGCTCTTTGCGCAGCTTGCGCACCGCCAGGAACTCCAGAATGCGTTCCTTGACATCCTCGAGGCCGTAATGGTCCTGATCCAAGACCTGGCGGGCGTGGGCAATGTCGAGGTTGTCATCGGTGGTGACCGACCAGGGCAGCGAGGCCAGCCAATCCAGGTAAGTGCGGATGACGCCATATTCGGCGGCGGCGGTCGGCAGGCGGCTTAGGCGGTCCAGCTCGCGGCGGGCCTGTTTACCAGCTTCCTCAGGCAAGCCGGCCGCGTCGATCTTTTGGCGGAATTCCTCCACCTCGGCGGTCTGCTCGTCACCCTCACCCAACTCGCGCTGGATGGCTTTCAGTTGCTCGCGCAAGAAATACTCACGCTGGACTTTGTCGATCTCTGAGCGGGCCTCTTGCTGGATCTTCTGCCCCATCTCGAGGACTTCGGCTTCGCGGGCCAGGATGCCAACCAGCTTGTGCAGCTTGGCGGAGGCCGAATCCAATTCAAGCAAAGCCTGGGCTTCTTCTAATTCCATGCGCTGAAAATTGGCAATGGTATAGATGGTTTGCAATGGATCTTCCAGGGCGACCACCGAGGTGACCAGCTCGCGCGGCACAGAGGGCACCATGTCGGCGATATGTTCGAACTGGTCGCGAGCGTTGCGAGCCATGGCCTCCAGCTCCAGGCCTTCTTCCACGGTCTCTGGAATCAACTCAACTTCAGCCTTGAGGTAGGGATCTTCCTGAATGAACGCGCCCAGGCGGCAGCGCGCCAGACCCTGCACGACCAGGCGGATGGTGCCATCTGGGGCGCGGAACATGCGGTGCACCATGGCCACACAACCGACCTGATAGAGATCTTCAGGTTGAGGCTGTTCCAACTCGGGGTCGCGGGAAGTAACCAGGGCGATGGTGCGGTCATCGCTGGCCATAACGTCATCTACCAGGCGAACAGAACGCGCCTGCCCGATGGTCAGTGGCACGGCCGTGTGCGGGTAGACTACCAGGCCGCGCAGCGGCAGGACAGGCAGAACGGGTGCAATCGGCTGGCTGATTTCTTGCAGGGTCTGCACGTCTTCCTCGGAGTCGGACTCATCGGAAAGGACGCGCGGGGTGATTGGCAAACTGATGAATTCCTCCAGATCGCTCTGCTGTTCGTAGAGCCAGTTGAGCATGTCCAGGATGCTTGTGTTCCAACGAGATGCAGGCATGAATTAGGATATCCCTCGTAAGATCATTGCAGTGGCTTTATTCGGCGATCGGGATGGTGTGCGGGCGAGCCTTGGGCAGTGTGATGCGCAGGAAGCCATCGCTGTAAGTCGCCTGCACCTGCCCGCTGTCAACCGGGAAAGGCAGCTCAAACTCGACATTAAACTCGCCGAAGCGGATTTCCATCTGGTGGTAAGCGAGCTTGGTAAGGCGCTCGGAGGTGTCCTGGCGCAGCCCGCGAATGGTAAGCAAACGCCCGTTTAACTCTATGGCGAAATCCTCCTCACGCATGCCAGCGATTTCGACGCGCACGTGCAAAACATCTTCCGTTTCGTAAACATCTGTGGGTGGGCGCCAGGCGTGAGAGCGCGAGTTCAACCGCCAATTCAACGGCGAAGATTCCAGGAATTGGAAATCTGACGATCCGGAAAAATCGGAGGATGCTTCAACTTTTGTATGATGATTCATGGTTTTGCCTCCTGGGCAAAGCACCTGTAAACGGCAGCGGTGTGAACCGCCAGGCGCCCCCGGCGGGATTCGAACCCACAACCAATGGCTTAGAAGGCCACTGCTCTGTCCGTTGAGCTACGGGGGCCGGGCATTACTGGGCGCAAGGACGCAGACCTTTATAGATGCGCGCCCCTGAAAGGGTTCTCAGGATAGTATTGGGGTCGCGCCCGAGCTGTTCCGATAATTCTTCTGGCGTAAGTGGGAGGTTCCCATTGGCCAGGAAAAGTCGAAATACCGCGTCAACCAACGTGGTTTGTTGTGTGATGAAAGTCGGCTGCTTGGCGCAGTGAGAGATCAGGATGTTTTGTAACCCGTCTACACGTTGTACTTCGGCAGTTTCCGGGTCCACCCAATCGACTTCCTCTGACACTTTGAGTTCAGCGAAGGCATCCTGATGTTCCGGACACAGCAAGTTGTGGAGGTAAACTCGCCAGTCGCGGTCGTTCTGCTGCCACCAATCGAAGTCGATGTGGAAGCGGGTTTTCAATGTTGGCCTGACCAGGCTCAAGCGTTTTACTTCAACCAATTTACCCTCCTTAATCGTCTTCTATGTCACTCAGGCGATAGTGCAGATCGCCAACGTGGATGAACCAGGGGCGCGAAGCCAGCAGAGACAGGATTGGTCCTGGTGGACAGCGGCGAACGATGTTGATGGCGGCGTACAACTCGCTGGCGTGAACATGGCTTTGCGGGTTCAATTTGGCCAGCTCGCGCACGGTGTTGACCACCACTCGTTCGAAAGGAGGCTGATCTTTGTGGTGCTGTTCCCAGGTCCGGTCGATGGCTTCTTTATCTGGGATGGCGGTTGCCATGCGCTCGTCGAAGGTGCCTGTGATAATCTGTTTGAGCATGGCGAAGACGATCCCGCCGTCCGAGCCGACCAGCACAGTACGGATCCATTCACGGCTGGAACGCCGGCCTTCCATTTGGACGATGACCTCGCCGGGCGTCTCGCTCCGGCGGACGCGGATCAGGCTGCCAGGGATAGCGCCTTTCTGTTCGTACCAGTCTTCCAACCCGTAAACGTAGCGCTTCTCTGGTACCACCCAGGCTGGGAAATTATCGCCTGTGTCGCCATCCACCAGGATGAAGCGGATGCGCGGCGCTTCATAAGCGGTGGGGAATAGATGACGGATGCGAGATGAGAGCGGCAAGGTGCCGGCGCGCCAATGTGGGTAGATCAGGCGGACTTCGCCTTCGCTGGCCTGGCGGTTGTCGCCCAACCGCTGGTCGGCCTTCAGCGGCGAAAGCTCATCGTTGAGGAATTGTTCCAGAGCCAGCATTTCTTTGGTCATCAGGGAGCGGTCATAATCTACGCCAGCATAGCGCAGGAACAAAGGTGGTTCGAGCACGCCAGCCGGCTCGAGCCGCTTGAGATACCAGAGCACATCGCCAGCCGGGCCGACTTCGTCGAAGCGTTCGTCTTCTTGCAAGGCCAGATCGAATGAGAATTCGATCAGCTTGGGGTTCACATCGGAAGGCAGGTCGATCTGTTCCATCAAAGCCGAGGTAGGCAAGGGCCCTCCGCCGGCCTCGTCTAATATGGCTTCTGCCAGGTTAAGATGGCCCACGTGGATATCCACTAACAAGGCGCGTGGGAACCAGCGCCCGGCGATGCGCACAAAGCCAGGGTTGCTGTGCAGGCCCTGTTCAAGAGCATCTACCAGGTCCTCAGCGTAATTTTGCAAAACGCTGTGCTTATCCATGTGGGAGAAATCATCTTCGATTTTGGGCGGCGCGTTGAGCACGTGCTCCTGCAGATCGGCAGCAAACTCGCGCTGGGCGCCGCCATCGAATACAACCTGGATGACTTTAAATTCGCCAAGTTCAGGGTTAGAGCCCAGGCGGACGCCAACGACTTCTCCACGCTGCCACCCCAGCGCCGGGAATACCAGTTTCTGTTTCTCCCGGTAGGAGCCTTTGGGCTGGTATAGCTCTCCTCCCGAAGTGCGCTGCCGCTCAAGCTCCAATTTCTGCCGCCGGATGCGTTCGTCTACCAGAGCATCAACGATTTCCAGAGGTGTCAGTGGCGTTTCCAAATCCAACAGGTGATTGTAGAGAAATTCGATATCGTCTTCTTCGAGTTTGAAGGATTCCCAGTAGCCCTCATCCATCGTGTTCGTTACCATGATCATAAACTATCCTCAAATTATACGTACGAAAGTGTTCGGGCGAAGAGCAGGAACCGGAACAGGTTCCAGCGCGACAAAACAACGGCCCACTCCAACTCGGAGCAAGTTCGCTGTAATAGGTGTCCGCCTTGCCTGGCCTTTAGCCGGCAGAGAGCGTGTGCATATTTTCGTACGCATTTTATCTGAACATATTATACTCTATGAAGTGAGAATAACCAGGGAGAGCCTTCTCGAGTTTTTGGTGGGTTGCCAAATAGATGGTGTGGTTTTATACTGGTATAGGATTTCGGCAAGTTTTTCGCCCGGCTGCGTATGCAGTTATTCCGTAGGAGGCAGATGTATGCACGATGAATGGGAAGTGATTGAAGAAGTGGCTGGGGCGTTGCAGGCAGAAGTGGTGCGCGGCTTTCTCGAGGCGCAAGGTGTGCCTACCGTGCTCTCTCAGGAAGGAGCCGGCTCTGTCTACGCCATGACGGTTGGTGTGTTGGGTAGGGTGCAGATCCTGGTGCCGCCCGATCAAGTAGAACACGCCCGGCAGATCCTGGCGGATTACTACGCCGGGGCATATGAAGGCATGCAGTTCCCTGCTGAAACGCAGGAGCAAGATGAACTTGATGAACCTGATGAAGCTGGGGAGGAAGCGCCCCTGGAATAATCAGGGAAAAGTTTGCTGCAGCCAATCGAGGGGGTCTACCTGTACGCCTCCAGACCAGATTTCCCAGTGCAGGTGAGGGCCAGTGACGCGCCCGGTGCCGCCCACCAGGCCGATGACCTGGCCGGGCTCGACGCGATCGCCAACCTGCACTTTGATCTCGGATTGGTGCATGTAAGCCGAGTAAACACCCCAGCCATGATCGATCATGGTGGCGTTGCCGCGCACAGTCAGCGGGCCAGCGAATACCACGATCCCGTTGGCGGGGGCGTAAATTTCGATGCCAACGCCGCCGCAAAAATCCAACCCGGAGTGGAAATAAACGTAAGCGCTGCCGTTGTAAGACCGGCGGTTCCCGAAGCGAGACGGCCAACATTCCTGGAAAGGTTCGGGCATAGGGTTTTGGAAGGCCCCTTGCCATAATTTTTCGGGAGTGACTGTGCTTGCCAGGGCAGTCCATTGGGCATCCTCCGGGGCTGTGACTGCCGGGTCGATGGTTTCAGGGCTGACGATCAGGACAGGGTCAAAAGGATAGTTGCCGCTGCGGATGTAGACCGCTTGCGAGAAGGAAAACGCGGCGCTGTTATCGGGGGCTGTTTCCGGCAGATTCCCGCTCAAGACGAGTGGATATAGGCCTGGTTTGGTCATCGCGTGCACGCCCATCATGCTGATGTAGTCGCCGTTTTCATCTGGAAAGAACTCCAGTTGGCGCTCGTTGAGCGAGCCGCTCAGGGTCATACCTGGTTTTGCGGTGACGCGAATGACGGCAGCTTTGCCCTGTACATAGGGCGAGGGCTGCAATTCGATGGCTGTGATCGCTCCGGGCAAGGAACTTGGCCCGTAGGTGACGGTTCCAGTTTCGCTTTCGATGGATTGGCGCAATACATCGCCGGGGATGGCATCCCAGGTGCCTTGCAAGTTGTTGGAGATCACGTAGCTCCAGGGGTTGCCTCCCTGGGCGACGGCCAGTTCGAGCAAGGATTGTTCTGAGCTGAGCAGGGAGCGCATTTCGGCCTTCGGGGTGGTTTCCTGTTCGACCAGCACCAAAGGCGCTCCCACGTAAAGCTCTGCCGGGCTGGTCAGGTGGTTAAGGCGGATGAGCATCTCTTCGGCGATTCCGTAGCGGCGGCTCAGACTGCGCAGGGTATCGCCGTAGGCAACTGTGGTCGACACCAGCACTCCCTGGACGCCCGTTAAACCCGGGATCACCAGGCGGTCGCCTAGAACCAACTGGTTGGGGTTGCTCATGTTGTTGATTGCGACCAGATCATCCACCGAGACGCGAAAGCGCAAGGCGATGCTCCAGAGAGAGTCGCCTTCTTGGACGATGTAAACGGGGCCGGCTGGTTCTTCGCCTTGCGCCAGGCCCTGGTTGGCAGGCGTAAGCAGCGCCAGGCACAGTAACATTAGCACAGCAAGAGAGAAGCTAAGGGTTTTGTAGCGTTTCAATCTTAACACGATCTCCAATGTGAAAATCATTTAGCCTTTCAGCTGCCAGTTCCAGCACGTAGCGCGCCGGGCGCTTGGGGACGTAGGCTGGTCGCCAGCGGCGAGCCAGCTTCACATCCACTACTTCCTCGTCCTGGTTGATCCACACCACTGCCAGGTCGAAATATACACCGAGCATGTGGATAGCCGAATCCAGGCGGCTGTCGCGCCCCTGTACCAGCAACAGCCCCTGATCTGGAGGCAAAACCCGGCGGAAGGTTAACCCGCGTAGCTGGCAGAAAAAGGAATCGCAGTAATGCGCCTGAACCGGGGCAATTCCGGAATGAGTGAGGTTGTGAATGGTAACCCAGCGCATAACATGCCAGCCTGTCTGATGTCGAGGTCAGCTTGAAAGGCTGATCTACTGGTCAGAAGCTCGCTTGAGCAACACTTTTTCCAGGCTTTCCTGTAGCTCCACAGGGCTGAAAGGCTTGGAAATATAGTCATCCACTTTGGCAATGTGCAATCCCAGAACTTTGTCGATATTCTGAGCTTTGGCAGTTACAACAATCACCGGGATCGGGCGGGTGGCTTCGTCGGCTTTCAACTGCTGGTAGACTTCCCACCCGTCCATGTCTGGCATCATCAAATCCAGGAGAATGACATCTGGCAAGATGCGCCGCACCAGATCCAGACCTTCACGCCCGCCACTGGCTCCCAGCACTTCAAAGTGCTTGCGCGATAAGATTAGGCGAACCAGGTCGATCATTTCCTGTTCATCTTCAATGTAAACGACTTGCCTGATAGCATCTTCTGTCATGAGATTATCTCCCTGATCCAGGTGTAATGCAAGTTTACCACAGGAGCCCAAGATTTGCCCTTGCCATGCCTCTGGCTACAGGCTATAATCTTCTGGATATCCGTATGCCCAGCGTAAAATGCAGATTCGCGTTTCGCGTTTCCCATTTTCGAGATGAATTTGGTTGGCATATAATTATAAACCTAAAGCGAGGCAAGAATGATTGATGTTAATGATCTGCGCAAGGGCGTGACTTTCGAATACGATGGGAATTTATTTAAGGTGCTGGAGTACCACCACCACAAGCCTGGTCGCGGCAATGCTACCATTCGAGTAAAAACAGTCAACCTGCGCAAAGGTACTAACCTGGAAATGACCTTCACTTCTGGTGATCGCGTTCAAGATGTGCGCCTGGATTTTCACAACGTACAATATCTCTATGGCGATGGCCAGTTCTTTCATTTTATGGATTTGGAGACTTATGAGCAGCCGGCTATCCCGGCGGACCTGCTGGGCGACGCGGCTGCGATGCTCAAGGAAGGTCTCGAAGTCAAGCTCACTTTTTATGAGGGCGAACCGATCGATGTTGAACTACCGCTCACTGTGGATATGCTGGTCACTGAGGCAGAGGCGTCTGTGCGTGGGGATACCGCCACAGGTGTAACCAAGAAAGTGATCACGGAAACTGGCTTGCAGGTGCAGGTGCCCAACTTTGTGAACGTGGGCGACACGATCCGCGTCAATACCAGCGAAGGTAGCTATATTACCCGGGTGTAAGCACCGGCATAATCGTTCTTCACTGCTAAACGAATGCGAACACCTGCCGGAAAAGAGTGCCGTTATTTCTACGGGGATTATTACCGAGGCCGGGATCATGAAGAGTGCCGTTTGCTCGGAGATGCTCTGCCGCCCTTGCGGTGGAGCGCTGACTTATGCAGCACCTGCCCGGTCCCGCAGATCTTGATGGCGAACGCCTGCGAGGCGATGGTACTGGTGCCGCGCCTGGAGCGTCCCTTCCCGTTTATCAAGCGACAGGTGCGAGTCAGCGCGGTGTGTACCAGGACTCAGCGCCAGGGCTTCGATCCCTACATCGGTTGTGGTGAATGTCATCCTTTGCCGCCAGTTTTTACAGGAGAAAAATCGTGAACTTTACCTTGCTGCTGGACCTGGATGACACGCTGTTAGTCAATGACATTGATTCGTTTTTGCCCAACTACCTGGGGGCTTTCTCGAAGCATGTGGCCCCTTACCTGGATGGGGAAACGTTTGTCAATGCCCTGTTGGCAGGCACACACCAGATGGTGCAAAACCGGCGGGCGGATTGCACCCTCAAAGAAATATTCGACCAAAGCTTTTTTTCGTTGGTAAAGGTCGACCCGGTTGAATTTGCAGCAGTAGCCGAGCGATTCTATGCCGAGGTTTTCCCGAGTTTGCGCGACCTGACCCGCCCACGTCCTCAAGCTGTGGAACTGGTGGAGCAGGCTCTGGGGCGCGGTTACCGCCTGGCGATTGCGACCAACCCGCTCTTCCCGCTGACTGCCATCCGGCAGCGCCTGGAGTGGGCTGGCCTGTCTCCCGAGCGTTATCCGTTCGAACTGGTCAGTTCTTACGAAACGTTCCATTTCGCCAAACCCGACCCGGCTTACCTGGCTGAGTTGCTGGCTCGCCTGGGTTGGCCAGCGGAGCCGGTGTTGATGGTTGGGGATGATCTGGAACGAGACATTGTTATGGCACGCCAGGCGGGAGTACCGGCTTTCTGGGTACCGAAGGATGGGGCGCAGCTTCCGGAAGGTATGCAGGCTCCTGCCATGCAGGGTGGCCTGGAGCAAGTTTTGCCCTGGTTGGATAGCCTGGCTGAAGATAGCTTGTTGCCCACCTATGAACATCCTGTGGCTATGCTGGCAACGCTGCGCTCCACACCGGCCACGTTGGACAGCCTGTGCCGTGGTTTTCCCGATGGATTATGGCGTAAGCAGCCCGAGTTGAATGAGTGGTGTCTGACTGAGATCTTGTGCCACCTGCGCGATGTAGAGCAGGAGGTCAACTTGCCACGCCTGAGAAAAGTGCTCGAGGAAAGTAACCCGTTCTTGCCCGGCCAGGATACCGATCCCTGGGCGCAGGAGCGCCAGTATATCGCTCAGGATGGCAGGCAGGCTTTGGCGCAGTTCCAAATCGCAAGAGCGCGCCTGATTGAAGCGCTGGAGGCGATGAAGCCTGAAGATTGGAATCGCTCTGCTCGGCATGCCATTTTCGGCCCAACCCGGCTGATCGAGCTGGTCAACATCATTGCCGGGCACGACCGGTTGCACTTGCAGCAAGTGCACCAGGTTCTGCAGGCGGCGAGGTTGTAAATCCCCGAACATTCCCTATTGGAAAGTGCCCGTTCCCTCGGGCATTTTTGATTGGCCCTGGTTGCGCGCCTCTTGGTGGAGATTGGTGTTATATGATTTGGTTAACCTATAACTACTTGTGCATTCTGGCTAAACGAAACGCCTGAACCTGCTGGGAAGCAGGATATGGCGTGATGATTTTGGAGGTTGTTATGCGGAGACGTGTTGTAATCACAGGCCTGGGCTGCATCAGCCCGGTGGGCAATGATGAAGGCAGCCTGTGGCAGAATATCCTGGCCGGCCAACCAGGTTTTGGGCCGATCACGCATTTTGATACGAAGGATCACGGGGTGCATTTCGCTGCCGAGGTCAAAGGTTTCGATGGCGCGGCTTTGTTTGGCAATCGTGAGGCGCGCCGCATGGACCGGTTTTCACAATTCGCCCTGGCCTCAGCTTTGCAGGCAGTGCAGGCTGCCAGGTTGGAAATCCACGATGGCAACCGCGACCGCGTCGGTGTTGTGATTGGAACCGGAATCGGGGGGATCGGGACTCTGTTCGAGCAGTTGCAGGTATTTAATGAGCGCGGGCCTTCACGTGTTAGCCCGTTCCTGGTGCCGATGATGCTGCCGGATACGGCGGCGGGCATAGTCGCCATTAACCTGGGGGCGCGCGGTCCCAACATGGCCGTTGTTACAGCCTGCGCCTCGGGCACGAATGCAGTGGGAGAGGCTGCCGAGGTGATCCGCCGCGGCCACGCGGACGTGATGCTGGCTGGGGGCAGCGAAGCGGCGATCGTGCCCATCGCCATCGCGGGGATGAACGTGATGACGGCGCTTTCCAGGCGTAACGATGATCCATTGCACGCCTCGCGGCCTTTCGACCTGGAGCGGGATGGTTTCGTGATGGGCGAGGGCTCGGCGGTGTTGATCCTGGAAGGGTTGGAGTATGCCCAGGCGCGCGGGGCGACGATCCTGGCAGAAGTGAGCGGCTATGGCGCTACCAACGACGCCTATCACATTTCCGCACCGGCGGCAAACGGCCTGGGAGCGGCCAATTGCATGCGCATGGCGCTCGACGACGCCGGAATGAACATCACGGATATCGATTACATCAACGCACACGGCACCAGCACGCCTCTGAACGACAAAAGCGAAACGGCGGCGATCAAGACCGTTTTCGGCGAACAGGCTTATCGTATCCCGGTCTCTTCGACGAAATCGATGACTGGACATCTATTGGGAGCCTCAGGAGCGTTGGAGGCGCTGATCTGTGTCAAGGTGTTGCAATCGGGCGTGCTGCCGCCCACGATCAACTACGAAAAACCTGATCCCGAGTGTGATTTGGATTATGTGCCCAACCAGGCGCGGTTAGCGCAGGCGCGGCGGGTCATGTCGAACTCCTTCGGCTTCGGTGGGCATAACGCCACGATTATTTTGAGCCGGTACGATCCGGCCCAGGCTGGCGCTGCACAGGGGGTGGAGAGCGAGATATGAGCCCCTACGCTCATATCACTGGTTGGGGGATGGCCGCGCCCGAACGCGTGATGACCAATCACGACCTGGCGCAGCTAGTGGATACGGATGACGAGTGGATCCAATCGCACACGGGAATTCGTGAGCGGCGGATTGCCGACGACCAGGAAACCACGGCATCCCTGGCAGTAGATGCCTCGCAACGTGCTCTTGAAGTCGCCCGGCTGAAGCCGGCTGACCTGGACCTGATCATCGTCTCAACCTCCTCGCCGGAGTATATCTTCCCGGCTACAGCCTGTATCGTCCAGGACCGGTTGGGGGCGAACAAAGCCGGCGCCTTCGATTTGCTGGCAGCCTGTACGGGGTTCATTTTTGCTCTGAATATGGCCACGCAAGCGATCCGCAGCGGCTCGATCAGCAATGCCCTGGTGATTGGCTCGGAGACGCTCTCGCGCCTGGTGGATTGGAAGGATCGTAATACTTGCATCCTGTTCGGCGATGGCGCCGGCGCCTTTGTACTGCAGGCCAGGGAGGAGCGCGGCGGCCTGATTTCGGCGGTGATGCGCTCGGATGGTTCGGGGGGCGATTTGCTGATCGTGCCGGGCGGCGGCAGCCACCTGCCAGCCAGCCTGGAAACAGTAAAGGATGGGCAGCACTATGTCCAGATGAACGGCCATGAAGTATTTCGCTTCGCCACGCGCGTGATGGCGCAAGCTACTCAAGAAGCGGTGGCTCAAGCGCAGATGACACTGGAAGATATTCACCTGATCATCCCTCACCAGGCCAACCTGCGCATCATCGAGGCTGCCATACGACGGCTCAAGGTGCCGATGGAACGCTGTGTGGTCAATCTGGACCGCTTCGGCAACACATCGACGGCTTCGATCCCGATCGCTACTTTCGAAGCGATCCAGAATGGGCGTTTGAAATCCGGGGATCCGGTCGTTTTCGTCGGTTTTGGAGCTGGATTGACCTGGGGAGCGGCCGTGGCCATCTGGAGCGGCCCGCTGCCGGGCGTCCGGCATGTGCTGCCGTTCCGTTACCGCGTGTATGCCCGCATACGATCGATTGCAAAACGCTTGCTGCGGCGCATCGATGCCTGGATATGGGGACGGTATAACCCGGACCAATAGATTAAACCTGCTCTCGAATAACGTTAGAACGGTGTTAGAAATCTCCAATATCTCCATTTTATGACTACCGGGTGGGTTCATAGATTGGTATAATTCTGTAAATCTGCGGAATCATATCTAAATTTGGAGGTACTGTGAACCCATCCCGCAACCGTTCTTCGATTATTTACTTGCTGCTGTTTGTGGCGTTGATCTTATTGGTGGTTTTTAACTTCCAACGCGACGCCTATTCGCAGGAAACCTTGTTGATCAACGAGGTCGCTGCGGACCTGCAAAGCGGCAAGATACAGCGCATTGTCGAGGATGACAACCGGCTTACGGTGATCTATACTACAGGTGAGGAGCGAGTATCGCAGAAGGAAAGCGGCGCTACTCTGGTTGAACAGCTCAAAGCCCTGGGCGTGGCTACGGAACAACTGCATCCCGAGCGGGTGAAGTTAGAGGTCAAACCGCCCAGCGCCTGGTTAGGCATCGGCACTGCGTTAACCTACATCCTGCCTTTCGTAATCCTGGCTGGCGTTTTCTGGTTCGTCTTCCGTCAGGCGCAGGGCAGCAATAATGCTGCCATGTCATTCGGTAAATCGCGAGCGCGCATGTTCACCGGCGACCAGCCTTCGGTGACTTTCCAGGATGTAGCCGGCGTTGAAGAGGCCAAGGAAGAGCTGAAGGAAGTTGTTGAGTTCTTGCGCGAGCCGGAAAAGTTCATCTCCCTGGGGGCGCGCATTCCTAAAGGCGTGCTGTTGGTTGGCCCTCCCGGCACAGGTAAGACGCTGCTGGCCAAGGCCGTTTCAGGCGAGGCGGGCGTGCCGTTCTTCTCGATTTCCGGCTCCGAGTTTGTGGAAATGTTCGTAGGTGTGGGCGCCAGCCGCGTGCGCGATCTGTTCGATCAGGCGAAACGGCACTCGCCGTGCATCGTTTTCGTGGACGAGATTGACGCCGTGGGTCGCCAGCGCGGCGCCGGGTTGGGCGGCAGCCACGACGAGCGCGAGCAGACCCTGAACCAGATGCTGGTGGAGATGGACGGCTTCGACACCGACACGAACGTGATCATTATGGCGGCCACCAACCGCCCGGATATCCTCGACCCGGCCTTGATGCGCCCTGGGCGCTTCGACCGCCGGGTGGTGTTGGACCGCCCGGATATGCGCGGCCGCGAGGCAATTTTGAAAGTGCACACGCGCGGCAAGCCGCTCTCGCCGGACGTGGATCTGGGCGTGCTGGCGCGCTCGACGCCGGGCTTTGTCGGCGCTGATCTGGAGAATATGGTTAACGAAGGCGCCATCCTGGCGGCGCGGCGCAATAAGAAGATCATCGGGCAGCCGGAACTGGAAGAGGCCATCGAGCGCGTCATCGCCGGCCCGGAGCGCAAGAGTCGCCTGATCAGCGAAGAAGAGAAACGCATCGTGGCTTATCATGAAGCCGGACATGCGGTGGTGATCAATGCTTTGCCCCAGGCGGACCCGGTGCATAAGGTTTCGATTATCGCACGCGGCATGACAGGCGGCTACACCCTGGCTCTGCCGGAGGAGGACCGCACTTTGATGCCGCGCAAGAAACTGATTGCTGACATGGTCGGTTTGCTGGGGGGGCGTGCTGCGGAGGAGTTAATCTTCGACGATATTACCTCTGGCGCATCGAACGACCTGGAGCGGGTGACGCGCATGGCGCGCACCATGGTCACGCGCCTTGGGATGAGCGATCAGCTTGGGCCGATGGTCTACGGTCAAAAAGAGGAATTGATCTTCCTGGGTAGGGAGATTTCGGAGCAGCGCGACTATTCGGAGGCAGTTGCCGAGCAGATCGATGCTGAAGTGCGGCGCATCGTCAGCGAAGCGCACGAGAGAGCCTGCCAGATCCTGCTCGAGTATCGCGAAAAGCTGGATGCTGTGGCCCAGCGCCTGCTGGAAGTCGAGACGATTACACGTGAAGAGTTCGAGTCGATCTTCCCGCCTCCGATACCGAAAACCACCGGCACTCCTATGCCGCTGGCGCTTTAGCCGAACGTCTGGTTTGTAAGTTTAGGCGTGAACCATGGAACACATGGTTCACGCTTTTATTTAAGTTGCAAGTGAAGAAATTCAAGAGTGAATCTAATAAAGTTAAAATTAGTTTCAATAATATTAAATTTAACCCTTGACAATTTTTGAATTTATAATAAAATATATTCAGTTCTTGTCTAGAAAGGAGACACAGCGATGGATGCCAGTTTTGTACAGAAAGAAGATGAGCGCCTGCGCATTCTGCGCATGGTCGAAGAAGGAAAAGTCACTGCCAGCGAAGGGATTTCACTATTAGAAGCGCTGAGCAAGGAGCGCCCTGCTCCGAAGCGCGAAGCGGAGGTCCCCATTGCCGACGAGGTGAAAGAGAATATCCCGGTCAGGGAGGTGACCGCAGGTCACGCCCCGCGCTGGTTCAAGGTGCGCGTGACGGATCTGGCTACCGGCAAAGCCAAGACCAGCGTGACGATGCCGATTGGCCTGGTGGATTGGGGTCTCAAGATCGGGGCGCGCTACGCTCCAGAAGCAGATATCGATTTGCAAGAAGTCAGCAATTTGCTGCGCATGGGCGTTGAGGGCAAACTGATTGACGTGCTGGATGAAGAAGACGGCGAGCACGTTGAGATTTACGTAGAATAGCTGCACTTGCCCCAGTTTCTTGCGGGTTAATTGATCATCGGGCCAGCACGAGCGAGCCTGGCAGACCGGCACCCCCCTGGCGTTGCCGGCCTGCCAGGCTCTTTTCGTTTATAATGGGGACAAGGATATGGCTGAAACAGATGGCTTGATTTTCGCTGGCAAGATTGCGCTGGTGACCGGCTCAGGACGCGGCATCGGGCGGGCGATTGGGCTGCATTTTGCCCGTTTAGGGGCCGATGTGGTGGTGAATTTCTTCCGCAACCGCGCCCCGGCCCAGGCTACGGTGGATGAGATCCGTGCCCTGGGGCGGCGCGCCTGGCTGGTGAGGGCCGATGTTGGGGATCTGGAAGATTTGGACCGCCTGTTCGATGAAGTCGAACGGCAGGCCGGTGGGCTGGACTTCCTGGTCTGCAACGCGGCCTCGGGCTATAACCGCCCGGCGATGCAGCAACGCCCCAAGGGTTGGGACTGGACGATGAACATCAACGCCCGTTCGCTGCTCTTCGCTGCCCAGCGTGCCGCGCCGCTGATGGAGGCCCGCCAGGGTGGGGCGATCGTCAGTCTATCCAGCCAGGGCTCGACGCGTGTGCTGCCGGACTATGTGGTGGTGGGTGCCAGCAAGGCGGCCCTGGAAGCGGTAACGCGCTACCTGGCAGTGGAACTGGCGCCTAAAAATATCGTGGTCAATGCCGTTTCACCGGGCATGGTGCTGACCGAAGCCTTGAAGAACTTCGCCGTGATGCGCCAGGATGCGGAGATCATCCCGCGGGCGATCTCCCTGACTCCGGCGGGGCGGCTGGTCACGCCCGAGGATGTAGCCGGGGTAGTGGCGTTTTTGTGTTCGCCAGTCGCCAGTATGATCCGCGGCCAGGTGATCGTGGTGGACGGGGGCTATGCTCTGCCGGTGCCTGGGGTGGACGTGGGTTAGCGCCCGTACAGGCCCATCAACTGCCCTTGGGCCAGGATGTGGCCCTGCATGGCCTTCTCCAGATCGGCCTTGCTCGCGCCGGCTTCGAGGCCCAGGACTGTATCCAGGGCGTACAGCTTGAAGAAATAGCGGTGGGGCTTGCCCTTGGGCGGGCAGGGCCCGCCGTAGCCGGCTTTGCGGAAGCCGTTGTTGCCTTGCTGCCCGGTGCCTTCCACGCTGGCGGTCTTGGCGATGCCCTCGGGCAGCCCAGGCAGGTCAGGCGGGATGTTGTAAAGCACCCAGTGCACCCAGGTACCGACGGGCGCGTCGGGGTCATCGGCGATCAGGGCCAGGCTCTGGGTCCCGGCGGGAACGCCGCTCCAGGCCAGGGGCGGCGAAGCGTCTTCGCCGTCGCAGGTGTATTTCTGCGGAATATTGCCGCCTTCGGAAAAGGCGGAACTGGTGATCTGAAGGGTCATGGAACTGCCTCCTTCGGGAGCGGGCTGAGATTGGCAGCCTGTCCCCAGCAAAAACAAGGCGAGCAGGAGAACCAAGGCGGTCTTTCGCAACATCAAGAGCACCTCCTGGGGCGCGGCGGAGCCCCCGCGCCGCATCAGACGCCGATCAGGATCGCCCGGGCCGGAGCGCCGTCCGAACCGGCGATTTTGAGCGGCAGGCAGTACAGGGTATAGCGGCCCTGCGATACTTGTGAGAGGTCCAACCCTTCCAGCAGAATCATGCCAGCGCGCAGCAGGATCTGGTGGGTGGGCGCACCTTCTTGGAAAGGCGCTACCGACAGGTAATCCACGCCTATCAGCTTGATGCCGCGCCCCACCAAGTATTGGGCTCCATCCGGGGTGATGGCGACGAAGTCCGGATCGAACTGCTGCGGTTGGCGCGCCCATAGGGCGGAGTTGCGCGTCTTGAACAGCAGGCGGCGGGTGCGGGGAGGAATTTCGGCGCGCTGCAAGACTTCGGCGGTGATGCGTTCAACGTGATCGGGCAGGTGCAGTACGTAGGCGCGCCCGGTGAGCAGGTTGAGCGGCAGGCTTTCGACAGTGGGGGCCTCGCCTCCCAGGAAATGGTAGGGGGCGTCTACATGCGTGCCTACGTGGGCGCCCATGTTGAGGTGAGTAACATTGGCCGATGCCCCTTCTTCCATTTTGGAAATACGCTCCAGGCGGATCGATGGGTCGCCGGGCCAGACGGGCAGTTCAGGGCGGATAGTCACAGAGATATCATAGATGCGCATGGTTCATCCTTTCAGGGCAGGCTCAGGTGCGCCAGGGCCGCGCCTTGCATGGCCTGGTCGTCGATGGTTACACCCAGACCGGGTTGGTCGGGCACATCGATGGTACTGTCGGGGTTGAGGCTGAAACGTTGGTGGGTGATGTCTTCGGCGTAGTAGCGCTCCGAGGCCGAGATGTCACCGGGTAGGGTGAAGCCGGGCAGCGAGGCCACGGCCAGGTTGGCGGCGCGGCCCACGCCGGTCTCGAGCATGCCGCCGCACCACACCGGCACGTTTTGGGCGTGGCACAGGTCGTGGATGGCGCGTGCCTGGCTCAGCCCGCCCACGCGCCCAACCTTGATGTTAATAATGCGGCAGGCGCCCATCTCCAGCGCCTGGCGGGCGTGGCGGGCGGAGAGGATGCTTTCGTCCAGGCACAGCGGTGTGTTGAACTGGCGCTGCAACTGGCTGTGGTCCCATAGATCATCCTCGGCCAGGGGCTGTTCGATCAGCAGCAGGTTGAGCGCATCGAGCGGTTTGAGCGCCGGGGCAGTCTCCAGGCGGTAGGCGGAGTTGGCGTCTACCTGCAAGCGCAGGTCCGGGAAGGCCTGGCGTACAGCCTGGGTATCGCCTACGTCACGCGTTGGTTTAATCTTGATCTTGATGCGCCGGTAGCCCTGGGCCAGGTAGCCTTCCACGGTTTCCACCAGGGCAGCGGGCGACTCCTGCAAGCCGACCGAAACGCCCACTTCGACGCGCGAGCGCTCGCCGCCCAGCAGTTGGCGCAGGGATTTGCCCTGCTGCTTGCCGATCAGGTCCCACAGAACCATTTCCAGGCCGGCTTTGGCCATGGGGTGGCCGCGCACGAAGTCCAGGCGGGCTTGCAGATCCTCTGGGCCGGAGAGTTCCTGGTCCAGGAGGGCAGGCAGCATGAAGTCCCGCAAAATATGCCAGGCAGTCTCGGCGGTCTCGTAAGAATAGCCGGGGTCGCGGTCGGCGACGCACTCGCCGTAGCCGGTCAGCCCGCCGGCCTGGGCTTCGATCAGGATGCAGTCGCGCGTAGCGATGCGCCCGAAGGAAGTCTCGAAGGGCGTGCGCAGGGTCATGCGCAGCAGGTGTAGATGAACGTGTTCGATTTTCATAGATGTTCTCCGATGTGCGCCCATTATACGCCGAAATCGATTGTACTTACACGAATAGTGGTTCTGGAGTATGATTCTGGCATGTTGCCATTTCCACAAGAGATCCTGGATTTTTACGCACAGGCTATCGATGAGGGCGCCCGCCTGAAACAAGGGTTGGGCCTGCTCGAGCTGCCCAGGGTGCGCGCGCTGATCGAGCGTTTTATCCCGCCTCCATCGGCGGTGATCTGTGACGTAGGCGGGGGCACGGGCGTGCATGCTTTCTGGTTGGCCGGGCTGGGTTACGCCGTTCACCTGCTGGATATCGTTCCCCGGCACATTGAACTGGCGCGCCAGGCCGCCGCGGCGCCGGGCGCGCCGCAACTGGCCAGCATGCAGGTGGGCGATGCGCGCCGGTTGCCCTACCCGGACTGCAGCGCCGACGCCGTGCTGTTGTTCGGCCCGCTGTACCACCTGACCGAGCGCCAGGAGCGCCTGGCAGCTATCGCCGAGGCCCGGCGCGTGCTGCGCCCGGGCGGGGTGCTGCTGGCTTATGCTCTCAGCCGCTACGCATCAACGATTTATGGGCTGCGCAATGGTTTGGTGTGGGACTCGGCTTACCTGGAGATGATCTTCCAGGAGCTGTCCACCGGCCAGCACCGCCAGCCGCCTGATTGGAAAGTGCTGACCACTGCCTTTTTCCACCATCCGCTGGAATTGAGGGCCGAACTGGAAGATGCCGGGATGCAGTGCGAGGGGGTTTACGGCATCCAGGGCCCGGGCTGGCTGGTGCCCGAATTCGAGCAAAGCATGCAAGATGAGGAGCGGCTGGGAATCTTGTTGGAGATCGCCAAACGGGTAGAGATGGAGCCGGTGCTGAGCCCGCACATGCTGGCGGTGGCCCGGCGGAGAGAATGAAATGTGATAAAATAGGATAATATCAGTCCAATATTTAGGAGAGCATAATGCGTTATAAACTGCTGGGTCGCAGCGGGCTGCGCGTTTCAGAGGTATGCCTGGGCACGATGACTTTCGGTGAAACCTGGGGTTGGGGCGCTTCCCGCGCCGAAAGCCAGAAGATTTTCGAGGGCTTTGTTGAGGCTGGCGGTAATTTCATCGACACTTCGGTCAATTACACGGATGGCACCAGCGAGGAATTCCTGGGCGAGTTCCTCAAAAAACAACGCGAGCGCTTCGTCCTGGCGACCAAGTACACCCTCACTCGCCCGGACGACTCTGATCCCAACGGCGGCGGCAACAGCCGCAAGAACATGATGAAGTCGGTCGAGCGCAGCTTACGGCGCTTGCAAACCGAATACATCGATCTGTATTATCTGCACGCCTGGGATTACCTGACTCCGGTCGAAGAGGTGCTGCGCGGTCTGGATGACCTGGTGCGGCAGGGCAAGGTGCTGTACGTTGGCATCTCCGACAGCCCGGATTGGATCGCAGCCGAGGCCAACACGCGCGCCGAGTTGATGGGCTGGTCGCGCTTCGTCGCTTTGCAAGTCCCTTATTCTTTGCTCGACCGGGCGATCGAGCGCGCCATGTTACCGATGGCCAAACATTGGGAGATGACTGTCCTGCCCTTTGGCCTGCTGGAAAGCGGCATCCTGACCGGCAAGTTCCTCCAGCAGGTGGAGGGCCCCAGCCGTGTCAACCCGCAGAAGCTCGACCTGAGCGAAAAAGCCCTGCAGGTGGTGACGACGGTAAAACAGGTGGCCGAAGAAGTGGGCCGGCCCATGTCGCAGGTGGCGATCAACTGGGTGCGCCAGCAGCAGCACCAGGCGCACATCATCCCGATCCTGGGGGCGCGCAAGCTCGAGCAGTTGCAAGATAACCTGGCGGCCCTGGAATGGCAGCTCGACGAAGCGCAGTTGCAGCGCGTGGATGAAGCCAGCGCCATCGATCTGGGATTCCCCCACGGTTTCCTGGACGGCAACCCTTACGTCTTCGGAGCCACTTACGATAAGATCGACGCGCCGCGGCGCTAACGGACAGCGTGGCGCTGGGAGGCAGCGCCGCTCTGAACTGCCTAGGGGTGAGTAACGCCGATCAATCCGCCGAGCAGGCTTTCCCCATCGCTCAGCACGTAGAAACTGCGCGGGTAGGTGCCGGGCAGGTGCACGAAATCGGTCACCAGGTAGCCGCGCTCAAACAGGCGCTCGAACAGGTGGCGGGTGTGCAGTCGCCATTCCGAGGCCAGGGAGGGGTCGGCGGCGCGCAAGGCCTGGAAATCAGCCGGGATTTCGACCAGCAGTAAAGCTGCGTCTGGCGGGATTTCGATTTCGCCGGCGCTCGGGCGCGCCAGGCCATCCTCGGCGATGTGGGTCGGGTTGATCATAGGGGTCTCGGCAGCCAGGAAGTGCGCCAGGTCCAGACTGCCACGAGGGGTTTTGCTCAGGCGCCGCACCACGCGCTTCGAATTTACCCACCAATCCACCTGGAAACGGTCGGTGGACAGGCCGGCGTTGAGGTCGTCGCGCAGCTCCCCGTAAACATCCCGCAGGTAGGTATTGCACACCGCCCCCAGGCGGGCGATGTTCAGGTGAGCGTTGCGGCTGAGCAAGGGGTCGTAGGTCCAGGTGATGCGGTCGATGCCCTGGCGGCGCACCATCTGCCACTGGGCGCGCTTGAGCACGAAACCCAGGCCCTGGTTGCGGTGGGCAGGATGCACGCCCAGCATGTGCGAGTGCTGCTTGAGGCGCGGCCCGTCCGGGGTATCGTACAGGCCAGGGAAACCGAGCACGAAACCGGCCAGCTCGGCGCAGGGTGACCCTGCTTCGCAGGGCGGAAGCCCGGCCTGCTCCGTTACGGCGGCGTTTTGCGGCAGGCAGTAGGCGCCGATCACCAGGCCGCCGTGGTGCGCGATGGCTAACAGCAGGTGCGCCGGTACGATCTCGGTCTCGCTGCCCGACCACACGGCGCGCTGCAAGTCCTCCACAGCCTGCATGGCCTGCGGCGTTTCCAGGATGTGAAGCTGGTAGCGCTCGCCGTACAGCCAGTTGGTCATCGCGCCTCCGGAGGCGGCTGCTCTGCCTTGGGACGTTCGGGGCGGTTGAGCAGGGTGCGCGCCAGCGCCCGGCCCCAGCGCACGCCGCGCAGGTAATCCAGGCGCTGAGAAAGGCGCGAAGGCATCAGGTTGAAAACCCGTGGCAGGGTGTCCAGGGCGGTGGTGCGGTTGACCGCCAGGTAGTCCAGCCAGTAAACCGAGACCGGCAGCCGGCGCAGGAGCGACTCGAGCACCACGGTCAGGCCGCGCAGGTAGGGCGGGCCGATGTTTATTACCCGGCGGCGCAGGCGGGCGGCGCGCATAACCAGCCCGGTGATCTGCTGCAGGCTGAGGTACTCGGGCCCGCCGATTTCCAGGCTGCGGTTGATCGTTTCCGTGTCGTTCAGCGACCAGGCCAGGCAGGTGACCAGGTCTTCCACCCACAGGGGCTGCAGTTGCACGCTGCCATCGCCGGGGATCAGGAAGATGAAGGGCAGGGCGCTCATGATGCGGGCCATACCGGTGGTCAGCCGGTCGCCGGGGCCGAAAACGATGGCCGAACGCAGGATGGTGTACTCCAGGTCGCTGCGGCGGATGAACTCCTCGGCGATGGCCTTGGCCTTGAGCACCGGGTAGGCCGAAGCGCGGTCGGCCCCCAGGTGGCTGACGTAGAAGATGCGCCGCGCCCCGGCGTCCTGGGCGGCCTCCACCACGGCGCGCGTGCCCTGGATGTCGGTCTGCAACAGGCTGGCGCGCGGGCCCTGGCCCTCGGCCGAGGCCAGGTGGAAGATCGTATCCACGCCGACCAGGGCGGCGCGCAGGCCGCGCTCGTCGGTCAGGCTGCTAACGGCCACGTCCACGGGCACGCCGCGCGGCAGGTCGGGCGAGCGCGGCGAGGGGCGAATCAAAGTGCGCACCCGCTGGCCGTCTGCCACCAGGTGCCGGATGAGGGCCTTGCCGATAAAACCAGTGCCGCCGGTAACCAGGATCATGGGATGCAACCGCCCGGAGATTATAACATTGCCTGCGCTCGGGGTTGGAAAGGCGGCGCTTTGGCGGCGATCCACAAGGCCAGGGCCGCCAGCAAAGTCGCCAGCAGGGCCAGCAACGGCTGGGAGAAACCCGGGACGAAGCCCGCCAGCAAGGGCAGCCCGCCCAGCAGGGTCGCCAGGCCCAAACCCAGGCTGGCGGCGGTGGCGGGATGGCGCGGCAGCGCCTGGCCCAGCCAGGCCAGCATGACCGGCAGGCTAGATTGCAGCAGAGTCACGCCAGCCAGCAGGAGCCAGGTGGACGGGCCCCATTCCAGGTCGACTGCCCCGGCTGACAGGAGCAGCGCGGCCAGCGCCAGGGTGGTAACACCCCAGCGCCGCCAGCCAATGCGGTCGGCCAGCAGCCCGCCGAGCAGCTTGCCAACTGCAGCCGCGGCGGATACCAGTGGGATGGCCGGGCTGACGCCTTCCAGGAAGAGTTGGAAAGTGGTCCAGACGGCCGAGCGCAGGCTGTAGGCGCCCACCAGCAGGATCAAGGCCCATTCATAACCGGAGATCCCGGGAAGGACCGGCTGGTGGTCTGTGCCTGTCTCAGAGGGCCGCCGGGCCTGCCCGAGCGCCATCCAGGCTAACCCCAGCAGCAGCCAGGCCAGCAGCGCGGCCAAGGCCGGCCAGATGGGGGTCTGGCCCGAAGCCAGACCGGCGCCCAGGGCCAGGCCGAGCACGCCCGGCGCCGCGAAAAGCCCCGGTCCGCTGGCTTTGCCCGGCGTGGAGAGCAGCGCCAGGCCGCCGCCGGCAGCGTGCAGGCCGGCGGAGCCCAGCCCGGCGCAGCACACCGCCAATGTGGGCTGGACGGCAGCCAGGGGCAAGGCCGCCGCGCTCAGCCCCAGGCCCAGAACCAGGCCCGGGCGCAGGCTGCGGGTGCGATCGAGCAGCCAGCCGATGGCCGGCTGCACCCCGAAGGCCAGCAGGTTGTAGAGCAGCGCCAGCAGCCCGGCCTGTTGGATGGGCAGGTCGCCAGCCAGGCGGACCAGCAAGAAGCCCACGGCGCCATCCGAAAAGCCGTGCGCCAGGCCGAGCCAATAAGGGAGGTAACGGGAATGGAATATGCGCATAGGCAATCAATGCAACGCGGCGGTATTACAGGCCAGATTTTGGAACGAGCTGTAGGCGCGGCGCTCAGTCGGTTGGGGCGAATAAATAGGCGGGGACGATCAGGATGGCGTAGCTGACCAGGTTGGCAACCAGCGCTACGGTCCAGTTGCGCCGCCCGGCATCGCGCTGCAAGCGCAGCAGCACCAGGCCCTCGATCAGCACCGAGAGCGCCCAGGCCACCAGGATGCCCAGCAGTTTCCACTGCGGCAGCAAGGCCAGGAAGAAGAAGCCTACCAGGGTGGAGGCCAGGTTCATCAGGAAAGAGCCGCGCAGCGAGCGCCGGAAGCTGCCCCAGCGCATGAACTGCAGGACGGCGCTCTCGATCACCACGATCAGCAGGAACAGCACGCACAGAATGCCAATGCCCAGGGCATAGATGCCGATCAACAGCCCGGGGCCGGCCACATCGGGAAGGGGACTCAGGGTCATGGGATTGCTCCGTGGGGGGTGCGGTTGGGTAGGATCATGGTGGAGAGTGTAGCACAAGCTGGCAGGGATGTGAAGTAGGACGCAGAAGTTAGAGAGCTGATTGGCTGATCAATCTTATGCAGAGCGCTTGATCTGCACATCTAACACGGAGATCACGGAGAAGCCACGGAGTTCACGGAGTTTTTCAAAAAATCTTTGTGCTCTTGGCGTTCTTGGTGGTGAAAGATAAAATCTGTCAGCCAATGAAAGTTAGAGAGGGTTCCGTGCTACAATGATTTCGAACGAGACCTGGGTGTATTGCCGGGTATGTGTACCTGGCTGACGAGGAGGTCAGTATGGCAGTGAAATGGACGGCTGAGGATGTGCCTGACCTGGATGGCAAAGTTGCCATCGTGAGCGGGGCCAACAGCGGCATTGGTTACGCCATGGCGCAGGCGCTGGCCGGCAAGCGGGCCACGGTGGTCCTGGCCTGCCGCAACCAGGAGAAGGGGGAGGCGGCCGCCCGGCAGATCGGCCAGGCGCGCCCGGGAGCGCAGGCTGAATGGATGCAGCTTGACCTGGCCGACCTGGCTGCGGTGCGCGGTTTTGCGGAGGCATTCACCCGCCGCTATGGACGGCTGGACATACTCATCAACAATGCCGGCATCATGGCGGTCCCATTTGGCAAGACAGTCGATGGGTTCGAATTGCAGTTCGGCAGCAATCACCTGGGGCACTTTGCCCTGACCGGGCTCTTGCTTGGGACGATCCTGGGCACGCCGGGGGCGCGCGTGGTCACGGTCAGCAGTTGGGGTCATTATTTCGGTGACATCGACTTCGATCATCTCAACGGGGAGAAGCATTACGACCGGCAGAGGGCGTATGCGCAGAGCAAGCTCGCCAACTTGCTGTTTACCTACGAGCTGCAAAGGCGCTTCGAGGAAGCAGGGGCGGCAGCCATCGCTGCTGCGGCGCATCCCGGCTGGACGGCGACCAACCTGCAAGCGCACTGGCCTATGGTGCGTGCGCTGAACCCGCTGCTCGCCCAGAAGCCGGAGATGGGGGCGCTGCCGGCGCTGTACGCGGCCAGCGCGCCAGAGGTGCAGGGCGGGGACTATTACGGGCCGGACGGCTGGCTGGAGCTGGGCGGCTATCCTCGCAAAGTGCGCTCCAGTCAGCGCTCGCATGATACGGCGCTGGCGGGCAGGCTGTGGGCGGTTTCAGAGGATCTGAGCGGGGTGCGGTATGATTGGCGGCGAGCAGCCATCCATGCCCACGAATGGGAAAACGAATAAACGAATAGGGCGGCGCTGGAGGGCTTAGTGTTCGATGATGGCGGGCAGGGGGAAGACCGGGTTTGTTTGCGAAATGTGCGCTCGAAGCCTGTTTCCTGAGAGCTTTTGAAGGCGGCCTGGCATGTTGTGGGGCAGCGGTGTGCTGGGAGGGGAGGTGGTGTATGCGGTTTTTAACGTGCTGTGTTAGGGTGTTACTCAGTGAGGTTGACGGCATTTTTGAATAAAAATATTAATCGCAGTTTTTTGGAGGAACGAAGGCGCTGGATGCAGGGTGCAAGTTAGGAGGTAGAAATTGCAAGGTGCGAACTGCAAGGTAGAAATCAGAAGGCGCAGGGAAAGAAGTGAAAGTTGCAGGTCAGGAATGAGAAGGAGGAAGGTGGAATGTGGGTGCATACCTGTTTTTAGCACAGATGTTCGAAAAAAGCAAGGGGCTAAATGGGAAATCCCCCGAAGGTTAACCCGTTGGGGGATGCGATGATTGGGCAAGAAGGCAACTGGGTAATAAGGCAACCAGGTAATTGGGGGGTGAGAGGCGGCGGGGCGGGCTGTGCTTGAGTGCCTGGGCTGGCGCGCCGCGGTTTGAAAGGATGAAGAAAATGGCTATGCTGAGGGTAAAATAAACTTGGAATAATGGAAGGTTGGGCTTGGTCAGGGAAATGAGGAGAATACGATGAATAAAATAAGGCGCGCTTTACTGAGGTGCTTGAGTGTTCTTTTCATCTCGCTTGCAGCGTGTACTACTGCACTGGATGCAACCGCGTTTCGCTTCATGGATATTCCATTGGAAAATCTAGATGGACTGCATTCGCCATTTGTCGAGGATCAAGTTTACCTGAAGATGCGGGGTATCTTTGCTTTGAAACGGGATGCAGTGTTCTTGTTCGGTGGCCTGAGGGAATCGCGTGGGCCCATGCGTTCATTGCTGCTGTGATCTACGGATGGTGGCAATCATTGGGAGGAGGTAATGCATCCAGTGAGAGGCAGCGAGGTGATGTTAATGGATTTTGTGGGCGAACAGTATGGCTGGGCGCTGGTGATGTATTCGTATGAAGGCCCAGGCGACAAGATCCTGTTCCACAGCCAGGATGGCGGCCTGACCTGGAGGGAGGGAGGAAGTAAGCCTGCCGTTAGATCAATACCAGCCGCAGCAGACAGAACCATATTGCCTGGGTTTTGATGGCAGCGAATGGCAATATGGTGATCTATCGATATTGCCATCCAGATGGGCGCGCGATGCATGGTTTCGTGCTCACTTCGATCTACCCTGAAATGATCAAACAACTCTAGGTTTTTAGGAAATTGTAAAATGGCATTGTTCAACCTAAGGAAGAAGAACATAATAAGAATATTACTTGTTGTCACAGTAATATTGACTGCAGGTTTTTTCATCTTATGCGGTTTGGCGCTACTGGGCCCCCTCATTGGTCCACTATCACTTACCCCTACTCCGCGGTGTCTCTACAATGGCAAAGCCGTTGTATGGTTTGATCGGAATGCCAACGGTGTACGGGATCAGGAGGACCCCCCGATTTCAGGGATAAAAATCTTCTATGATGGCTTAGATACTGATCTAACGGAGGCTATTGAGAACATCACCGATTCTGATGGTGAAGCGCTAGTCGCAATTTGGTCAGATATGTGCTTATCCTTAAGCTTTGGTGTTAATGTTGAGGTTCCAAATGGTTATTATTCCACTACTCCCACGCGTTACCAGGTAATGCATGCGAGAGAGGACGACCCTACAAATTTCTGGCGGGGTGAGACATATGATTTTGGTCTCGCTCGTCTGACGCCGTAACATCCGCCAATCATCTGATCCGCATGGATGGAGTGGGCTACACCTGGGACGATAGCGGCAATTTGCTCTCGGATGGCACGAGCGTTCATACCTATACCCATGCCAACCGGCTGTCGGCGACGAGCTGGCAGACGAATTTGAAGGAATTCGAGTACAATGGGCTGGGTGATCTGGTGAGACAAACGGCAAATGGCGTACCCAAAACCTTCGTGCTGGACAGCGCCGCCGGCCTGACGCAGGTGCTGGCGGACGATAACTTCGCCTACCTGTATGGGTTGGGGCGCATTGCGCAGCAGGGCGAAAGCAGCACAGAGTACTTCCTGGGCGACGCGCTGGGCAGTGTGCGCCAGTTGGTGGATGGGAACGGGGTAGTGAGGCTGGCGAAGAGCTACGAGCCCTACGGCGATTTGATGGACAGCGCCGGGAGCGGGGAGAGCGCGTTCGGCTTCACGGGGGAGATGCAGTGGGGTGGGTTCGTATATTTGCGGGCCAGGTTTTACGCACCCCGGCAGGGCAGGTTTTTGAGCAGGGATGCCTGGAAGGGGAATGCATATGCGCCAGCAACATACAATGCATGGCTTTATGTTTTGGATAATCCAATTACCCTAATCGATCCTTCTGGAAATGTCCCATTACCAACGCCGACAAATCCATTGCTTGGCCCGATACCGCCCTTGGATCCAAGCGGAACTTCTGCGCCCCCAATGTATTTACCACCAGCTTCTACACTCGTCTCTATTTTGGATCCATGTGATA
>JBFMFR010000016.1:27082-104797 GCA_040752025.1 Chloroflexota bacterium | reverse complement strand
TCCGCTTGACTGTCTCGATCGAATATCTTATGATGTGTTTTGGGAGTCATGGTATCCTCTCAGTTGATGTGGTAATCTGCTGATGATACCGGCTCCCGACATTTTACACAAGATTCAGTATACTACCATGAAAACATAGGAGGGGTATTTGCAGCAACAAAAGATGAGAATACGTTTATGTTTGCGGGTCAAACCGAATTAGTGCTAGAAATAAAGAATTACATTGAGAACCGAATACAGGAGTTAAGGAAGCCACAGGCTATTTCAACCAGCGCTAGTTTAGCAGATGAGTTGAAAAAGCTGGCTGATTTGAAAGAAAAAGGGATTCTTTCTGAGAACGAATTTCAAGTCGCTAAACGAAGGTTACTCGGATAAGACCTGAACAAATGCCCAATAAGTTATAAGGGTATCTTCCAGGTGCTTCTGGTGCAATTCCGATAAAATAGATCAGATGAGAAGCTGGCTCACAAGGGTGGCGTGGGACTTGGCCAAATTCAATTGAGTTTGGGAGAAATATCTTGGGGTTGAGATTGGAGTAAAATAAAGTAACCGCTCCTTGGTATGGGCGCACCTGGAGCGGATAAGTCAAGCCGAATTCGGTGGCCTGGTCGGTGCAATTGTACTACTCCAGGCGGGATAGATTGGAGCGTGTAGTATGTTAAAGAAATCTTTTTTCATCAATACTACCCCAGAGTTTTTTGGTAACTGGTTAAGTAAGCATACCTTGATGCTTAGTTTTCGCCCATTTCCTACCGAGAAGGGTAGATTTTGCTTGCAACGATCGAGACCTGCTGATGTCATTGGAAATCCCGGCAGGGTTAGCATTGATGGGGTTTATTCCTATACAAATCCAGAAAATAGCGATTTAGAAATAGCGCTTCCCAGTAAAGAGGTAATTTGGTTTAACCTCATTCCATTGTCATCCGACAGAACTGAGATAGAGGCAATAATCGATGTTAATGTACCTTCTATAGAAACCTATTTCCGGGAGTTGCTGGAAGAAATCGGTAAGAGATGGTTCGAGTCGGGTTTGGTGGAGCAACCCGGAGAACACACAAAAGAGAAGATTTCTGTTGGAGGCATTTCAAACAGTTTTGGGGTCGCCATTGGCACTGGTGCGACTGTGAATGTGGTGGAACTCCACGCTCATGATAATAGTGATGGCAAAGAGTCTGGAACTACGCAGCCTGAAGTTGATAACGACTCCATTCAGAATCGAGAATCCGCCTTAGAAACTGCCAGGCGTGCTCTTGCAATCTTGGAGCAACAAGCGGCTGGTTACACGTCACTGACCATACCGGCGCACCTGAAGATCGAGTTAGAAGACAAACGCAAAGAGGTTGCTGAATTAGAAGCTGATTTGTAATTGTGGATAGGTTATTCAACTATCCGATTGTTGCAAGCCCGAGCATTTACACACCAGCGATTTCTATTGGGAGGAAGACAATGGACAGTATGATCATAGGGATAGGCGTTATAGCCATCGTTGTGTTGCTACTTGTGGTTATTTCTTTAGTGGTTTCTTTTACCCAGGCTCGCAGGAGTCAAAATAGTGCGAAGGAACAAGCACAAATTCTTCAGAATTTGATCCAAGCGCTCCAACAAGAGCAGTCGCAAATCGCTGTGTTGGGCGAAAAAATGGCTCATATTGAGCCTGTTGTTCAGACCACAAGTAATCTCCAGGCTGATTTGAGAGGTCTGGGAGAGAGAATCCGAATTGTAGAGGATAGCCAGGCAAAGGTTTACCAGGGAGTAGGGTATTTGGCAAATAATGCCTTGTCAACGTTTGGCGAACTAAAAACCTTAACGGGTGGACTTTCAGAAGCTACAGCGGCGATGCGCTCGGAGTTGACAAGAGCCAAGAACGATCTGACGGAGCTGCACACTCATGCGAAAACGGAGCAGGAACTCGACCGCCAGATTGCTGAGTCTGTCAGAAGGCTGGAGACTATCATCGCCGGTACGCAAACAAAAGGGGCTGCTGGAGAGAACCTTTTGGAAGCAGTGTTTTCGAAACTGCCCGTTGACTGGCAGGTGCGGAATTTTGTGCTTGCAGGCAAAACCGTAGAGTTCGGCCTCAGGCTTCCAAATAGATTGATCGTTCCTATCGATAGTAAGTGGACGGCAACGGGCCTGATCGAGCAATTGATTTCTACAGATGAGCCCCAAGACCAGGTGAGGATCAAGAGAGAAATCGAGAACGCTGTTTTACAAAAAGCTAAAGAAGTCAGAAAATATATCGACCCGAGCATCACCATGAACTTCGGTATTGCGGTTGTACCCGATGCGGTGTACGATTTGTGCGCGTCTATTCACGTTGATGTTTTTGCCATAGGCGTGGTTCTTCTGAGCTACAGCATGTTAGTCCCTTATTTGCTTTTGATGTTCCAAACGGTGTTGAAAACGAACCAAAACATTGATTTACAAAAGCTGGCGGCTTATCTTCAAACAACCCAATCCGAAATACAGGAATTACAGGAAGAAATCGATGGTAGACTCTCGAGAGCGATCGTCATGATTGGAAATTCCAGAGATGATATGCGCATCCATTTGAGCAAGCTGAGCGGCGGCTTGACAGGTATACAGGTGAGTGGAGGAAATGCGCTCCCAGAATCGCTCGAGTTGAGCGGCGAAAATTAGTTATCCTTTCTCGTAAGGAGCAGATATGTCAACCACGCACGGCCCGGAAACCAAGCGCAAGCATTTTTCCTGGCGTTTCTTTGCAGATTCAAGCCACCTGATCATCGAAAACGAAAACGGGCGGAAGCATTCGTATTCGCTCCAGGAAATCCAGCGCATTTTGGAGACGATCCAGCGCCGTTTCGGCGGCGAGCCTTTCCCGCTGGCAAACAACATCCAAAAATTGTACGAAGAGACTGAAAAGCCGGGCCTGGGCGTGATCATCCACGAGCAGGGCCGCAACGATATCTCCCACGCCCAGGGGGCCAGCTATCTCGGCGTGGTGCTGGAGGAGTGCGGCTACCTGCGCTGGAATGGCAAGTCCTTTGGCATCGAATGGCGGCTCATCGACACCGACTTTGGCCTGGATGCTATTGCCTCCCGGTTGGTTGGGCATTCGTAACGCTATCGGTTTTGATAGAAAGGGGATCTAATCCATTGAGATCAAGAGCGGTCGAATCTCATTCCACAACTCAGGAAGCTCAAGCGCTTCCCCGAAAGCATTTACCCACTGCTCGATGCGACTGCGGTCGAGTTGTGGATGGCTGGCAACGACAGCCTGGATATCGAGCAGGTCTTTGGGACGGTGCGCAACAGCTTTTAGAATAATCAAGTCTTCGGGAGTAGGCAGACGGATCGATAGATCGCCCATTTGGCGAACAATACTACGCTCGACCATTTCTTCTTCGAATGGCAAGATACCTAACGAGATATCGATATTTGTGCCGCTGGCAATGTGCCTCAGAAGCAACACGCGACTTTTTCGAGCAAAATCGCCAGCTTGTTGGATGCGTGGCTCGATGCCTTCAGCATTAGCGGCCTGTAACAATTTTGGAATATCGCTCACTGAAAGTAAAAACATTGCATCGATATCGACCGTCATGCGCGGTTTGCCTAACAGGCCAGTTGCAACGCCACCCATGATGACGCCGCGCTCACCGAAGCGTTCCAGTAGCCTTTGCAGAGCAGCCAGGGGTGCCAGTAGCATAGCCATATTTTCTGGCAGCATATGTTTATTTCCCCTCCTTCAACTTCGCCCAGCGCTCGAACACAGCCATTTCGCTCTCGTCCGGCTCGAACGAAAATCCCAGGCCCTTGGCCAGTCGCCAGATGGCATTCATCTGCTGCCAGCGCTCTTGCAACGAAGCCGCGCGCAGCTCCTCGAGCTCGATTTGCTCGACTTCCTTCCAACGCTCGCAGTAAAAGCGGATATCGCCAACATCCATGCCAGTATTATACTATCGGTCGCTGTGTGTTGAAACGAATCCTCCCCTGGTCGCTCGCTGACCAGGGGAGGATTCGTTTTCTTTAGGAAGCTAATCCCAATATGGTTTAGACAAGGCGTTCAGAAATCGGATTTTTGCCAAAAATCCGATTTCTTTTCCGCTAACTGAACTGTATTGAAGCTAGTCCGCCGCGCCAGGCTCAGCCTGGGCGGCCTCGGCGGGCTTGTGCGCCGCCCCCTGCGCCACTTCCTTCTCCACCGCATCTTCCCATGCCAGCTCTTCTTTCACCTTCTCCCAGTACCACTTTTCGTGGTGCGCCCGGGCGTACCAGGCCGAGACCTTGCCGCTGAACATCGAGAAGAAGGCTTCCTTTTCCTCGGGGAAGACCGCTCCCATGTAAACGTGGATGATCAGCCCGGCGAGGATGCCGAAGACTGATACCCAGTGCAGCGGCTGGGCGATCTGCTTGAGCACCGGCGGGAAGATTTCTTTGAAAGTCATCACGATCCCGCTGGACATGATCCCCAGCGTGCCCACGATCACCAGGTAGGAGTACAGCTTCTGCCCGGCGTTGTAGGCGTCCTGCGGCGGCAGCGGCCTGTCCTTCATCAGGCCGAACATTTGCAGCGGCTTGACCATCATCCACTGCATGTCATCCTTGTCCAGCAGCATGCGCGTAGCGGCGAAGGGCACGAAATACTTGCGGAAGCCCAGCAGGATGTTGAAGCTCAGCACGAAGACCCAGATCAGCCCGATGGTGTAGTGGAACTTGATCAGGTTGGCCGGCCCGCCGAACATGTTGCGGAACAGGGTTTGCCACCACTCGGGGGCCAGCCCCAGGCGCGGCGAAGAAATAATGGCGATGCCGGTGGGCAGCAGCAGCAGCCAACTGCCCACGTTGAACCAGTGGGTCAGGATGTTGGCCAGGTTGTGCTTCTTGTACTTTTTCTCGCGCAGCCGGCGGCGTTCCTCGAGGGGGATGTTGTGATAGTCGCTCATCTGCTCGCCTCCTATTCTTCGAATTCCTTCTCACCTTCGAGCAGTTGCTTGGTGAAGAAGACCGCCTGCACCAGGAAGGATGCCCCGATCCCGGCGAAGACCGCCGGCGCCAGCACCTTCTTCCAGCCGTCTTCGGGCAGGGTGTAATGCGGGTCGCGCGGCGCCAGCGGGCTGAAGTCGGCCGGCTGGGTGTTGATGTAGTAAATGTTGGGGTCGGTGTCGTGCCCGTCTTTTTCGTAGTCCAGGCGTACGATGTTTTTGGCGCTCTTGAGCGCCTGCGAGACCTGCGACTGGGGGTCGTTCAGGTCGCCGAACAGGCGCGAGCCGCCCACACAGGTCGCCACGCAGGCGGGCTGCATGCCCACTTCCACGCGCTGGGCGCAGGCGTTGCACTTGTCCACCACGCCGCGCTGCTCGTCCAGGTAGCGCACGTTGTAGGGGCAGGCCTCCACGCAGAAGCCGCAGCCGATGCAGGCTTCCTGGTCGACCAGCACCAGGCCGGTCTCGGGGTCCTTGTAGGTCGCCCCGCTCACGCACACCTCCGTGCAGGGCGGGTTGTCGCAGTGCATGCAGTTATACGGCACGAAGCTGTGCTGCAAGTCCGGGAAGCTGCCCTGCACGCCCAGGTCGTGCACCCAGATGCGCGTGTGGTTCATCGGCACGTTGTTCTCCACGCTGCACGCCACCAGGCAGGCGCGGCAGTCGATGCAGCGCTCTACGTCGATCACAAAACCGTAACGTTTCTTATTCGCCATGTCTGCCTCTACGCTTTTTGTACCGTCACGAAAGTCTGGGTCAGGGCCTGTCCGCCGCTGACCGGGTCGGTGTAGGTCACGTGCAGCTCCGAGTCGCTGGCCCCCAGCCCGAAGGCCGTCACCAGGCCCTTGGAGAGGTGCCCGTAGCCGGGAGTCATGTAGACGCAGTCGGGGCGGATGGCCTCGGTCACCAGGACGCGCAGGCGCACTTCGCCCACCGGGCTGGTCACCTTGACCAGGTCATCCGTGGCGATGCCGCGCGGCTCGGCGGCCGAGGGGTTCAGCCACAGGCGCGGCTCGTCTTCGTACTTGTGCAGCAGCAGGTTGTTCTGCGTGCCGAACTGGGTGTGCTGGGCCACCTTGCCGGTCAGCAGGTAGAACTCCTCCGGTTTGGGATAGAGCGGCTCTTCCCAGGTCGGCCAGGGCGAGAAACCGGCGTTGGCCAGGGTTTCGTTGTAGACTTCGATCTTGCCCGAGGGCGTGTTGAAAACGATCTCTTTTTCGCCTTCTTCTTCTGCTTTGGGCGGTTCCAGGTAGCCGTGGGCGCGCAGCGCCTCGAAATCCAGCCCCAACGGGGCCAGTTGCTGGCGGATGTAATCGGCTTCGTCTTCGTATTGGAAGAAATCGCCCAGCCCCAGGCGCTGGCCCAGTTCCTTGTAGATCCACAGCGCCGAACGCGCTTCGCCCTGCGGCTCGATCACCGGTTGGCGGATGAAGATCTTGCCGTCCACCACCAGCAGCGGGTCGTAGCGTTCCAGGTAAGACGATTCCGGCAGGACCACGTCCGAGAACCAGGCCGTGTCGTTCATGATGATGTCCACCGTGGCGATGAAATCCAGCTTGCCCAGCGCTTCCAGGGTGCGTTTGCGGTCCGGCAGGGAGCCGACCGGGTTCTGGCGGGCGACGAACCAGCCGCGGGCCTGGTAGGGCTGCCCGCTCAGGATGGCTTCGCGCAGCTCCTGGAATACGCCCAGCTTGAGCGGCACCAGCGGGTATTTCCACGGCACGCCGTCCAGGCGCAGGGCCGAAACGCGCGGGTAGGCCGGCTGCGGGGGCTTGCCCAGCGCCACGCCGCTGGCCTCCGGGCTCTCGGCTGCCAGGCAGCCGCCGGGGGTGAGCACGTTGCCGCTCAGGGCGTTGAGCGTGGCGATGGCCCGCTCGGCCTGGAAGGAATTGACGAAATTGGAGGTGCGCCAGCCGGGGTGCGCCAGGGCGTTCTTGCCGGCGGCGGCGTACTCGCGGGCGATGCGCTCGATCGTCGCGGCCGGCACGCCGGTGATGGTCTCGGCCCACTGCGGGGTGTAATCTTTCATCGCCTCCACGATGCCGTCGCAGCCGATCACGTACTGCTTGACGAACTCGCAGTCGGCCAGCTCGTTGGTTGTGATCACGTGGATCATCGCCAGCAGGAAGGCCGCGTCGGTGCCGGGGCGGATGGGGATCCACTCGGCCGACTTGGAGGCGGTCTTGGTGTAGCGCGGGTCCAGGTAGACCAGCTTGGCGCCGCGCGCCAGGGCGTCCACCAGCTCGCCGGTCTCGGAAGTCGAGATGGCTTCCATCAGGTTGCGCCCCACCAGCAGCACGAAGGTGACGTCATCGTAGTTGCGCGACGGCTCTTCCACGCCGTAAGTCAGCAGGAAGGCGGTCACCATGGCGTTGAAGCACAGGCTGCGCTGCGTGCCGTAATTGGGCGAGCCGTAGCCGCTGAGCAGGTTCTCGAACTGCACCTGCGACAGGTTGTGGGTGGAGGAGAACAGCATCGCCTCCGGGCCGTACTGCGACTTGATCTTGAGCATATTGTCGGCCACGATGTCCAGGGCTTCGTCCCAGGAAGCCTGGCGGAACTTGCCCTCGCCGCGCTGCCCGACCCGCACCAGGGGGTGCAGCACCCGGTCGGGGTCGTAGGTGTTCATCAGCCCCGATTGACCGCGGGCGCACAGCTTGCCGCGCGAATGCGGGTGGTCGGGGTTGCCCTCCAGCTTGACGATGCGTCCCTCCTGCACCCTGGCGCGCACGCCGCAGCGCCACACGCACATCTCGCACATGGTGGGGATGTAGCCGTCGCCGTTGGGGTCGTCGATCAGGGCGCGCGCCGCCTGGGCCAGCGGAGGCGGCATGAACTGCACCGCCGCCAGCGCCCCGGCTGTGGCCCCGCCCAATTTCAGGAAATCTCTCCGTGTCAGTTGTTCCATACAATCTTATCCTGTTTTCCAGAAACCGGGTTTTTCGCCGCTCAGCGCGGGTTTTGCACAACTTATCCAGGCCGTGCTCGCCCATCAAAAACCCGGTTTCTCTTTTACCTGATTACCTGGTTGCCTGTTTTCCAGAAACCGGGTTTTTCGCCGCTCAGCGCGGGTGTTGCACAACTTATCCAGGCTGTGCTCGCCCATCAAAAACCCGGTTTCTCTTTTACCTGGTTGCCTAATTACTTAAACATCCTTCCTGCGCTGCAGCCCCGCCCGGTCGATCAAATAGAACAGCAGCAAACTGATCAAGCCGAAGAGCACCACCACCCTGTACGGGTTGAGGTTCCACAGGTCGGGCATCACCACGTTGCCGAAGTTCGCCAGGGCCGAGATCTTGGGGAAGACCTGCTGGTAGGTCAGGCCGTAGATCACCGCGCCTGTCAGGAAGCCGAGCAAACCGGGGACGATATAATCGAGCTTACCTTCGCCGCCGCCGGCGGCGCAGGTGCCCGGTCAGTACCCGGTCAGGGCCATGCCGATGCCGAAGATCAGCCCGCCCACCAGGTTGCCGGCGAGGTAGGTGGCCGGCACGTTGGGGAAGGAGATCAGCCCCAGGCCGCGCAGCGTGTACAGGCCGCTCATCGAGACCACCAGGGCGGTCATCATGAACTTGAGCACCGACATATCGGTGAAGCGGAAGACGTTGACGATCTTGCTATAGCGGGTCAGCCCGGCTTTGTTTAGCGAAAAGCCAAAGCCGAGGCCCAGGAGCAGAGCTAAGATGTAGTTGGTCATGGTTTAGTACCTCTTTCGGTAGACGATCAGGGCGGTCAGGATGCCCGAGGCGAACATGGCGGCGATGAACAAAAAGGCCGCTGGAGCCAGCAGCATGCCGCCGGAGATGGCCAGGCCGCTGGTGCAGCCGCCAGCGATGCCCGCCCCGTACTCCAGCACGATGGCGCCTAAGAAGGCCAGCGTCCAGCGCTTCCAGCGCTCAGGCCCGAAGATGGCTTTCCACTGGGCGTCGTCGTTGTCGCGCAGCTTCAAAGTTTTGCTGCTCAGCGCCCCGAGCATGCCGCCGAAGAACACCCCGATCAGCAGCACCACGCCCCAGGTAATGCCAGGCGGCATGATGAAATTGAAATACATGTTGTCGAACAGCCTGGGCGCCACGGCCTTGCCCAGCATGCCGGCCAGGTTTTCGAAAGCGCCCGAAGCCCCCAGCAGGCTGTCGCTCAGCCACACGGCCAGCACCCCCACGATGCCCAGCAGGATGCCAGCCGCGTAGGGCGACCACAGTTCTTTGCGTAATTGTTTGGCGAGCCAATCCATCGATGTGTCTCCTCAAGTATCTGATCTTTCAATCAGCACTATCCCGGTTTCTTTTGGTAATTAATTCCCGGCTAGCGCCAGCAGCATGGCCCGCGACTCGCGGTCCAGCGAGCGGATGCGCTTGACCAGCTCGGGGTCCAGGCGCGACAGGCTGTGCAGCAGTTCCGAGGCTTCCTCCGGGTTTTCCAGCAGGCGCTGCATGGCGTGCAGGCCCACCGGGTCCAGGCGGGCCAGCCTGGGCAGCAAGGCCAGCACTTCGGGCTCGTAGCCCTCGATGTGCGGCACCGGCAGCTCGGCAGCCGCGGGTTGGGTGCTGGCAGGCAGGCTGGGCAGGAAGGGCAGGCCGCGCAGCTTGCGCTCGTTATAGTATACGAAAGCGCCCCCACCGCCTGCCACGGCGAAGATCATCAGGCCTACGATCACGTCCCCCCAGTTCACCGGGCGTTTGCCCGTCACCGTCATCTCGTAGCGCTGGTTGTAATCGATCACATCGGCGCTGTCCACGACCACGGCTCCACCGCTGGGAGCGCTGCTGGTAGTTGTGCTGCTGGTCGTGTCGCCCGTGGTCGTTCCGCCCGTGGTTGTCGTCCCGCTGCCTGTGCCGATCTCCTGTCCCAGGGCAGTGGCGTACACCTGGGCGCGCTCCATCAGGTCGTTGGGGTGGCACTGCTGGCAGGCGGCTTTCACATCTGAGAGCGGCGGCACCATGCCGGCGTGCGCTTCATCCTTGTCCATGCTCTGGTTGTTGCCGGCGTGGCAGATGTAACAAAAATCGCCGAAGGCGTGGCCGGTGTGCCAACCGTTGCTGTCGTTGTTGACCGGGTCCTGGGCCTGCACCTCGTGGCAGTTCTTGCACGAGGAGGCCTGCGAGCCGCACTGGGCGCTGGCCGGGTTGGCCGGCCACAGCAGCAGCAGGCCGGCCAGCAGCGCCGTGCCCAACAGGATCGGAATGAGGGTGTATTTGCGCAAGGTCATCGTTCCTCCAGGTTAGGGTGGGGTGGAATGGGGATTAAGTTTCGTTTTCGATCAGGCTGGCGCGGTAGGCGATGCGGTCGCGCAGCACCGCCCGCAGCGTGTCCAGGGCCTCGATCAGGCGTGTATCGGTCAGGCGGTACTCCACGCTGGCCCCCTGGCGTACTGGCTGCACCAGGCCGCGCTCGCGCAGGATCTTCAGGTGGCGCGATGCCGCCGGTTGGCTGATGCCAACCTGCTCGGCCAGGTCGCTGACGTTGACGGTCTGTTCTGCCAGCACGTACAGCATCAGGATGCGCCGCGGGTCAGCCAGCGCCGCGCACAGGTCGGCGTGCAGTTGGTTGACTTCTTCGGTCAGGATGTTACGGTCCATAGGTTCTATAAGCCTTGTGATGTATACGAAAATCTTTATATGTTTATAACCTGATAAATTAAACTACGATATTGTACAAATGGAAGTGACGCCTGTCATATGACAATGTGATGATTGTCACATTGTCGTATCACCACAACCAAAAGCACAAAGCCCCTGAAGAGGGGCTTTGTGGATGGAACTCGGCGCAGTTGCTCTGCCCGCATCTGGGGCAGGCTTCCGGTGAAACCTGCCCCGATGCAAACGATGAATTACGGAATGACCACCAGCGGCAGCGCAACGTAATTCAAGGCGAAGGTGCTGTACGGCCCGCTATGGTCAATTTCGACGGAGACGTTGCCGGAGCCATCCACCGCCTGTGCAAAAAACTCATACCAGCCGGGCTGGGCAGGGATCTGCCCGTCGGCCACGCCAGTTACGTTGGAGTAAGTCAGTTCCAGGCGTTGCCACTGCTGTGGGGTGGCGCTGAAAGGCGAGTCGCTGTAATGGCGGTAGAGCAGCACGACGCGCTGGATGATGCCTCGATCATCTTCGGCGTCCACCAGGAAGCGCAGCCAGCCCGGCCCGTCCTCCGTGCGGATTTGCTTGATGGTGGGGGTGGCGAAATCGTCATCCGCCAGTGGCGCATGGTAGACCTCGAAGCTCAGCGCAGAGTACAGGCGTTCGTAGCCGGAGGAGGGTGTGACGCCGGCTGTGCCGAAGAACTGCCCGGGGATGACTACCAGGCGCTCGCGTTGCTGGCCGTCCACGCCCAGGAAGCGGTTGAGCGAAGCCGGCAGCAGCGGGAACCAGGCATCTGCCGGGAAGAGTGGCTCTTCAGTGAGGTAAGTTCCATCGGTGATGAGCTGCGTGATCACCGGGTCGAAGGGGCGGTCGTCGAACGTGCCGCCGATCATCAGCACGCCATGCACAACCATATCGTTCAGGTGCACATCCTGGTCCAGGCGGGGCTGGATTGGCAGCCAGGCCGAAGCCAGGACCTCGTTGGAGCCCAGGCGAGTGTAATAAGCGCCCTTCACGCCAGCGGAGTGCAGCGTATAGTCCTGATCAACCAGCTCCAGGCTGGTGGTCACCAGGGTGGTGGCCTGCACGGATGTGGGCACAGACGCCTGCAGCGCGGCGCTCTCAGCCAGCAGGCTGGAAGTCGGTGGCATGCTCACTCTCTGCATGGGCAGGCCGTAGAGCGCTACGATCTCCATAACCTTTTCATCGTAGTTGCTCAACGTGCCGGCGGCGATGGCGTTGTAGTAGCGCTGCTTGGCATCGCGCAGGGCCTCGCCCAGGCTGTTGCCGCCAGCCTGGCCCAGGCCTTCGACGAAGTAGGCCATCAACCTCTCGGAGTAGGCTATCTCGGTCGAATCGCCGTAACCGAAACCGGTGTTGCCCAGGAAGCTGGCCTGCTGGCGCAAGAAAGCCTGCGACCAGTCCAGGCCGGAGTCGGGCAGCGTGGTACTGTTCAGGTCCGGCACGTTCAGCCCGGCATGGCAGCCCACTGAGAAGACCACCGTGCCGGAGTATTCGGTGCTGCCGTTGATCTCCGAAGCCAGCAGCAGCGGGTCGGGTGGCGTTTCGACCGCTGGCAGCAGCTCGAAGTGGGAGAAGTGAGCGTTGAGCGAGATCAGGTCCGGCGCCTGCGCCAGCTCGGTCAGGGTATCGCGCAGGTCATCGGCGTCCCAGGCATCGTTGATCAGGGTGTTCACCGGGTCGATGCCCATTGCTGACAGGCTGTCTCTGATCTGGCTGGCCTGGTCGATCAGGTAATCGTAGCCGGTGACCAGGGCATCCTGCGGCGTAAGTGTGGGCTGCGCCAGGTAAGCCTGGATGCTGTCACGGATCATGGACGGGTACTCCACCAGGCGGCCGATGGCATATTGCGGCAGGTAGATCTCGCGCCCGCTCCATAATAGTGGGACGGGACTGGCATAGTAATCGTCGCTGAGGTAATAGTGTTTGTTTAGGCTGTTGTAAAGATAAGAGTCGCCCAGTGTGCTGGCGTACTGGCGCTCGTTGGCCACCAATGCGTCATCGCGGATGCGCCGGAAGGGCAGGATGCGGTCATCGCCGATGATCACCATGTATTTCAGATTGGGGTAAGCCGGCAGCAGCATATTGAGCAAAGACTTGATATTCAGCGCGACCAGGTTGGCGTACAGCGGGTCACCCTGGTGGCTGTCCCACAGTTCGTAGGCCTGGCGGATGGCTGGGTAGGCCCCTGGATCGACCACAACGCCGTCGGTCTCAATTTTCAATGCGTTCACCCATTCGGCCAGGTTGGTGTTGGTGACCGTATCGGTGCCGGTGAAGACTTGTTTGAGACGTAGCTCGTTGTAAAGGATGAGGGTGGCCACGGTGTTGCTGATCACCGGCGTGGTGTACGTGACCGGGATGGTCTCGGTGATGAAGATCGGCGGCTCAGGTGGATCGACCACCCGGATATCGAGGCGGTAGTCGCCTTCGTACGCATCGGTCGTTTTTGGCAAGACGACGATGTAATACGGCCCGTACAGCTCGAAGACGTTGAAAACGATCAGCTCGTCTTGCAAGTCGGGGTTCTCAGAGAAGGCCACCAGGGTAGCCAGGTCTACCAGCCCGGTGTTCCCCAGGCGGCCAGTGTTGCCCAACCGGCCCGTATTGCCCAGGCGCCCGGTGTTGCCCAGGCGGCCCGCGCCCATCAAACCTCCATCGAGCAGCTCGCCGGTGTTGCCCAGGCGGCCGATGTTGGTCAGCGCCCCTAAATCGGCCAACAGGCCGGTGTTGCCCAGGCGGCCCAGGTCCTTCAACTGGCCGGTCTCCTCATCGATGTTGGGGGCAAACAGGTACAGGTCATAATCGCTGGTCAGCTCGGTCAGTGTGATATAGATGGTCGAGTCCGGGCTGAGGATGTCGACGCGGTACCATTGCACCGGCGACTCGGTGGTGGCGGTGTTGGTCACGTTGTACAGCGTGCCGGTGATGGTGACCGTGCCGGTCAGGACTGTAGCGGATTCGCGCGGGTCCAGTCCGACCTGCCGCTCGAGGCTGAAGGCGGAGCCAACGTAGGCGCTGTCGATGGCCTGCACACTCCAGAAGTAATTGCCGGGCGGCAGGTTCCTCAGCCTCCAGCTCGTGTTCAGCGATGCATTGCCAAGCTGCACGACCCGGCGGAAGCCACAGCCGCATTCCAGGTCGGCCATTGGTGAGAATAAACTGCCGGTCTGCGGGCGCGTGCTGAGGTACAGGTTATAGCCGAGCGCCGCAGAGGTAGTGTGGTCATCGCTGGCGGCCGACCAGGTGAAGGTGATTGTGTTGCCAGCGACTACTGCGTTCAATCCGGCTGGTGCAGCCGGTGGGGCGTTGGTCGTAGAAGTGACGTTGCGAAAGACTTTGGTGATTCCATCAGAGGTGCCGTTACCGCTGAGGAGCAGATCCAGACGGCTGTCCTGATCGTAGTCGCCCCAGGCTACGTCCCCGTTCTTGGTGGCCGGCAACCCGGCGCTGACCAGGGAGAAGGCTCCACCTCCGGTGTTTTCGTAAAATGTGGTGGTCATCACAGTGCCGGTATCGCCGTTCAGCACCAGGTCGATACGGCCATCGTTGTTGTAATCGCCCCAGGCGGCAGAACTTTCATACAAGGGGGGAAACGGGTTGGCCACTGCGCTGAAGTGCTGGGGGAGCAGGGGGGTGCTGTGATAAAGAACAGATTGCAGGGTAGAAGTCTGGTCCATGCCGTTGACCAGCAGGTCCAGGTATCCATCTCCGTCGTAATCACCCCAGGCCACGCTGCCGCCCTTGAGATTCATGAGGGTTTCAGGGGCAGCGGTGAACACCGGCTTATGGTTTGCGCCGATACCATCGTTGCGATACAGGATGGTGCGCGGCTGGCCGGTGGGAGCCTCGGCACCCGTGATCACGAAATCTATGTCGTTGTCTTTATCGTAGTCTGCCCAGGCCAGATCGCATTCAGCCATGCCGACAAGATTCAGCTTCCAGTCGTTGAAGACATTCTGCCCGCGGTTGTAGTATAGGTAGGTCTTGCGTTTTCCAATTCTATCTAGACCGGCGATGAGCAAATCCAGGTCGCCGTCATTATCGGCATCGCCCCAGGCAGCCGCAGAGGAGGAGAGGCCGGTAAAGGGGGTGTTGATCTGGACAAAAGCGCCACCGTCGTTGCGGTAGACCCAGCTGCGAGGTTCCAGGCCATCATCCAGGCCGCTAACAAAAAAGTCCAGATCGTTGTCATTGTCATAGTCGCCCCAGGCTACCGCGCCACTCGACAAGCCTATGAAACCACCAGAGATATCGTTGAAGACGCCGCCGTCGTTGCGGTAGATGAGCGTGACAGGTGTGCTGGAGGGCGGGTTCGTTTTGCCATTGATCAGCACATCCAAGTCGCCATCGTTATCATAGTCGCCCCAGGCAATGCTGCTTTCCTGCAAATCGGTGAGCGATGAGGAAGCCGAGGTGTCCTCGACAAAGGGTGAGGCCTGGGGGGCCATGGGTTGGCGCGGCGGAGCTGCCAGGCTGGGCAGCGCAGCGCTGGGCGAGAGCAAAAAGAACAGGCAAAACATCAGCCCAAATCCAAACGCCACGCTGGCAAAAAGGCGCCAGAAGGGTTTCCGGGCGAAAGCCAGCAAGTTACGCAGAGAAGCCTCGATAAGGCCTGGAAATGCTGGTGAAGTAGAGCGTGAAAATGGAGATAACATGGCTAAGACTCCTTCCCGTTCAACGATCGCAGGCGCTTGAGGTCGAGATTCGCGCCGAGACGTTCGAACGCAGGAACGCTTTGCTCGAAGGCGTCCTGGGCGGCAGGCAAATCACCCAGGGCACGGAAAACGTTGCCCAGGGCCACCAGGGCCAGGGCATGTTCGTAAGTGTTATCCAATTCCTGCAGGATAGCCAGGGAGCTGTGCAAAGTTTCAGCAGCCTGGGTTAGTTCGCCCAGGGCAGTCAGCGCTTCGCCCAGGGCTCGCAGGGCAATTCCTTCTTCGGCGCGCATGTTCATTTCGCGAGCCAGGTCCAGCGATTGCTGTGCCAGGGCCTGGGCGCTGGCCGGATCTCCAGCCAGCAGGGCAGCTGTAGAGCGATGGCGGTACAGCTCCGGCAGCCAATCGCGCACCTCCGCGCTATCGAAGAGCGCCTGGCTGGTGTCCAGGTGCTGGTTGGCGGTAGCCACTTCGCCGCGGCGCAGATAAACGGACGCCAGGTTGGAGTGGAAAGCGCCCAACACGTAAGCTGAGCCGCCGTACTGTTCGATCGTGTGCAGCCCGGCCTGGAAACTGGCCAGCGCGTCGTCCAGGTTGCCCTGGGTCAGGCTGATCAGGCCCAGATTGTTATCAACGAAAGAGCGGTTGTAAACGTCGCCGATCTGGCTGAAAACCTCGCGCGCCCGCACGTAATCGCGCACAGCCTCATCCCAACGCCCCAGGTCGGCGGCAGCGTTGGCTACCTGATTCTGGGCCAGCCCCTGGCCTTTGATGTCGCCCGCCTGGCGGTACAATTCTAGGGAGCGTTGGAAGTAAGCCAGGGCAGTTGCGTTGTCGCCTAACAGGCGGTGGACGTGGCCAAGCAGGTTGTACGCGCGCCCTATGGTGGCGGTCGTGCCCAGGCTATTGGCTACCTGTAAGCAGCGTTGGCCATAATACAAGGCGTCGGCATAATTGCCCAAGCGGCTGTGCACCAGGCCGGCGGTGTTGAACATTTCAGCAGTAGGCACGGAAATCTGCTCATCCAGGATCTCCAAGCCGCTGTGCACCCATTCCAGAGCCGCGCTAAAATTGCCCAGGTTTTCTTGCAGGCGAGCAATCCAGTGGCAGGCCTGTGCCTGGGCGACGGGTGAACTCATCTGTTGTGCCAGGGTTAGAGCATCAGTTAGGTGCGCCTCAGCCCGGTCATACTGTCCGGTAGTGATCAGTAACTCGCCCAGAGCGGCGTGCGCGGCCTGGCGGTTGGGAAGTGTTTCGCTTTCATCCAGCTGATCAGCATATCCCAGTGCGGATTGGTAGAGGGCGATGGCCTGTTGGTTAGCGAACTGGGTGGCAGCCCGCTTACCGGCGCGACAGGCATAATGGAAGGCGTTCGCTGGCTGGTTGGCGGCCGCGTAGTGGTAAGCCAGGTCGGCGTAGTAAGCGGGCAGGTCGGCGCTGTGCTCCTGTTCGATGGCGTTGGCTGCCAGGGAGTGCATTTCCTGCAAGCGGGCGGTGGGTTGCATTTCGTAGGCGGCGTCACGCATCAGCGAGTGGCGAAAAGCGTAGCGCGGGGTGTTGAGCGGAAGCCAGATTGCCTCGACCAGGCCCAGGCTGAGCGCCAGCGGCAGATTGGCCTCGGCTGGCAGCATGCGTTGCAAGACAGGCACCTCGAACTCGCGACCCAGCACAGCGGCTGTCTGCACCACGTGACGCACGTTGGCATCCAGGCGATCCAGGCGGGTGATCAACTCGGCGTTGATACTGGCTGGCACCTCGTTCAAGCCAGATGGATGCATGCACCAGGTTCCCTTTACCGCTTCGATCTGGCCGCGCTCGAAAAGGTCCATGACAAGCTGCTCCAGGAAGAGCGGGTTGCCGTTCGTTTTTTCCGCCAGGAATTGTTCGAGCCGGGCATCGAGAGCTTTGAGTGGAGGCTGGCCGGGCGTCTGGCAGGGGTCGCAGGCTTCCAGCACCTGCAACGCCAAGCGGCTGGCGCTCTTAGGGGGTAGCTCGCCCAGGTGTAAGATGTGTTCTGGTACGCCAGGGTCAACTGGCGCTTTGAACAATGTACCGTCGTCGGCAGGGCGCCCGGTGAGCAGGATGGCGAAGGGGAAAGTCTCGGCGCGGCGGGTGAGGGCGCGTAGCAAAGCCAGGGTATCAGAATCAAGCCAGTGAGCATCTTCGAAGTGCAAGACGACTGGGCAGCACAGGCTCTCAGCTTGCAGCAGGCTACGAAAAGCGTCCAGGGTGTTTTCGAAGCGCAGCCGCGGTTCGAGCTGTTCGTACAGGGAGCCGGGCCAGGAAAGATCGACCAGCGCGCCGAGTATGCTGCGACCGCGCTCGAGCTGGTTGCGCAGCTCGGCCTGGGCTGTCTCATCCAGGGATGTGAGTAGTTGGTCGAAAGCAGTTTGAAAGCGCACCTGGTTCTCGGCTGGTGGGCTGCTGGGATCTTGCCGGAAATAGATCGCGAGGAAACGTTTTATGGCATATAGGGATTGCCCCAGGATTTGCTCCGCCTGGAATTCGAACCACTGCACGCGCTGGGGCGAATCAGTCCTTGCGGATAACAGCCTGCGCAGTTCAAAGGCCAGCCGGCTCTTACCAATACCAGGCTCTCCATAGATATACACCAACCCCGCAAAACGGTGGTCGCTCCCGAAGATCGGCGACAGCCAGTTGGTAAGCTGCTCCAGTTCCTGGCGACGGCCTACCAGTCGCCCAGCGAAAACCGCGCCAGGCACCTCGCCAGCCAGGTGCCCTAGCAAAGCCGCCACGGGTACGGGCTGGCGCCTGCCTCTCAACTGAACGGGCGGCAGGTTACGCCATTCATAGGCGCGCCCCAGGGTCAGGCGCAGACGCTCGGTGACCAGGATTTCCCCTTGCGCGGCGGACTGCATCAGGCGAGCCGCCAGGTTGACTTCGTCGCCTAGCACGCCGTAGGTACGGTGGCTGCGCCCGCCATAAGCGCCGCAGCGCACTGTGCCCTGGCTGAGACCAATCTGCAAGTGGGTGATATAGGCCAGGTCAGAGGGCAGTTCATGCAGTTCCAGGGCGGCGTTCGCGGCGCGCTGCGGGTCGTCTTCATGAGCGTGCAGCACGCCGAAAGCGGCATACAGGTAGCTGCCCTTTTCGCCTAGCAGGAGCCGGAAAAAAGTACCCTCGTAGCGGTGCAACACGCCCTGCACCCATCGTACGAACGCATCCAGCTTTGTGCCTGCCTGGGGATCGGAGTCGTAATCGATGCCGCCAAAACGCAGGAAGAGCACCACTGCCGGGCGTAGCTCGGTGAGGAACTCGCCCATACCCGCATTCAGACGCTCAAAGACTTCGGGTAGCAGCCAGGGGCGTAGCTTGGAAGGCTCCAGGGGCGCGGGCGGCTCGGGCCAGGGGTGAGGCAGAACTGCCCGGGTCGCCTCCAGGTTTTGCAGATCCAGTAGAGGGTAAAATACATCTCCGGCAGCTCCATCGCGGCGCGGTGAGCCGAGCAAGGCGAGATCAGCAAGTTGGGCAACAGCGACTTTGTCGAGCAAGACCTCACCGCTGGCAGCCAGGCGTTCGCCCAGGGCCATACGCCCCAGGGTAGCACCAGCGGCAACGTCAAAGCGCTGCAACTGCGGGTCGCCGACTACAAAGCGGCGCACGCGGCCAGCAGCTACCCCGATTTTCAGGCGAATGGAAAAAGCTCCTTGCCCAGGCACATCGAAAGCATCCAGAGCGGCGATGGCGTTTTGCTGGGCCAGGGCGCAGGCCGCGGCGCGCTGCACGGCTGCGACTGGGGAGGACGCCGCGCTCTGGGCCGTGGCGGATGTATGCAAGATCGCATCCGAAAACCAGCAGGTGATGGCATCGCCGCTAAAGGAGATGATGCTGCCACCATAATAGCCCACCTCAGCTACCAAAGTATCGTAGACGTGGTTGATGTACAGGCCAAGCTCTTCGGCGCCGCGGCGTGAGCCGAGGGCTGTCTTTAGCGCCTCACCCAGGGCAGTGAAACCGGAGACGTCAGCATAGAGCGCGGCCCCAAGGTCGTATTCGGGGATGCGTTGCCCCAATGCCAGCGCCAGACGGCGGTCCAGGGGAAGATAAACGTTGAGTAGCTGTTCGGACGCAATCCTTTCCATATTTGTTGTATAAAGGCCAGCGACCCCAGATAAGTAATACCCTCAATCAACTTGATTATACCTTGCAGGTTGAATTTCAGGTGCACCAAGAATTCAGGGGGCTGCTGTCAAAAGTAAAAATACAAAATTGACGCATGCCCGATTTTCGTGAGGAGCCTGCGTCTTGGTGTACCGTCTTATTCAATTGTCACCTGCTTTTATGATCGCCTTTCGCCAACCCGTTGATCAGCTCTTGGAGATTTCCTGGCTTATGGCACCTTACCATAGATCGATCAAGCAGAAAGGGGAACGGCGCTTTGTCGGAATAATTGCTACTGCACACCTCCTTCACTTCGGATATCCCTATTTTCGCGTATCTTTGGTCAAAAATCAAGGGGGCTTACAAAACCCTTAGCATGAAATCGGGTTTAATCTTCCCCAAATCTTATCCTCATGCTATAATGCACCCCTAACCAGGAAGTATCTGCAATGATTGTCCATCTTTCGCTCTCCGCCTCGCGCAACGCTAATGCTAATAATAACGATGCTGATGCGCGCCTGCGCCGGGCGGGAGGCCTCAGGTTATTGGGATATTGATCCCAAATCTTGATCAATCTATCGCCCGACGCAACCCGCGAAGGGCGATTTTTTATTTTTTATGGAGGAGTCTATGTATAAGACACACACTTGCGGCGAACTGCGCCGTGCCCACGCCGGCCAGGTGGTGCAACTGGCCGGCTGGGTGCACCGCCGGCGCGACCACGGCGGCCTGACCTTCATCGACCTGCGCGACCGTTTCGGCCTGGTGCAGGTCGTGGCCGATTCGAATGATAATCCCGGCGTGCACCAGGATGTGGACGCCGTCCGCCCGGAGTGGGTCATCCAGGTCGAGGGCCTGGTGCGCCCGCGCTTGCCCGGCGCCGAGAACCCCAACCTGCCCACCGGCGAGATCGAGGTGCTGGTGCAGCGCCTGGTGGTGCTCAACCCGGCCAAGACGCCTCCTATCATTATCAACCGCGAGGATGAGGTCGACGAGCACCTGCGCCTGCGCTATCGCTACCTGGACCTGCGCCGCGAGCGCATGCGCCGCAACCTGGAGCTGCGCCACCGTGTGGTCAAGTTCATCCGCGATTACTTAGCCGGGCACGGTTTCATCGAGGTCGAGACGCCCATCCTGTTCAAGACCACTCCGGAAGGAGCGCGTGACTATTTGGTGCCTTCGCGCCTGCACCCTGGCCAGTTCTATGCGTTACCACAGTCGCCCCAGCAGTTGAAGCAGTTGCTCATGGTGGCGGGCGTGGAGCGCTACTTCCAGATCGCCCGCTGCTTCCGCGACGAAGACCAGCGCGGCGACCGCCAGCCCGAGTTCACCCAGCTCGACCTGGAGATGTCTTTCGTCGAGCGCGACGACATCATGCGCCTGGCCGAGGACCTGTTCACCAAACTGGTTGCCGAAGTCACGCCGCACAGGCGTCTGCTGGCCAGCCCCTGGCCGCGCCTGACTTACGAGGAGGCCATGCAGCGCTTTGGCAAGGACAACCCCGACCTGCGTTTCGGCATGGAGCTGCAAGATATCAGTGACCTGGCAGTTGGCAGCGGCTTCAAAGTCTTCGAGGCTACCCTGGCCGAGGGCGGGCACGTGCGCGGCCTGAACGCCAGGGGTTTGGGAGAATACAGCCGCAAGCAGATCGATGAACTGGCAGAGCAGGTCAAGAAGTACGGCGCTCAGGGGTTGGCTTACCTGGCCATCACCCCCCAGGGCGAGCAGCGCTCCTCCTTCGCCAAGTTCCTGTCCGAAGAGCGCTTGCAGGCCATCCTGGAGCGCATGGGCGCTGAGCCCGGCGACCTGCTGTTGTTCGTCGCCGACCGCCCGGCGGTGGTCTTCGAGTCGCTGGGCCGCCTGCGCGTCTTGCTGGGCGAGCGCCTGGGCCTGATCGACCCTGACCTGCTGGCTTTCTGCTGGGTGATCGACTTCCCCTTTGTAAACTGGTCGCCCGAAGAGCAGCGCTGGGACCCCAGCCACCACCTGTTCACGGCTCCCATGCCCGAGGATATCTCCTTGCTGGAGAGCCAGCCGGGTGCAGCCCGCGGCCAGCAGTACGACATGGTGCTCAATAATTACGAAGTCGGCGGCGGCTCGATCCGTATCCACAACCGCCAGCTCCAGGAGCTGGTCTTCAAGCTCATCGGCCTGGATCCTGAAGTCGCTCAGGAGCGCTTCGGGCACATGCTGGAGGCCTTCGAGTATGGCACGCCCCCGCATGGCGGCATCGCCCCTGGCATCGACCGCATTTGCATGATCCTGGCCGGCGAGCCCAATATCCGCGAGGTGATCGCCTTCCCCAAGAACCAGGTGGCGCGCGACGTGATGTCCGACTCGCCTTCCCCGGTCGAGCCTGTCCAACTCAAAGATTTGCACCTCAAGTTAGATTTGTAAGGAGAGAAAAAATGGCCACGTTGATCCGTGTTGAAGAAATCGATCGCTACGTCGATCAGGAAGTGACCGTGCGCGGTTGGGTTTACAACCGCACCGACAAGGGCAAGCTGGTTTTCCTGCTGGTGCGGGATGGCTACGGCTTTGTGCAGTGCGTGGCCTTCAAGAACGACTTGCCTGCCGAGTTGTTCGAGCAGCTCATGCGCCTGCCGCAGGAGACCTCGGTGATCGTCACCGGAAAGGTGCGCGCCGATGGGCGCGCTCCAGGTATCCCCGGCGGCTATGAGTTGGGAGTCACTGACCTGCAGATCGTGCAGTTGGCCTCCGAAGATTACCCGATGGCTCTCAAAGAGCATGGTGTGGATTTCGCCCTGGACAACCGCCACCTGTGGATTCGCATGCCCAGCCAGTGGGCCATCCTGCGCGTGCGCGCCACCGCCATCGCGGCCATTCGCGAGTGGCTGGATACCAATGGCTTTATCAACATGGATACTCCTATCCTGACCCCGGCGGCTTGCGAGGGCACTACCACCCTGTTTGAGACCCCTTATTTCGATGAAGGTGCGGCTTACCTCTCGCAGAGCGGGCAGCTCTATAACGAAGCCGATATCTTCGCTTTCAGCAAGGTGTACTGCTTCGGCCCGACCTTCCGCGCCGAGAAGAGCAAGACCCGCCGTCACCTGACTGAGTTCTGGATGTTGGAGCCCGAGATGGCTTTCTACGATCTGGATGCGCTGATGGAGATGGAGGAACAGTTCATCACCCACATCGTGCAGCGCGTCCTGCGTGAGCGTTCCCAGGAATTGAAGTCATTAGGCCGCGACACCGCCAGCCTGGAGCGCATCACCCCGCCCTTCCCGCGCATCTCGTACGACAAAGCTCTGGAAATGCTGCAAGAGATCCGTGAGCAGACCACAGACCCGGAGCAGAAGGAACTGCTCAAGATCGATTGGGGCATGGATTTCGGTTCGCCGCACGAGACCGAGCTGACTGCTCATTTCGACAAGCCGGTCTTCGTATACGGATACCCGACCGCGGTCAAGGCCTTCTACATGGAGCCCTGGCCTGGCCGTCCAGAGGTGTGCAAGAGCGTTGACCTGCTGGCCCCCGAAGGTTACGGTGAGATCACCGGCGGCAGCGAGCGCATCTCCAGCCACGATCTGCTCTTGCAGCGCCTGCACGAGCACGGTCTGCCGGAACAGGCCTTCCAATGGTACCTCGACCTGCGCCGTTACGGCAGCGTGCCGCACAGCGGCTTTGGCCTGGGTTTGGAGCGCCTGGTTTCCTGGCTGTGCGGCATCAGCCACATCCGCGAGACGATTGCCTACCCGCGCACCATCAAGCGCGTTTACCCGTGAGCAACTCTAATCTATTCTACCTACTCATGAGACCTCTTTTATGGTATAAAATGGACACCCTGCCGTGCGCGTGATGCCGCAACCCGGTTTTGAGCCAACACTCACAAACTGGGTCTCAATCTTCATTGGGTGACGCGATAGGCTGGAGCCAAGGCGGAGCCCTTGAGGCGGGACCCAACCTGCGAAGGCAGGTTCAAAACTCAGCAGCACACGGCATGGTGGGGTCTTTCGGTGCCGGAGGTTCTTGCAGCCTCCAGGTGATAGAAAGCAAGCGTGATGCCTCTCGAACACATTCGAGAGGCATCATCCGTTTTATAGCGCTACGAGTGGTAAAATTTACATATGACCACTGCCTTAGACTTGACTCCTGAGCAAATCCAAAGGTATGCCCGTTCCGCCCGCAAGCGCGCTGCTCCGCCGCCTCTATCGCCGGATGAACTTGCTGATTACCAGGCTTTGCTCCAGCGCATCCTACAAGCAGCCGAACTGCTCAAGACTCGCTTCCATGCCCGGCGCGTGATTTTGTTCGGCTCTCTGGCGCACCAGGCCTGGTTTCGCCGCGACTCGGATGTTGACCTGGCTGTGGAAGGTTTACAAGGGGGTGATTATATGCGCGCCTGGGCGCAGGTTGAGCAAACGATCGGCGATCGACAGGTTGATTTGATCGATATCGAAGCCGTCTCACCCTCATTGCGTAAGGCTATTGAGCGGTATGGGAAAGTTCTATGAAGCGCGTGTATATCGAATTAGCTGAGCGTATTCGCGGGGAAATTACCGATCTGAATGATGTGGTTGATAAAATTGGGCGCATGTGGAGCCAGGTCAAGCGGTTTCCGGAAGATGCGGACCCTTATCTGGATTCTGTGGCGTTGAATCTGCATAGTTTTTATTCAGGGCTGGAGCGAGTATTTGAGCTGGTCGTCAGGCAAATAGATCAGGATCTGCCGTCGGGTGCTGCCTGGCACCATGAATTGCTCGCCAAAATCAGCGCTCCGAAGCGATATATGCGACCATCGTTGGTCAGTTCCGAGAATGCTCTACAGCTAGATGCTTATCGCCGTTTTAGACACCTGGTTCGTAATATTTACACAACTCGTTTGCAATCCGAAAAGATGTCAGAGTTGGTTGAGGGATTGCCTGGATTCTGGGCGGGATTACAGGCTGAACTGGCGGCCTTTGCAGATTTCCTCGATACGGTTGCCGAATCTTTGAATTGAATCCTTTTTGCTCAGGGGAACAATCGCCGCGCCTTAACCTCAGCTACAGCATCCTCGCGATAGCGATACAGCCGCGCCGGGCGACCTTCGCCGCCGCGCAGGTGTGGGGTGGCCTCGATGATGCCTGCCTCCAGGATGCGCCGCCGGAAGTTGCGCTTATCCAGTTTCTCCCCCAGGATCATTTCGTAGGTGCGCTGGATTTCGCTCAGCGTGAACTCCTCCGGCAGCAGTTCGAAGCCTACCGCGCTGTATTCCAGCTTGTAACGCAGGCGGCGCAGCGCGTAGGCGATGATCTCGGCGTGGTCGAAGGCCAGTTGGGGCAGTTCATCGACCGGGTACCAGCTTGCCTGGCTGGCATCGCTGCCGCCCTCGGCCCGGATGGGTGCGTCGGCTGGGATCAGGGCGAAATAGGCCACCGTTACCACTCGCCCACGCGGATCGCGCTGCACCTCCCCATAGGTGTACAACTGCTCCAGGTAGGCCTGCTTCAGGCCAGTTTCCTCTTGCAGTTCGCGCAAGGCGGCCTCTTCCAGCGATTCTTCCATGCGCACGAAGCCGCCCGGCAGCGCCCACATTCCAACGAAAGGTTGCTCTGCTCTTTGGATCAGCAGGGCGTGCAGGCGATTTTCGCGCAGTGTGAAAATCACCACATCGATGGTCAGGGCGGGCCGGGGGTGCGCGTAGGTGACCATGCCTAGAACAGCACCGAAGCCAGCTCGCGCCGGTATTGTGGCGTGATGGGGTGATTGTCGCCCATCATTTCCAGCAGCGCTACCATCACTAACCGGGCGCGCCCATCGCTGTAGTGTTTATCCTGGCGCAGGATGTCCAGCAGGCCATCCATGGCGGCTTCGAGGTTGCCGCGCCGTACCAGGCGCAGGGTGTTGTAAAATGCCGCCTCCAGTGGCTCGTCGCTTTCGGGGTAGTCGGCAGTTTCCACCTGGCTCAAAGCCTGTGACAGCGGGCGCAGCATTTCGGCTTTGCTGTACTCGCGGCTGGTGGGGAAGTTTGCCAGGATGGTGTTCGCTTCTCGGCCCAATCCCTGCATCAGCAGGCTACGCGCCAGGCCCAGCAGCGCCTGCGAATTTTCGGGCGCTTCCTCTAGCAGCTTGCGGAAGGCTGTTTCAGCCTGCTCGGCTTTTTGCATATCCAGCAGGCTAAATCCCTTCTCCAGCAGCAGGTCGTTTGGGCTGGGGGCGATCTCGCGCAGGAACTGGCGCAGGCGTTCCTCGGGCTGCACGCCTACGAACTCGGCGATCACCTGCCCGTTGCGAAAAGCCTTGACGGCTGGGATGCTGCGCACTCCGTAGCGGATCGCCAGGTTTTGGTTGGCATCTACGTTGACCTTCGCCAGCCGGAAACCGCCTTGGGCTTCGTTGGCCAGGCGTTCCAACATGGGGCCCAGCACGCGACAGGGCGCGCACCACTCCGCCCAGAAATCCACCACCACGGGCGTTTGTTGCGAATAGGTCAGCACCTGATATTCGAAATCGGCTTCATTGACTTCGATAATGAAATCCGGTGTCATCATAACGTTGCTCCTCTTTCCACGGATTGTACCTGTAATGCCTGGATTTTACCAAATTTGTATAAGAATTTCGTATTACTTTGTGGTTCAGGCCAGATTGAGCCAGGCTGTGAATCTGGCATGTTCCTTGCACGGAAGGCAGAGCATACCATAACATGAGGCCCCTATGCCCGACTCCATTTCTCCACCTGCTCCCAACCGCCTGGGTTTTCATTATTTCCCGGATACGCTGCATTACCGCCAGCAAGACTTGCTCGCCTGGCTGCCCGAACTGCGCTCCTTGGGAGCTGCCTGGCTGGTGCTGCTGGCCCCCTCGGAACGCGCCATCCCTGAGCCTTTCTTGCGTGGCCTGATCGAAGCGGGCATCCAGCCCATCTTGCACTTTCAGTTCGCCCCGGAAGCCGCTGTGGAGCGCCAGGCGCTGCAAACCCTGTTCTCCAGCTACGCCCGTTGGGGGGTTCGATACGCGATCCTGTATGACCGGCCCAACTGCCGTTCGCGCTGGTCCCCGGCAGCCTGGATGCAGAACAACCTGGTTGAGCGTTTCCTGGATGCTTTCCTGCCTCTGTCTGAGATCGTCGTCCAATCGGGGCTGCTGCCAGTTTTTCCGCCTCTGGAACCGGGCGGGGATTATTGGGACCTGGCCTTTTTGCGCACTGCTTTAGGCAGCATGCAGCGCCGCGGTTGCCAGCGCCTGCTGCCGCGCTTGACCCTGGGAGCTTATGCTGCACTTGGGGATCATGGCCTGGATTGGGGTGCTGGCGGCCCGGCGCGCTGGCCGGCGGCGCGCCCTTACAATCTCGAACCTGGCATCCAGGACCAGCGTGGTTTCCGCATCTTCGAATGGTACCAGGCCGTCAGCCAGGATGAGATTGGGCGGGAGTTACCAGTGATTTTATTGAGCGCCGCCAGTGATGCCCCTGTGCCTGTAGCAATGGCTGCGGCTGAAGCCGCCGCCCAGGCTGACTACAGCCTGGCTCTGGCGCGGTTGATGGCGGGAGGTGAGCCGGACCAGGAAGTACTGCCCTCCAGCCTGCTGGCATGCAACCTGTGGTCACTTTGCGGTGCAGATGGCGCTCGCCTGCCGGCGGTGGATGCCCTGCGCCGCTGGTTTTCCTCACGCCAGCCAGGGCCAGCCGCAGCCGAGTCGTTCGATGTGGCAGGTTTCCAGGCCTCGACGGATGGATTGGCGCGCCCGATCTCGCACTACGTGCTCCTGCCTCTGTACGCCTGGGGGGCTGCTGATTGGGGCCTCGATCTGATCGCTCCTTTGTTGCAGCAGGCGCACCCCACGGTGGGCTTCTCGCTGGAGGAAGCGTGCCTGGCCGGGCGCGTGACGGCAGTAGGTGGGCCAGGCGCCTTTTCGGACGAGGCTTTGCAGACGCTGCGCCAGGCCGGTTGTATTGTGGAGCGTTTGCTCGAAGATGGCACGCTCCTTGCAACATAAACGGTAGATCGAAGCGGTGTTCTTTCCACCAAGGCTGTATTCGAAGAGAGGTGTTCGATGATCCTGAATTCTGAGGTACCGGCTTCTTCATCCCCAGCGCTGGCTGTTCCACAGCTCAAAGTGATTGGACTGGGCGGCGGCGGCTGTAATGCAGTTGAGCGCATGATCGAACTGGGCTTGCGCGGCGTTGAGTTCATTGCCGCCAACACGGATCGCCAATCGTTGCTGCGCAACCCGGCTCCTACCAAGATCCTGCTTGGCGCTCAGGCGACGCGCGGCCTGGGGGCGGGTGGCGACCCGCGCACCGGGCGGGCGGCTGCCCTGGAGAGCCGCGAAGAACTGGCGCAGGCTTTGCAGGGCGCAGATATGGTCTTCCTGGCGGCTGGCATGGGCGGCGGCACCGGTACCGGGGGCATTCCGGTGGCTGCTGAGATCGCCCGTTCCTTAGGCGCGGTGACGATTGCTACGGTCACCACGCCCTTTACTTTCGAAATGGGCCGCCGGCAGAAGAACGCTACCGAAGGCCTGGCGCGTTTGCGCCAGCACACCCACACCTTGATCGCTGTACCGAACGACCGCCTGTTATACGTCGCCCCACGTGACCTGCCCATGCAGCTTGCCTTTCGCCTGGCAGATGATGTGCTGCGCCAGTCTGTGCAGGGCATCTCGGAATTGATCACCGAGCCAGGGTTGATCAACGTGGATTTCTCGCACATCCGGCGTTTGATCTTATTGGGCGGCGGCGCGTTGATGTCCATCGGCCAGGGCCAGGGTGAGGAGAAGGCCGTCCTGGCTTTGGAGCAGGCCCTGCATCACCCCTTCCTGGAAAGCGTCTCGCTGGAGGATGCGGCGGGCGTCATCGTGAATTTCACCGGCGGCTCTGACCTGACCCTCATGGAAGTCCAGCAGGCCCTCACCAGCCTGCACGCTCGCACCGGCGACCAGGCCGAGATCGTGCCCGGTGTGATCCAGGATGAGCGTATGCAAGACCGCGTCCAGGTGATCTTGATGATCACCGGGTTGGGTGCATCGACTATCGAAGAAGCTCTACCGGGTTTCCAACAGGCCGGGCAGCCAGTTTATGCAGGCATAGGCGCTGCAACCGGGCAAATCCCCGCAACCCGGGCGCCCATGCGCACTTCGATCCGCCAGCAGGGCGCTTGACCTCCCGGATGCGATTAGGTAGAGGGATAAACGATGCGCAAACCAACCGATAGCCGGCCAGCAATGCGCCAGGCTGCTCTAGATCGCAGCGTGCTGCACAAAGTTAACCAGGAGATCTACCGGCGTTTTCCGGAAGTGGCGGGGCAGGCCCCCAAGGTCCAGGAGCATGCCCCTGCTGCCTATCGCCTGGTTTACCAGGGGGAGGTGACGACTGCAAATCACAAGCGCATGCTGCGTTGGGTGCGCGTCGTGATCACAGATCAAGGAGAAATCCTCAAGATCACAACTTCCCATTAGATAAAGTGGGCTCGAAAAACAGGTAAAACGGCTTGCGCCATGAACCATACATCGAAAATTTATTATTACTCAAATCGTTTAGAAATTGCCCTATTGACCACTGCAGTACACGTTATGTTGGACCGGAATGCCCGGCGCACCCTGTCGCGTCGTTTTGCCTACGGTTCGTTCTTGTTTTGCCTGGCCGTGTCATTCACTATTTTGTTATTCTCTCCAATCACGCCCTCCCTCGCCAGTGTAATTTTCCCGGTGCGGGTGTGGCAGCCGCACCGCCTACAACCTGCGCCTGCTCCAGATTTTACCAACGGCCAACGCAATCTGCTCTTGATCCTGACAGGTCAATCCCAATCCGGTTCTCCGCTCTTGCAAGGTCTCTGGGTTGTGCTTCAATCTCCCAGCAAAGCGGAATTCACCTTCATTCCGCTTTATCCGCTGCCGCAGCCTGAGCTCGCCGCAACTTTTGATCTTCAACCTGGCGGCCTGCCCTCGCAGGAATTCATCCAAAGCATCCAGCCGACAGATCTCTGGTGGGATTTTTACATTGTTTTGGATGACGTCACCCTATCCGAGTTGGTTGATTTGATGTACGCTGACAACCCGGTTCAAAATCCGCTCGCCGGGTGGCAGTTCACAGATCCGAACATAGCTCAACTTTCCCCCCAGGCGGCTCTGGAGCAGCAGACGCTTGTGCTACAGGCATTGTGCAGCGGCGCGCCAGCTTTCTTGCAGCGTGCTGATCCCGGCGTTACCCTGGGGCGGCTGGCAGATGGCCTGCATACAAACTTGGTTGCTGACAGGCTGGTTTACCGCTGGCGCAGGTTGCAGGCGCTTGGCAGTACTTTATCGTGTAAGTTTCCGTTGCTCCCAGGGCTGCAGTCGCCCACCGCTCTGCGTTAGGGGTTGAGCCTGGTGGAGCAGAGCACACTATTCGGGAGGCAGGCATGTCATTATTGAATGCTCAAAACTTGTTGTTGCTGATGACTATGTTGGGTTTTCTCCTGGGGGTGGGCACGTTCATCGCCGGGGTTTTGACCCTGACCTTACGTTCAGCCAGCAGCGATGTGAAAACCCTGGCGGATCAAACTGCTCGCCTGGCAAGCAAGAGCCTGGTGGACGATATGTCGGGGCTGGTTGGCAACGCTTCAAACCTGTTGGGCGCCATGAACCAGTTGGTGCTCACCACGCGCGGCATTGGAATTTTCCTCACGCTGCTGGGCCTGGTCATGATGGCGGGGGCCTCTTGGATGGCGATTTGGGCGGCATCGTAAGCTCATGGATTTGGCCCACTTTCCGCTTGCTCTGAAACAGCGGCTTCCACAGGAATTGTGGCAGCCGGTTTACCTGGCCTTACGCCAGGATGCATTGCTCTGGAGCTGTTTGCAGATCACAGATCTGGGGGAGCGCGCGCTGGAATTGCTGCCATTGCAGGCCCAGGCCTGGTCGCCAGCCGCACTGGCCTTGTTCGCCCTGCAAACCGAGTCAGTTGCATCTGCGCCTTTGGACCAGGATATTTTGCATGCGGAGGAGGGCGACCCGCCCACGGAGGGAGATACCCCGCCCGATCTGAGCATCGAAGAACTACACCGCCAGCCATCGCAGCCTGTGCCGACGCCCTGGCGCGAGCGCGCCCGCCAGGTTTTGCAGAACTGGCAGGAGCAGCCCACCCATCCGCTTACTTTTCAGCAGGCCGGTTGGCTGGCGCTGGCCTGGCGCGAAGGCCAGCGTTTGAAGGACACCTGGCAAGGAGTCTTGCCGGATTTCAACAGTCCACCATTCTCTACTGCGCTGGAGGATAGTGCAGGCATATCCAGTGCGCTGTCCTGCCTGGTTGGTTTCTTGCCGGACCCATCGGAATTATTGCGCTATCTGGTCTGCCCGGAGGTGGGGCAGGCCAGCCTGGCTGTGCATATCTTGCTCTGCCAGCCGTTGAATGTTGAGGCGCAGTCTCGCCTGCTACGCGGCCTGCTGCCTGGCCAACCGCTGCCTGTCAAGCTGGCTGTGTTACAGGCGCTTTCTGACCAGCGCCCTGGCCTGGCTGCCGAACTGGCGCGAGCCGTCCTGGCTGCGCCGGAAGTTGAGGCTCAGGCCGAACTCCAGACAAACATTCTGAGTGAGAACCTGGAGAGCATCACGGAAAACCTGACTTCCTGGCAGGCCCTGGCGCAGGTGCACCAGATTGCCGGCCAGCCCGAGAAGTCGTTACACTTGCTGGCGCGTTCGCTGAGAGCGGTGCGTCGCCTGCAAGGACACCTTTCAGCTCGCCTGGCTCAGGCTGCGACCCTGGCGCGCCAGGTAAGCGCGCAGGCTGACTCTGATCCAGCCCAGGATGCCAGCCTGGGGGCCTGGCGCCAGGCAGTCCAATTGGCCCCTAATGTGCCGGGATATTCCGTAGGTCTGGCAATGGCTTTGGCTCAGGCCGGGCGGCTGGATGAAGCGAAAGCTTGCCTGGAGCCGCAGCCAGCCGAGCCAGCCGGGCCGGCGCACCCGGACGCTGCCCGGGTTTTGGCGTCTGTTCGCATTGCACAGCTTGAACAAAACCTCCCGCTGACTTACCAGGCTGCTCTGCAACTCCTGGATCTGGTCGAGGCCGGGCAACTTCTTGAACTACAAGATTATGTCTTTCTTGCTTCTTTGCTGCTGGAAGCCGGTTTGCCCCCGCAAGCTGCCCGCGCTGCCCAGGCCGGCCTGCGCCTTTTCCCCGCTGCTGCGAATTTGCTCGCCGTGATGGCCCGGGCCCAGCTCTCTTTGCAGGAGCCTGGCTTGGCTCTGGGGTACATTTTGGCCGCTCTGGCGGCAGAAGCGAATTCCTCCCAGGACACTGCCTGGCAGCCGCCGGAAGCCTTGCAGCGTTTGCTGGTCGAGTGCCTGGAAGCCCTGGGCGCCTGGCAGCAAGCCTTGCCGGCGCGCCTCGATCTGATCGCTATACTGCCAGCGCCAGACGCTTCAGAATACCTGGCACTGGCGCGCTGTGCTTTGCAGGCAGGGGAACCGCACCAGGCGATCTCGGCCTGCACGGCGGCTTTCAAGCGGTTTGAAGAAAATGGCGCGTTGCTTGAGCCATCTACGTTGGAGCAGTTGGGAGAACTTGCTTCTCCATTGGAGCAGGTGCAGGTTATCTGGGCTCAGGCTGCTATCGCCTTGGGTGATTGGGGTGAGGCCCAATCTCACTTGCAAGCCGCACTCCAGTTAGCGCAGCACCGGCCTGAATTGTGGTTGCAGTTGGCCCGGGCCTGCCAGCGTCTCAACCAACCGGAGCAGGCTCTGGCGGTTCTCCGCACAGCCAGCCAGGCTGTGCCTCACATTGCCAGCATCCATCTGGCCTTGGGCGAGGCTTATTTGCAGCAGCAGGCCCTCACCCAGGCTTTGGCCAGTTTGCGCCGCGCCGCCAGTCTGACCGTATCCACCCCCTACGCGCCGCGCCTCGCTTGCCGATTGGGTCAGGCGCTTTACTTTCTGGGGCACTTGCAAGAGGCGCTCCAGGTTTTCGAACAAGTTATTCCTCTTTCAGAGCATACTTCTACTTCTTCATCTACTCTGGACGAATATGCCCGCTTCCTTGAGCCCGTCGATGAATTGGAGATCGAGAGTGTTTATCTGTATGCTCGCACCTTGTTGGCCTTGGATGAGTATGCTCGCGCCATCCCATTGTTGGAGGAATTGCTCCAGCAGCGCCTGCAAGATCCTGGTCCAGCGGTTGACCTTGCCAGGTGTTTGCTTCACGAAGACACGAGCGGCTCTGCCCAGGAGAGCTCACGTGCCATCACTTTGCTCGAGCAAGCCCTGGATGGTTCTCCGGTGGAGTCGCCTGGCTTGCCGGTTGACCCCAATTGGAAGTTCGAAGCCCGGCTGATGCTGGCGCGGGCTTATTCCCTCCGCGCTGAGTATGCCCCCTCGCTGATCTATTATCATCAGGCATTGGACCATCTCTCGACGAACTGGACAGATGAACGTACTCGCCTGGTATTGGAACTCGCCCAGGTCGCTCTGCTCGCTGGACAGCCGGAAGTGGCTATCGCCGCTCTGGAGCCGTTGGCACAGAGTGGAGCTACCCCCCAGGTGCAGCGTTCTCTGACCCAGGCTTACCTGGCAAGCGAAATGGCAGAACCGGCTTTCCGGGCCGCTCGGGCAGCCCTGGATTTGAACCCGTACGATGGGGAAGTGTTGGCCTGGTTCATTGTCCAGATCGACGCTTTGCAGCAGATGCCGGACGCGGCTCAATTACCCTTGCGGAGCGAATCGTTATCTGCCTTGCAGGCGGCCGCGCCTGTGTTGTTGCAACAAGCCGCGCAGGCAAGCACGCCACTCGACCTGCTCTTTTCCCTGGGCAGGATGCAGTTGGAAGATGGCGAACGTTCTGCTGCCCGGCAGGTGTTTTGCAGCCTGGCGGATGCCAGGGAAATCGACAGCCGCCTGCCTGCCGGGGAGCTTTACCAGGTAGCCAGGTCACTGCGCGAGCTGGGGGAAGCCTCGCGAGCGGCGCATTTGCTGGAGCGCCTGGTGGAGCAGAATGCCTCGCCAGCGGGAGATGCACGTGTCGATTTGTTGAGCGAATTGGCTCTGGCGCATCACCAGGCCGGCGAACCCCAGATGGCGCTAAGGGTGTTGGAGCAGGCGATCGGCCTGGCTCCTGAGCGCCCGGCCTTGCGCCTGCACATGGCCGATCTTTTCGATGAGTTAGGTGATGCCCAGTCTACCCAGGAGTCTTTGCAGGCGCTCCTGCGCCTGGAGCCGACCAACGCAGTTGTTCACCAGCGCCTGGCCTGGCTGCTGGTATCTGCGGGCGATCTCCCGGCTGCCCTGGCGCACGCTGAGCAAGCTGTTGTCCACGCCGGCGAGGAGTGTGCTCAGACAGCCTCGCTGGTGAACGCTCCTCCGGGCGAACTGCTGCATGCGGCCCGCTTACTGGCAGCCGAACTGGCCTATGCTTTGCTGATGCCGAAGCGGGCCTGGGAGCACATCTATGCCGATCTGGCGTGCAGCCAGAGCCCTTGCCAGCACCTGGATCATGCCAGCCTGCGCCTCGAGATGGCGCTTGAGGTTGGCCAGCAATCTTTGGCTGGCCAGGAGGTGGCCCTCGTGCAGGCGCGGCAGCCGAACTCTGTCCAGGCCCTGGTTGGCCAGGTGCGCCTGACTTTGCGCAAGGGTGATCCAGCCGGCGCACGGGAGTTGTTCAAGTCGGCTTTGGCGCTGCTGACAACCGCTGAGGCGGCCTCGCTGCCAGCTTCGCCGGCGGCCCTGGCAGATACCCTGGCTGGCTTGCGTTCAGCCGCCCGGGCGGCCCTGGAATTGCACGATTGGCAGCCAGCTTTATCGCTGGCTCACCGATGGTCAGAAATGGCTCCTAGCCAGCCGCTGGCGCAACTCCACCTGGCAAGCGTGCTGGTGCAGTGTGCAGAAGCGCAAAGCCTGTACCGAGATTTGCAGGTGAATGCCAATGCCCTGGGTGAGTCCTTCCTGGCGCAGGAAGCCCGGGAGGGTTTTGAGGCTGCTCTTCGTTGCGCGGATTGGGTCTCTGTGCCGGCAGAAATGAAGCCAGCAGATGTTCCGGTCCCTGGCGGCCTGGAAGAAGTTGTTCTCTCGATCACCCATTGGCATGCGCGCGGCCGGGCCGTTTTCGAACCTGAGGCGCGCCATGCTTACGATTTGGGTAAGTTCCTGCGCAGTTGGCTGCCACAGCCCTCCGACCTGGCGGCTCTGTTGGTGGCTTTGCGTAAAATCGGTGAGCAGGAGGCCGCCATCCAGGCCTGGCGGGGCAACTGGATCCCGGCTCTGCGCCGTGACGCATTGACCCACCATCCACTGGTCTTGGTGCAGGTAGCCCTGGCTGCGGCAGAGCGCCCCTCTACCCTTGCAGGGGGGGATTCTGAGAATGATAGGCAGGCGTTGCAACTTGCACAGCAGGCCATTGAGCATGCTGAGGCCTTACCAGCCGAAACCTGGCCAGCGCCGCCTTTGTTGGATTTCTTACTGGCTCGTATGGCCTATCGTTGCCGGGCCTGGGAGCGCGCCCAATCTGCCATCCAGCAGGCCCTGGCTGCCTGGGAGACCGAACCGGCCTGGCATGCGCTGGCAGCTCAAATTTACCTGGCGGAAGGGACTTCTCTTCCCGCGCAGGATGAACCTCTACAGGAAACTCCTCCACGACAAGCCCAGGCGCTGGCTCATCTCGAACGGGCGGCTGTCTTGCAACCCGAAGATGCCGGGTATCAATTATCTTTAGGTTGCCTGTATCAGGATCTGGGTGATTTGTCTCAGGCATTGCGTGCTTTATCTCGCTCCTGCCATCTGGCTCCTGATCAGGCTGGGGCCTGGCTGGCCCTGGCGCGTTTGCAGCAGCAGCTTGGTGATTTGGATCAAGCTGCCGCCAGCGCTGAGCGGGCGGTGGAATGCGCCTCTCCACCCGCGGAGAGCGCTAATTTTCCCCAAGATGTGCCAGATGACCACAACGATACACGCTTCACGGATCAAATTTCAGCCTTGTTGCTGCGCAGTGAGATTGCCTTGCAAGCCAACAACCCGCGCGGCGCTTTGAGCCGTGCGCAGGCAGTGCTGCGTGTTTCCCCGGATCATCCCCAGGCGCTCCAGTTGTTGGCTCGCGCCCAACAGAACCTGGGCCAGCCTGAGCAGGCTCTGGTTGCTCTGGAAAAGGCCATCCCATTTTCGGACCAGCCCTACCTCTTGCAAATCCAGAAGATCGAATTGCTGCGCCAGGCGCGCGGCCTGGAGGCCGCTATCCCCGCGCTGCGCGAGTTGAGCGAATGCTATCCGGAACAGCCGGACTTGAAAGTGCAGTTAATCCACTGGCTGTTTGAGGCGGCTCAACCAGCCGCCGCCATCCAGGCGGCCCAGGCGGTCTTACAGGCTGCTCCAGAAGAGCTGGCCGATGAGCAGCGCGCTGCTTTGCATTACCGGGTGGGGCAATATCTCCTCCAGGATGAGCAGGTTGACCAGGCAATCCCTCATCTGGAGCAGTCCATTCGCTATGCCCCCGGTTTCCTGGATGCCTACCTGGAATTAGGAAGCGCTTACCAGGGGCAGCGCGCGCATAACCGGGCCTTGCAAGTATTTCGCCAGGCTATCCAGGCCGCACCGCACGACTTCCGGCCTTATTATCAGGCTGGTCTGGCATTGAAGGAGAGCAGGGATTACATGAACGCCGAGGAGATGTTGCACCAGGCGGCGCGTTTGGCTCCTGATGATGTCGAGGTTCACCGGCTGTTGACCGCAGTGGTGGCTATGAACCTGGTATACAAACTACGCCCTATGAAGAGCGAGGCACAATGAACCTTGATCCTATGCGAAAACTTGCTCCTGCCCCATATGCGGCTGCCCACATGGCGCGCCTCGTTGGGCGCCAGACCTATCTCCATATCTTACGGGCTGCTCTGGATGAGCACAGCTACCGGTTTGCCAGCCAGGCTTGCCTGGACTGGCTGGCGGTTTTTCCGGGTGATCTGGCAGTTGCCCTGATCTATTCACGGGCTCTGCTGGGCGACGGGCGAACGGCGCAGGCGCTGCCCGTTTTGAAGGGTTTGAGCGTGGCCGACCCTGAGTTCCTCGAAGTTGTCCAGATTCTGTACGAAGCCGACTTTTCTGCAGCTATGGAGGCTTCTTCCTCTGCAGAGAGCTTTGTAGCTGCGCACCTGTTCGCTCTGGATGGCGCTCAAACCAGTGCACGGCAACTGGCTTCCTGGGGTCTGCCGCTTTGGGAAGCTCGCCAGGCGCTGTCTCAGGATGATTTGGGCAAGGCCGAAGCATTGATCCGCCTGGCATTGGATGTCGATGTGCCTGCGCCGTTGGCGGCTGTCACGCATCTGCAATTCTTGCAGCGAAGCAATATGCTTCGCCCTCGGCACGGTTCGCCTGTGAGTGCCTCAACCAGGATTGGGTTGGCGGAGCGTTACCATAAGCTTTGGCCCGATTGCCTGGCCTGCTCGTTGTTCCTGGCTGATTGGTTGTCGGAAGCGGGCGACGCCAGCCGGGCAGTGGCTCTGTTGCACCAGGCAGCTTCACGCGATGTGAGCGGCCAGGTCGCTCGCCGTTTATGGGGGATAGATCATCCCTATCTACCGCTTTGGCCGGAGCGCCTGGAAGTCCCTTTGAAATTGTCGGTCCCTGCTGAAGTTGCCGCTCGCCTGGGCTGGAATCGCCTGACTGCGGGGCAACCTTCCAGCCAGGTTCCGCTGCAAACCTCCGCTGCAGAATTACCGCCCAGGCTGCCAATCTTTCCCACGGTGGAGGCTGCCCCCGCCTCGCCTCCCAGCCAGGATCAACCGGTTGAAGCCCGGCTGCCAGAAATCGAGGCCGAACCTTCTCTGGTAGAGCGTTCTTCTTTGCAATCGCCGGAATCTACCGAGGCGGCAATCAGCGCCCCGCCAGAACCCGTTTTTCCTCCAGATGACCTCCAGGAGCCTCCAGAACAGGAACCTGTGGAGTATGTCCCAGCGGGGATCCCGCGCCCGTCTCAGCCCACTACGATCCTGCGCGAGGAAGATCTGCCTGAGTGGTTGCAGCGCGTGGCGCAGGCGATGCAAGTGCACGAAGCACCACCTGAACTCGACAACCCGCCTATACCTCAAGCGCATGCCACGCCATCCGAGCGCTCAGCGCCGCTTTCTGCTGTAGAGACAGGCGAGCGATCGCTGGAGAGTTCCCCTCCGGATTTTGAAGATCTGCAAGTTGAGGAGGGTGTGGAGCAGGCTTCTTCACCGGACCTGCACCCGTTTCGCCAGGAATTGGAACGGCTGGCAGCGCGGCTGCACCTGCCGAGCCAGAAACACGTGGATGGGCGCTACCCGGTCTACGTGATCTTCTCGCTGCGCAATCGCCTGGAGGCGGTTTACGGAACGCAGTTGGCCGCCATTTTGGAAGCAGAGATGTACCGGGTTGTCCAGGTCGTGCAATCCCATGCGGGTTGGGGGGCGCGCCTGTATTTTCCGGATGATCCCCAAAGCGCCGCTGCGCTGGGGTTGCAGCCGGTGCAATCGGACGAACCGTCTGCCTTGAAAGCAGCCCTGGTGGCGCTGGATGCCGCCCTGGCCCAGCGCGGCGAGATGATCGGTGCGCTGCTGATTGTGGGTGGCCCTGAGATCGTGCCGTTTCATCACTTGCCCAATCCCCTGGATGATCAGGACGTGGACGTGCCTTCCGATTGCCCGTATGCCAACCGGAATACAAGTTCATGCGCCTCGGCTGCCTTGCTGCCGGAATGGCCGGTTGGGCGGCTGCCTGGCGGGGCCGGCCAGGATGCCCGGCTCCTGTTGAGCGCGCTGCGCCGGATCAGCGCGCACCACACTGCTGTGCAGAAAGCGGTTAAGCAGAACGGCTTTCCACCGCTCCTTTGGGCCCGCCGCTGGCTGGCGAGATTCCTGGCCTGGGTTCGTGGAGAGAGAGCTTTCTCGTCTCGTTCCCGCCGGCGCGCCAGTTTTGGATACACTGCCGCAGTTTGGCGCCAGGCGGCCGCCTTGGTCTATCAGCCGATTGGTGAACCGGCCAGGCTGCATGTATCGCCGCCGCTGGGCGTGGACGCAGCCTCGAATATGACTCCCTTGGGAGAGAACGCTACTGCTTTAGTAGCAGAGCATTCTTTGTCGAAGGGTGTGTCACCGCAGGTGAGTTCTTCTTCAATAGGGTTGGACAATCAGCCAGTAGAACGCGCTTCATCTCCCAATGACATCCCCGTCCCGCTCGGTAAGTTGGCCTATTTCAATTTGCATGGCCTGGCAGATGCGCCAGAGTGGTATGGACAGCGCCACCCGCTGGAGCCAGGGGATGGTCCGGATTACCCGGTTGCGCTGCGCCCGCAGGATATCGAAGCGGCTGGCAAGAGTGGGGATTTGCCTTTGGTGGTTTTCAGTGAGGCCTGTTACGGGCTGCATATCCTGGATAAGACCAGTGATCAGGCTCTGGCGCTCAAATTCTTAGAGACCGGCAGCCTGGCTGTGATCGGCTCAACTTGCATGGCCTATGGATCGTTGGGCCAGCCCCTGACCGCCGCTGACCTGCTCGCCCAGGCTTTCTGGCGCTTCCTGAAACAGGGACTGCCAGTCGGGGAAGCCCTGCGCCAGGCCCGCCTCAATCTGGTGGACGAGATGAACGAACGCCAGGGCTATCTGGATGTCGAAGATCAGAAGACCTTGCTCTCTTTTACGCTCCTGGGCGATCCATTGGCTCAGCCAGATTACGCTGGGAATGCTTCTCAGCCCAAGGTGTCGCGTCTCATCGATCCACTGCCGGCAGCTAGCCCTGGGGTGATGCGCGCAGTATGCGATCGCTGTGCCGGAACTGTTGCCTCTGCAGCCGCGCCTGCCCAACCTGTACCAGAAGCCGTTCTTCAGTCTGTCAGGCAGGTAGTCGCGCACAGCCTGCCAGAAATGGCGCAGGCCAAACTGGCCTATACCCGCCAGCGTGGGCTGTGTTGTAAGCCTGGCGGTTCGTGTGCGATCGATGTTCCGCCCTGTCCTGTGCCAGGCGCTGCCCCAGGTGGCAAATCGAGCCATGCGCCGTCCTTGGATGGGTCAGGGCAGGATGAATCCTTCGCCTCCTCTTACAGCCTGGTGACGCTCAGTAAGCAGATCCCCGGACCGCACGGTCAACACCCTCAATACGCTCGCCTGACCTTGGACGATACCGGCAAGCTGGTCAAGCTGGTTGTGTCCAAGTAGGGCCATGGCTTTTGTGGTATGATTATGGACTGTTGTGAGAGCACAAGGTCCATTATCCGCTTTGCGGTTTATTTCGTTGATGTTGATTCTGGCAGCGGTGGTTCTGACCACGCTGCAACTGGTGCGTTTCAGCCGGGTGCGCTCGTATTTGCCGGCTGGCCTGATCATTGCCGGGATTCCTGTGGGCGGTCTGGACCGCCAGCAGGCCGCTGAACGCCTGTTAGAGGCGTATTCTGTCCCGGTAGAATTGCGCTACTCGGGTGCCTTAGTCCACCTGGCCCCCTCGGCGGTCGATTTCCGCCTGGACGTCGAGAGCATGCTGGCAGTTGCCAACCTGGAGCGCACCCAGAAACAGTTCTGGCAGGATTTTTGGGACTACCTGTGGGGGCGCACCACTTTCCCCAGTGAAATTCCGCTCAGCGCTTCCTTTTCCGATGCACGCCTGCGCGCCTTCTTGCAGGATATTGCTGCACGCTACGACCAGCCTCCCGAGTCGCCCATGCCCATTCCAGGCGCGGCCAGCTTCGAACCTGGCAAACCAGGCCTCGCTCTGGATCAGGAAACGGCGGTCGTGTTGATCTCCTCTGCGCTGAACTCGCTGGATAACCGCGTGACGGATTTACCGCTGCGGCGCATCGATCCCACGCGACCATCTTTCCAGAGCCTGGAACTGTTGCTCAAGCAGACATTGCAGGTGGCAGAGTTCGACGGCCTGGCTGGCGTCTATTTGCTCGATCTGCAGACCGCGCAGGAGATCCATTTCGCTTACCAGGACGGCGTGGACGTATCCGTCCAGCCCGATATCGCTTTCACGGCCTCGAGTATTATCAAGGTTCCGATCATGGTGTCGGCCTTCCGGCGCATCAGCGACAATTCGGATGCCGAAACCCTCAAGCTGCTCTCGGATATGATCGACAAGTCTGGCAATGAAGCCGCTGACTGGTTGATGGATCGTGTCATCGATCCGCAGCGTGGCCCGCTGCTGGTCACCGAGGATATGCAGGCGCTCGGGTTGGATAATACCTTCCTGGCGGGTTATTTTTCTTTTGGCTCGCCGCTGCTGGCCTTGATCGAAACGCCTGCCAACCAGCGTCAGGATGTCTTCACCGACCCGGACCCATACAGCCAGACTACCCCTTCGGATATCGGCATGTTGTTGGAGGACATTTACCAGTGCGCCCAGACGGGTGGAGGCGCCCTGGCGGCGGTCTTCCCCGGCGAGATTTCACGCGCCGACTGCCAGAGTATGAACACTTACCTGATCAACAACCGCTTACCGGTGCTGCTGACGGCTGGCCTGCCTGAAGCCACGCCCATAGCCCATAAGCATGGCTGGGTGACGGTCAACGGCGTGATCAATACTATCGGCGACGCCGGTATCATTTATTCCCCTGGCGGCACCTATATCATGGTTGTGTTTCTATACCACCCCGTCCAATTGGTTTGGGAACCGTCCGCCGCTCTGATCACCGAGCTTTCCCGGGCGGCTTACAACTACTATAATTTACCGAGCCAGTAGATCGAGACGCAAAACTCGCCTCTGCCGCAGCATAATATTATCCTGCCCTTTGCGCTGCCCGGCAGGTAAGGTATAATTTGGGATACGCCCTCGTAGCTCAATGGATAGAGCATCTGACTTCGGATCAGACGGTTGCGCGTTCGAATCGTGCCGGGGGCGCACGTATCTGTGGGGGTTGGCTGACTGCTGACCCCCACAGGTGGCAGTATGGGCTGTCCGTTTTTTAGCACAAGAGATTTCCTGCTGCAATTTGGCTGCAAATATTCTGCGTTCATGGGTCGATTGCCTTTTCAAAATCGGCCAGCGCCAGCGATGACTGGTTCGGATCAAATAGGCCGAAGGCCAGGAGATCATCAATTTTTGCCGCCGCTTCAGCTTGCAGCGTAGGGATAGCGTGTGAGTACAATTGCAAGGTGATGCGGATATCTGAGTGACCTAATCGTTCACTGACCACTTTCGGGTGGATGTTCATTAACAACATCAAAGTGGCCGAAGTATGTCGCAGATCATGGATGCGGATGCGAGGCAGGCCGGCTTTTGCCAGGACACGCTTGAACTCTCGGATCAGGTTGGTCGGTTCGACGGGCCGGCCAAACAGGTTGGGGAATACCAGATCATTTTCCTCCCAACGATCAGCGGTTACAATGCGCTGCATGGCTAGGCGGTTTCTTTGGATTTGTAGCTTTTCTATAGCTGTGTTGCCTAGCGAAATGCGCCGCAATCCGGCCTGACTTTTGGGAGATTTGAAAACATATCTTGGGCCTTCCTTATCCTTGCCAGGATTACCCCACTGCACCTGGCGCTGAACGCTGAGGGACTGGCTGTTCCAGTCGATATCGCTCCATTTGAGGCCCAAAAGCTCACCCTCGCGCATTCCAGTGGAAATAGCGAGGTAGTACAGGATTTCGAAGCGGGTATCCTTGGCGGCATAGAGCAGTTGTTGGACTTGCGCGGCGCTCAGGGTGGTCATTTCTGGCGGCTCGTAATCGATTTTTATCCCTTGCGCCGGGTTGTACTGGAAGATGTGTTGAAAACACAGATCATCGAAAAATGTGTGCAGTGTAGAAACGATGTACTTCTGAGTCCGTACGCCAATGTCATTCTTCTCCGCAATATTGACCAACTCCTGGATATGGTAAGGCTTCACATCCATCACTTTCAAGCTCTTTTTGACATTAGGGATGATGTGTTTGATAACAATGTTTGCATACTGTTCCAGCGTTTTAGCGGCCCAGCGCTTCTTCCCGTTCTCCAACCACCAAAGCAAAGCCTCTTCCAGCGGGGAGCGGGCGACTTGAGCCGTCAGACCGTTTTCAATGCTGTTTTGCATTTCTCTGACCCATTTTTGCGCTTCAGATCGGGTTTTGAAAGATTTGCTGACGCGCTTGCCACGAATCGAAACCTGTGCTTCCCAACATTGGCGATCCTCTCGATAGCGAATGGAGCCTTCGTTGTTGCCTCTCCTGGTTCTTTTAGACGCGTGATCGACCACAATGATCCTCTAACAAGTATTGACAGTGGGCAGGATGTTTGCTGATTTTATGCAGCAAACAAAATATACCTAGATTCTTCAAAGGTGTCAAGCTATGCCAAAAACTGGTCATAAACTGTCTCCAGAACAGTCCAGGCCTTTGGCCGATTTCATGAAACAGGCTATCTCTGAACAAGGGATTTCTTTGCGTACAGCTGCCAAACAGATCGGCATTGATATTGCCTTTCTGTGCCGGATTCTGAATGGTGAGAATACTCCGAACGCGCATGTCTGCAACCTGATCGCAGATTATTTTGAGCTGCCACGCGTCCAGGTTTATGCCCTGGCAGGCTGGCTGCCTCTAGGCGATGTGCCTGATAGGGAAGCTGTTTCAGCATTGAAAACGCTCTTCCCTGATCCTGGCGAGCGCGCCGAAGTTGAAAATATCTATTTCAATATCGGCGATGGTGTGGCTCGGGCAAGATATCTCCAGATACTTCAGAAACTCAAGATAGAAGCGCATGAGATGCCTACTGCTTCGTGAGATTTTCTGAGATGAACTTTTCCAGATCTTGCGGACGGATGCGCACTGCATGACCAAAGCGGATGGCAGTCAGGGTACCTTCTTGGATCATAGTATAGATTTGTGAAGAAGAGAGCTGTGTGATCTTTACAACATCGGCCACTTTCAGCAGCCGCAAGGTACTGAGGTCTTCAATTTGAGTTGGAAGCGCGTAGTTTGCCATCATGTACTCCGTAGAGGATATTCTCAAACAAACCCATTCATGATAAGATGATTTTGTTTCAGAATTACTGCTATCGTAACATTAAAGTTTTTGTGTGTCAAGATTAGTGTTGATATTGCATTATTTCTGATATAATCAGTATGGAAAGTATGTACTGTGTGATGAAAAGAGAATAAAGACAGATGGACACTCCTTTTGCCAAAGCCAAGCGCCAGGCGATGTCTGCGAATTTCAAGCCGCAGAAATTGGTGGCTCGACTGACCGAATTGCTGGAAACCAGAAAAGAATCGGCTCGTGAAGCATCATTGTCCTCTAATCTTGACCATCAGGCTATGAGGCGTTTTCTGGATGGACAAAGGCCGAACATGATCGCCTGCATTTTGTTGGCCGATCATTTTGAAATAAATCCTAATGAATTGCTCGAATTAGGAGGGTGGCCAACGCTTAATGCTTTCAACGTAAAAACGGCCAGCGCCGAAAATCTGCCGAGCGAAGCGGTTGAGGTGGCAATTGATGTGGCGAAAATTGCAGACCCAGGTCTGCGTAAAGAGGTTGCAGAGGCGATAAAGACTTTGCTGAAGAAGCATTTCTCCAGCTAATGTGATGCCCGATTATTTATGGTGTTGGAACGCAAAACTCGCTGCCTGCAGCACCTGCTTACTACCCCTATCCTCTGGACTGAAGTCATCGGTGGGCATATCTTAGCCATGTTCGGGGTGGTCTTTACCCAGGAACTGATCCTGGCGGCGCTCGGGTAGGTTATCTTCGATGTGAATTATCTACCCAGCCCTGTATGATTCTGCTCATAATGGCTGACCTGGCCTTATAGATCTCCAGCCTGGGACTGCTGATCGGCTCCTCGGCAGAGGGCGAAGACTATGTGATCGTGCTTTGCCTGATCGCAATGTTCCTGGTTTCGGCAATGGGTGGCGACTAGCTCCCTCTGGATGTGGCAGGGAAACCTTTTGCCGCCATAGGGCACTTGCTGCCATCCGTTTGGGTTATGGAAGATTTCCGCTATGTCATCTTACGCGGTCTGGGGTTCACTCGGTCTTGCTGCCAGCAGGTTTGCTCACTGCCTAGACTCTGGCTTTCTTCGGTCTGATGTTGTGACGCTTCAAGTTTGAGTAGGAAAGTAGATACTCCGTAAGGCTTGACAACTTAATCGTTTCAGTATAAAATTGCGCTACAACAAAAACGATTAAGTAAATTCGATCTAGAACTACTTACGAGTAACCCGTCGCTAATCTCTAACCCTAGAACATGCCTGCTACAATCAAAGATATCGCCCGGAAAATTGGCAAGTCCACCACCACTGTCTCGCGCGCCCTGAACGATTATGATGACATCGGCCCCGAAACGAAGGCCCTGGTGCGCCAGGCTGCCGCCGAGTTAGGTTACAGTCCGAATACCCTGGCTCAGCGCCTGCAAAAGCAGCAGACCGACTCCATTGGCTTGATCATCCCCACTTCCGGGCCACGTTTTTCGGACCCATTCTTCAGTGAATTCATCGCTGGCATTGGCAACCAGGCTGCCCGCCTGGGATACGACCTCCTGGTCGCTACCCGTCCCCCTGGGGAGCAGGAGCTGGAAGCTTATCGCTACAACGTCAACACCCACCGGGTAGACGGTTTCATCCTGGTGCGAACGCGCTGCCAGGATGAGCGGGTTGCCCTTCTCAAAGAAGCAGGGGTTCCGTTTGTCGCTTTTGGCCGCATCGATGGCAAGCTGGATTTCTCTTACGTGGATGAAGATGGCGAGACCGGCATGGGGCTGGTGGTCGAATACCTGGCAAGCATGGGCCACACCCGCTTTGGCGTGATTGCCTCGCCCCGCACGCTGACCTTTACGCACCACCGTCTTCTAGGCATTCACAAGAAGGCCGGCGAGCTGCACCTGCATATCGAACAGTTTACCTTTGTAGAAGGCGACCTGACCCAACGCGGCGGCTACGAACAGGCCAGCACCTTGTTGGATGCTGCTCAGCCGCCTACTGCCATCATTGCCTGCAACGATCTCATGGCCTTTGGCGCCATCAGCGCTGCCATGGAGCGCGGCCTGGTGGTTGGAAAAGATGTTTCGATCACTGGCTTTGATAATATCCCCATGGCGGAGGTTTCTCACCCGCCGCTGACCACGGTCAACCAACCGATCTATCAAATTGGGAGCAAAGTATGCGAAATGCTCGTCCGGCTTATCCGGGGCGAAGGAACGCAGCTCGAACAGGTGCTGCTGACCCCATCGCTGATTGTGCGCCAATCCTGCGGCCCAGCCCCGATGAAATAGCCAGCGAGCAGTTCTCCGACTTTATCTAGACTCAACTTTCCGCCGTCGTTATTCCGGAAAGAAAGGAGGCGAAAGATTGCATTGATCCATTCGCTTGTTTCAACACGTCATATTTTATGACCGAATCCATTTTAGCTCAAACCATATGAAGAGGATAAAAAGATGAAACGCTCGTATATTCTAATTTCGCTGCTTACCATGTTCGCCCTGCTTTTCACTGCCTGTGTCCAGGCAACCACCCCAGCCCCAGACAAGCCCGCAGATACAACTCCCAAGAAGGTTGTTGAGTTCTGGATGGATGAGCCAGAAGAACCGCGTGTCAAAGCCTATGAAGACATCGCGGCTCGCTTTATGGCCGAACACCCCGATATCGATGTGCGCATCGTGCCGATCGAAGAAGCCGGCCAATCGCAGCGCATTGCTACCGCCCTGGCTGCCAACCGCCTGCCCGATATAGTGCGCATGGGTGTCGAGCTGGTTGCCGCCTTTGCGGCAGATGGCCTGTTGGACCAGGACGCTGCCACAGCCGTGATCGAAAAAGTGGGCAAGGATGATTTCCGCACCGGCCCGCTGACCATGGTCACCGATCCATCCACTGGCAAGTACGCTGCCATACCATATGATGGCTGGCTTCAGGCTATCTGGTATCGCACCGATGTTTTCAAAGATGCCGGGCTGGAAGCGCCTGTCACCTGGGACGCCATCAATGCCGCCTGCGATAAGCTGCCCGGCACGGGTAATATGCTCTACGCTCTCGGGCTTGGCACCAACCCCGGCGAAAACTACGGTCACCAGCTGTTCGAGCAGGTAGCCATCGCCAACAACGCCTGGCCTCTGGATGAGAACGGCAATGTTTCTATGAACACTCCAGAGATGATTGCTGCCTTGAAGTTCTACACCGAGCTGCAGCGCTGCGCCATCCCCGGCCCACAGCACTGGCTGGGCGCTCGCCAGGCATACGAGCTGGATCAAGCTGGTATGCTGATCTACAGCACCTATATCATGGATGACCTGGTGGATGGCTCTGACAACGAAGACGGCACCTTCACCAACCTGGCAGTTGGCGACCTGGCATCCCGCACGGGTTTTGCTCCCGAAATGAAAGGCCCCAACGGCAACGCAACCTTTGGCCAGCTGGCCGCTCTGGGCATCCTGAAGGGCGCTGACCCCGAAGCGCAGCTGGTTGCCGAATACTTCATGAAAGAGGGTTACGTCGAAATCCTGGCCCTCTCACCATGGGGCAAGATCCCCGTACTGAAGAGCGCTGTGGAAAAATGGCGCACCCTCAGCCCGTACTTTGAGAAATACCCCAAGGAAACCCTGGAGCAGATTGCCAATGGCTATGACAGCATGAGCCGCTGGTTGTTCCGCCCTGATTATGACGCTACCGAACGGGCTGTGATTGGCGACATCGAAGGCCGCCTGCTGCTCCCCCAGGCGATCAGCAACATCGTTCTGGAAGGCAGCATGACCCCTGAGACCGCAGCCGCCTGGTTGCAAGAGCAGGTTGAAGCGCTCCTGGCTGAAAGAAAGCAATAGACCTGCAGATTTCCAAAGTCTGGACAGGTTCATTCTCTCCTCGATCTCCGGGGTCAAAGGAACGACCCCGGAGATCAACCAGGCAAACCGAGGAGGTGTCGTTTGGATACACCACTGGCAGTTCCACCCAAAAAATCCCGCCGTATCAATTTGCGTTCCTTGGCAGCCCAGGAGGCCCGCCTGGCCTGGTCGCTGATCTTCCCCACCGCCCTGATCGTTTTTGGCCTGGTGCTGTTTCCCGCCATCTTTAGCGTTTGGATCAGCTTTCACAAAGTGGGCCTGACAGACTTGAACAATGTCTTTCACGCCCAATTTGTGGGCTGGGGAAACTACGAGAAAGTCTTCAACGATTTCGCCTTCAAGTTCCAGAGCTGGCGTTCCTGGGGCGCCTTAACCACAACCATCATCTATTCCTTCCTCGCCACCATCGCCACCATGTTGGTCGGGCTGGTGGCAGCCCTGCTGCTCAATCGCCCCTTCCGCGGGCGAGGCCTGGCGCGGGCTCTATTCCTTTTCCCTTACATCGCCCCGGTGGTCAGCGTGGCCTTCGTGTGGCGCTGGATTTTGGATCCTCGCCCCTCTGGGGTGTTTAACGATCTGCTGCTGCGCCTTGGAGCCATCGACCTGCCCCAGGCTTACCTGGCGACTCAGGGTTTGGCGTTCATCCTGGTCATTGCTTTCCAGGCCTGGCGCTACTTTCCCTTTGCCATGCTCATGATCCTGGCGCGCTTGCAAGCCATCGATAACACCCTGTACGAGGCCGCTGATGTAGATGGCGCCAATACCTGGGACAAGTTCCGCTTTATCACCCTGCCCGAGCTGCGCTACGTTTTGGGAGCCCTCTTCCTGTTGCGCCTGATGTGGACTTTCAATAAGTTCGATGATATCTATTTGCTCACCGGCGGCGGCTTTGGAACTAAAGTCTTACCCGTATTGACGTATGAGTTCAGCTTCAGGCTGCACGATTTCGGCAAAGGCGCAGCCACAGCCATGATCTTGTTAGCGATCCTGGTCGTGTTTATGCTTTTCTATTCGCTCACCGTCATGAAGGGCGGCGAGGAAAGTGAATAATCCTATGAAACAACGCAACCTGATCGATCACCTGGCGCACCAGTTCACCCTATCCCGCTTCATCTTTGCTATCCTTTTCACCTTCTTCCTGACCGGTATCGTTTTCCCCTTCTATTGGTTGGTTAGTTCATCCTTCAAATCTTACGCTGAAATTGGTGGCAGAGAGCCAGTCTACGTGCCCTCAGCGCTGCGCCTGGATGCTTACCAGGAGTTGTTCGACACCAACCACAAAAGTTATCAGAATTTCGCCACCAACATCCGCAACAGCATTTCTATTTCCATTCCAGCGGCTTTTTTTACAGTGCTCCTTTCCACGTTGGGTGCATATGCCGTTGCCCGGCTGAGATTCCGGGGCAAAGAAGCTCTGATCAACGGCATCTTGCTGATTTACCTGTTCCCGGGAGTGCTGCTGATTATCCCACTGTTTGCCATGCTGGCGCAGTTAGGCACACGGCTGGGATTTGAAGTGCAAGACAACCTGGTGATCCTGGTGATCACTTACCTGGCTCAGACTCTGCCGGTCGGTCTATATATGCTGGCGAATTATTTTCGCACCATCCCGCACGAGATCGAGCAGGCCGGGCTGATCGACGGCTGCAGCCGCCTGGAGGTGATCTGGCGCATCACCCTGCCTCTGGCGATCCCCGCCCTGGTCTCTGTAGCGATCTACACCTTCATGATCGCCTGGAACGAGTTTCTATACGCTTTCATTTTCCTCAACAATCACGACCTATTTACCATCCCTATCAAGATAAGCAGCATCTTCAACGACCCAACTCCCAGGCCTCACGTGGTCATGGCGGCCTCCACCATCATGACTCTGCCTGTGGTGATCCTGTTCCTGGCGCTGGAACGCTACCTGGAACAGGGACTGGTATCGGGAGGCGTGAAAGGGTGATCGAAAGCATGGTGAGTGATCGCATTCTCTCACTCCTGGCAGCCCTGTACGGGCAGCCAGCGGCTGACGCCGCCTGGGCGAGAATTCGTCTGCACCTCGAAAGTTTCCCCAAAGAGTTGCTGTCTCGTTCCGGGCAAGCCTGCCAGTTGAGTGAAAAAGATGCCATTTTAATCACTTACGGCGATACTTTTACTTGCCTCGGGCAGCCGCCCTTGCAAACGCTGGCGCAATTTGCCGGACAATGGCTGGAGGGCGCTGTGAGCGGGTTGCACATTCTTCCCTTCTACCCATTTTCCTCCGACGATGGCTTTTCGGTGATCGACTACCGCCAGGTTGATCCGCGCCTGGGATCGTGGGAGGATATCTCTAACCTCGGGCAGCGTTATCGTCTGATGTTTGATGGTGTGATCAACCACGTATCGCAGCACAGCGCCTGGTTTCAAGCCTACTTACGCCAGGAGGCCCCCTACCGGGACTATTTCATCACTGCCAACCCGGATTGGGACCTTTCCGGAGTCATACGTCCACGTACGCTGCCGCTGCTCACGGACTTTGAAACAGAGGCTGGCACTCGCCAGGTGTGGACCACCTTCAGCGCCGACCAGATCGATCTGAATTACGCCAACCCACGCGTCCTGATCGAAATCATCGATCTGCTGCTTTACTATGTCCAACGCGGCGCAGGGATCATTCGCCTGGATGCCATCGCTTACCTGTGGAAAGAGCCCGGCACAAGCTGTATTCACCTGCCACAGACACACCTGGTGATCAAAATTTTACGAGCCGTACTGGATTGGGTTGCCCCGCATGTGATCTTGATCAGCGAAACCAATGTACCTCACCGTGAAAACATCAGCTATTTTGGCGAGCGCAACCCCGCCACCGGACGGATAGACGAGGCGCAGCTGGTGTACCAATTCCCTCTTGCGCCGCTGATCTTGCACAGCTTCGCCGCCCAGGATGCCAGCTACCTGTGTGAATGGACTGCAACCCTGGATGCACCTGGGATTTTCTTCAACTTCATCGCCTCGCACGATGGTATCGGCGTTCAGCCCGTGCGCGATTTACTGACCGAGACCGAAGTCCGGCGCCTGGTAGAGCGCATCCAGGCGCACGGCGGATTGATTTCCTGCAAGAGTGATGCAAACGGCAGGCAGATCCCCTATGAGCTGAACATTTCCCTTTATGATGCGCTCAACGACCCGGCCCATCCAGATCCCCACACAGACATGCATCGCTTCCTGGCGGCGCAGGTGATCATGCTTTCGCTGGCAGGCGTTCCAGGCATCTACGTACACAGTTTGTTCGGCTCGCACAACTGCCTCCCTTGCGTGCAAGACAGCGGGCGAGCTCGTTCGATTAACCGCGAGAAATTCGACTATACTACACTCAAGACAGAACTGGAACAGGGCAAAAGCCAGCGTGCAAACATTCTGGCAGCATACCGGCGCTTGCTGCTCATCCGCCGCCAACAGCCCGCCTTCCACCCAGAAGGCGCCCAGAAAGTACTGTGCTGCAACCCGTCTATTTTTTCGATCGCACGCTTTGATCCAAACCAGGAGTGTCCTATCGTGTGTATGGTGAATGTTTCCCCCACCCGCAGCGCCTGCCACCTGGATTTGAGAAAACAACGCCTTCCCGATTACCTGAACTGGCAAGATTTGATCGCGGGTGAAATTTATCATCCCGCCAACTCTTGCCTGGAAATAACCCTGGCGCCTTACCAGTCCTGCTGGCTGACGCCCTGCTCCAATCACCGTAACGCTTCCACTCATTGATTGATAATCTATTCTCTAGCCAACCTACATTTGAAAGGATTTTGAATCTATGGGAAAAGTGATCGTCTTTGCCCAACCGCGCACGCTGCGCATCGATGAATTCGAGGAGCTTCCGCTGGGAAGCAAACAAATTCGTGTGCGCACAATGTATTCCGGCATCAGCGCCGGGACCGAAATGACTGCCTACCGCGGCAGCAACCCCTACCTGCACAAACGCTGGGATGCCGCCGCGCGCCTGTTTGTGCCTGCCGACGCCCCCAGTCAGCCCTATCCACTGGTCGGCTGGGGTTACGAAGAGGTGGGTGAAGTCGTGGAAACAGGGATAGAAGTGACCCGCTTGAAGGTGGGTGATATCGTCTACGGCACCTGGGGACACCGCACCAGCAATATCCTGGAAGAGGACTGGGCCGCCCAGCGTATAAAGCCGCCAGCCCTTGACCCGCTGCTGGCGATCTACTCGCATATCGGCCCGATTGCTCTGAACGGCATCCTGGATTCAAATCTCCACATCGGCGAGAACGTGGCAGTGTTTGGCATGGGCGTCCTGGGCCAGGTGATCGCCCAACTGGCGAAGCGCTCTGGGGCGCGTGTATTTGGAATTGATCTGATCGAAAAACGCCTTTCCCTGGCGCAAGAGTTGGGTGGCATCGATGTGGCCATCAACCCGCGCCAGGAATCCCCAGCCCAGAAAATCAAAGCCCTGACCGGCGGCCGCGGCGCGGATGTGTCCATCGAAATCTCCGGCGCGGCGGTTGCCTTGCACGAAGCCATCCGTTCAGCCGCCTACGCCGCGCGGGTGATTGCCCTGGGTTTCTACCAGGGCGAAGCCAGCGGCCTGTACCTGGGCGAGGAATTCCATCACAACCGCATCCAGCTGATCTGCTCGCAAATCTCCAACGTAGACCCGGCTTTGAGCCAGCGCTGGGATCGTCTGCGCCTGATCCACACCATCATGGATTTGCAGGTTCAGGGCTTGTTAAACCTGCGCCCTGTGATCACCCATATAATCCCCTTCGAAGATGCAGCGCAGGCCTACGAAATCCTGGATAATACCCCTGAGCAGGCCCTCCAGGTGGTATTAGATTTTCAAAATAAATAAAACGCAAAGAAGACCTATAGGGTTTTTGGAAACCCTATAGGTCTCCATGAACAAATATCATTGAGGTTCCGATGAAACCCTTACATACCGCCATCCTGGGCTGCGGCGGGTTTGCCCACCGCCACGCCCAAAACCTGCTGACGCTTTCCGATGAAGTTCAAATGGTCGCTTTTTGCGATACCAACCCGCAGAACGCCCAGGCTTACGCCGAAAAATACACCGCGGGAAAAGCCGCCATCTATACTGACCTCCATGAGCTGCTGGAAAAGCAACCGCTGGATCTGTTGCTGATCTGTTTACCGCCTTTCGCTCACAGCGATGAGGTGACGTGCGCTGCACAGCGCGGCATCCACATCTTTATTGAAAAACCCATCGCCCTGACCTCCGAGCATGCCTGGCAAATGGTTGCAGATGTTGAAAAATCAGGCATTAAAACCCAGGTGGGTTTCATGTTCCGCTTTGGCGAAGCAATCGAGGAACTGAAAGCATTGATCGAGAGCGGCTCTGCCGGGCGTCCCGGCCTGATGGCAGCGCGCTACTTCTGCAACTCGCTGCACGCCCCCTGGTGGCGCATGCGTGAAAAATCCGGCGGGCAGCTTGTGGAGCAGATCATCCACATGCTTGATCTGATGCGCTACCTGCTGGGCGAGCCGGCTTTTGTCTACAGCTGCCAGGAAAACCTGTTCCACCAGCACATTCCCGATTACACCGTGGAAGATGTCAGCGTTACCGTGGTTGGCTTCAAGAACGGCGCGCTGGGCACGATCCACGCCACCAACGGCGCCATCCCCAACCGTTGGATCAACGATTACAAGGTGGTAACGCAAAACATCACCGCCGAATTCACCAACGCCAATAACGCTTCACTGTTCTTCACGACTGAAGCGGATACGCCGCAAAAAACAATTGCCAGCGAGCGCAATGTCCACCTGTTTGAGATGCGCGATCTTCTGCACGCCATCCGTGAGAACGGCCCAACGCGCACGCCCATGAGCGAAGGCGCAAAATCGCTCGACCTGGCGCTGGCTGCTCGCCGCTCGGCAGAAGAACACTGCAAATTAACTTTAGATTAGGGGCGGTCATACCCGATGGAACTGAAACTCGATGCACAAGGCTTGTTGACCGTTGCGTTGCAGACTGCCACGCTGCGCAAGGCTGTACCGGTGGTGAACGGTCTTGCGCTGGACGATCTGCGCTTTACAATCCTGGAAAGCCATCCAGAAAACTGCTGGGTTCGCTACGAGTCGCTAGTTTTAGAAGGCGGCTCTTTCGCCCTGGAAGCGCAGAAAGACGGCGAAATCATCCATCTGCGCTACTGGCTCGAAAACCTGCCTGCCGGGCTGCAGCCCGACTCCTTTGGTCTGCGCTTCCAGGCTGTCGAAAACCTGCGCCAGTACCTGTGCAGCGGCTATTTTAGCTGGGACGGCAGTTTCTACGTCCAGCCGGATGCCCTGGGCGACTTTGAGCCTTATGAAGCCCGCCCGGAGACCGGCTACGCCCTGACCCAAATCTTGCCTGCCCAGGGAACTGGCAGCCTGGTGATCGGCTTCGAGCGTCACGACCGCTTCCAGCATACCTTTACCTTTGATACACGTCGACTGCCTCCATCTCTCACCATCCTGACCTTATGGGATCAAAAAGACCGCCATGGCCTAGATCGCTGCACATCAGAAAAATTACTGCTCTTCGAGCATCCTGAGGTTGAAGAAGGCTTACGCGAGTGGGCGCGGCAAGTCGCCGCGGCATCATCCACGCCGCCGCGGTTATCCAGCCCGCCCATTACCGGCTGGTGTTCCTGGTATAACCTGTACGCATCCATCAACGAAGAAAACATTCTCCACCATCTCCACAGCGCTGCCGATGTAGCCCGCCGTGAAAATTTGTGCATGCGCGTGTTCCAGATCGATGATGGCTTCACCCCCGAGATGGGCGACTGGCTGGAAGTGAAGCCGCAGTTTCCGCGTGGCATGAAACCCGTTCTGGATGATATCCGTTCGGCTGGCTTCGTCCCCGGTCTGTGGATTGCGCCGTTCATGGTCGGCAATCGCAGCCATTTGTACCAGGAACACCCGGATTGGGTGGTGCAAGATCGTCTGGCTGGCGGCCCGCTGGTACAGATGTCGTTCTACGGTGAGTTTCGCTGGCATAAGCGCAGTGAAGAATATTACATCCTGGATGCCACGCATCCTGAAGCCTTCGCTTACCTGCGCCAGGTATTTCATATCTGGCGCAGGGAGTGGGGTTGTGAATATTTTAAAACCGACTTCATGCACTTCGGCACCGCCCATGGCCCAAAGCGCGCCGTCTGGCACACCCCAGGCGCTACGCGTATCGAAACCTGGCGGCGGGTGGCTGAGATGATCCGTCAGGAGATCGGCGAGGCTATCTGGTTGGGCTGCGGTTTCCCGCTGTGGGCCGCAGTTGGGTTGGTAGATGGGGTGCGAATTGGCAGAGATGTAGGTGTGGAATGGTCCAGCAACCTCTCGGCGCAGTCGCTGCTGCGCGATCAATCCACACGTAACTTCGCTAACCAGGTCTTGTGGCAGGCTGACCCGGATTGTGTGCTGCTGCGCCAGCGCTTTCATCACCTGACCGATAATGAGCTGCGTTCGCTGGCGCTATTTGCCGGCATGATTGGCGGCGTCACCATGACCAGCGACGATCTGGATGAGCTTTCTCCTGAGCGGCTGCGTTTGTGGAAGCTTATCTTGCCTGCCGAACACGCTTTCTGTCGCTTTCCGCTGCTTGGCCAAACAGGGCTCTCCTACATACCCTGGCCGGCCGATTTGCATTCGCAGCATGTCCGCCATGTGGCGCGTGCTGATGATCCCGTGCTTCTCCAGGTGCGGAAGTTTCGAGCTGGAAAAACGGCAGTTTTGGCGCTAAATACTGGAGAAACCACGCTCAAACGCGTCTACCCTCTGCAAAAGTTGGGGGTTTCTTCACCCAAGCATGTTTCTTTCTGGTCTGAAGATATTGGGTCTGAAATCTGCCTTGGAGAGCTTAGGCTCGAAATTGCCCCTCACGAATGTATTCTGTGTTTTCTGAGTGATCGCCCAGATGAACCTTTCCCAGAAGCATTTTCCTCTCTCTAAGGGTTTTCGAGATACGCCTTAATGTGTTTCGCCGCCAAGCGCAGCGGCTCAATCTGGTGATAGGTGCGGCTCATCAGGATACCGCCCTCGATCACCGTAGTGACGTACAGCGCCATCTCGACGGATTGCGTTTCGGAGAAACCGCTGGCAAGAAACTTATCCTTGAAAGCGGTCAAGATCAGGTCAAAAGCCTCCCGGCAAGCCTGGTTGATGCGTTCACAGGTGACAGCCGTCTCGATGGTCGCGGTTGTCAGCGGGCTGGTCAAAGTAAAATTGGATGCTTCCATCCCATTTGCAAGTTGGGTCATGAAGCTGTGGATGGCTTCGGCCGGGAGTAAATCCTGTTCCAGGAAACCGCGCAGCCGATTGGCAATGATCTTGCCTGACTCTAGAATCGCCTCAGCGCCGATTTGTTCTTTGCCATCCGGGAAATAGTAATACAGCGAACCTTTCGGAGCGCCGCTTTCCCGGATGATCTCGTTCAATCCGGTGGCGTGATAGCCCTGTTTCTCGATCAGCCGGGCCATGGTCAGCAGAATTTGTGTGCGCGTCTCAGACATTCCTTCACCTTCTTCCCGCCAATCATTGTAGCAACCGGTCTACATACTGTCAAGAAAGTTATTCGATTTTTCGCGCAGATGTAAAGAGTTTTTAGGTTAACAGAGCCTTGTGTTTCCGTTCATACCGATATGCCAACCAGATCAGCACCAGCATGAGAATCCAGGCCTCGAAGAAACCCAGGGCAGCGATCGTTGGCAGATGCAAGCCATCGCGCACCAAAGTTACCAGTTGGCCCATGGGTTGAAAAACCGGCCACAGGATAAATATACTGCGGGTGAAGCGGAAACACACGGCATACAAAACGCCGATCCAGAAAAGGAAAGCAATCTCTGCCCACAACATTCCATAGCCAACGTGGTAGAGCGCATATAACAGTGATCCGAGAATAACGGCTGGGATCAGGCCAAAAGCTTCTTCCAGCCGCAGTAGCACCCAGCCGCGCCAGAACAGGGCTTCAAAAAAGCCAATCGCCAGGGCCAGGCCCAGCAAGGGGAGCATCTCAGACCACGTTGGGAGGTCGGTCTTGGCCAGCGTGCCAAGATATTGAAACAGGGAAAACACAAGCTGTAAAACAATGCTGAGTCCCAGATATTTCGCCGTGATGCCCAGATCTTGAATGGAGCGTTTGCGGTAAAGCACCATCCAGGCCAGGGGCAGCCCAATACCGAATAAGAGGGCGGTCAATCCTGCATACAGGAAAAAGTAAGGCATGCCGCCGCCTGCCTCTGGCGTCACGATGATTGTGGCAGTGTACAACGAGGCGGTGACCAACAGGCAGGAACCCAGAACGGCAACCACATCCAAGCCTGGCTGCCAGCGAAAGGTAAAGATCGTGCGCGTTGCGTTTCTGATGGCGTTCATATTTCCCTTTTCTCAATTCAATTCGGTTGTGGTTTGGTAGTGAGGGGGGAGCTGGATCGTGGTTTCTGGGCCGTGCCATACGGCCGCAAGGTGCATGGCTGTATGGCTGATGATGCTTGCCAAAGGGTTCCCGCTCACCAGGTAAGCCAGGGTAATAATGCTGTTGCCTACTAACACCAGCCTCACCTTTGGATTGCGAAATTCCGGATATCCCAGGTGATAAGTCAACGCGATCAAGAGGCTGGCAAACAGCCCAAGTGCGCCAGTGCTAATCTTCCCTGGGATACTCCCCGACCAATCAAACTGTGAAAGGCTAACCTGTGCGGCTACTACTGGCATGACATTTAGAAACAACGCATCGATCAATCCGTAAACCAGACCCGCCCAACTCAGATCGAAGAACAAGCGGCCTCTGGATGTTTGCCGCGAGGCGGGCTGAGATTTCACGTGCCGCACCAGAAAAATGCTTGCCAGTGCTCCTACCAGTATTCCTCCCCCCCAGTTCTGGGCCAGAATTGCAGTCACATCAATCTCATTCAACGCAATGAAGCCGTAGATGAAAACGCCGGCAATGGTTGCATAAGCGACCAGAAAGCGATCCCTCGCTAAACCCAATAGCCCGGCAAAAAGGCCGCTGATTACAAATCCTAAAATGCTACCCCCTATGATCCATTCGATCGAAGGCCAGAACAAAGAATTCAACATGCTGTCATCCTTTCTTCGATGTTGTTAGGCCTTCGTGATTATAGCAACCAGTCTATATATTGTCAAGAATACAGTTTGGAATAACCGAATACAGGTTGCTTGACAGTATGTAGACCAGTTGCTATAATAATCTGGTTTGTCAGACAACTTCAATTGGAGATATCAAATGGACTCAATTATGTCTATTCTGGCAGTGATTGTTGGTTTGGTCGTGTTCTACTTCTATGCTATTCGCCCCTGGACACTAAATTGGGGGGCAGCAAGGGATGAGATTGTTCGCAGTCTTCCTGGTGATGAGATTGTGAAAAAGACACATTTTGTTGCCACACGAGCGGTCACGATCAACGCTTCGCCGATTGAAGTATGGAAGTGGATTGTCCAAATCGGTTCGGCGCGGGCGGGCTGGTACAGCATCGATTGGATCGACAACAGCGGCGAACCCAGTTCACGCCAAATCTTGCCTGAGTTCCAAAAGATCGAGCAGGATAGCTTTGTCCCGTTCACCCCCGACCAGAAGAATGGCATGTGGGTCAAGGAGTTCAAGCTGCATGAACATATTCTGTGGTGGGATAAAAAAGGCAAGGCATCCTGGCTGTGGCATTTGAGCGAGATCGGGCAGGGCAGGACAAGGTTGGTCACGCGACTGCGTACCCAATACGATTTCAAATTTCCCTGGGTTATCTACTATATCCTGTACGATCTTGGCGATATCGTGATGATGAGCAAGTGTATGCTCGGAATCAAAGAGCGAGCCGAGGAAACATCGCTGCGGCAAAAGTGAACGGTGGTGTATTTACTGTTTGGTTGGTGAAAAAGTGTTGGAGATGGGCATGTTCAAAACGAAATTCAAAACAGCGTTGGTTATCTCGATTATTATCGCAACCCTGGCTGCGCTTGCCTCCGCCGGTGGGCTGTTATTCAATGGTTTGTATCGCGATAACGCTTTCGTTGCCACCACCTGGCTCGGCAACGATGCGGTGACGTTATTCCTGGCTGTGCCCATTCTAGTCGCGGCGCTGTTCTTCTCAGTGCGCGGCTCGCTGCGGGCGCAGTTGGTCTGGATGGGTACGCTGGATTACATGCTGTACAATTACGCCTTCTATCTCTTCGGCGCTGCTTTCAACGCATTCTTCCTGGTCTACGCTGCTTTGCTAGGGTTGTCCATCTTTGCCTTGATCTTCGGATTGGTCAACCTGGATGTAGAAAGAATCCACCGGCAGTTCTCTGATCGCACCCCGGTCAAATGGATCAGCGCTTATTTCCTGTTTGTCGCGCTTGGTTTGGGAACGATCTATTTGATCCAATCCATGGCTTTCATCGTTACCGGCCAACTACCCGCCATTGTCACAATCGCCGAACACCCGACTAACGTAGTCTTTGCCCTGGATCTGACCTTGTTGATCCCCTGGTTGGTGTTCGGTGCAGCCTGGCTGATCAAACGCCGTTCGTGGGGTTACGTGATCGCAGGCATTCTCAGTGTCAAAGGCCCACTCTACACCCTTGTATTGGGGGTGAACAGCATCCTGGTGGTGAAGGCTGGAATTTCACAAACCTCTGAACTGCCGTTGTGGGCAAGCTTGACCGTGCTGGGATTGGCGGCTGGAGCGCTTTTGTTTGGGAATATGAAATCAGCTTCGATGGAACAAGGACAAAATGACACAACAAGCTAATCACTTTGCAGACCCTGATATCACCCAGCGGACATCACTTCGGGTGGGCGTGTATTCAGCCATCTTAACCGCGCTGATCACCCTGATAACCTTTGGGGTTGCCATCACGGCTCTGCCCAATTCCGGCGCAGGCTGCCAGGAGAACTGCTTCGAGTATCCTTACCTGGATACATTGACCGAGTACCCACAAGACTACTGGTGGATGTACCTGGCAGTCATCCAGCTGCTGGTCTATGTGATCTGGCTGGTATCGATTCACGCCTGTACCCCACAGCCCAAGAAAATCTTCAGCCAGATTGGCCTGGTTTTTGGCCTGATGGCTGGCTTGATCCTTATGGGCGACTATTTCGTCCAGTTTTCGGTAGTTCCGGTGAGCCTGATGAATGGGGAAACAGAAGGGATTACCTTACTGACCCAATATAACCCACACGGTGTTTTCATCGTTCTGGAAGAGTTGGGCTATCTGCTGATGAGTCTTTCGTTTTTGTTTTTAGCCCCGGTGTTCAGCAGCAAGACCCGTCTGGAGACAGCCGTGCGGTGGATATTTGTTGCCGGTTTTGCCCTGGCTTTGATTGCCCTGGTAATCGTCTCCATCAACTATGGGCTGGAGCGGCAGGATCGTTTCGAGGTGGCAGTCATTTCGATCGACTGGCTCGTGCTGCTCGTTAATGGCATCCTGATCGGCGGGGTGTTTAGCGCACAGTTGAAACAAACCTCTCTCGGAGCAGTGCGATGAACTTAAATCAGAAAATCCTGGTAACCTATGCCAGCCGCTTTGGGGCTACAGCCGGCGTGGCAGAAGCTATTGGCAAAACCCTTGAGGCGCATGGCTTGCCTGTAGATGTGCTGTCGATGAAAGAAGTGCAAGACCTGTCGGCCTACCGGGCGGTGATCGCCGGCAGCGCCATCAATGGCGGCGCCTGGCTGCCTGAAGCCATGAGCTTTATCCAAACGCACCAGGCCGAACTGCGCAGCCAGCCCTTTGCCGTTTTCCAGGTGTGCATGACACTGGCGATGAAAAATGGCGAACAGTACCGTAGCCATGTGGCCTCCTGGCTGGAGCCGGTGCGCCGGCTGGCGCGCCCGGTTAACGAAGGGCTGTTTGCCGGGGCATTGGATATTGGCAAAATCCCCTCCCGGAGCGATCGGTTCAAGTTTCGCCTGAGTGTGCTCTTCGGCGTTTGGAAAGAAGGCGATCATCGCGACTGGAACGCTATTCGCGCCTGGGCTGAGATCTTATACCGTTCAATGGATCTGAAGCAGAGCTGACAGAATGTTCGAACCCACAACCACCGTCAAACGGTTGCGCATCCTGGATTTATCTCTTTTGGAGTATCGAATGAAACCATTTCTTATCGTTACGTTTATCGTTATAACCCTTTTCTTGATTGGCTGGCTGGGCTTACAAATCAAACCCAAATCTTTTACTCAGCCAGCGCTTGCCCAGGGCGAAACCAAAACCATTCCCCTGCCCGCAGGTTTACCCGCGCCGGTGGAACGCTTTTACCGCACCGTCTATGGGGATCAGATACCGGTGATCGAAAGCGTGGTCATCACCGGGCGCGGCGTTATGCGTCCATTTGGCGTGTGGATGCCGGCGCGCTTTGTCATCGTTCACCGCGCTGGCTATGATTATCGCCACTACTTCGAAGTAACCTTCTTTGGCCTGCCGTTTCTCAAGATCAACGAGGGCATTATCGATGGCAAAAGTTTCTTCGAAAGCCCGATGGGCACATACTACGATGATCCCAACACCAACCAGGCCGCCAATCTGGCGGTTTGGGCAGAAGCAGGCTGGTTCCCGGCTGTGTGGCTCACCGATCCGCGCGCCCGCTGGCAGGCGGTGGATGAGCAAACTGCCATCCTGTTCATCCCCTATGAGTATGGCGAAGAGAGCTTCGTGGTGCGCTTCAATCCTGAAACCGGGTTGGTGGATTTGATGGAGGCCATGCGCTACAAAGCCAAAGGCGATGCCAGCAAGGTGCTGTGGCTGACGAATGAAACACAAACACCCGACCGGCCCAGGGTATCCTACGCTACCTGGCTGGATGACGGCAAGCCCTGGGCAGCATTGACTCTGGAAGAAATGCGTGTCAACCTGGATGTGAGTTCATACCTGCGGGCGCGAGGCTATTAACCATGCCAGGCAATCAATTCCAGATGTTTGCCCCGGCGATCCTGAAGGTTTACCAGCGCGACAAAGATGCCTTTTGGGCGGCGGTGATGGCGCCTTTCCTCTCCAGCGGTGTTTCTCTGTCGGATTAGTGGCAGCATCTCAAAGTAGACATTGGTCTGTTGGCAGCCTTCAAGGGATTGGATGCAGACACGCAGCAAACCTTGAAAGAGTTCAGCACCCCGCTGGGGCTGGATGTGACTCGTTGGAAGACCAACCGCACGCAATATTTCAAGGATGCCTACCCGGTCTTTGCTTTTTTGACGGTGTGGATGGATGAGATGGGGTTGAGCGATCTGGTAGCCAGCTTTGCTGATATCCTGCGGGCGGGGGTGTTCGCTGTAGCCGGGTATGGTATCTTGGATGCCAATGTGGACAGCAGTTGTTCTTCGCCGGTCGAGATCCTGACTGCCCAGGCCCTGATCGCCGAATACGAGACCCTGGCTTTATCCATCTTTGGCGTCTCGGAGACCAATCTGCGCATCCTGCACCAGATGCGCCGCTATTTCCTGGCCGCAGAGATCAAAGAAAAAGCTGCCCGTGGTAAGGCCAGCCCGTACCGGCTAGATAATCCCAAAGACCTGGGTACGAAAGGCGCCAATGCCCTGGCCCCGTTTATGCTCAGCCTTGAGCGATTGTGGAAAGCCAACCTGATCGATGATTACTGGGAAGTGTTTTTGTTATTCGGCGCCGCCATCCAAATGATCGACGATTGGGAAGACCTGGAAAGCGATCTGGCGGTTGGGCATTATTCTTACCTGACTCTGCTACCAGGCAAATTGCCTGATATACGCGACGCCAAGAAGGCAGCTCGGCTGCTCCGAGAAGATAAACAGCGTGTACAGGCTACGTACAAAATTAGCAAAGAAATGATCACCCAGTCCCGCAACATATTGGAGCAATTAGAAGATCGTTTCCTGTTTCGCTTTGTGGATATCACTGAACTGAGACTGGACAATTATTTTCGCAAGCAATTGAAATTCACTGAATGAACACAAAAAGAGAAAGGAAGGACCATGTCAAAAATTGAATCCCTCGTACAGAATTTTCTAGCTCAAAAACGGATCGCCGTGGTTGGGGTTTCAGATAAACGCAATACTGGCTGCAACCTGGGCTACCGCAAATTCAAAGCGGAAGGCTACACGGTGAGCGCTGTAAACCCGCGCATCACCTCTTTTGAAGGCGCCCCATGTTACCCCGATCTGAAATCCATCCCTGAGAAGCCGGATGCAGTTTTCATCCTGGCCAATCCAAAAGTGACCGAGCAGATTGTCCAGCAGTGCATCGAACTGGGCATCAAGCATGTCTGGATGCACTGCATGATGGGTACAAAGCCCGGCCTGGCGGCGGGCATGACCAGCGTTTCTCAAGAAGCAGTGCGTCTGTGCTGGGAGAACGGTATTGAAGTGATCCCCGGCGTGTGCCCGAACCAGTATCTCAAGCCGGATTTTGGCCATGCTATGATGCGGGTGATGTTCCGCACTTTCGGTTTTCATAAAGTCGAGTGAACCGGTGAAGTTTGCAGATGAATAAAATCCTGATTGCTTATACTACGATGACCGGCTCGACCGCTGAAGTCGCCCAGGTTATTGCCGAGGAGATCGCTAAACACGGCGCCCAGGCAGATGTTTTACCGCTCAACCAGGTTGAGAGCCTGGAACCTTACGCCGGCGTGGTCGTTGGCGCTCCGATGATCATGGGCTGGCATCGCTCGGCCTTGAGGTTTCTCAAAAAGCATCGCCGCTCACTTCAGCACATCCCATTGGCGGTTTTTGTCACCGCCATGAGCCTGACGCGCACTGCTGAGATGAGCGTGGGAGGCGTTCCCGTTTTTGTGGATGAAAATCTGCCTAAAGCGCCCGAAAAAGCAGGCAGCCTGTCCTTCCGGGAGCGCTATGCCACGCTTTCGAATTATCTCCAACCTATCCTCCGGGCAACGTATCCTGTAAAACCGGCCAGCATCGGTGTTTTCGGCGGGCGGTTGGAATATGGCCGTTTGAAATGGTGGGCTGTGTTGTTTGCCATGGTAATCATCCAGGCGCAGGCCGGCGAGCGGCGCAACTGGTCAGCCATCCGCTCCTGGGCCGCCAACATTTCATCAACTTTTCAACTTGAGGCATAAAACCCCTATGATTACCCCTTTCACTGTGATTGTGTCTTTTGCTGTCGTCATGCTTTTGCTGGCCCTGTTCAAGCCGGAAGCAGGCAGGATCGTTTTTGGTATCTTCTTCCTGCTCATGGCCTGGGGCGTCAATTTTCCGATGATGCTCTATGATCCCGGCCTTTACCCAATGGCTGGGGCAAATTCCTTCATTCCCCTCTATCGCTGGTTCTTCACGCAGGTGTTGGCCCTATGCCCGGTACCGTTCATCCTGCTGCTGATCGGCTTTGAAACGATGGTTGCTGTGCTGATCTTATGCCAGGGGCGTTGGGTCAAGCTCGGTTTGGGGCTGGGAGCGCTGTTCTGCCTGGGGATTGCCTGGATCGGCCCCGAAGGCGTCTGGATGCCTACTGTAGCCATTGCTCCGTTGGTCATGCTGCGTAAAGACTACCCGCTTTCCGTGGTGGGGTTATGGCGCTCTCGTTTTCATTCCCGCATCGCACCGACCCACCAGGAGGCATAGGATGTATATGGCTTTTACAATACACACCTTAGTTGAGGCGGATACAGACGCCTTGAACCACCTGCTGCAAACCTATACCCAGCCGTATCCCCGCGCACCTGTGTGCCGGTGCAGTTTTACCTCTCGCCCTATTTCGAGGGCGGGCAGAAGATGGCCTGCGCATTCGATGATGATAGCCGTTTGGTGGGCTCTATGCGCCGTACTTCGCTCAGGGAGAGCATGCCTGGGTGGAGGTGATGGCCCTACCCGATTTGGATAGGCATGGTGAGGTCAGGTCGGCTTTGTGGGCCTGGCTGGTGGAACAGACCAGGCAGGGCGGCCAACGAAAACTGCTTTTCCAGTATTCCTCTAATGAAGACCGCGCTATCCATTTTGCTGAGCAGCAGGGCGCTCAGCCCGTTACAGTATCTTTGCCATGCGCCGCGATCTGGCTCTAGCGATCCCTGCGCTGCCCATGCCCGAAGGTTTCTCTTTGCATCGCTGGCGGATGGAGAGCGAGGCCGAGCAGCGCCAATACCTGAAGGGGCGCAACGCCTGCTTCCCCGAAGCGCCCACCTCGCTGGAAGAGTGGCAGTATTTCGCCCATTCCCCCTACTGGGAACAGGAGATCAACATGGCGGCTTTTGTGGGTGAACATCTGGCTGCCAGTGTGTTGGTCTACTGGCAGCCAGGCAGCCCAACGGGATCGACGGAGCACGTTTTCACGCTGCCGAGATACCGCGGCCACAGGCTGTCGCGGGTGCTGCTGGCCGAAGCGCTGGGTTACTTGAAATCGCACGGTTTGCAGTACGCTTCTCTGGAGGTGAAAGCTGAGAACAATGCTGCGTTGGGGAGTTATATTGGGATGGGATATAAGGTTTAGGCTGAAACGAAGGTGTATGAAAGGGATGTATTTTAAAGAATTTTAAACGAAAATTCCATGTGTTTACTTCCATGGACAGGCTTCTTCCAAAAAACTCTTGACTTTCCATCGAAACGATGTATAATTTTATGTAGTGATACATAAAATTATGTTTCAATAGGATACGAGGTTATGAATCCGGTACCGGAGAATTTGCCTAGAGAGCGTATGCTGGAACTGTTGGCCGATGACCGAAATCTCCAAAAACTGGAAGCGGTCACGAAGGCGCTAGGCTCTGAAACCCGATTGGAAATTCTGCGCTTCCTGAGCGCCCACACGAGCACGGTATTAGAAATTGCCGATTCGCTTGGGTTACCCCCTTCTACTGCCAATTTGCATATCAACATTTTGGAAAAGGCCGGATTGATTGAAACCGATCTGCAACCAGCAACGCGCGGTTTGCAGAAAATCTGCGCCCGAGTATTTGACCGGGTCATTATTCAATTACCGGGTGAGTACGCCCCAGATGATATGATGGTTGAAGTATCTATGCCTGTTGGGGCCTATGTGAATTTTGAATTGGTCCCTACCTGTGGATTGGCAGGGGAGGTGGGCATTATTGGGCATTTAGATGATCCATCTGCTTTTTATGAACCTGAGCACATTTACGCCCAACTGTTGTGGTTCCGGCGCGGCTTTGTGGAATACAGGTTTCCTAACCGTCTGCCGCCAGGGGTCATTCTAGACGATATTGAAATCAGTTTTGAGGTGTGTTCGGAAGCGCCGCTGCACCATGCTAACTGGCCTTCGGATATTACTGTTTGGATTGGGGATATCGAGATTGGAACCTGGACCAGCCCGGCTGACTTTGGTGGCGAGCGCGGCGCGTTGACGCCAAACTGGTGGGATAGCCATAATTCTCAATTTGGTTTACTCAAGGTATGGAAAGTTACCCGTAACGGTGGATTTGTTGATGGCATGCGCGTCTCGGATGTTACTGTTGCGAATTTGAATTATAGACCTGGCGAGCCTGTTCCGGTGCGGATTGGGATCAAGGCCGATGCCAAGAACATAGGCGGCATCAATTTATTTGGCAGTAAATTCGGAAATTATCCTCAGGATATTGTACTGCGACAGCGCTACAAACGCCCTGAAAAGTGAAAGAACAGGTGCAATGCGGTTAGTCTGGCGACCTGTACACATTGCACCTGCGAGAGGAGGTTGTCTCATCTCTAAACAGAGTTTACCATAATTTTCCCCTCAATCGTAACGTCAGAACTTGTTATCCCATTTGCCTGGCAAATGGGAGTAGTTCGATATTTGCAAATTTCAAACTCTATTCAAGTAGGAGAGAAAATGAAGAACCTTCCTCGTTCCCTTTTAGTCTTGCTGCTGGTATTAAGCATGGTGCTTTCGGCTTGCACAACGCCTGCAACCACTGAAGCCCCCCCCGTCGCAGCTTCCACCGAAGCGCCTGCTGAGCCATCCTGTGGTACGGTTGAATTACAGTTTTGGAACCCGTTCACTGGCCCCGATGGCCCCTTTATGGGTCAAATGGTAGATGCCTTCAACGCTGCCAACCCTGACATCAAAGTGACTATGACCAGCCAGGGGGAATACTATACCCAGTTGGCTACCGCAGCAGCTGCTGACACCTTGCCAGATGTTGCCATCGTTCACGCTGACCAGGTGCCAACGCAGGTTTTCCGCAATGTGTTGCGCCCGATTGATGAACTGGTTTCCGAGATGGGTATCACCGGTGACGATTACCCGGCTGCTGTTTGGGAAGCTGGTGAAGTAGCCGGGCACCGCTACAGCATCCCGCTCGACATTCACCCAATGACGATGTTCTACAACGCCGATCTACTCAAGGTGGCTGGTTTCGATGCCCCGCCCAAAACAGGCGAGGAATTCGAAAAAATGGTTGCTGCCATGACTGCAGGCGATAACAAGGGCTTCGATATCACCGGTGGTTTCCCGGTCCAGCAGATTTTTCAGATGCTTTTGCATCAGTTCGGTGGCACCGAATTCAACGCTGATGGCACTGAAGCTACCTGGAACAGTGAAGCGGGAGTTAAAGCTTTGCAGTGGATGAAAGATGCACAGGCGAAATACTCTGATCCCAACCTGGAAGTGGATGCCGAGTTGAACGCTTTCAAAGCGGGCACAGTTGGCATCGTTTGGAACGGCATCTGGCAAACCTCCAACGTTACCGGTGCGGGTGTTGAGTTTGATGGCCGCGCCACTGCAGTACCGCAAATTGGCCCGCAGATGGCAGTTTGGGCCGGTTCACACCAGTTTACCATTCCCGTTCACAAGAACGTGGATCCCTGCAAAGACAAGGCTGCGGCAGTTTTCGTCAAGTATATGGTTGCAAACTCTGTAACCTGGACAAATGCCGGCCAGATTCCAGCCTCCATTTCGGTGCGAGCTAGCGCTGAGTTCAAAGCTATTGAGCCACAGGCCTCCATCGGCGACTCGGTTGAATATGCTTTCTTCCCGCCAGCTATACCCGGTATTACCGATGCATTTGGCCCTCTGGGTGAGGCGATTGGCGCAGTAATGAACGGCACCGCAACCGATATCAAAGCTGCCTTGGATGATGCTGCCACACGCGCCAATGAAATCCTGGCGCAAAACAAAGCCACTTATGGCGATGCGCCCAAGGCGCCTTAATATAACCTCTTTCAAAAGGGTCTATCTATAAAGCGCAGGTCTGAGTTAGTGAATCGCCAAATGTTAGGGCGCAGCGGTGCATTGAACACCACTTGTTGTACCAATGACAAGCTGCGCCCTTCTTTTTAGACAGCCCTGACCTCTTCTTTTCTCGCGTTTATATTAAAGGCAGGCTCCCATGTCCGTAGCAATAATCAAAAAACGCAAAATTCCCCTGACGCCTTATTTATTCATCCTGCCACATCTCATCTTCTTCGCTGTTTTTGTTGGCTACCCCTTTTTTAGCGGCCTATATATCAGCTTCTTTCAGTATGATTATTTACGCCCCGAAGCAACAGCTTTTGTAGGGTTACAAAACTATCTCGATCTTTTCAAGGCGGGTAGCGTCAAATTTATTGAGTTTTGGAACTCAATGAGGGTCACTCTGATGTTTGTTGTTCTCAGCGTGCCTTTTCTAGTGGTTATCCCGCTGGGCCTGGCAGTCCTACTGAATGTCAAACTACCTGGGCAAAATATCTTCAGAGCCGTATATTTTGCGCCCTGGGTACTCTCGTGTGCAGTCATCTCACTCATCTGGTGGTGGATTTTCCAGAGTCAAGGTGGGTTGCTCAATTATTACCTTAAGTTACTGGGATTTGATACCCCTCGCTGGCTCTCCACCATGCCCTATGCCATGGTATCTATCGTTGTCGCTACTATCTGGTGGACAATGGGATACAACATGATTATTTTCCTGGCTGCATTGCAGGATATTCCCACCGACCTGTACGAAGCTGCCGAAATGGACGGCGCTGGCAGTTGGCAGCGTTTTGTCAACATCACGATACCCATGCTTCGACCAGTGCTCATATTTATTATCATCACTACAATTATTGCCTCGTTCAACCTGCTGGGTCAACCCATGATGATGACGCGCGGTGCGCCTGCCCAACCCACGGGTGGCGGCGCAACCGAACCTGTGATGTTGAGAATTTTCAACGAAGGCTTTGTACGCCCCTTCCAAGGCAGCGCAGCTGCCATGTCGGTCATCGTTGCATCCATCATGATGATCTTTTCATTTGCCAATTTCCGCATTTTTCGACAGCGGGATTAATTTCTGGAGGCCGCAATGACTGCATTACCTTCTCGGGACTCATCGCCTCACCCGGTTATGGGCTATCGCAGGCAACAGGTGATCAGCCGCATCTTGATCTACACCACACTGGTTGTGACCACGCTGATCATCATCATTCCAATGATCTGGATGTTTTCCACCTCGTTCAAGCTTAAATCGCAGCTTTTTACCAAGGAAATTTACTGGATTCCGAAGGTCATTACGCTTGAGAATTACACCAAAATTTTGAATAATCCTTCAACGCCAATTGGTCGGTGGTTTATGAACAGCCTGATTGTGGCCTCAGTCACCACGGTGCTCAAGCTGATCATCGATTCATTGGCAGGGTATGCCTATGCGCGGATGCAGTTCCCGGGGCGCAAACAGATTTTTGGCTTATTACTGGCAACGCTGTTCTTACCTGGGGTGATGTTCCTGGTACCTAATTTTGTCACTGTCACTAAACTGGGCATGCTAAACAAGTTCAGCGGGGTTATCATCCCGGCCCTGGCCAGCGTCTTTGGAGTCTATTTCATGCGCCAGTTTTTTGAAAGCATCCCCAAAGAGCTGGAAGAAGCAGCAGAAATTGATGGCGCTAACCGCCTGCAAATTTTTACCAAGATCGCTTTGCCGCTTGCCAAGCCAGCGTTGGCAACGCTGGCTGTAATCGAATTCCTGGGCAGTTGGAACGACTTTTTGTGGGCCTTACTGGTGTTAAAAGACCGGGCAGCGCAGACCTTGCAGCCGGGCCTGCGCACTTTGCAAGGGGCCTATACCTCGGAATATGGCTTGATGATGGCCGGGGCAGTCATTGTAGCCTTGCCCGTTCTGGTGTTATATGTTTTCTTGCAGCGCTACATTGTACAAAGTGTGGCTACAACAGGGCTCAAGGGATGAAACCTTCTCTCTCGCGTTTTCTCGCTCTCACTCTGCTGGTAATCCTGGTTGACTGTTTTCCAGCGCCTATACCCAGTCCTGCACCAACCGTCACTCCCATACCAACCGCGACGCCGCAGCCCAGAGCACTTTTTCAGAATCCGGTGCTAAAAGAGAACTTTGCCGATCCGTTTGTTCTGAAAGTTGGTGAATTGTATTATGTTTACGCTTCCAACGCATCAGGGAAAAACATACCTCTGGCGGTTTCCTCAAACCTGGTAAAGTGGCAAATCCTGAATGACGCCATGCCTGCTCTGCCAAAATGGGCGAAACTGACTGGAGGCCTGGTCTGGGCTCCCGAAGTGATCAAAGTTGGGGAAAAATATGTTATGTATTTCGCTGCACGCGATAAGGCTTCTGATAAGCAGTGTATTGGTGTATCTGTCAGCGATGATCCAGAAGGCAAATTTAAGGATACGAATCTGCAGCCACTGGTTTGCCAGGCGAAGGAGGGCGGCACAATCGATGCCAGCCCCTTCCGTAATCAAGATGGTAACCTGTATCTATACTACAAAAACGACGGAAATTGCTGCAATCTTGCTACTCACATTTACGTGCAAGAATTGGCCCCGGATGGCTTGAGCTTGCTCGGAGAGCCCATCCAACTGGTTCGCAATGACGAACTGTGGGAAGGTCATGTCATTGAAGCCCCAACGATGTTCGCACATGATGGCAAATACTTCCTGTTCTTTTCGGGCAATAATTACGCCGGGCACGAATATGCCGTTGGGTATGCAGTTTGCCACTCGCCGCTTGGCCCTTGCCGGGATGCGCCAGAAAACCCTATTCTGGCCAGCCATCTTGAGAACAGAGATGCTATGGTTATTGGGCCCGGTCACCAGGCCTTGCTCCAGGTTGGCGACCAGACCTGGATCATTTATCATGCCTGGGAAGTTATCTCTGGCAGCTACCGCGGCGACCGTCGTTTGTTATGGCTCGATCGCCTGGATTGGATTGATGGCAGGCCTGTTGTCATTGGTCCAACAATCACCGAACAGCCTGTTCCCTGAAGTTCACCAAGGAGTTTTTTTGTCATCGCGCATTCGTCTTTCCCTGGATGGGCTCTGGAATTTTTGTCCATCAACCCCGGCCTTATCCCCATCAAAAATCCCTTTCAACAAGAATGAAATGGTTGAAAACGGCGGGGGAACGATTACTGTTCCTGCTCCCTGGCAGGCTGATCCACGCTTTCGCGATCTGCACGAGACTGCCTGGTACCAACATGAATTTGTTCTCCCTGATGGCTGGCTAGAGCCTGGCCGGGTGGCGGTGTTTGGCTTTGGCGCGATCGATTACTTTGCGGAAGTCTGGCTGAATGGTGTGCGGGTGGGAAGCCATGAAGGCGGTTATTTGCCTTTTGAGTTCGATGTGACTGCTTCTATTCAACAGGGTATCAATACCGTCACTGTTCGAGTTGATGATCCACTGGGGATATTTTCCGAAATTCCGCATGGCAAACAGTCATGGTATGGGATGCTTTCAGGAATCTGGCAACCGGTATGGATTGAGTCGCGCCCTGCAACCCATATCCAGCACATCAAAATTACTCCCCAAACAAAAGATGTAAATGTAGAAGTAAAACTGACCGACGATTTACCGGCGGGAATTACCGCCCAGGTTTTTGCGCCGGATGGGGAATTGGTTACCAGGGTCGAATCGAATGTGCCAGGCTTTTCCTTACAAATAGATCGACCGCTGGGTTGGTCGCCAGATGCCCCCAATCTATATACGCTGAAATTATGTACTTCCCATGATGAGGTGAGTGAAACCTTCGGCTTTCGTTCCATCGAGACCCACAACGGGCAAATCCTGTTGAATGGTCGCCCATTTTACCTGCGGGCTGCTCTGGATCAGGATTATTACCCCGATCTGATCTACACGCCGCCTTCGCAGAAGTATATTGAGGAAGAATTTGTCAAAGCGAAAGCAATGGGGTTTAACTGCCTGCGCGTGCATATTAAAGTAGCTGACCCGCGCTACTACGCTGCAGCCGATAAGATTGGCCTGCTGATTTGGACTGAGTTGCCCAATCATATTCTGCTTAGCGATGCGGCTAAACGCCGCGCTCGCGAAACCCTGGCCGGGATGGTGGAACGCGACTGGAATCATCCTTGCATTGGCATCTGGACGCTGATCAACGAGAGTTGGGGGATTGATCTGACCGACCCTGCTCAGCGCGCTTGGCTGGTGGAAACGTACGATTGGCTTAAAAAGCTGGATCCGACGCGGCTCGTGGTAGGCAACTCAGCCTGTTGGGGCAATTTTCACGTAGTCACAGACCTAGCCGACTTCCATATGTACAAAGCTATGCCCGATCATGCGCAGCAGTGGAGCAATTGGATGGCCAATTATGCACGCCGGCCCAACTGGATTTTTGCCCACTCCTATGACGATCATACCGCATGGCGTGAATTTTCTCGCCGGCCTTGGAATGCAGCAGGGTTTTCCATCGCGCCAGAAGTGCGCCAGAACGGCGCTGAACCGCTGTTGGTTTCGGAATTCGGCAACTGGGGCTTGCCGGATATCGATAGGCTGGTGGCTGAAAATGGCGGCAACGATCCCTGGTGGTTTGACACCGGGCTGGAATGGGGAGAGGGCGTGGTTTATCCTCATGGCGTAGGGGGCCGCTTCAAGGCCTTTCATCTTGATAAAATTTTTCCATCGCTCTTGGCGCTATCTCGGGCCAGCCAGATGTTACAGTTTTCTGCGCTGAAATATGAAATTGAACAAATTCGCCAGCATCCAAGCATCCAGGGCTATGTCATCACGGAGCTTACTGATGTAAACTGGGAGGCTAATGGTCTGCTGGATATAAACCGTAATCCAAAGGCTTATTACCCGGATTTGCCCCAGATTAACGCTGATAACTTTCTAATCCCGCTCTGGGAACGGATCGTTTTCTCTGCAGGCGAAACCTGTGCAATGACGATTTTGTATTCCCATTATTCACCTGCTGCGCCCGAAAATGCCGTTCTCGAATGGCGAACACGGCATCCGGAGAGCAATCGGGTACTTGCTCAGGGGGATTTTCCTGCACAATCTTTGAAAATCCCCGGTGTAACGGAATTGGGGCGGATCACGTTTTCTTGCCCGCCTGTAGAGACGCCCACCAAAATGCACCTGGAGCTGCGCCTGGTCGCAGGTGAAGCAATACTTGCCAGCAATATACAGGAATGGTATGCAATTCCTTCCACTCCTGCGTCACGAATAGCCGCAGCCTTAACCGGAAAACGTATTTATGCTCCTGAATTTCAAGATGCGCTGCAGACTTCAGGATGTGTATTGGTGCAGAATATATTCCAGGCGGAAATAGCCATCCTCTCTGCATTGCTAGATGAAGCGCGTGCATTTCTGCTGAACGGCGGTCGTATCCTGTTATTAGCAGAACATGATAAGGCCTTACAAACCCATATCCCGGGAATCCAGATTATTCCCAGGGCGGGAAGTCTCTGGCAGGGTGATTGGGTAAGCAGCTTTGGCTGGCATACTTTCAAAGACATACCCACAGGCGGGGTGATCAATTTCGCCTTTACCGACCTGACGCCCGAGCACCTTATTCTCGGTTTTGCTCAGCGAGATTTTTCATTGGACGTTTTTGCCGGGCTTTTTGTTGGCTGGATACATAAGCCCGTGCCGGTAATTGCCAGGCGGCGAGTTGGGCGCGGCGCATTGATCATATCCACCTTGCGTCTGGCGCATAATCTGGCGCAGAATCCCCTGGCGGATCATCTATTCAGAGAACTGCTCGACTTGATCCTGAAAGAAACCGCGGAGTAATGGTATGGCGCTAAACATCCAAAATCCTTTGCCGATCCAACATATTGGTGACCCATTTGTGCTGCGTACACCAGATGGTCAGTATTTCTGCTATGCTACATCTGCGGTCGATGGCTTCAAAGCCTGGTCTTCGACTGATCTGATCCATTGGCAAGAATTAGGCTATGTGTACCAACGAAAGAGTAATTCGTGGGGCGTCGGCGATTTCTGGGCGCCGGAAGTTGTGCATCACGCTGGACGGTACATCATGCACTACACCGCCCGCTGGGGGAAAAACCTCAGTCTGCGCATCGGCGTTGCTGTATCCAATCACCCTGCCGGTCCGTTTATTGATCTATTCAACCGGCCTATGTTTGATTTCGGTTATGCAGCGATTGATGGTCACATTTTCTTGGATGAAGATAACCGGAAATACATGTATTTTTCTCGTGATTGCAGCGAAAACGTTGTCAACGGCTGCCACGAAAGCCATCTGTATGTGGTGGAACTTAACCACGATCTGGTTTCACTCAAGGGGCAGCCAATTTTCCTGACGCGGCCTGAAGAGGAGTGGGAGATTCGCTCAGGCGATGAGTGGCGTTGGAATGAAGGGCCCTTTATGCTCAAGCATGCTGGCAAATATTACCTGATGTATTCTGCCAACTTCTATGCCAGTCGAGATTACTCGGTAGGTTATGCAGTATCCACATCTCCTTTGGGCCCGTTTGAGAAGGCTGGTAACAACCCGGTATTATATTCCAAAGCCCCCGAAATCTCTGGCCCTGGTCACAACAGTGTCACCATTTCGCCCGATGGAACAGAACTCCTGATCGTGTACCATATCCATACCGACCCTAAAAATCCGAGTGGGGATCGCCAGGTCTGTCTGGATAGGATGGGATTTCATCCAAATGGGTCCTTGTTTGTGGATTGTTGACCATCGGATATGGTCTTACAATATCATGCATCACAAGTCACCTTATCGGGCATCATTTTGGCTCAGCGGCCATTTTGTGAGCTGGTTTAGGTGGAATAAGCTGAATAAAAGATACCTTACAATTAGATGATTAGTAAATCATCGATCGAGTGGCTTTGAGAGCAAAGAGATGAGCAAGGATATTGGGATTTTGGCCCCAGACCAGGTTCTGGATCGTTCCTGCCATTATCAGATGATTGGCGGGATAAGCGATGGCGTAAATGCGATTGGACAACTCGTATCCTCATTCTGTTTAGAAATTATTGGAAAGATAGATATTTTGATTGCTTAAAGCCTCGATCAAGGCGCTTGCTTTCCCGACAGTCTGAAATTCATGAGTTACGCATCGATCGTATGTGGTTACACTTCGGAACGATCAGAGACCGCGCGAGCGATGAAATTTCAAATATGAGTTTGCTTTGTATGTAGGAAGCATCCTACAATAGAATAGTGGTTTGGCTGATATACGGCCCACCTCCATTTCGCTAAAATGGTTGCAGAATTAGCACTTTCTGCACCCGTTTTGGCATTTGCGCAGAATCCGAATCTGTCTAAAATGAAATGGAGTGAACAATGAAAACAATCCGGTCGTCTCACGTTTATGGGTCTGTATTACAGGTTATGCTGGTGGTTACTGTCGCAGCAGCCATGCTGTTCCAGATCGCCTCGCCTGCCAGGGCATCCGGTCTCTGGAATCTTTCTGCTCCAGGCGCTCAGAACAGTATTGAGCAAGGCAAGCAGTCATCGATGGCCGGGAAAGACAGGCGCTTGAAAGTCACCGCAAGCGACCCCCAGGGGATCACTGTGGAACTTTCAGCTTCCGATTTTACGATTGAGGAGAAAATCGTGGATGGGCAAGCCTGCCAGGTGATCCGCATTGAGGATTTTGGCGCTACTGAAACCCCTGGCTGGCCCGAACTGCCGGTTCAGGGAGCCATGCTGGGCATTCCTGCTCAATCTGATCCGGCTTTGATGGTGATCGAAGCCAAGCCGGTCGTGCTCAAAGGGAAATACCAGCTTTGTCCGGTTGAACAGCCCACTCAGGACCAGATCTTGCCTGGCGATTTTCCTCCCAGCGAAACGAAGCCGGCCAGAGACGCCCAGGCTTATAAGCTTTCCAAGTTCTGGCCCGATGCGGCAGTGGAACTAAGCTCCACTGCTTATCTACGGGACCAACGAGTGGCCCAATTGAGAATATATCCTTTCCAGTACAATGCAGCGAGCGGCGAATTGCGATACTACAGTCGCATTGTGGTGCGTTTTAATTACAACAAGGCACAGAAAGCGTTCGAATCTACAAGCCCGACGCCTACCGCAGATGTTCAGGAACCTGCATTCGAGTCTTTGCTGCAAGACACTCTGATCAATTATCAGGAGGCCACCGAATGGCGTGTTGAAAATTCAAGCAACGCATCAGAATTATCCAATATGGTTTCTACCCTACAACCCGCTTACAAATTGTTTGTTGATCAAGATGGGCTTTACCAGGTAACTTATGATGCTTTAGCAACGGTAGCTGGTGATGAGTTGTCGCCTGGGCAGGCCGCGAATTCTTTCCGGCTCTTTACGGACGGTGATTACACTCGCGGCCAGGAAGTTGCCATCGAGGTTTTGGATGGCGCCGACGGCGGCTTTCATCCTGGGGATGCCATCCTGTTCTATGGTCAGAAGGTGAATACCAGGTATGCCGGTGAAAACGTTTATTTCCTTACCTGGGGCGGAGCTGAAGGTATGCGGATGGCGGTGAAAGACAGTGCGCCTACTGACAGTGGTGATATTGCCAGCTTTAAGAATATCCAACATCTGGAAGTCAACAAGCTTTATCTGAGTAATAATCCCAGTGCCACATCAAACGATATCTGGTATTGGGATTATATCCAGAACGCCGGCTCGAAAACCTATACTACAACGCTCACCTCTATAGCTGCCGGAACAACCAATACAGCCCGGATACGAGGTTCTTTGCGAAGTTATTCGGCTTCTCCACGGCATCACACGCGCATCTATTTGAATGGCTATCTCATTGATGACGCACTCTGGAACTTCCTTACCACATATGTATTTGATAAAGAAGTACCTCAAACCTACCTGTTAGAAGGAGTAAACACGATCACGGTTGAGGCCCTGTTGGATAACGGGATTACTGCCAGCCTGGCGTTGATCAACTGGTTTGAGATCGATTACTGGGATGCATTCGTGGCTGATAACGACACTTTGACTTTCAAAGCCGGCGGCAACGGGTCAATTACCCCTCAAATTTCAGCCTTTTCGACTGACCAGCTGGATGTTCTGGATATCACAGATCCCAACAGCCCTGAACGCCTGGCGAACGTCTCGATCGAGGCAGACAGCCAGGGCTATAATCTGCTCTTTGAAGGAAACTCAACTATGGAGCGCGTTTATATTGCTCAAGCGCAGGCCAGGCGGCTCAGCCCGCAGAGAATTGAACGCGACAGCATTACCAACCTGCATGCCGCGGCTAACGGGGCAGATTACATCATCATCTCTCATGCCGATTTCCTTGCTGCAGCCCAGCCATTAGCAAATTGGCGCGCTTCTCAGGGATTGCGAACCTTTGTGGTTGATGTTGCCGATGTTTATGATGAATTTGGCGGCGGCTTGATGTCACCGAAGGCTATCCATGATTTCCTGGCTTATACTTATGCAAACTGGCAGGTGCCAGCTCCTTTATACATTGTCTTGATTGGAGATGGAAATTACGATCCCCGTAACTATCTGGGGTACGGAACCAAGACCTTCATTCCACCCTATATGGAGTTTGTCGATCATTGGGTGGGTGAGAATGCCAGCGAAAACCGTTTTGTGACCGTGAGCGGCAATGATTATCTCCCAGATATGTTCATCGGGCGGTTACCGGTTTCCAGCCTGGCTCAGGCAAACAATGCCGTATCCAAGATCCTTGCCTATGAGCAGAATCCACCGGCAGCCAATTTGAATTCCAATGTTCTGTTTATCGCAGACAACGCAGATGGCGCTGGAGACTTTGTTTACTACTCCGAAAAAGTTGTCAACGGTTACTTACCAGCGAACTATAACCCCCTGAAAGTATATTATGGGACTACACACACCACAGTCGCATCTGCTCGCACGGCTATCCTATCTGGCTTCAACAACGGGGCTTTGATCGTAAACTACGTTGGCCATGGATCTGTTCAAACCTGGGCTTCAGAAAACCTGTTCTCTACCAATTCGGTGGCGACTCTGACCAACAATGCCACGCTGCTGCCATTCGTGAACTCTATGTCGTGCCTGACCAGTTCTTTTACTTACCCCAACTTCAACGGAATACCTACAAACTCGTTAGCCGAGCAATTAGTACTCAGCGCGAACGGAGGCGCAATCGCCACCTTTGCGTCGGCAGGTTTAGGCCTGGCTTCTGGGCAAGACTATCTCAACCGAGGTCTATTCCAGGCTGTTTTTCAGGAGAATCGCACGCAAGTGGGGTCCGCGGCGACTCGCGCCAAGCTTTATCTATATGCCAATACGGGCGGTTACCAGGACGCGATTGACCTTTTCCATGTTTTGGGTGATCCAGCAACCCGACTGCATGTTTTGCCGGTTCCTCCAGCATCCCTGGGAGATCGTGTATGGGAAGACGCAAATGCCAATGGAGTTCAGGAAGCTGAAGAGTCTGGTTTGCCTGGGGTATCCGTAAATTTGTATTCTGCTGATGGCAATCAAATTGGTAGCGCTGTGACTGATCCGCAGGGTGCTTACTTCTTTGATGGCCTGCAGCCCGGGAGCTATTACCTGATCTTTTCGAATCTGGTAGGCTATACTTACAGCCCGCTAAACCCTTCAGCAGGCGCTGATCTGGATAGCGATGCAAATCCAGCCAGCGGTAAGAGCGCCGGTTTCACCCTGGGCGCAGGTCAGCAAGACCTCTCACACGACGCAGGAGTTTTCCGTCTGGCGTCTCTGGGAG
>JBFMFR010000016.1:0-26982 GCA_040752025.1 Chloroflexota bacterium | reverse complement strand
ATACCTGGTGTATCTGTGAGCCTGTACACGGCTGAAGGCAGCCTGGTGGGCAGCGCAGCGACCGATGTGCAAGGCGCTTACTCCTTCGAGAACATCATGCCTGGCAGCTACTTCCTGGTCTTTTCGGAGCCGGCTGGCTACACTTTCAGTCCGCAGAACCCCTCAGTAGGTGCTAATCTGGATAGCGACGCCGATCCAGCAAGCGGTAAGAGCGCCGGTTTCACCCTGGGCGCAGGCCAGCAGGACGCCTCACACGACGCAGGTATGTTCCGCCTGGCCTCCCTGGGAGATCGGGTGTGGGAAGATAAAAACAACAATGGCATACAAGACTTGAGGGAAAGAGGTATTAAGAGTATTCAAATAAGCCTCTACACGCCTGATGGCACGCTGGTAGCCTCAACCTTCACAGACAGGGATGGCAATTACAAATTCGAGAACCTCCTGCCCGGTAGTTACTACCTGTTGTTCGCTCTGCCCCGTGGGTTTCAGTTTTGCCCAATCAATCAATCGTTAGATCCCAGTATGGATAGCGATGTTGATCTGACCGGCAGAACGCGTATATTTACACTGTTATCTGGGCTGCAGGATGTGACCTGGGATGCAGGTGTGATCAGAGCGAAGGTAACCAAAACCAGATAACTTCCAGAGGTATAATAAGTATGGCAGGTGCAGTAACTGACCTATTGCATCTGCCATACAGCCAAACTCTGGTTGTGGTCTTTTGTGGTTTTCGTTGTGATTTTAGGGTCGCGGGAGACTATGGAGAAGACCAACTGCCATACGATACTTATTGTAGATGATACTCCTGAAAGCATCGAGATCTTGCGAAGCTTGCTGCGAGATAAGTATCGGTTGAAGGTAGCCTTGAATGGTCCCAGAGCGATCGATATAGCTGTTTCAACTGCGGATTTGGATTTAATTCTTCTGGATGTCGCTATGCCTAATATGGATGGATACCAGGTCAGTGCACAACTCAAAGCAAATCCGGATACGCACGATATTCCGGTGATATTTGTTAGTGCATTAGGCGAAACACTTGACAAAGTACGCGCTTTTGAAGCCGGCGCCGTGGATTACATCACCAAACCTTATGAGCCAGAAGAAGTACTGGCGCGTGTGCAAACACACTTGCAGATACTGGAATTGAACAGAAGTTTGAGGAAAGAGATCGAGCTGCGTCGACAAGCCGAATCTGCGCTCCAACAGGCGAATGAGATGCTTGAAAAGCGTGTCCAAGAACGTACACAAGAGCTTGCAAAAGCCAATACCAGGTTGAAGCAGGAAATTCAGGAACGCATCTTGGTTGCCCAAGAGAAAGAACAGTTATTGAACCAGGTGCGCAGCCTGGCAAGCCACCAACAAGCCATAGTGGAGGATGAACGCACCCGTATTGCTCGTGAATTGCACGATGAGTTTGGCCAAAACCTGACCGCTCTCAAGATGGAAATCGCTTGGCTGGCAAGACAACTGTCTGATAGCGCGCCAGACCAGCGTATTCGGCTGAATAATATGACGATGTTGCTGGATGATACGATCGATCTAGTCAGACGGGTAGCGCGGGAGCTCCGTCCAGGAATCTTGGATGAATTGGGATTATTGGCAGCTCTGGAATGGCAGGGGCAGGAATTCACAACCCGAACGAGTATCCCCTGTTTTCTGGATTTAGACAGCAAGAAAGCTACTTTTGGCCGCGATCTGGATACGGCCATCTTTCGCATTTGTCAGGAGGCGTTGACTAACATTGTCCGCCATGCGGCAGCCAGCAAGGTAAAGATCAAGCTGAAAGCAACAGAAAGTGAGATTGAATTTAGCGTTGAAGATAATGGCAAAGGCATTACAACCGAACAAGTTGCAAACGCAAGATCCTTTGGATTGATGGGGATGCGCGAAAGAGTCGAACTCTGGAATGGCAAGATTTCATTAGTTGGCATCTCTGGAAAAGGCACAACCGTAAGGGTTAGCATTCCGATTAATAATGGTAACGATGAAGGAACGAAGTTATGATGATCCGAGTTCTTATTGCCGATGACCATGTGATTGTTCGCCGGGGATTACGCCAAATCCTGGAAGACGCCAGCGATATTAAATTAACAGGTGAGGCCAGTAATGGAAAGGAAGTGCTTAAGGCGCTGCGCGAGAATTGGTATGACGTTATCGTGCTAGATGTCTCAATGCCAGAAGCTACCGGTTTGGATGTATTGTCAGAATTGCGCAAGATGCATCCGCGTCCAAAAGCCTTGATGTTGAGCATGTATCCTGAGAAACAATTTGCTATCCGTGCAATTCGATCAGGCGCATCAGGTTATCTGACGAAAGACAGCGCCCCAGAAGAACTGCTTACTGCAATCCGTGAAGTCGCCAGCGGGAGAAAATATATCACTCACCAGTTGGCCGAAATCCTGGCAGACGAAATTCTGTTGGATACTGAGAGACCAGCGCATGAATTGCTTTCTGATCGTGAAAGCCAGGTGCTGCGCTTGCTGGCTCGAGGAAAGGGGATTTCAGAAATCGCCGGTGAACTATCTCTAAGCCCCAAGACAATCAGCACCTATCGCACACGCATTCTGGAAAAACTGCACTTGAACAACACTGCCGAGATCATTCGTTATGCACTAGATTGGGGAATTGTCGAGTGATGTAGGAAAAAACCTACACAAATTTCAGGGGGCGGCTGATAGTATCATAGATCAATTAACACTAAACTAAGAGGTAGAGACTGGTGAGTTTTTCCCAGTCAGATAACCGTTTTTGTATAGAAAATTGAGGCGTGATGAGTCGCAATTTTAATACCCCTGATCAACCTGAGGCCAGATCTACAGCATCCTGGTCGGAATCGGAATCTTTAGAAAAGCACAGATGGAAGCACCTTCAAGCGTTATACACCATGGGGCAGACAGTCACCTCTAGCCTGAACCTGGATACTGTGCTCCAGGCCGTGTTGCAGCAGATAGTCAATGTCGTGTCTGCAACAGGGGCATCCATCTTGCTGCCTGTGGAAGAAGGGTTGATTTTTGCGGCCGCAAGTGGCAAGGGTTCTGAAGCATTGCTAAATCAGTGCGTACCGTTGGGTAACAGTGTTGCTGGCACTGTGTTTAAGACGGGTAAGGCGGTTGTTATCTCAGATGTAATTACCAGCAAACAAGTCTACCAGGCATCAGAACAACTTACCGGTCAACTGATTGGCTCGCTACTAGCCGTACCCCTGTGCATCGAAGATCAAATTCTAGGTGTTATGGAAGCTGTGCACACTCAACAACACCAGTTTGGCGACGACGATCTTCAATTATTGGAAACTGCGGCCAGTTGGGCTTCGATTGCAATCAGCAATGCTCGCCAACATGCAGATGTCAAGCGGCAACTGCAAGAGAAAAACGAACTGGAATTAGCCCGCCAGGCTGCCGAAGCTGCCAGCCGGGCAAAGAGCGAATTCCTTGCGAATATGTCCCACGAGATTCGAACCCCGATGAATGCGATTATTGGCTTTAGCCATTTGGCGCTAAAATCCGATAGTTTGTCCAAGCGTCAGGATTACCTGGAAAAGATTCAAACATCAGCTTATTCCCTTTTAAAGATCTTTGAAGATATCCTGAATTATTCAAAACTTGAAATTGGTCGTCTGGAAATAGACGAGATTCCATTTGATTTGGATAACGAGCTAACTGATATTTTTGAATTGATAGATAGGAAGGCTGTAGGAAAGAGTATCGAAATCCGTCACAGTATAGCGCCAAATGTGCCAGTTGCTCTGATCGGCGATCCGCTCCGGTTGCGAGATATCCTGATTAATCTGCTCGACAACGCGGTGAAATTTACAGATCAGGGCCAAATCCAGATAAGCGTGGAAATAGATAGATATCAAGACCAGGTTGTCGTACTTCAATTTGTTGTTAGCGATACTGGCATTGGTATGAGTGAACGACAGATCGAAAACATATTCAAACCTTTTTCTCAGGCAGATAGCTCAACCACGCGAAAATTTGGAGGTGCGGGTTTAGGGTTAGCAATTTGCAAACGCTTGGCTGATCTGATGGGTGGAAATATTCAAGTAGAAAGTAAATTGTCCGTAGGGAGCACCTTTACGGCTACAATACCCTTCTTTCTACAGCCAGAAGCGCCCAAACATCAGATCATGCCCGCTATCCTGGGAAAACTGCGCGTTCTGGTAGCTGATGATGACATGGCTTCGTGTATGTTATTCGAGAACATGCTGCGCAGCATGAAGTTCGCAGTTAGCATCGTCGATTCTGGTCTGGAAGCAGTTGCTGAGTTAGGACGAGCAATTGAGAAGGGGGAGCAACCCTACGATCTTCTGATTATTGACTCGAAACTGGTGGGTGTGGATGGCCTGGAGGTTGTGAAAAGCATAAAATCAAGCCAGCTTCTGCCCCAGTCACCGGCGATCATCTTGACCACAGCCCACGGAAGCCAGGAATTTCTCCATGCAGCAGATAACCTGCCCGTAGAAGGCTTTCTGGTTAAACCATTGAACAGCTCTTTGTTACTAGATGCGATCCAGGATATTTTTTGGCATCGTACTTCTTATGAAGATGAAATGGCTCGATTGATGCAAAATGAAATACAAGAGAAGTTTAACCTGGCTGGAACTCGCGTTCTGTTGGCCGATGATAATGAAATCAACCGCATCGTTGCGCGAAAGATCATGGAACAGGCAGGGATTTCGGTTATTGAAGCCAAGAATGGTCAGGAAGCCGTGGAAATCGTTTTAGAAAATAAGCTGCCGATCAATGTTATTCTCATGGATTTGGCGATGCCGGTGATGAACGGTATCGAGGCAACGCGGCATATCCGGGAAACCTCAATCGGCAGGGCCTTGCCCATTATTGCTTTTACTGCACATGGGATGGATGAAAACAAACTTGAAACCTTTAAGGTCGGTATCAAAGATTACATTCAGAAACCGTTCAACCCATTAGAACTCCTGGCCAAGATAGATGTCTGGGTGCATTCCACTCCTGAAAAGAAGGCGAGTTCTAGACAAATTCAACCACAACCTTCCACAAGTGCTATCTTCGCCACGCTGTACGAGCAAGGCCAAAATTTTGCAGATACAAGTCGTAGCAAAGAAATCAAAAAACTAAAGTCGCTTTTTTTAGAATTGGATACTCTACTCGAGCAGCATGATACCGAGGCTCTCTCCGTTCTCGTAAAGATTCATGAGCAAGTGCAAGACGTTATTTTTCTGGAGCAACTTGAGAGGCTTCAAACACTTGTGCGAAATTATGAGTTCGATGAAGCCTTAGGGCGTTTGGAAGATTTGTTGGCGCTGGAGGATTAGTTTAATTTAATTATGGAGAAACGATTACCCCAACACACAATCCTGGTTGTTGATGATCAACCGATAAATGTAGATGTCCTACACGATATTTTGCGAGACGATTATCGTGTAAAAGTAGCCTTGAATGGTGAGCAAGCGCTCAATTTGGCTCGATCGGAAGAGCCGCCGGACCTGGTATTACTTGATATTATGATGCCCACTATAGATGGATTTGAAGTTTGTCATCGATTAAAATCCAATCCTTTCACTCGTTCTATCCCGGTAATTTTCGTTACGGCTATGACGGATGCGATTGACGAGAGCAGAGGATTTGAACTGGGCGCTGTGGATTATATAACAAAACCCGTTAGTCCTCCTTTAGTGCAGGCGCGTGTACGGACACACCTTGCGTTGTATGATCAAAGTCGGAGTTTGGAAGAGATGGTCCGGAAGCGCACTGGCGAACTTCAAGCAGCCAACCAACAGTTGGCCCAAGAAAGAGCTAGATTTGAATGGGTTGTACATACAGCAGAAGATGGTTACCTGATTTTAGACAGCCAGGATCACATACTCTTCGCAAATGCCCGGGCGCGTTTATACTTGGGCTTGCCGCCAGATGATTCGTACATAACAGAATCCTTTATTGATCTGGCAAGACAAATGTACAAGCTTGAGACTCGCGATGCCTGGGAAAAGCCGCTGGCGCAGTTGGAGTTTCAGTCACGTTACCTGATCCGTCCTGAGACTCCAACCTCCCAATCTTTCTGGTTGTCGGTGGATATTATGGAGATGTCGGAGGATGAACAGGAAAAACACTGGGTGGTGCGTTTACGCGATGTAACAGAACAAATTCGCGATTGGACAAATTGGGGGACTTTTACCGAGATGGTTAACCATAAGCTGCGCACGCCGCTAACCGTGATTATGAGCAGCATACAACTTCTATACAAGCATGGTGGGGAGCTGTCACAGGATGAGGTTATCGAAACAGCCAGTCTAGCAGATCGAGGGGTAAAACGCTTACATGCCACAATTGAGAATGTACTGGCTTATACAGATTTGCAACAATTGGCCAAACCCGATGAAGGCTTTGAATTATCAAAACTTCAAGATGTCGCTACCGAAATTGCTGCCAACCTGGGAATTGAGCATATTGGTGTTGCCTGTGGTGGGATTTTGATCAAAAGCCGTCTGGGGTTATCTCGAAGAGTTCTCGAATTGATATTGTGGGAGTTGCTCGAGAATGCCCATAAATTCCACCCCAAACAGGCTCCAAGCGTTGAGTTATTGGTCATACCAGCCCCAAATGGTATGGCGGAACTGCTGGTTCGCGATAACGGCCTGACATTATCTCCAGCGCAATTGCAGAAACTATGGACGCCTTATTACCAGGCTGAAAAATTCTTCTCGGGTGAAACCCCTGGGATGGGTTTGGGGTTGGCGCGGGTGGCTTCTTTGGTGTGGAGTGTAGGTGGAAAATGCAGTGCCTACAACCGGGATGACGGCCCAGGTTTGGTTATTGATTTACATATTCCTCTGGTAAATGAGACGATTGACAAATAGGTGAAACCAAATGAACGCGATGTCAAAAACCTTTTCGAAACTCCAAATCCAAACCTTAGCCGAGCAGATAATTGAGCTGCAATATTCTCAACAGGCCGCGCTTTGGAAACCCTATGATCCGGATGGGCGCGCAAAAAGCATCCGAGATGCCGGCTATCACCTGACGTACCTGGCCGAAGCCATGAGTGCAGCGGAGCCAGCATTGTTTGTCGAGTATCTGGCCTGGGCAAAAATACTATTCCAGGGGCTAAAATTTCGTGACGATATCTTGCTAACTACGTTGGGCTATACCCGCCAGGTTTTGAGCAAGGCACTTGAGCCAGATTTGGCACAGATTGCATTGGAGTTCATCGACATAGGTGCGAAAAGCCTGGAAAGTATCAATGCTGCTCCTGAAAGTTTCCTGGCGCCAAATTTGCCTCTGGCAGATCTGGCGCAGAATTTTCTCCACACGCTGCTTATGGGTAATAGGCGGACAGCCACTCAAATGATTCTTAATGCTGTAGAACAGGGCACTCCAGTAAAAGATATTTATCTGAACATTTTCCAACCCAGCCAGCGCGAGATTGGCCGGTTATGGCAAACCAACCAGATCAGCGTAGCGCAAGAGCACTTTTGTACAGCGACAACCCAAGCAATTATGTCGCAGCTTTATCCATATATATTTAACGGTAGCAAAAAGGATCGCCGAATGGTTGTCGCTTGCGTAGGTGGAGAACTGCATGAAATTGGCGCTCGCATGGTGGCCGATTTCTGTGAAATGGAAGGCTGGGATACCTATTTCTTAGGAGCAAATACCCCGTATCAAAGCATCTTGAGTGCAGTGAGTGAACGCCGTGCAGAGGTGTTAGCGATCTCTGCAACCATGACGTTCCATGTGAGCGAAGTGACCAGCCTGATCGCAGTCGCCAGGGCTAATACATCTACCACCCATACCCATATCCTGGTAGGGGGGTATCCATTCAATCTTTCGCCCGGCCTTTGGGAACGCGTCGGGGCGGATGGCTATGCTCCCGATGCGCAGACTGCGCTCGTAGAAGCAGATAAGGTTTGGCAGGCATGAACACCAGTTTAACTTACAATGGCGGCTTCGCTCTTCTGTGCGATCTGCACGGCAATCTGGTCCAGGTGATTAGGGATCATCTTGGTATAGGCTCTTCACTTTCGGTGGGAATGCCACTCACCCGGCTGGCGGCGCGTGGCAACCTGGCAAAAATACTCTCTTTCATGACCGAAATCAAGACACGCAAGACCGCTTACGATTGGGAAATTAATGTTGCCCTGAATGAACAACAAGCCACTACGTTGCACTTCACGGGCGAGGAGATTGCAGATCAAATCATTGTCGTTGGAGCGCATAGCCGTAAGGGCTCTTTACAACTTTATGATCAAGTATTGCGCCTCTCCAATATCAAAAATGAAACACCCCAACAGCCTGAAACCAGGCCTGGTGAGGATGATCTTTATAACGAAGTTAGCTGGTTGAATAATGAGCTGGTTTCTTTGCAACGCGAACTGGTCAAGAAAAATGCTGAATTGGAGCACTTGAACCAGGAGAAAAACCGTTTTCTAGGGATGGCTGCTCACGATTTACGTAATCCCTTGCACGTGATTCTATTTTATAGCGATTTTTTGCTGAGCGAAAAACAGCCTGTTTCGGTAGCACAATACCGTGAGTTCCTGGGAGTCATTCGTTCTTCCAGCCAATTCATGTCCCAAATGGTAGATAATCTGCTGGATGTTGCGGTAATCGAAGCAGGTCGTTTACGCTTGGATTACTCGCCAGTAGATCTGGGCGCGTTGGTTACAGACAATGTTACCCTCAATCAAGTTGTGGCAGGTAGAAAGAATATCCAGATCAACTTGATCGTCGATCCGCTCCCGCCTGTGATGGTGGATGGCGCTAAGATTACCCAGGTGCTCAACAATTTGCTTGGCAATGCAGTCAAGTTCTCGCCGGCTGGTGCCTGTATAGATGTACAGGTTTCCAGGGACGGCGAAAACTTTCTCCTGGCGGTGCGTGACCAGGGGCCGGGCATTGCCCCTGAAGAACAGGCGAGAATGTTTCAGCCCTTTCAGCGCGGCAATGCCAGAGGCACCGCCGGTGAGAAAAGCACCGGGCTCGGATTGATGATCGTTAAACAAATTATTCAAGGACATGGCGGGAAAATCTGGCTGGAGAGCCAGGTTGGGCAGGGAACAACTTTTTTTGTAAAAATCCCGATCTATCCGCCTGAACTACAAAAGCTAGAATAACTGAACAACACTTTTTCGAGAGATCTTATGCAGCCCAAAGCCAAGATATTAATTGTAGATGATGATCCTTTTGTGTTGTACGCCAACCAGCGGCTGCTTGAGGCTGCTGGCTATGAAATTCTTCTGGCTACTACAGGCGCAGAAGCATTGCAACAAGCGCGTCACAACAAGCCCGATCTGCTTCTGCTGGATGTCAATTTACCGGATATTTCGGGTCTTGAGGTGAACAAACAGATAAAAGTTGATACCGAATTGACGAATGTTTTTGTTGTTCTGCTTTCTGGTATAAACACCGATAGCGAAAGCCAGGCTCTTGGGTTAGAAAGCGGCGCGGATGGCTATATTACCTTGCCGATTGCTCATCGCGAGTTTCTGGCGCGTATCGACGCAATGTTACGCATACGCCGCGTAGAACAGGAACTGCGCGCCAGCGAAGCCCGCTACCGATTGTTGGCAGAAAATGTGTCGGATGTGATTTGGGTGATCGATACGCAAACCTTACGCTTCCGGTATATCAGCCCATCAGTAGAAAGGATGCGCGGCTTCACAGTCGAGGAGGTTATAGCTCAGGATGTCTTTGCTGCGCTTACACCAGATTCATACAATCGTCTAAAAGAGATTATCCCACAGCGTGTTGCAGAATTCCAGAACGGCGTTTTGAGGACTCATATCGATGAAATTGAACAACCGTGTAAAGATGGTTCCTCGGTGTGGACTGAAACCAGCACTCGTTTTGTGATCAATCCGGAAAACAGCCATTTAGAGGTTTATGGCATCTCGCGCGATATCAGTGAACGCAAGCGTGCAAAATCCGAGCTGGAGGAACGAAATTCGATTTTAAACTCTGTACTTGAGAATACCGATGAACCCATTTTTGCCCTGGATCATCACTATTGTTACATCGGATTCAACCAGGCTCATGCCAGGATGATGAAATCATTCTATGACGCTGAAATTCTGATTGGCGGCTGTATGGCAGAGTATCATATTCCCTCTGCAACTTGGACGATGATAAAAGAGAACCTGGATCGCGCTTTACAGGGCGAGACTGTAACGGCATTGGATTTCTCGGGCAGCGGTGAGAAGCGCAGAGATTATGAAGTCTTACACAATCCGATCTACCGCCCTTCAGGAGAGATTTTTGGGGTGTCAATATTTATACGCGACATCACTGAGCGTAGGCGAATAGAGCAAACCCTTCAGGAATATTCCGCCAGGTTGGAGGCTGAGGTAGAAGAACGTACACATGAGCTGCGTGCTGCTCAAGAACGCCTGGTTTTGCAAGAGAGGCTGGCTGCTTTGGGCCAACTGGCAGGCGGCGTCAGCCACGAGCTGCGCAACCCATTAGGGGTAATCTCGAATGCGCATCATGTTCTTGGGTTGCTCTTGCCCCAGGCCGAAAGCAAAGTAAAAGAGTATCTGGACATCATAGGTTACGAGGTTCGCTCTGCGGACAAGATTATCCATGACTTGCTGGATTTCTCGCACATCCAGAGTGCAGACCGCCAGCCGGTAGATAGCGCTCAATTGGTGCAGCAGGCCATGCGCCGCCATCCCGTTCCTGCCAATATCAACCTCAGCCTCAGCCTGCCGGATGATCTGCCACTCCTTTTCGCTGATCCACAGCATGTGGAAATGATCCTGACAAACCTGATCCTAAATGCCTGTCAGGCGATGCCCAGCGGAGGCGGACTGACCATCCGTGTCGAGACCATTGACGGTCGAAAGCAAGTTGCCATTCATGTTATCGATACGGGGCAAGGCATTTCACCGGAAAACCTACACAAACTTTTCCAGCCATTTTTTACAACCAAATCCAAGGGCATTGGTTTGGGGCTGGTGGTCTGCCAGAAACTGGCTGAAGTGAACGACGGTCAGATCCAGGTATTGAGCGAGCCAGGCAAAGGCAGCACATTTACGATTCAATTGAAAGCGGCTCCATGACTCTACCGGATGCTTTCTATTCCCCCTCTAACATGCCTGTCTGTATTTTGACCGGCTTTTTGGGGGCGAAAATTGTTCCAACCTCGAATATACTTTACCTCCCAAAGTATAATGTGAGCAAAGAATCTCAGCCTGACCGTTCGTTCTCCACTACACATCGATTGGTCTCTGATAAGGTTGCTTTATGAGTAGTGGTTTGCGCGTTCTTTTAGTAGATGACGACGAGAGTGAACTATGATAACTGAGCCAGCTACTGTAATGATCCTGGATGATGAGTCCAATGCGCGAACCACATTGGGGGATATCCTCGCGATTAATGGGTTTACGGTCATCGAAGCAGAAACGGGCGAGGCTGCATTGCAACGTGTGAAACAGGAACGCATTGCAGTTGCATTGATCGACCTGCAGTTGACCGATATGCATGGGCTGGATGTTTTGCACGTCATAAAACAGATTTCACCGGATGTAGAATGTATCTTACTGACAGGAAATGCTTCGCAGACCTCTGCCATTCGGGCCCTCAACCTGGGCGCTTACTCTTACTTTGGAAAACCAGTTGATATTGATAACCTGGTGCTGGCAATTCGCGGCGCTGTAGAGAAACGAGCAACCGCTATTGCCCTGCGCGAGAGCGAAGCGCGCTACCGCATGTTAGCCGAGAATATGAGCGATACGATCTGGCTGATGGATCTGAACCTTAAGATGGTTTATATCAGCCCCTCGGTGACGCGCTTGCGCGGGTACACACTGGATGAATTGAACCAAATTCCGTTAGACCAGCAGATGCCCCCGGATTCCTATCAAAAAGCGCTGCAGGTCATGGCGCAAGAACTAACCCCCGAGAACCTGGCTCGAACTGACAGGATCATTTCACGCACAATCGACCTCGAATTTTACAAGAAAGACGGCTCTCGTGTTTGGAGCGAAAACACTTTTTCCCTGATTCGAGACGAGAACGGCGCTCCCGCCTTCATCTTGGGCGCTGGCAGGGATATCTCCCAACGTAAACAAGCCGAGGAGAAACTGCACCAAAGGCTGATCGAGCTGGAAGTGCTCTACGAGAGCGGTTTGAACATCAGCCGGCTGCATGACCCCGAAGAAATCGCTCAAACGATTATCGATGTTCTGAAAAGGAAACTGAGCTGGCATCATATCGCTATTCGCTCTTACCAGGCCGAAACCAACCATCTGAGACTGCTGGCGCTAAGCAAACCTGGGGTTGAGGTAGATGAACTTGCTGCAGAAATTGAGCGGCTGAATCAAATGATCGTCGATCCTGGTATGGGCTTGAGCGGCTGGGTGATCCAACAGGGGAGTTCTTTCCGCTGCGGCAATGTGCAGAAGGACGCGCATTATGTGGAAACTTACCCTGGTATCCAATCTGGTTTATACACCCTTATTCGGGCTGGAGAGCGCATCCTGGGAGTGATTGCGGTAGAAGATGCCCGTGCAGAGGCTTTCACTGCAGAAGATGAGCGCCTGCTCAATACTCTGGCGGCCCAGGCGGCCATTGCCCTGGATAATGCGCGCCTTTTCCAGACTGCGCAGAAAGAACTGGCTGATCGCCTGCGTATCGAAGCCGAGTTGCGCCAACATCAATATCACCTGGAAGATCTGGTACGGCAGCGCACCAGCGAGTTGGAGACCAAGAATCTGGAATTGCAGCGCTCGGAACAGGAATTGCGCCAGGCAATGTTTGCCGCCAATGCGGCCAACCGGGCGAAATCGGATTTCCTGGCCAACATGTCGCATGAAATCCGTACTCCGATGAATGCTGTGATTGGCCTGACATACCTGGCCTTGAACACCGAGCTCACCACGCAGCAATATGATTACCTTTCCAAGATCCAAATTTCAGCGCAGAATCTATTGAAGATCATCAATAACATTCTCGACCTTTCCAAGATCGAGGCGGATAAGTTGGAACTGGAAATTTCTCCCTTTGACCTGGATAACGTTTTAGATCAACTGGCGGTATCCATCAATGCTCAACTGAAGGATAAACAGATCGAGTTAATCTATCATGTAGCCGCCGATGTGCCCAGGGCCCTGGTGGGCGATTCTTTACGCCTGCTGCAAGTGCTCAGCAACCTGGGCGGAAATGCAGTTAAATTTACCGATGCCGGCGAAGTGGTTCTCGCGATCACGTCGCTCTCACAAGCAGATCGTTGTGTAACGCTGCAATTTTCAGTGCGCGATACAGGCATTGGCATACCGTTCGAATATCAGGAGCGGATTTTTGATATCTTCACTCAGGCTGATTCAGCCACTACCCGCAAGTATGGCGGCACCGGGTTGGGCTTAGCCATCAGCAAACGCCTGATCGAAATCATGGGTGGAGAGCTCCAGATGGAAAGCCAGCCTGGTAAGGGGAGCATTTTTTCCTTTACCGCACAATTTGACGTAGATCGTTCCAGGGCGGTTGCCCCTGACCAGCAGTCTGGCCAATTGAACCGCCTGTTGGTGTTATCGGCGGAGCCTAACCTGTTGAGTCAGCAGAGCCTGCAGGTCTATTTACAGCCCATTGTTCGTAAGTTGACCATGACTGTTTCTTGTGAGCAGGCTTTGAATCTGTTGGCCTCCTCTGCGTCTGAAAGCCCTTATGATTTATTGATGATCGACGAGGCTCTCTTGGAAGGATCTGTCGATATCATCATTCGCCAGATCAAGTCTTTTCCGGGAGTATATTCAAATCCAGCCATCTTGCTCATCTCGAAACCTGTGGATAACAGCAACCGGGAAAAATTGCAGGATGTGGATGGTTGGATTACCAAGCCCTTCAGCCGCAGTGCTTTACTGCGCGGGATAACCCTGGCGCTGCAAAAGAAAAATGATGCTGGAAGTATTCCGCAGCCTGGCAGGAACGAGACGCAGCCTCTCGCTGAGAAGGCCAGGGTCTTGGTGGTGGAAGATAACGAGCTCAACCAGGAAGTAGCGCAAGAACTGTTGGCAAGCATAGGATTGGAGGCTGTCATTGCCAGCGATGGGCAGAGCGCTCTTGAGCAATTGCGGAATACGGATTTTGACATCGTGCTGATGGATATTCAGATGCCTGACATGGATGGATATGAGACTACCCGTTTGATTCGCGAAAACCCTGCCTGGCAGACGCTGCCGGTGATTGCCATGACGGCTCACGCGTTGAGCGGTGACCGAGAGAAAAGCATGGCTTCTGGGATGAATGACCATATCACCAAACCCATTGACCTGTCTGAGTTGAAAGCCACCCTGGAACGCTGGCTGACCATTTCAAAAGGTAAGCGCAGCGACCTGAAAGCGCTTTCCCCGTCTACACTACATGAGGAAGCTTCCATCGCCGGCTTCCCTGCTTTGCCGGGTTTTGATACAGTTTCGGGGCTGCATCGCATGGGAGATGACCAGAATCGCTACCGCAAGCTGTTGCTGCAATTTCAAGCGCGGCAGTGTGGAGCGACTCAAGAAACGCTCGATGCACTACGCTCAGGTGATCTGGCCTTCCTGGAACGCCAGGCGCATACATTAAAAGGACTGGCGGGAAATATTGGAGCGATTAACTTGTTTCAATCGGCGGCCAACCTCGAGGCCAGTTTACGCCAGGCAACGATCGATTCATTGCACGATCTGGTAATCCAGTTTATCCAGGACCTGCAAAATGCCTGTGAAGTCATTTCTCGCCTGGCAATTCCAGAAGCGCCGGTGATGGGCGTCAAAACCGTGGATGAATTGGACGCACAGGAAAGATTTGATCTGGAGATGCATTTACACAACCTGGCAGTGCATTTGCGGGCCAGCGATCTCGAAGCAATCGATGCTCTCGAAGGGCTGCAAAACCACTTGCGCGCTTGTAACCTGAAATTAGAAATACAGTTGCTTGTTCAGCGTATTGAGGAATACGATTTCGAGAATGCCCTGCACTGCCTGGCGCAGTTGATGGAGATAAACCATTTGCAAGGTGGGAAGCCCTATGAATCAAATGATAAAACCGACCATCCTGATCGTGGATGATACCCCTGAAGATATTTCCATTCTTAGCGGCATTTTGCGCGAAACCTACCGGGTAAAAGTTGCTACGAGCGGAGAACGCGCGCTTAAGCTGTCCCATGCAGAGCCGCGTCCCGATATCATCCTGCTGGATGTCATGATGCCTCATATGAGCGGATACCAGGTTTGCCGTTACTTGAAAGACGACCTCGAAACTTCGCATATCCCTGTTGTATTTGTAACGGCTATGAATGACGTCGAAGCGGAAACCAGGGGCCTCGAAGTGGGTGCGGTGGATTACATTGCCAAGCCTTTCAGCCCTCCCATCGTACTGGCGCGCCTGAAAACCCAGTTGGCGCTGCACGATCAAAATCGCATGCTGGAGGAAAATGTGCGCTTACGCACCGCGGAGCTCAACGCCTCGCGCCTGGAAATCATCCAACGCCTGAGCCGCGCTGCAGAGTATAAAGACCAGGAAACCGGCTGGCACATTTACCGCATCGGCCACTACGCCCGCGTTCTGGCCCAGGCGATCGGATTGAGCCGCGAGAGCGCAGATTTAATGTTCAACGCCGCGCCCATGCACGATTTGGGTAAGATCGGCATACCAGACCGGATTTTGCTCAAGCCTGGCAAGCTCGATCCGGATGAGCGCGCCATCATGCAGCAACACACCCTCATTGGCGCTGAAATCATCGGCCGGCACGATTCTGACTTACTGCGCATGGCGCGCAATATTGCTCTGACGCATCACGAAAAATGGGATGGAACTGGCTACCCCGCAGGATTGAAAAATGACGCCATTCCTCTTGAAGGGCGCATCGTGGCAGTCGTGGATGTTTATGATGCCCTGACTAACCGCCGCCCATATAAAGCTGCCTGGCCGGTAGAAGATGCAGCTAAGCTGATCGAACAGGAAAGCACTCAGTATTTCGATCCTGGTCTGGTCCTGGCTTTTAAGCAATCCTTGCCTGAAATTTTGGCCATTCAACAGGAGTATGCAGAAAACGGCAAAGTGCAAGGAGAATGAGGCCCTTTTCTTGGGGGCGAATATGTACTATACTCTACAATCAAGAAATACAAGTTCTTGCACAGTTCTTACGGGATTGGAAATGATCTGCCATGAAACTCTCTAAAACCCAGATCGATCTGCGTATAGCGCTTCTTTATCTGCTTTTAGGGGGACTATGGATTCTTCTTTCTGACTATCTGCTTGCTGCGCTTGTCTCTGATCTAGCTGTATTGACTGCCATCCAAACCTACAAGGGCTGGATGTTCGTGCTAGTCAGCGCTCTGGTGATCTATTTGCTTTTACATCGCGATATCAAGATGAGCAACCTGGCGGCGCAACGATTGCGCGAGAGCGAAGAGCGCTATCGCCTGATTTTTGAGAACAGTCTGGATGCCATCCTTTTGACCGAACCTGGCGGCAGCATTTTCTCTGCGAATCCCGCAGCCTGTAAGATGTTTGACCGGACAGAGGAGGAAATCATCCGGGTAGGGCGTAACGGTATAGTGGATGTAACCGATCCACGCTTACCGGCAGCGCTTGAAGAGCGCGCCCAGACGGGCGTTTTTAAGGGTGAGTTGACTTTCATCCGCCAGGATGGATCCCGGTTTCCGGGGGAGATTTCCACCAATATATTCGAGGATTCGGCTGGTTTTCAGCGCACCAGCATGATCATTCGCGATATCAGTGAGCGCAAACTGGCAGAAGAAGCGCTTCGTGAGAGTGAGCAAAAATTTTCTCTCCTATTCGAGAAGGCTCCTTTTGCCATTGCGCTTTCGAAGATGCCCGATGGTGTTCTTGTTGGTGTAAACGGCGCCTTTGAGCGGGCGTTTGGCTACACAGAACAAGAAGCGCTGGGAAAGACCACACTGGATTTGGGGATTAATCCCGATACTGAGAGTCGGTTGAAAATATTATCCCAATTGAAAGAAACTGGCTCGGCGCATCACCATGAATTGGCTTTGCTTACCAAATCTGGCGTAGAGCGTTTTTTTGAATTAAATATCGATCTGATAGCTATCGGCGACCAGAAATATATTCTAAATACATCGCAGGACATCACCGAACGTAAACAGGTAGAAGAAAAACTACGCAGAAACGATCAATTGTTTGCCCTTTTTGTCGAACATTCTCCAGCCGCAATTGCCATGTTCGATCACGAAATGAAGTATCTTGTTGCCAGCCAGAGATATCTCGTTGATTACGGCCTGGGCGGCCAAAACCTGCTGGGCCGCTCGCATTACGAAGTGTTCCCCGAGATCCCCGAGCGATGGAAGGAAATCCACCGGCGCTGCCTGGCCGGAGCGGTCGAAAAAGCGGAGGACGATCCATTTCCTCGGTCTGACGGCAGTCTGGATTGGGTGCGCTGGGAAATGCGCCCCTGGTATGAGACCAGCGGAGAAAATGGCGGCGTCATTCTATTCTCCGAAGTCGTCACCGGGCGCAAGAAAATGGAGGATGCTTTACGCACAGTCAATGCTCGCCTGCGACGCTTTTTCGATGCAAATATAATCGGTGTCGTTATTGCAGCCGTAGATGGTGGAATTATTGAGACCAACGACTACTATCTTAACATGATCGGTTATAGCCGCGCCGAATTTGAAGCCGGCCTGGTGAATTGGCGAGCGCTTACGCCCTCCGAATGGCTGCCTGCCGACGAAAATGCTATCCGCGAGCTGCAAGAGCGCGGTTCTAGCACTCCCTACGAGAAGGAATATATCCGCCGGGATGGTAGCCGGGTGGCAGTTTTCCTGGCGGATGCGCTCATGCCAGACGCGGAAGGAGAGATTGCCGCCTTCGCTTTGGATATTACCGATCGCAAGCGCGCCGAGCAACAACTGCGCGAAAGCGAAGAACGTTTTCGCTCGACGCTTGATCATATGATGGAAGGCTGCCAGATTATCGATCACGATTGGAAATATATTTATCTAAATGATGCCGCCGATGTGCATAATCGTCGTCCGAAAGAAGAACTGCTCGGTAATCGATACATGGATATGTGGCCGGGGATCGAAAATACCGAGGTGTTTCGCATCATCAAGCATACCCTGGAAGACCGGGAGCCTCACCACGTGGAGAATCTGTTCGAATTTCCAGACGGCTCAACCGGCTGGTTTAACCTGAGCATCCAGCCTGTGCCTGAGGGAGTTTTCATCCTATCCATCGATGTCTCCGAGCGCAAGCAAGCCGAAATCGCCCTGCAGCAGAGCGAAGAGTTTCAAAGGGCAATCATTGCTTGCTCGCCCGTCGCGCTTTACAGCATGGATCAGGATGGAATTATCCTGTCCTGGAACATATCGGCCGAACGGATTTTTGACTGGACAGCCGGTGAGATCGTTGGCAAACCTTCGCCGATTGTTCCGCAAGATAGATGGGATGAATTTGTTGGCGTGCACCAGCAGGTTATGCAAGGGCAAAGTATCTTGAGTCTGGAAACGACGCGCCAAAAAAGAGACGGCCAAATTTTCATCGCCAGCCTGTCCGTCGCTCCGCTTTATAATCCTAAAGGCGAAATCATCGGCAATATGGTTGCGCTGGAAGATGTCACCCAACGCAAGCAAATGGAAGAGGAGATTCGCTTGCTAAACACCGAGCTTGAAAAACGCGTGGTAGAGCGCACTCAACAGTTGTTGGATGCTAACAAGGAATTGGAGTCTTTCTCCTATTCCGTATCGCACGACTTGCGCGCCCCGCTGCGCGCTATCAACGGCTTTTCGTCCATCATCGACCGGAGGCACCGTGACTGCCTGAACGAAGAAGGCCGTCATTATCTGGATAATATTTTGCAGGCCAGCGAGCGCATGGGGCTTCTGATCGATGATCTGCTCAATTATTCACGCCTGGGGCGTTCCGGCGTGCGTTGTGAGCCGGTAGCGCTCGACGATCTCTTTGCACGGGTCGTTTCTGAGCTGCGGGAACGCTGCCAGGCATCCTATGGCGAGATGAAGATTGCTGCAGGTTTACCTGTGGTAAAGGGCGACGCCACGCTGCTCAACCAGGTTTTTATGAATTTGCTGGACAATGCTCTCAAATACCAGCGTCCGAATGTCCCGCCAATCATCGATGTCGCCTGGCAAGGCGCAGCCGATCATGTGATCGTCCAGATCGGCGATAACGGCATCGGCATACCCGCTGAATATCATGAAAAAATATTCAATATTTTTCAGCGCCTGCACAGCGAGGATGAATATCCCGGTACGGGCATTGGCCTGGCGACGGTCAAGAAAGCTGTCAGTCTGTTGGGCGGCGAAGTGTGGCTGACCTCGCAGGTTGGACAAGGCAGCGCATTTTTTGTGAAATTACCGAAGGAGTAACCTATGCAGAAACTCGCTCATATCCTGCTGGTTGAAGATAGCCGAATGGATGTCGAATTGACCCTGGATGCTTTCCAGGAAGCCAAGCTTGGCAATACGATCTCGGTGATTGGCGACGGCAATGACGCCCTGGATTATCTCAATGGCACCGGCAAATACGCCGACCGCCAGGCCCATCCTATGCCGAATATCGTGTTGCTTGACCTCAAATTGCCCGGCGTCGACGGTTTTGAAGTGCTGCGTCGCATCAAAACTACCCCCATTCTGAAGCGCATTCCGGTCATCATCCTGACTTCCTCGAAAGAGGAAGGCGACCGCGCCCTGTCTTATGACATCGGCGCCAACAGTTATCTGGTCAAGCCGGTTTCTTTCGAAGGCTTTTTGGATGTGGTGCGTAAAATCGAAGGTTACTGGCTCACGCTCAACGTTTCCCCGCCCGAAAACATATGATGGAAACTGATCTTATCTACATATTATATGTCGATGATTCACCGCTGGATCGTGAGCTGATCCTGGATGCGCTCGTGCGCCAACAGGAAGGCTTCCGCGTGACAGTGGCTGGTTCACGCCTCGAATTTGAAGCTGCCCTGGCTCAAGACAAATTTGACCTGGTGCTCAGCGATTTCAACATCCTCGGCTTCGATGGCCTGCAAGTGCTGGAAGTCGTACATGGTCACGATCCCGATTTACCGGTCATTATTGTCACCGGCACCGGTTCGGAGGAAATCGCCGTGCAGGCTTTAAAGCGCGGCGTGGCGGAATACGTGATCAAAACCCCCAGCCATATCCGCCGCCTGCCGCGCACGATCCACACGGTGCTTGAGAAAGTGCGCCTGGAGAAAGAACACCAACTGGCGGATGAGCAGATTCATTTCCAGGCCAGCTTGCTCGGACAAGTCTCCGAAGCCATTTTTAGCACGGATGCCGATTTTATCGTTTACACCTGGAATAAAGGCGCAGAACACCTATATGGGTGGACGGCGCAAGAAGCCATCGGAAAAGCGTTTCCGGCGCTTGTCCCAACCAGTTATCCCAATAACGATCGCGAGCAGGTCTTGCAGAAATTTCGCAGCGATGGATACTGGATGGGCGAGGTTATCCAGAAGCACAAGAGCGGAAAATCTCTGTACATCCTTTCTACCTCCACCTGGCTGCGCGACAGCGCGGGAAATCCGACAGGCACCGTGGTGGTCAACCGGGATATTGCCGAACGCAAGCAGGCCGAGGAAAGGATACGCCAGAGCGAGGAGCAGTACCGGCTGCTGTTCGAGAACCACCCACTTCCCATGTGGGTCTATGACCTGGAAACACTGCGCTTTTTGGCCGTCAACGATGCTGCAGTAGAAAAATATGGCTACAGCCGGGATGAGTTCCTGGGCATGACTTTGAAAGATATCCGTCCTGGCGAAGAAGTGGCGCGTTTGGTGGAAAATGTTGCCAGCCAGAAGGAGACCATCCAGTTCTCTGGGCCGTGGATCCATAACTCAAAAAGCGGGCACACTTTTTTCGTTGAGATTTTCTCTCACGGATTGGATTATGCCGGCCGCCCGGCGCGTCTGGTGATGGCGAATGATATTTCCGAGCGCAAGAAAGTCGAAGACGAGATCATCGGCGTCAGCAATGAATTGAAAAAAGCCCAGTCTTTTGCACATATAGGAAGCTGGAGCTGGGATATCCAGGGCGATAAGGTTCAGTGGTCGGATGAAATGTACCGAATTTTCGGGATTGCGAAAGAAAGCTTCACCGGTAATCTGAATGAGATTATTGCCCGGGCCATTTATCCCGATGACCGTGAGCGGGTGAATCAATCGAATTTATCGGTGATGCGCGAGAGGCAACCAATCCCATTGGAGTATCGCATCGTCCTGCCAGATGGCGCCATTCGCTGGGTGTGGGCCGAAGCCGGCGAGCTGATCCTGGATGCAGAAGGAAAGCCGGCCTATTTGAACGGGTTTGTCCAGGATATCACCTGGCGCAAAGAAACCGAATTTGCCCGGCAGGCAAGCGAGCTGCGCTATCGCAACCTGTTCGAGAACTCGCCCATTTCCCTATGGGAAGAAGACTTCTCGGGCGTTAAACAACGCCTGGATATTTTGCGCCAGGCGGGGGTGTCTGATTTTACAGCCTATTTTTCTCAACATCCACAGGCTATCCTCGACTGCCTTTCCACGGTTCGCGTGCTGGACGTCAACCAGGCTACGGTCAGGTTGCATGGCGCTCAAACAAAAGCGCAGTTGCTTGGCAGCCTTGACGCCGTTCTTCCGCTTGAGCATCTTCAGCAGTTTGTGGTGGAATTGGTGAATATAGCCGAGGGGAAAAAGAATTTTAGTTGGGAAGGGCGCAACAGAACGCTGGATGGCAGGCAAATCGACGTCAGCTTGAACTGGTCGGTGATGCCAGGCTACGAAGAGACGCTGGAGCATGTGATCGTCTCGGTAATCGATATCACCGAGCGCAATCGCGCCGAAGAAACCCTGCGCCAGCATTATGATTACCTGCTTGCCTTACAGGAAACCACGGTAGAGCTGCTTTCTCAATTGGATCTGCCAGTTTTGCTGGAAAACATCGTCCGGCGAGCCGGGCGGCTAATGAATACCTCAGCAGGCTATCTGAATTTGATTGATTCTGAGACAGGCGCTCTGCTGCCCAAGGTGGGGTTAGGCGGCTTGGCCGAGTCGCTGAATTTCACAGTGCAGCCAGGCGAGGATCTGGCAGGTATTGTATGGCAAACCCGCCAACCTTACATTATCTCAGATTATGACCTTTGGGAAGGCCGTATTGCTTCGTATAGCAAAGAAAAAATTCGCTCCTTGATGGGTGTTCCGTTGATTTCGGGGACACAGTTTTTGGGGGTGTTGGGCCTGGCCTATGAGAGAGATGACGACCGGCTTTTCACCGAACAGGATGTTGCTTTACTGGAACAGTTTTCCCGCCTGGCCACGATCGCCATTCAGAATGCCCAGTTATATCAAGAGGCCCAGGACGAAATTGTGCGACGTAAACGGATCGAAAGAGAACTTCGCCAGATTCGCGATCACCTGGAAGAACTGGTAGAAACTCGCACGGCTGAATTATCTATAGCCAAGGAGCAGGCTGACGCCGCCAACCGCGCCAAGAGCGATTTTCTGGCTACCATGAGCCACGAAATTCGCACGCCGCTCAACGGCATCCTGGGATTGACGCACCTGGCCTTGCAGGCCGAGATGGACGCAAAAATGCGCAACTATCTCACGAATATTCGACTTTCTGGTGAGATCTTGCTGGCAACGATCAACGACATCCTGGATTTCTCCAAGATCGAAGCCGTCAAGATGGATCTGGAAGAGATCCACTTTGACCTGAATGAAGTCCTGTTAGTGCTCTCCAGCACGTTGTCTCTCCGGGCAAAAGAGAAGGGGTTGGCGCTGCTGTTCAATGTCCCGCCGGATATCCCTCCTGTGCTGGTTGGCGACCCGTTGCGCCTGGGGCAGGTGCTGCTGAACCTGGCGAGCAACGCTGTGAAATTTACTGAGCAGGGCGAAGTGGAGGTGCAAGTCGCCTTGCTCGAAAAAACGGCTCAGCAAGTGACGCTGGAATTTGCTGTGCGTGATTCCGGCATTGGTGTGGCTGAAGAGCAAATGATGCAGATATTCCAGCCTTTCAGCCAGGCAGATACCTCGATCAGCCGGAAATATGGCGGTTCAGGCCTGGGGTTGGTGATCAGCAAGCGCCTGGTTGAGATGATGGGTGGAGAAATTACCGTTGAAAGCAAGCTGGGACAGGGCGCACGCTTTTCATTCACCCTGACATTCCCATACTCAACTGGCGCAGCAGGCGAAGTTTCGATAAAAATACCCGAGGATATTACCGCACAGCCGCGCCAATCTGGCTGGTGGGGCGCGCCTGGCGCAGAATTCTCCAGCCTCCGCGGTCAGTGCATTTTGCTGGTTGAAGACAACGAGATCAACCAGATGGTGGCGGTTGAGATGCTCCAGCAGCTTGGTTTACAGGTCTCGGTCGCGCCGAACGGAGAACAGGCGCTTGCCATGCTCAACCAGAATGACTACGCCGCGGTTCTAATGGACATCCAGATGCCCAGGATGGATGGCTATCAGACTACCGCTCACATCCGCAGTGATCCCCGCTTCACCTTATCCCGGTTGCCGATCATTGCCATGACGGCGCATGCGCTGGTGGGTGAGCGCGAAAAGGTATTGCAGGCTGGGATGAATGATTATATCGCCAAGCCGGTCAATCCCGCGCAGTTGACTGCTATGCTGCTGCGCTGGCTGGCTCCAGAAAAAAAGACAGAGCAGGCGCCAAAATCGCTTTCATCTTTAGAAATCCTGCCTCATGAAGTGCTGGCTCTTCTGAATGCGCAGGCCGCCCTGGCTCGCCTGGGCGGCAACCTGAGCCTGTACAAACGTTTGCTGAAAAAGTTCGCTATCGATCATGCTGAGGCTGTCGCGCAAATCCGCAGCGCCATCCAGGCCAACGATCTGGCGCTGGCGCAGCGATTGGCGCATACGCTGAAGAGCGTAGCGGCTACCCTGGGCGCAGATGCGTTGAGCGAGACGGCCAGGCAACTGGAAGCGGCTCTGATTGCCGGCGAGCAGGCGCAGTTCGCTAGCCGGCTCGATAAAGCGGAGCAGCAGCATCGCCAACTGCTGACGGCTCTGGCGGTCATCCAATCAGCTTGAGTTTATTATGAAAAACAGGCTGCGCACCCCGGTTAGATGTATCGGTTGTTTTCGGAGATAGGATTATGGCCCTGGAAAGCGAATTGTATTTTGGGATGATTCTGCTCGCAGTAGCCGTGACCGGTTTGCTGGCCTGGCAGGCCAGCAAGCAGCGCAGTTTGGCCGGCAATCGCTATTACTTCTGGTTAGCGTTGGCCATGTGTGTTGCTGCGCTGGAAGAAGTATTTTCGATGCTCAGCATAACCCAGGCAGGGGCTCTCTTTTGGTTCAAGATGCGTTTTCTTTCCTTTGCAGTAATTCCTCCGCTGTGGGTTCTCTTTGTATTGGAGTACACCGGGCGGCATCGCTGGCTTAGCAAGGGACTGGCGATCAGTTTGTTTGCTGTCCCCCTGATCACCCAGGCGATAATCTGGACCAGCCCCTGGCAAACGTTATGGGTGCAGCGAGAGGTGGGTTTCCGGCAGGTTGGCGCATTTTGGGTTGCCGAGCTCTCTCAGCGCATCCCAGGCCTGTGGTATCTGGTGCACTCCTTCTATGGCCAATTGCTCATGCTGGCCGGCTCGGCCATGCTGCTGCTGGAGGCCCGGCGCATGGCGCGCCTTCACCGTCTGCAGGCTGGTTTGCTGATCGCCTCGGCGCTGCTTCCAGTCGTTATCGCTGTTGTAATCACTTTCAATCTCCTTCCGAAAGACTCGCTCAATCCCACCATTCCGGGTTTTGCCCTGGCTGCGGCCCTGGCGGCTGCGGCAGTATTTCGTTTCGATTTCCTCAAAAAAGCGCCTGAGATGCAAAGTGCGGAGCAGTGGGCAGAGACCCAAGAGAGACGCATGCAAACACTCTTCCTGGGGATCCTTGGCTTGATGGCGACCGGCGTTCTCGCTGTAGGGACGCTTTCCTATGTAAACTTTTTGCAACATTTTCGTACGCAGGTTGACGAGCAGATGACTGCCATTGCGATGCTCAAGATCAGGGAGCTGCAAAATTGGCGCACGGAGCGCTCAGGGGATGCAGCAGTCTTGCGCCAGAACGCGGCTTTTGCCGCCTTGCTGCAAGACTTTTTGACCGATCCTAATGACCTTTCTGCGGCTGCCTCTCTCCAGGCCTGGTTAGATAGCCTGTGCAAAGCCTATGGTTATGAGACCATTTACTTCCTGGATACCGGTGGAACACAACGAATTGCCTCACCGGCCGGGATAAGCCTGGTTGATGCACACTTGCAGACCGACATGAATCCGGTTCTGCAGGATGGACAGGTGGTTTTTTGGGATTTTCATTTTCACCAGCCTGACCGATCCATTCACCTGGGTTTGTTAGTACCTATTTACGTTGAGCAAGATTTGAGCCAACCTTTGGGCGTGCTTATCATGGAGGTTCACCCGCAGCAGGCTATCTATCCCTTCCTGGCTGAATGGCCTGTACCCAGCCAGACTGCCGAAACCCTGCTGGTGCGCCGGGAGGGGGATGAAGTCCTTTTTTTGAACCCTGTGCGCTTCGACCCGGCTGCCGCCCTTTCCAGGCGTTACCCTCTGACGCAGACGGACCTCCTGGCTGTCAAAGCCGTGTCAGGGCAGACCGGCGTCGTGGAGGGTGTGGATTATCGCGACGCCGCGGTCGTCGGCTACGTGGGGCCGGTGCCCGGCTCGCCCTGGTTCCTGGTGGCGCGTCAAGATTCGTCCGAGGCTTTTGCGCCTATCCAGGAGCGTTTTTGGCAGACGATGCTCCTCTTTGGCGCGCTGGTAACAGCCACCGGATCCGGATTTTGGTTCATTTGGAGACGCCAGCGCCTGCGTTACTATCGCGATCGTTACGAAGCTGCCGAGGCGCTGCGCTTCAGCGAAGAAAGATTCAGAAAGGCTTTCCAGATCACACCCGATGCAGTATCCATTACCCGGCTGGCCGATGGCCGGCTGCTCTCGGTCAACCCCGGCTTCGAGCAAATCCTGGGCTACAGCGAACAAGAAGTGCTTGGAAAAACCTCCGTTGAGCTTGGCATCTGGGTGAATGCGGCTGATCGGATAAAGATCGTGGAAGGCTTACAAGCGGGCGGCAGTGTACTCAATTACGAAGCGCAGTTCCAGGGAAAGGATGGCAAGATTGTCGATGGATTGATGTCGGCGGCTGTTTTCGAGATTGCTGGAGAGGCTTTCATCATCAGCACGACGCGCGATATCACGGAACGAAAGCGCATAGAAGTTGAAACCATGCGGTTGAGCCGTGTTTATGCAGTCATCAGCCAGATCAACCAGATGATCGTCCGCACTCGTGATCCGCAGGAAATTTTTCGGAATATCTGTCATATCGCCGTTGAATTTGGCGAATTTCGCATGGCCTGGGTTGGCCTGGTGGATCAGCAAAGCCAGGTGATCACCCCGGTTTTTTGGGATGGAGTCGAAGAAGGGTATTTAGCCAGCATTCCTCAGGTTTCAGTGAAAGATGTTCCTGAGGGACTGGGCCCCGCAGGCGTGGCTGCGCGCACTGGCAGAACGGATTTCTGTAACGATATTGCCGCCGATCCACGCACGGCGCCCTGGCGCGCAGAAGCATTGAAGCGCGGCTATCGCTCCTTGGTTGCATTGCCGATTGTGGTGGATGCGCACACGCTGGGAATATTCGCCTTCTATGCCGGCGAGCCATCTTTTTTCAACCCGGAGGAAATTAAGCTGCTCGAAGAAGTCGCCAGTGATATAAATTTTGCCCTCGAAGCGCTGAATAATGAAGAAAAGCGCAAACTGGCCGAGGAAGCTCTGCGTGATAGTGAAGACAAATTCAGGTATATCTTCGATCATTCCCTGGTTGGCATCTCCATGACCTTGCCTGCTGGAGGAATCAATGTAAACCCCGCCTTCTGTGATATGCTAGTACATCTTGGCATAAATAGCTATGCAGAAAGGGCTCTGCCCTGGTAGGTCCATTTGAACGGTTTAGCCATGGTACGGTTGTAATACTCGATGAAGGCCAGAACCTTGCGTTTCAGATCGTCGA
>JBFMFR010000015.1:0-105563 GCA_040752025.1 Chloroflexota bacterium | reverse complement strand
CTCCTGCAAGCGGGCAACTTCGGCCTCGAGAAAGCCCAGTTGTTTGAGCAAGACTTCTATTTCCAACGCTTGTTCAGCCATGCTTATAGTTTAGCAAATTTCTGGTAAGATGGGTAGGTAGTTACAAGCAATTGCAGATTTATACGAGGAAGAGCAATGTCTTACGAACCCTTTTACGAACGATTTGGCGACCTGGCCTGGAAAGAAACCCGCAGCATGAAATTCCTCAAAGACCCCAGGCTGGCGGGGGATGAATTTGGATTTCTTGAACTATACTGCAATGATGAGAACTGTGACTGCCGGCGGGTGACGTTCAATGTTGTTTCTCGAAAAAGCCAGAAGACCGTAGCCGTCATAGCGTATGGGTGGGAAAGTCGAGAGTTTTACGCTAAATGGTACAGGCAGAATGATCCCGAAATCATCCGAGAAATGCAAGGCCCTGTTCTCAACTCAGCCAGCCATCAACCCGAATTAGCGCCGGCGTTGTTGGAAAAAGTGCGCGATGTGTTGCTAGCCGATCCAGAATACATTGCCCGCCTGAAGCAGCACTATCGAATGTTCAAGGAAAAAGTAGACCCAAAGCATTTTCGGACAGCAAGTCTTCCCGAATCTGAAATTCGCCCCATACCTAAATACAAAAAGCGCCCGCGCTCAAAATAGACAGAACAATTGAGATAACACCTAAATGCAAAAGAAACTGCCATATGACAGTTTCTTTTCAAAATCCAGTGCCCCCACGGGGGTACCGTACGTTAACGTGTCTTAGCCGCGAAAGGGTGGAAAGTGGTAAACTTGATGCCAATCAAACCAAACCAGGGTCTATGAGGCGTCTTGATGCCACAACTCTCCACCTTTCTGCCGCAAGCCTGCCTGCACGCCCTGGCGCGCAACGAAAAACTGCCCGATCGATCGAACAGGACGGCTCTGTTCGCCGATGTGTCCGGCTTCACGTGATTGGCCGCCAGCTTGCTTGTGTTGACCTTCGATCAAAAATTGGGTTAGTCCTTTTCGCGGAATTTGGCTGGCAGCGCCATGCCGGTCGGAGAAATTGAATGCACCCAAATGATGAAAAAATAACTTCAGGGGTTTGCCAGGAAGTTGTAAAGAACCTCGCTCAACTACTGCTCAAAAATTACCCCTTTCCCGAACTTGCCGTAAAGATGGCAGCTCATATTCGGGAGAAACTAAACGGTGGGAGCTATGAGGATTGCGAAACATCTCCGGAACTCAGCCGGCGTCTAACCGATGATCTGCAAGAAATTTCACATGACCTGCACCTGGCGGTCTTTTATTCTCCTGGAGAAGCCGCACAAGTCGTTGAAAAAAGGTCTCAAGATCCTTTGGATGAAGCCTATGAATCCGATTGGTGGCACCGGGTTCAAAGCAACAATTTTGGCCTCCAAAAAATCGAATACCTGGTTGGTAACATCGGCTACATCGATATCCGCTACTTTGCCCCTGTCAACCTGGCCGGTCATGTGGCTGTGGCAGCGATGAACTTCCTGTCGCGCTGCGACGCCTTGATCTTTGATCTGCGCCAGTGCGGCGGCGGAGACCCCTTCATGACACAGCTCTTCCAGAGTTACCTCTTCGATGAACATAAGAAGCCTAAACTGCTTTTGATCAAGTATCACCGTGCCAGAGATGAAGTACAGCAAAAATGGACATACCCTTACGTTCCTGGCAAACGCCTGCCGGATATCCCAGTCTATATCCTAACCAGCAGGCGCACCTTTTCAGGCGGGGAAGATATAGCCTATACGCTAAAACATCACGGCCGGGCAACCATTGTTGGGGAAACCACAGGGGGAGGCGCTCACCCTGTCACTGAGTTGACCCTCGGGGAAGGTTTTGTGATCACCCTACCAGAAGGGTATCCCACCCATCCGGTAACCCAAAGCAACTGGGAAGGGATCGGCGTTCAACCCGATATTGAGGTACCTCGTGAGCAGGCTCTTGAAACTGCACACCGCCATGCGATCCGAGGCTTGCTGGACAAGGGCACTGACCCAACTCGCGCCCATATCCTGAACTGGTATCTGCAGCGCCTCGATGCGATTTACCGATCGCCGGTAGTGGATTCATCTTTGCTAAAAAAGTATATTGGACAGTACCGCGATTACGAAGTTAAAATCAGAGCAGGTGGCCTGGCTCTATCCCGCATTGGGAGAGAAGATGATTGGCCGATGCTTCCGATCAGTGAGAATACTTTCACCGCTGATGATGATTACAATGCTCGATTTGAGATCGGGGAAGATGGTCGGGTATCTGCGCTAATCTGGCTGGGACGAGACCATGAAAAAGAAGTTAGAGTTGCCAGAACCGGTCAAACCTAATTTTTGAGAGGTAAACATGAATCTAGCTACCTGACACTTTAAGAATTGAATAGTTGATCGGCACAGGAATTCCGGTAAAATCGTTTTTTTCGAAACATTCTACATGGGAGAAACCAAATGCCGATCAACCACCTGTATGATACCTGGAAAACACGAATTTTGGAACTGCGTCCGGGCAGCGAATTACCCAGATTCGAGCCTTCGTCTGGCTGATTGTTGGGATTTACCAGAGCCGCTCGGTTTGTTTGAGCAAAATCGCCTGCAAAGTTCCTGGTGAGGCGAAATTGCTCAGCACGGTACGCCGATTGAGCAGATTGCTGGATAATCCAGCGATTCGAGTACGAGACTGGTATGAACCGGTTGCCCGACATTGGTTGAAAGCCCAACAGCGCTGCATCGGTGAAATCCGTTTGATCGTGGATGGTACGAAGGTGAGCTTTGGGCATCAACTGCTGATCGTTGCTCTGGCTTATCGCAACCGAGCGATCCCGATTGCCTGGACCTGGGTTCGGCATGCTCGTGGGCATAGCAGTGCTGGCAAGCAACTGGCCTTGCTGGCTTATGTCCGCACACTGCTGCCCAGAGGGGTCGTAGTCATTCTGGTAGGCGACACTGAATTTGGTTCGGTGGCAGTTCTCAAACAACTGGATCATTGGCATTGGTTTTATGTGCTACGACAGAAAGCGGATACGGGTGTTTGGCTCAATCACTTGAATGAATGGAGAACTTTCGGCAGTTTTGTTTCCCAAGCAGGCAATAGTGTATGGTTGGGACCTGGTTGTCTGACCATGAAAGCAATCCATCCCACCAACCTGCTGGTTCACTGGAAAGTGGGCGAAGATCAGCCCTGGTGTTTGGCTACCAACTTGCCCGACTTCAAAATGGCGCTCAAGATGTACTCTCGAAGAATGTGGATCGAAGAAATGTTCGGTGACTTCAAAAAACATGGCTTTGACCTGGAAAGTACCATGCTTCGTCACTTTCTGCGCTTATCACGCCTCACTCTGGCGGTGGCTCTGCTCTATGTTTGGCTGGTTTCCGTTGGCGGTCGCACGATCCGGGATGGCCTGCGCCATTGGGTTGATCGGAAAGATCGTCGCGATTTGTGCATCTTTCAAATTGGTTTGCGTATGATCGAAAGGAGTTTGACCAATGCTCTTTCATTCCGTATTCCGTTGTTTTCCTACCTCTCTTAGCAAACTGTCAGGTGGCTAGAACATGAATCAGGCCTTGTTTTTGCGCAAAAATAAGGTCACACATAACTCGTTAGCAAAACGCCTGTCTTTTGTTCGTAAGACAGGCGTTCGAGCCAAGTGCCCCCACAGAGATTCGAACTCTGGTTTTAGCCTTGAAAGGGCTGCGTCCTAGTCCCCTAGACGATGGGGGCAATTACGGTGTTCTCCATCAAGCGACGGGATTTTACCACTGCATTGGATAAGGGTCAAGCTTTACTGCGCTCGAAACCTTATTTCGGGATGATTGTCACCTTACGTTTCGGGTCCTCGCCCACGCTCTCGGTGGTCACATCCGGGTTATTGCGCAACTCGATGTGCACCAGGCGGCGCTCGTTGGCTGGCATCGGCTCCAGCGTCTGCCGCCGGCCCGTCTTCACAGCCTGGTCAGCCATCCGTTGTGCAAGCTGGCGGAGTTGCTGGGCGCGTCGCTGTCGGAATCCTTCCACGTCGACCACCAGCGGCACCGATCGCCCCAGTTCCTTACCCACGATCAGGCTGGCGATATACTGCAACGCATCCAGCGTTTCAGCCCGCGGCCCGATCAGGATGCTCAGGTCCGAGCCGCGCACATCCACCAGCAGAGGCGTTTTACTGCGGGCATCTTCCGGCTCGCCATAACTGGATGTCACCTGGGCGCGCACCTTCATCTGCCCCAGCAGTTCCTCCACCGTCTCACGCGCCACATCCAGCGCCAGGTCATCTTGCTCAGACTCATCTTCCTCTTCAACCTGCGCCTCATCCGCTTCAGCCTCGAGAGCTTCGGGCTCTTCTTCCTCGGCGATTTCCGCTTCAGGCTCTGCTCCAACGGTCTCGCGCTCTGATTTCTCTGGCCGGATCGCCTCTCTTGGGCTCGCAGTTGGCTGGATTTCCTCTTCGCCTGCGGTCTTGATCGTCAGGCGCACGCGCGCCTGGCGCGAGCCCAACCCGAACAGTCCGCGGCTCCCCATATCCAATACTTCGACTTCAACCGCATCTTCCGGTAATCCCAGGTCGGCCAGCCCTCTTTCGACTGCCTCTTCGACGCTCGGCGCAATAATCTCTAAGCTGGTACGTTTTTCCATAATCCTTTACCCCGTGCTCACGCTTTCCGGGCTGGCAACAGCGATTGCCAGTTCAGTTTTCCCATCGCCGCATACTGCAAAATCGAAACCAGGTTGGTCACTACAAAATACAGCGATAAGCCCGAGGCCAACGTCAAAGCCAGGTAGCCCATGAACAATGGCATATACAGGTTCATCGCCTTGGTCATTTGAGCGCTCTGGTCTCCAGGCTGCGCTGCTGGGGTCATCAACTTCGATTGCATATAGGTCGTCACCACCACAACAATCGCCAAGATTGGGATGCCAAAGCCGAATACGGTCAGGCGTTCGGGCTGTCCCAAATCCATCCACAAGAAACGATTATTGATCGGCAGCAATTGGGCAATCTTGATGAAAGGGTACACATGGTTGGAAAGGTCGACCATTTGCAAAGGCGTAGAGCCCAACACCTGGATGATCGCCTGGTACAGACCGAAGATCACCGGCAGTTGGATCAACATCGGCAGGCACGAGCCCAGCGGGTTGACCCCTTTTTCCTGGAAATATTTCGCCTGAGCTTGTTGCAGCTTTTGCTTATCATCCTTGTATTTCTTGGCCAGTTCCAGCCATTCTTTAGATTTTTGCATATCCTGCATCGCCTGTGCGCTTTTCATTTGCTGGACCGTCAGTGGATAGGTCAGCATTCGGATCACCACCGTGAAGATGATGATCGCGATCCCAAAGCTTCCCAACAGGCTGTAGATCCACAGCAGGAAGTTAATCATTGGATTGAGTATCAACAAATCCCACATAACATCTTTTCCGTAATAAACTCAGATCACCCGTGTCCGAAGGCTCGCTGCATAGCGCTACTTCTTCGCCGGGGTAAAGGCCCACACCTGGTTGCCATTGGTATCCACAGCCATGAGCAAAACATCTATTCCGTAAGGAGCGAGCAGAATAGAGTCTCCAGCCGCAATTGGGCCGGCATAGAATTTGCCCTCAAAGCTCTTGTTCCAACGCGTATTACCAGTTTGTCGATCTACTGCAAACAGACTGCCGTTTACCGAGGCAAAATACACGGTATCTCCCAACACCAGCGGTGTGCCCGGGATCGCCCGCTTTGCAGCAATCTCGAGCTGCTGTTGCCAGATGATGGCCCCATCACTGGCGTTCACCGCATAACCCGTCCCCTGTAGATCGCTGAAATAAAGCACGCCCTCCACCAGAGCCGGGCTGGACCACACCCAGCTCGATGTTGGCACACGCCACAGTAACGAGCCATCATTGACGTCTACTGCCAGCATCTCCGCGCCAAACGTCCCTGCATACAGAACCCCTTCTGGACTCAGCGTTGGCGTGCCTGCAATCGACCCTTTCAGATCCTCGGTCTTCCACACCTGGGTCCCAGATTCGATGTCCACCGCGTAAAGCGAATGATCCATACCCGCCAGGTAAACCCTCTGCCCATCAACCACCGGCGTCGCCCATAGCTCGCGCTGGCTTTCGAACTGCCACAGCAGAGTGCCGCTTTTATCCAAAGCATACAGATAGCCATCTGCATTCGGCGCAAAAATGCGCTCCCCCGCCACCAACGCGCCGCCCACAAAAGGCTTCTTTGCCTCGCTGAAACTCCACTGCTCCGCGCCCGCATCCAGATTCAGGCCGTATAACACGTGATTGTAGCCCCCCACCACAAGCTGCTCATCCACCGCCGGGGCAGCATAGAAATTGATTTTGTTATCCGCTTCGCTCGGGAAGCGCCATTTCTCCGTCCCATTGACCGCGTTGATCGCGTAAACTTGCGGTCCATAAGCCAGGTAAACCAATTGATTTTCAGCATCATAAGTTGCACCAGGCCAACTGGTCACCAGAGATGCGCCCCCAGCACAGGCAGTCAGCAAACTGCCTGAAAGTACAATTACGACAAGAAGTGAGAAAATTCGGATATTTTTCATTCGGCAATTTTTCAATGCTTTCAGATTACAATGAGCTCTTCACCTCGTATCCCTTCAAAGCACAGGCAGCATTTCGCTGTTCACGGAACAGGATCATAGCCGCCCTTGCTGAAAGGGTTACAGCGCAGAACGCGCCAGGTCGCCATCAACCCGCCCTTCAAAACGCCGTACCGGTAGATAGCCTGGTAACCGTAGTGCGAGCAAGTCGGGTAGTAACGGCAGGTATCTGCCGGCAAAGTGCGTGAAATCGTCGCCTGGTACAGGCGGATCAAGCCCAGCAGGGCAAAACGAGGCAGGTTAGCCAATTTGAGCGGCAGGTCTCGCAAACTTGGCTCGACAATCTCATCCAGATGAATATTCTGCAGGATTGCCTCGTCAGATTGCGCTCCCATAACAGGCGCATCCCCGGTGCTTTGGAAGTTTTCCGGGCCAAGTTGAGCCTGTGTCTCCACTGCCAGGATCATCCCAGCGGTTGGTTCTTTAGCGTTCATATTTGCTTTGGATCTTTACGTTCATCGTGCTCTTGAAGTAAGCGCGCTCGCCGGAGTAGACCTACCAGGGCTGCTTGAACCTGCCAATAAGTCGATCCACTCATGGTGCGCCGTGCGATCAAAATGACATCCCAGCCCGGTGCGATCTCAGCCAGATTAGGCTGCAACACTGCCCGCAGCAGGCGCTTGGCGCGATTGCGTCGCACCGCGTTTCCCACTGCCCTGCCCGCCACCACGCCGAACCGCGTTTGTCCAATTGTATTGGGTAGCGCCACCAACACAACAAGCGGGTGGGCGTAGGATCTTCCAAACCGCCGCACCCGCTGAAAATCGTTTGACCTGGCTAGGCGGAAACTGCGTTTCACCCTGAGGTCTTACACGCATGCACACGCGCCCTGGCAACAACGCTTCAGCATCAACTCTTCCAGTTGATTTTCTTAGTGTGGTTGTTCATTGCGACCGTCAGGCGCTTGCGCCCCTTCGCCCGCCGTCGCTTCAGCACCTCACGACCGTCCGCAGTCGCCATGCGCGCTCGGAAGCCATGTACGCGCAACCGGCGTCGAATTTTGGGTTGATAAGTCCGTTTTGGCATTCTTGCTACTCTCCATTCAGATACAAACCCATACGGGTTTGGGATATATCACATAAAAGTCTGCTAGGACGCAGACGAACCCTGATTATACCAAAAGCTACTCGATTTTGAAAGTCATCTACGAACGAATTTTCGTTCTCACACAGCAAAATTCCAGGGATTCCTGCCGAATGGAATCCCTGGAATTCGTTTGCGTTCGAATGTTTACAGGGTTACGCTCTGCTTTCAGGCATAGCCGCGAGCTTATTTCTCGAAGGCGATCTTCGCCGCTCGCGCCGTGTTCTTCATCAGCATTGCAATCGTCATCGGCCCTACGCCGCCCGGTACCGGTGTAATTGCGCCCGCCACCTCTTTCACCTCGTCATAGCACACATCGCCCACCAGGCGATAGCCCCTCGGGCGCTCAGGTGCATCGACGCGGTTAATGCCCACATCGATGACCACTGCACCCGGCTTCACCCAATCCCCGCGCACCATTTCCGCTCGCCCCACCGCAGCGATCAGGACGTCCGCCTGCCGCACGACACTGGGCAAATCCTTGGTGCGTGAATGGCAGATCGTCACCGTAGCATCGCGCCGCACCAACAACAGCGCCGCTGGCATGCCTACGATATTCGAACGCCCCAGAACCACAGCATTTGCGCCCTTTAGCGGGACGTTCAGCTTATCCAGCATATAGATACAGCCGAAAGGTGTGCACGGCACGAACAGCGGATCGCGCCCTTTTTGCGCCAGCCGGCCGATGTTGATCGGGTGGAAACCGTCCACATCCTTTTCGAGGCTGATCGTTTTGAGGACATCTTCCTCGATCAATCCAGCCGGCAGCGGCAACTGCACCAGGATGCCGTTCACGCGCGGGTCGGCGTTCAGCTCAGCCACCAGCGCTTCTACTTCCTTCTGTGTTGCAGTTTCTGGCAACTGATGACCAAAAGATTCCATTCCTAGCTCGGCGCAGGCCTTCTGCTTCGAGCTCACATAAACCTTCGATGCCGGGTTTTCTCCAACCAAAACGGTTGCCAATCCCGGGCGAGGCATACCTGCAGCCACCATTTCGGCGACTTCCTGAGCGACTTCCTCACGTACTTGCTGGGCAATCAACTTGCCATCAATGATTTGTGCTACCATGACACTCTCCTTATTTGTTTACATCCTTTGATTATTTGCGGTCTGAGAAGGGTGCTTCCATCATAACCATTATCCTAAAATTTAGGATGCTTGACAATTGACATATGTCACATTAACAAGGGTTCCCCTTCCCCAGTTTCTCCCATCAGGCGCAGAAAGCGTGCTTCCACATCGGCGGCCACCTCATCTGCTGCCTGCTCTTCAACCAAAGGTACCTGTCCACCGGCTGCCATACCGTGCCCGCCAGCTCTGCCTGGCGCTACCACAATCTGCTGGATCACCAGTCCAGCGTCATCCTCCAGGTCACGCGTGCGCAGCGACAATTGCATCTTCTTCTGAAAATATCCCTGGCAAAGCACCGCTCGCACCCCATCCATGCGGATCAACATGTCCCCTATCTCTGCCGCGAAATCCGGCCTGTGCATTGCCCCCAAATATACCGTAACGACCTTTCCGTAAACCCGGGCAGCTTGTAAACCTTTGCTGAAAGCGCGAAAATAGTCGCGCGGCAGTCCCGCCTGCTCTACTTGCACCAGTTTCTGGCGGTCCATCACTTCCAGCATACGGAAATAAACCGCCTGGTCCGTGGGTGAATCGCCGCGTGACAGGGAGCGCGTGTCCGCCTGGATTCCATAAAAAATCGCTGTCGCCAGGTCCGCGTCCGGCTTGATCCCTGCTGCGTCCAGGTACAGGTAAATCAGACTCACGGTCGCCCCAACAGTTGGGCGCACATCCACGAACTTCACCCGATCCAACCCTTGACGCACCGGGTGATGGTGATCGAAAACAATCTGAGGCGGCACCCGATCCGGCAGGCTGTTGTTGCCCGCCCCGGGCTGGGTGTCAACCAGGGCGATCGCCGAGTACTGCTCCATATCCGCAATCACGTCAGCTTGCTTCCATTCCGGTACAAGCAGGCTGAGCATTGCCTTGTTCTCCGCTCGCGCCACCAGTCCCTGGTACACCAGGTGACAGGCGATGCCCCAGGCTTTTTCCAATAAAGTTGCCAGGGCTTTCCCAGCCGCCATGGCGTCCGGGTCGGGGTTATCATGCGTCAAGATCAGCACCGGGCCGTTCCCAGCCGCTGTGCGCAGTTGTTCCAATCTCTTCGCATCGATCGGTTCGATTTCAGGAATACAAACTCCTCGCATGAATCCTCCTCTCCCTAATCCTATCCCCCGGCCTGCTCTTCCAAAACCACCTGGATTTGCGCCGGAAATAGCTGCACTTGCACGCCTTCAGGCGCTTTGAAAGCAAATGGCACGGTATAAGTACCCGCCGTATACCCCTCTAAATCCAACGTTACGCTCAAGAGATCTGGATTCAACCGGATCTGCTCGAGCAATGGGCGCGGGCCGATCACCAAAACAGATACGCGCGTCTGTGTTACAACCGCTGATAACGAAGTCGCCACGTTCAACAAGACCACCTTGCTCTCGACCACCAGGTAATCCGTTACCGGCTCTACCACGATCTTCACATGTATGTCCGTAATGCTCTCGCCCTGCTCATCCAGGGCCGAAACATCCACGGGCAAGATCAACGGTACATCCAACGCGTACTCGCCTTCGATCCCCGTCAGGTCAATCGGAGCCGTCAACAGGAAATCACCCAGACTTTTCAAGTCGCTCTGCGCTCCTAAGAGCGTTACACTCGTTGGGCTCAGGCTCACGTTCTTGATCGTGAAATCCTTCGTCAGGCTCTTCAGATCCAGATCAGCCCGGATTGCCATCTGCCTGGAAAACGAGGCGCGTTTGATCGGCACCGTCACCAGCAGCGTTTCAGGGATAGCTCTGACCCCGCTGATAGGAGTGCCATCTTCGGCCAATAAAGCCGGCTCAAGCACTCGCTGGAAATCTGAGCGTTGGCCCTCCACGGATAAAGTGATGCGAGCCTGCTTCACTTTTTCGACCAGAGATTTCGGCCCCTGCACGGTCAGGGTTCCAGGCGAAAGGCTCAATTCACCCAGCGCGTAACCCAGGGGCAGCGTACCCAAATCTGTAACGTTTACCGTGGGCGTAATCTCAACACTGAGTTGCGCCTCCAGAAGCACATCCACAAAAGCCGGGTCAATTGAAACCACTTGCAGGCGCGGCTCAGTAAACTGCACCTGCACTGGCACCTGGTGCACACCCGCTGTCAACGAACTGATTGGCAGCTCGGCCCGTACACTGGATAAGCTCAACTGCTCGACCTGCGTTTCCAGCGCCTGGACTTTTACCCGGATCGTCTCAGGTGGTTTCGTCATCAACAACAATCCCTGGGCAGGCTCTGTGACCACCAGTGGCACCTCTTTCAGCGTGATTTGCTTGGGTGGGTTGGTCTGATAAATCACACTCACCCAGGCGACCACAGCCAGGCAAAGCGCCATCAACAGGTTCAAACCAGAAGCCACCCAGCCGCCCCCTCGCAGCCAACGCCAGTTGAATCGACTTGGGCTGACGACCTGGTTCCGGAAACGCTCCAGCCAGCTCTCCAAAGCCTGCGAGGATACGCCCCAGGTGATCCCACCACCCTGCACCACAGAGATGCGCCCTGTCTCTTCAGATACGACCAGCACCAACGCATCGGGTACCCTGCCAGATAGACCCAAAGCCGCCCGATGGCGCGTGCCCAAATGTGTCTCACCCGTTTTCTCGGTTGCCAGAGGCAGGATGCAGCCAGCCGCCACCAACCGGTTGCCGCGCAGGATCACCGCCCCATCGTGCAAAGGCGTCCTTGGATGGAAGATGGTTAACAAGAGTTCGGCAGTCAATTTTTCCGCCTGAATCGATATCCCCGTCGTCACAACATCTTCCAAAGATGTTTGCCCTTCCAAAACGATCAACGCCCCCTCCTGGCGGCTGGAAAGCTTTTCCAGAGCCACGATCAAAGCATTCTTGAAGCGTTCGAAGTCGCTGCCATATCCCTGGCGGCGTCCGAACTGCCCCAGTCCAACCAATACCCGCCGCAGTTCATCCTGGAACAGAATTGGCAGCGCAATCACCCCCGCCAGTAAAGCGCCTCGCACCAGCCAGTTCAGTGTGTTCAGCGGGAATAGGACCAGAAATGCCGCGCCAAGGATGGCCAGGATGATCGCCCCACGCAGTAGTTGCAGCGTGTGCGTTTGGTGCAGCGCCTGGAAAACGATGAAGAAAACCACCCCCACTGCCGCAATATCCACGATGTTACTGATCGCAAGGGAGTTGAATAAATAGATTAGCTGGTAGACTGAGGTCGTCAATTGTTCAATCATAGATCATTTCACCAGGGAGAGGATACCTGATAACGAAAGTTTACGCAAGGCAGCTAAAACACCAAAGCCCCCTCAGGGATCCCAGGGGGCTGGTAAAATGCTCGGTATCAGTTTCCTACGGCACAGATGCCAGTTGGCGCAGTTTCGTAACCGCCAGGCCAACCAGGATCAGCGGGATCGACAGGCTCAGGCCGATCATGCCCACTGCCAGCCAGTCGATTTGCTCCCACCATCCAGTAGCAGCTTGTTGCTGCCCCCACGGCGGGCCCTGCCCGGTTTGCTCGCCTTGAGTACCCGATCCCTGCTTCGCTCCCCCGCCAAGGGCAGCCGTGCCTGTACCTTGAGCCTTATTGAGTTGGTCAGATTGTGTCACTGTATCCTGGTTCGTGCCGCCGCTCGGCAGAGCATTCCTGCCCCGGCCGCCGCCGCCCGTGCCATTCTGCATCCAGGCGGGTCCGCCACCCTTGCCGCCGCCAGGGGTTGTGGTGCCACCCGCTTGCCACCAGGGCCCGCCGCCGCGTGCCGGCTCAGCGACTTCGGGGGCATTTGGCTCCCAGGAACGGATGAGTCCAACCAGGGCTTGAATTTCAGCCTCGCTCATCCGGTCTCCCCAGGCCGGCATGGCGGTCCCAGGTACTCCCAGGGTAATGATCTGCTCGATAGCCGCGTCGTTTGTATCCGTCAGAAAACCCTTCACATTCAGCGCTGGCGCGCGCTGCGTGCCTTGCCCTTCTGGGCCGTGACAGTGCGCACAAGAATTGGTGTACAGTGTCGATCCTAACGCCAGGCTTTCTTCCGTCACCAGGATTGGGCGCTCTGGCGCAGGCACCGACCCGGCCGGCACACGTTCCCACTGTACGATCAGCGTGATCAACGCATTAAGATCATCTTCCGATAGCGTGTTTTCCCAGGGCGCCATCAGTGTACCCGAGACTCCGTTGAGAATAATACGCGCCAGTTCATCCTGCGATTTCTCGCGCACAGCCACATCGTTTAGCGCTGGCGCCAGCGTAGTTCCCAATCCATCTGCCCCGTGGCAGGCCACGCATTCCTGGCTGTAGAGTTGCAGCCCTCTTACCAGCGTGTTGCCATCAGGTAAGGTCGCCACCTGCTCCAACAAAGCCGCATCAGGCTCGACTGTAAAAGGGATTCGTGGGGCCAGGCCGAGGTTCACCACCCGTTCCTGAGCCTGCTCCCAGTCACCATATTGAACTAACGTGACGAGCTCGCCGATCTGGTAATCGTTGAGAGGCCCACCGTCCCTCTGGCTCCAGGCTGGCATGGCTGTGTTAAACAGACCTCGCTCGATGATCTTCGCCAGTATGTCGTAATCTGTTTCGCGCAGCGCCGGGTTGTCGATCGCCGGTGTTGAGCCAATCCCCTCTCCAGCCGCACCATGGCATACCGAACAATTCTCTGCATACAGTGTCATGGCTCCATCCAGGTCCGCGTACAACTGATCTTGCTGGGCCAAAGCAATCCGCGTCGGTTCGTCCCAGGCGTACAAGAACAGGCCCAGCGCAATCGCCCCCGTTGCCAGGATTCCAAAAAAGTACTCGATTACCCTTGGATTTATGATTTGTTTCTTCATGCGTACACCACCTGCTCAGTTTCGAAATTCTGGCGCGAGATCGTCTTGCCAGTATCCACCATCACCATCCCATCTACGATCTGCACTGCGAATAAGTCCAGCGGACGCGGCGCGGGCGGGTTGAGCACATCGCCCGTGGGCGCGAATTGAGAATTATGGCATGGGCAGACAAACGCCCCTTGCGTCTGGTCCCAGGGCACGTTACACCCCAGGTGCGTACAGCGTTGGTGGATCGCCAGGAAACCGCCATCTTGCAAACGGGATAGATAGAATCGCCCGTTTGGCACATAAGTGACAGAAGAAGGAGGAAATTCATCCACAGCGCCCGCCGTAATCACACCTCCAAATTCACCCTCTGTCAGGCGTGGCTGCATGTAAGCCAGGGATAATCCGCCTAGTTCCAGGATAGCCAGGCCGCCCAGGCCCACCCAGATGGTCTTCAACGCGTCACGCCGCGTAACTTTCTTCTCTTCTTTGCCGGCAGCGCCAGCCTGGTTATCTTTCGACATGCTTACCTCCAAAAACATTGCCCGTTTTCATCAATGCGCAACCGGCATCTGCCAGGGCCAATACAGGCTCATTCCAGGTCCCCGGAAGAAAATACCGATAACTGTCAACACGATCAAAGTGATCAGTAAAAAAAGAAACAGGAACAGGATTCGTTCCTCGCTCCTCGCCCGGAAGCCCCTCCAGGCAAGCCGGTCCAGGCTCCACAGGCCTGCCAGTGCGATCACCAGCGGGATCACCCCATTCGAAATCAAACTGGGCCAATCCGGCAGCCAGGCCGACCAATTGAGCACAAACTCGTCCAATACCACCCAGGCTGGCACCAGTAGCAGCCCCAGCCCCACCGCTAGCAGGCTCAGATAAAGCCCTCGGCGAGAGCGGAAGTACACGCCCACGCTCTCCATCTGGAAATCGTAGAAAGGCAGCATGAAAAGCGCGCCCAGTGCAATCGCCGGAATGATCACCGCCCCTACCAGGGGATGGAAGTGCAGTAACAACTCCTGGATACCCAGGAAATACCAGGGCGCTTTAGCCGGGTTAGGGCTGAGGTCTGGGTTGGCAATTCCCTCCAGCGGGGCCGGCACAGCCATCGACCAAACCAGCAAGAGCGCCAGCCAGGCAACCGCAAAAACCATTTCGCGCCGCACCAGGTGGGGGATCGTGGTCACACGCTCAACCCGCCCATCTTCCACGCCATCCAACTTTTTCGGGATCGTCAGGCCCCCATCTTTTCGCACACGCCAGAAATGCAGCGACATGAGCATCACAATCCCCACCGGGATAAAGCTGATGTGCAGAGCATAGAAATTGAGCAGCGTGGCTGCTCCCACTTCTGGCCCGCCCAGCAGTAAGCGGCTCAACGCATCCCCGACCAGCGGGATATAGCTCAAGATGCTGGTCCCGACCGTAATCGCCCAGAAAGCCAGTTGGTCCCAGGGCAGCAGGTAACCGGTGAAGTTTGCCCCCAAAACCAGTAACAACATCACCAGCCCTACAATCCAGTTCACCTCACGCGGTGGGCGGTACCCCCCTGTCAGAAATACCCGCAGCAAATGCAAGGCCACGCTGACCACCAGCAAGTTAGCCGACCAGTGGTGGATATTCCGCAGCAGATCACCGAACCAGGTGTTCGTGCGCAGGGCCAGGATATCCAGGTAAGCCCGAGATGGATCAGGCGTGTAATTCATCTCCAGGAAAATACCCGTCAACACCAGCACCATCAACAGCATTGCAGATAGACCGCCCAACCCCCAGGTGTATGTCCAGCGCAAAGTGCTCACTGGCACCTTCGTCGGATGCAAGTGCAGCACCAGGTTATCGACCACCATGCGCATCCTTCCCCGGTCATCCTCAGGCAAGCTCGAAGGTGCCAGGGCTTTCATAATCCTTCCCAGCATGCTCACTTTCGCGCCATCTTCCGTCACTTCGCTCATAACCGCTACCTCCTGAATGGTTGCTTGATGCCAGTTGTGGCCTCAAAGCTTGTGTGAGTATAGCTTCAGGCTGTGAAGATCGTATAGAAGAGATATGAACATCCTGTGAATTTCCCGGCCTGTGATCTTCCCGCGAACCGGCCCAGTGTTGCTAAAAACTTTGCGCCAGGGATATACCTGGCGCAAAAGGGTGTGGGAGCACATCGCTGTTAGCCAGCGTTCGCCTATTTTTCAGTAGCCCTATCGATGAGCGCCTGCCGTCGCTTCCGGTAGTGCACGATTGAACGGTCGGCCTGGATGAGCTTCTCGCCCATCTTCAACTCGCTGCGCTTGGGCACATGCGTCTGAACGACGCCCCTATCCTGGTGCAGGATATACAGATTGCCTGGCATCGACAGCCACCCTACGATAGTTCGTAGAATCGGCAGCTTCATGAAAGATTGGTAGAAACGCAGGTAAACCCGCGTGTGCTCATCGTCCACAGGCACAAAGGCCACAACGATCCGCACCTGCTCGCTGATGTGGTTCTGCCACAGGTTTGGGAAAATAAAATCCAGGTGGAAGGGGACATCCGGGACAGATAGATCATCCGGTTTGCGCGGCGGTGTGCCGTCATCGGCTCGATTGAAAACGTAAACTTTGAAGCGATCTTCGTCTTCCCAGATCGTTAGCGGGCCATCCACCAGTGTACGATCTCCTCGACCGATGCTGTTCGCGTGCACAAAAGGCAGGTGCGCCACATCTAATTGATTCTCGATCACCCGCGAGTAGTGCGTCTTCCATTCATCGTGCCCGGGTGTGTAGAACAGACCATCCAGGTCATCGAAAAAGCGCGGAGATGTCCGTTCGCTGGTTCCGTCTCCCCACCAGATGAAAATAAAACCATGTTCTTCATAAGTCGGATAACTGTGCGCCTTGATCTGCTTTGGGAGTGGAGCATTGATCCCATTGGCAGGCACTTTACAACACTGTCCGCTTCCATCAAATTCGAAGCCGTGGAAAGGGCACTGTAACTGGCTATCCAACACTTTGCCCTTGCTCAACGCCACGCCCCGGTGAGGGCATACATCCCGCAAGCAGTGAACCTTTCCCTGCTCGTCTCGCCAAAAAACCAGTTGCTCCCCCATGCGTTTCACGCCAAATGGCTTGCCCGCTTTAATCTCGCTCGACTCCAAGACCACGTACCACTGATCAGGTATCATTCAGATTCTCCACCAACAGGATTGTGCATCTCATACCTTGACCGCTTTATCAGGAGCAGTTGTCTTGGGCTGTCTGGATTTCTCAGCCTGCCTGACTCCCAATTGAATCGCAAATCCAACAATAAACAGCACAATAAACACAACCATCTGCAATCCTTCAGCAATTCCGACCGCCTGCACCAACAAGCCCGCCCCCGCCAAAGAAGAAAGGGTCATGATCGCCCAATCGAACAAAATCGCCAGCAAAGCTGCGCCGATCAAACCGCCGATAATGAAAGGAAGCCAGTTGGGCAGTTGCAGCCCGATCAGATGCAACAAAGATACGAACGCATAGCCGCCAACCAAAAAACCAGCCAGTCCAATCGCCAGTTGCTGTAGGAACAAAGCCAACACTGCCCCCACCGCGCCGCATGCCAGGGCGATGATCAACTGTATGAGATCACTTTGGTTGGGGAACAGGAATCCCGCCAGGACAATCCCCACCGCAAAACCCACTGCAGCTACGAACAGCCAGAACAACTTTCGGCCTGCCACCAGTATAGCAATCCCCAACAGGATCTGGATAAAGGTAGCCATAGCAATCCTCCTTTGCTGTAAAAAAAACCTGCTAATGTGCGCCACATACATTTTACCCTGTTTTCAACTGGGCCTGAACATTTTCCTTCCGCGCTGGAACATTCTTGGTAAAATTACCGCCGCGCTGTTCGCACATTGAAAGGAACGCATATGATGCATAAATTTACTATTTTGCTTTGCGGGATGGCCTGCTTCCTGTTCGGGGCCATATTATCTGCCTGTAATGGCGCTTCTACCAGTCAATCTGCACCGGCAGCCATCCAGGCTTACCTGCGTGCTCTGGAAACGAAAGACGCCAATCAGATGATCAACCTGTCTTGCGCCGCCTGGGAGTCCCAGGCCAGGCTGGAGTATGACTCCTTCGCTGCGGTCAAAGTTGTTCTGGAAAATCTGTCGTGCAAAGAAAGCGGCAAAGACGGTGAAGACACTCTCGTAGCCTGCACCGGCAAAATCATTGCCAGCTACGGCGCCGAAGATTTGGTGATCGATCTACAGGAACGCATTTACCTGGCAGTCAATGAAGGAGGCGAATGGCGCATGTGCGGATATCGATGAACCGGATGGAACCCATATGAAAGCGCTTCGCAAACTTATCTGCCTCGAAAACCTGTACGCCCTCCTGCTCTGCCTGCTGCTGATCGCCCTGATCATCCTGACCGCTGACCAGTCACCGCAGTGGATCTATCAGGGTTTTTAGATGGCGCTTCCTCAAATCCTGGTTTTCTCCATATTTGCCTGGCTGGCTGGTTGGTTGGTTCCCGCTCGTTGGCGCATCTGGGTTTTGTGCGCCGCTAGTCTCATCGCCATTTACTGGCTCCAGCCCTCTACCCCGATTCGCAACCTGGATTTCTGGTTACCAACCGCCTCGATCTTCCTGGTCACTTTCACCTGGGTAGTTACCCGGGTCCCGGCCGGACAAAATCCACGCCAGGCGGCAAGCGGCTTTGCCATCATCCTGGGGGTCGTGTTGCTGGTCGGGATCACCCGCTACACAGCTCCCTTTTGCTGCCTGACCCCCTCTCGCCCGCCCGCCCTTTGGCAAATTCTCCTGGTGCTGGCTTTAGCTGGCGCCCTGCTCGCTATTCCGTCTCGCTTGTTGCCTCGTGCGCGCATCTATCCCATTTTATCCATCCTCCTGATCCTCGCCCTGTTCATCACCCTCAAATTCGTGCCTCTCGCTGCGCGTGCCAGCGCCGGTTTGCGCGCCGCGGCCGGCCAATCCACCGATTTCGCCAGCAGCGCCGACCTTGCCTGGTTGGGCTTCTCCTACCTGGCCTTCCGTCTGCTCCACACCCTGCGCGATGACCAGTCCGGCAAGCTGCCGCCCCTGTCGTTGCACGAATTTATCACCTATGCCCTCTTCTTCCCCGCGCAAACTGCTGGCCCCATCGACCGTGTCCAACACTTTGCCACCGAACTACGCCAATCCATCGCGCTCGAAAAATCGCAAGCGTTTCCCGAGCACTGGCGGATCGGCAGCCAGCGTATTCTGCTCGGCGTCTTCAAAAAATTCATCCTGGCCGACAGCCTGGCATTGTTGGCGCTGAGCGCCCAGAACGCCTCCCAGGTAAATTCGACCGGTTGGGCCTGGGTCCTGCTGTACGCTTACACCTTGCGCATCTACTTCGACTTCAGTGGCTACACAGATATTGCCCTCGGCATCAGCAAATTGCTCGGCATCAGCCTGCCAGAGAACTTCGAGCGTCCTTACCTCAAGCAAAATCTGACCGCTTTTTGGAATAGCTGGCACATCACCCTGGCGCAGTGGTTTCGCGCTTATTTCTTCTACCCGCTCACGCGTGCGCTGCGCACTCGCTCCTCGCCGCTCCCCGCCTGGGTCATCGTGCTGTTGGGCCAGGTAGCCACCATGCTGCTGATCGGGCTCTGGCATGGGATCACCTGGAACTTTGCCATCTGGGGGCTTTGGCATGGGCTGGGCCTCTTCATCCACAACCGCTGGGCCGATTGGACTCGCCCGCGCCTGGCTGCCAGACAGGTGCCCCCTAATTGGCACAGGCTGTTGCAAGGTAGCGGTTGGCTACTTACCTTCAACTACGTTGCCCTGGGCTGGGTTTGGTTTGCGCTGCCCGATCCAGCCGCCTCCTGGAGCTTCCTCCACCGGCTGATTGGCTTCTAGTTCCAGGACGATTCGAGCGTTTACCTTTCCAGGCAACCATGTCCCTCAACCTACAAACCTCCCCCACGAATGCAAACACCCTGCGCTTTCTGCGCAACGTCGTTCTCAAGGCCCTGGTGTTGTTCATCCTTGCCAATCTGATCTTTGCCATCTGCTACCCGTTGCCTGAGCTGGGGCGTATTTCTGCATATAATCACATCTTCCCCGGCCGGGCGCGCCTGCCCTACAGCGAGAACCCTCAGCAATCCTACAACCTCAGCTTATACAACCTGCAAGCCATGTTCGCTTCACACCAGTTATCGGGTATGCAAAAACCCACCGGTGAATATCGAGTAATCCTGATCGGGGATTCCTCTACCTGGGGATTTCTGCTGCCAGTCGAGCAAACCCTGTCCTCATCCCTGAACGACTTGAATTTGCAACTGCCCGATGGGAGACAGGTTCGCGCTTACAACCTGGGTTATCCGGTGATGTCCTTGACCAAAGATTTAATGATCCTGTCATTCGCCCAGGATTACCAGCCTGACCTGATCATCTGGCCGGTAACCCTGGAGTCATTTCCCTATGACAAACAGTTGTTCCCTCCACTCCTGCAAAACAACCCCGAACCGGTGAAGAAGCTGATCGAGACCTACAATCTCAAACTTGATCCATACGCTCCCGAATGGGTGACACCCAGCCTGTGGGATCGCACCATTATCGGGGCGCGCCGCCCCCTGGCCGATCTGCTCCGCCTGCAATTCTATGGAGTCATGTGGGCCGCCACCGGGATCGACCAGGATATCCCGGAAACCTACACTCCCCGCCAGGAGGATTTGTCCGCTGATGAAAGTTTCCACAACCTGACGCCGCCGCATCTTCAAGCATCTGACTTGGCCTTGGATGTGTTGGCTGCTGGCGTAGAGCTCGCCGGAGAAACACCCGTGTTGATCATCAACGAACCCATGTTCGTCAGCCACGGCGCCAATAGCCACATCCGCTACAATTTCTTCTATCCTCGCTGGGCTTACGACGATTACCGTCAGATACTACAGCAAAAAAGCGCATCGAACGGCTGGCATTACATTGACCTGTGGGATGCGGTTGCCAATCCTGAGTTTACCAACAGCGCCGTACATATGACCCCTGCTGGCACAGCCCAATTTGCCCAACATGTGGCCGAATCCATCCTGGCCCTGGTACAATCAACTCTCACCAGGTGAAGCTCTCCCGCTGCCCAGGTGCTCGAAGACAGCTTCCCGGATACTTAGACAAATGGAACCTTCATCACTTATGAACCGGTACTTGATCCTGCTGGTCAGCCTTATCCTGCTCGTCAGTTGTGCCCCTGCCCAGCCAACCTCAGCCCCACCATCTACCCCGCTCTCCCCAACACCCGCCACTGCGGCCTCTGCTACGCCTGCCTCACATCCAACTCGTAATCCGACCGCCAGCCTTGCTCCAGTCGGCCCCTCCCCTACGGTTGAGGCGCCGGCCGCGCAGGCTTCTGCCACACCTCAGCCGACTTCAACCCCCAGCGCGACGCCCAGGCCCACGCTGGCCCCAGGTGAATGGCAGCAGTTGCCCATCATTCCCACCCCAGACGATCGCATCATCGAAATCTATCAGCGCGGTCTGCAATTGGGCAACAACCCCGGCGCTTTCTCAAAGATAGGTGATTGCGGCAGCACCCCGGCCTGGTTTTTGGGCGATTTTGACCGGGGCCCAGAATTTTACAACCTGGGCGATTACCCCTACTTGCAGGATGTAATTAACGCTTTCCAGGGCTCCTACGGGCGCACCAGCCTGGCAGCCCGTTCGGGGTTCAATGCATCTTCATTGTTTACCACCCTGTGGGCAGACCGTGATTACTGCGCCGTCAACGAAACCCCGCTCTCCTGTGAATACCGCTTGCAGCGCCCTGTCATCGCCTTTGTCATGCTCGGCACCAACGACATCTGGCATCCGACCGAATTTGAGCCTCAGATGCGCAAAATCATCGAATACTCCATCGATAACGGCGTGATTCCCATCCTCTCCACCAAAGCCGATAACACCGAAGGCAACGGCAGCATCAATGCTATCATCGCCCGCCTGGCGCTCGAATACGATCTGCCCCTTTGGAATTTCTGGCTGGCAGTCCAACCTCTGCCTGCCAAAGGCTTACAGGAAGATAAAGCCCACCTCACCTGGGGGCGCAATTACTTCAACGATCCAGTCGCCATATCGAAAGCCTGGCCGGTGCGCAATCTGACTGCCCTGCAGGTTCTGGATGCAGTCTGGCGCAAAATAAACCCTCAAAACTGACCGAACTATGGAGCGAGAATGAACAACGAAACCATCGCCTCACTAGCCCAATACATTGCTGCAACCATCCTGAAACAGCCCAACCGTCAGATTGCGATCGATGAACCCCTGATCTCCGGCGGGCTGATTGATTCCTTCAACCTGGTAGATCTGGCTTTATATATTGAAGACGCCTTCGGTGTTCGCATCGACGACACCGAGTTGAATGCCGATACCTTTGATACGTTAGAGCAATTAGCTTCGTTAATCGAACAGCGGCGCTGATTAGTCAACGCCGCAGCTGCTCAGCCAGTTTCAACCTGGTCTGTTCTGATTGCTTGGTTGTTTCAGGGTAGCGGGCTCCATGCCGGGTCAAAATCAAAGGCCGGACCAGAGGTTACCTGGCGCAGCCCCGCTCCGCTGGCAGAACTGATATAGATATCGTGCCCGGTCTTAGCCGTCCAGGCCTCGAACACGATCCATAATCCATCCGGCGAGAATACCGCCTCGCGCATCGGTAATGAACCCTGGCCCAGGCGATACTCCTCATATTCCCCGGTAACCTGATAGGGAGCAAACGACACCCATGGGATACCGCCCAGCTTCACCAGTTGCGTAAACAACACCGTTTGTTGATCTGGAGACCAGGTTGGGCGCGAATCTACTAAGTTCGTACTATAAGAAAACTGGCTTGGATTACCCCCATCCGCATCCATGACCCAGATCTGCTGTGATCCCGAACCTGTCGAAACATAAATTAACTGTTTCCCATCCGGAGACCAGGAAGGCTGCGAGTCTGTAGAAAATTTACCTGACAACAGTTTGGCCGAGTTGTCTTCCAGGTTCAAAACATAGATTTGAGGGCGTCCTGAGTTACGTAAAGATGTAAATGCAATGTGCTTTCCATCTGGCGACCAATCTGGATCGTAGTCGCCCCCCGAAAGTTTCGGTAATGGCTGCAAGCCCGTTCCATCAAGATTGATCAGGTAAAGTGCAGATAGAGGATAATAATCTCGATTGGTGTCACACGGGGAAATAAATACAATTCGCAGCAAATCTGGAGACCAACTCGGCTGGCATGCCCCCTCGGGCATGTCCGTGATTTGCCGCAATCCCGATCCGTCGATCGAATTGATCACGTATACCTGGGGCACCCCGGTGATATCCGAAGCAAACGCAATCTGGCCGCTACCTCCCAAGGGTGTTGGCACAGATGTAGGCGTCTCAGTAGGGATGAGCGTTTCAGTAGGCGTGAGCGTAATCGTAGGCTCGGGCGTATCTGTTGCCGTAGCTTGGGGTGTGGAGGTGAAGGGAATTTGCGTGAGAGTCGGCGTAAAGCTCGCCTCGACCGCGACCAGTGCACTGGTAGGCGTTGCCATTGGCGAGAAAATCATCGGCCAGAACTGCGCCATTGCACGTTCAGGCAGTTCAGGATCGTAATTGTACACACCAATCCCGCCGCCTACCAACAGCAGCGCCACCAGCAAGAATACTGTCCAACATCCAATCCCCTTCCGCCGCTTGACCGGCCGTGAGCGTGGCAAACTGAGATCCAGTTCCTCCAACGGCGTACTGATCGGCAAAATCGATTGGGCGTTCTTTTCGGAAGGTAACTGCACCTTCTCGGACTCAGGTGCTGCCGCAGGTGCTTCATCTTCAGGAATGCCCTTTTCATCCACCGGCGGAGGCGCTACGTAATAATCTCCCTCCCTGCGCTTACTACTGGTGCTGGCTCCCAACAACGCTTGCTTGAATTCTTCCGGAGTCTGGTATCGATCATCCGGGCGCACTTCCAAAGATTTCTCGATTGCGGTCGTCAGCCGGCGAGAGATGCGCTGGTTATGCTTCCGGATCGAGGTCAGTTCGGCCTGATCCATCGCCCGAGCCAGGGCATCCTCAGGCGTAGCGCCTGTCAAAGCCGCGTAAAGTGTTGCCCCTAAAGAAAAGATGTCAGAGCGGTGATCCGTGCGCGCTGTGCCATATTGCTCCGGGGGTGAATAACCCGGAGTCATCGCCCGCGCCCCAGTCGTCGTTGCTTGCGAACCGTGTAGCGTTTTCGCCAGGCCGAAATCTACCAGGAAGATGTGCCCTTGCGGTGTAATCTTGATATTCCCTGGTTTGATATCCCGGTGGATAATCGAGGGTTTGCGCGACGCCAGATATGCTAACGCGTCGCACACAGCCGCCCCAATCGTGATCACTTCCTCTTCAGGTACGACCCCGATGCGCTCCATGCGCTGTCGCAAATCCTCGCCCTCGATATAATCCATCACCAGGTACTGGCCCTGTCCATTGATCACAAAATGGTCCATCACCCGCGGTAGATTAGGATGGCGCAAATTGGCCAGAATAATCGCCTCGCGCCGGAATTGCCGCGCATATTCCTCAGTCGTGAAAAGATTATCCTTAACCGCTACTTCAACCCCAAGATTTTCATCTACCGCGCGATATACAGAGCCCATCCCCCCTTGCCCAAGGATCTCCACGATCCGGTAACGATTATTCAGCAAGGTTCCGCGTTCAAGTATCATGAGGTAAGACTATTACCCTTTTTTTCAATGTTTTCAAGAATGATATTATAGTGCAACTTCTCGCCTGTGGTAGATTGACTTAACCGAATCCGGCCTAAATATCTAGATTCCGTACTTCTCGGGCGTGTGTCTGGATAAAGCGCTTCCGCGGCGGAACTGCTGATCCCATCAACATATCAAATGTACGGTCCGCCTCCGCAGCGTCATCGATAGTTACTAATAACAGCGTACGGATTGCCGGGTCCATTGTAGTATCCCACAGTTGCTCCGGATTCATTTCACCCAAACCCTTATATCTTTGCAAGCCAACCTTTTCTTGGTTCGTCCCCATCTCTTGCAAAATCCGATCTTTCTCAGCATCCGAGTAAACATATCGTGCCTGGTTCCTATAACTCAGGCGATATAACGGCGGCTGAGCGATATACAAATGTCCTTCCTCGATCAAGGTCTGCATGTAACGGAAGAAGAAAGTCAACAGCAGCGTGCGGATATGACTGCCATCCACATCCGCATCCGTCATAATAATCACCCGCCCATAGCGCAACCCCGTCAGATCAAAACTTTCTCCAATTCCCGTTCCAAGCGCCGAGATCAGGGCTTTCACCTCATTATTCGCCAGAATCTTATCCAATCGAGCGCGTTCCGTGTTTAAAATCTTGCCACGCAACGGCAAAATTGCTTGAAAATGGCGGTCCCGGCCCTGTTTAGCGCTCCCACCTGCCGAGTCACCCTCCACGATATAGAGCTCAGTTTTTTGCGGGTCGCGTTCAGAACAATCCGCCAGCTTACCGGGCAAAGTCAGGCTTTCCAGGGCTGACTTACGGATCACCAGATCGCGCGCCTTGCGAGCTGCATCGCGCGCCCGGGCCGAGGTCAAACATTTCTGCACGATAGCCTTACCCGCTGAAGGGTTTTCTTCCAGGAAAGTGCTAAACGCTTCTCCGATCACTTGCTGCGCCAGCGTCTGCACTTCCGGATTCATGAGCTTAACCTTGGTCTGGCTCTCGAATTGTGGGTCGGGATGCTTCACACTGACGATTGCCGTCAGGCCTTCACGTGTATCATCCCCGGAGAAATTGGCTTCCGCATCTTTGAGCAAACCACTTCGCCGGGCATAATCATTGATCGTCCGAGTAACCGCCGCGCGCAGCCCAGTCAGATGCGTGCCGCCATCCACTGTATTGATCGTGTTCGCAAAAGCATACACCGACTCTGCATAAGCATCCGTATATTGAATTGCAGCATCGATGGTAATCCCTTCGCTTTCCTTCTCTACATGCACCACCGGGTGAAACACATTGCGATTCCGGTTCAGATAGCGTACAAACGAAGTGATCCCGCCCTCGAAATAGAAAGTCATTTCTCGATCACTGCGCTCATCCATAAAATAAAGCGTAACGCCGCGAGTTACAAAAGCCATCTCGCGGAAGCGTTGCACGAGCGTGTCGAAACGATAATCCAGATCGCCCTTGAAGATTTCCGGGTCGAACTTAAAAGTCGTGCGCGTGCCCGTTTTCTGAGGCGAAGCCTTACCCACGATCTCCACCGGGCCGACAGGGTAACCGCGCTCGAAGCGCTGGAAATGCTCTTTACCGTCGCGCCACACACGTACTTCACACCATTCAGACAAAGCATTGACAGCCGAAACACCCACGCCGTGCAAACCACCAGATACCTTGTAGCTTCCACTGCCAAACTTGCCGCCTGCATGTAAGGTGGTCATTACCACTTCCAGGGCTGGCTTCTTCATCTGTGGGTGGATGTCTACCGGGATACCACGCCCATTATCGACCACCGACACGCTGCGATCTTGGTGAATATATACTTCGATCGTGTCACATGCCCCAGCCAGGGCCTCGTCAATCGAATTGTCAACAACCTCGTAAATCAAGTGGTGCAGCGCTTTGATATCTGTGCCGCCCACGTACATACCTGGGCGACGGCGAACTGCCTCAAGGCCTTCCAAAACCTGGATATCCTTAGCCTCATACGAGTAAGTCTGGCCTTTTATCACACATACCTCCTAAAAATACTCGCTACACCCTGGTGGAGCGCATCTCGCTCCTCGCGGAGAGCCGACGCGCTCACAGCTTCAACCAGAACAGTGCCTCCAGGAGTACCGAGTCGCTGGTATCCATCTTTTTCTGGTCACACCATAAACGGCCATCAGGCCAGATCATAACAGTGCTAACCGAACGTTGGTAAAACCTGCTGGATAAGGTAATTTTACCACACGGTGTTACGAACACTTTAACATTCGAAGACATTTCGATGAATTCGAAATCCCCTATTGACAAACCGCCACAAAAAAACTATGATTAGCAAAATATTCTACAGTTGCCTCTAACTGCAGGTCTACTGTTCTATGGAAAACAAGAGCACTGACTTTATGTCAATGAACTTCCGATAAATCTCCCCATATCAGCGCCCCAATTTCCGTTTTTTGTGTTTGGCCTCATTGTAGATTGAGGTATTGTAATCCAATACGGTTTTCGAATTAGGCACTAGGTTTGAAAGGAGGTGGTCTCCCGGATTTGACAAATGAATAAGACCCCACAGAGATCTTTATCCACTAAGACAAGCCTGTACGCGCAGGATTGTCGCAACTCTAACGCCAATTCTGGAGGAGAAAGAATAATGAAACTACGCACACTGTTTTCCGTTTTTATGCTGGCAGCCATACTGCTGGCAGGCTGTGCCCCGGGCGGGCAGACCGGCAGCGATACGATTAAAATCGCCATCCTGGCCCCACTGAGCGGCGCTGTACCCACCTTCGGCGTTTCGACCCGTGACGGCGCTCTCTTGGCCATTGACGAGTGGAATGCCAAGGGTGGTGTTTTGGGCAAGAAGATCGAGACCATTGTCGAAGATAGCCAATGCGAAGCCGATCCATCCGTAAACGCTGCCAACAAAGTCATCGACCAGGATAAAGTCCATTACATCATCGGCGAAGTCTGCTCCAAGGCTTCCATTCCGATCTCTGAAATCGCCGATGCCAAGGGCGTTCTCCAGATCAGCCCCACCTCCACCAACCCCCAGGTCACGCTGAAGCAAGACGGCTCCACCAAGCCGTATGTCTTCCGCGCTTGCTTCATCGACCCCTTCCAGGGCACCGTGATGGCCAAGTTCGCCCTCAAGCAGGGCCATAAGACGGCCTTCATCCTGTTTGACCAGGGCAATGACTACGTGCGCGGTCTGGCCGAGTTCTTCGAGAAAGCCTTCACCGAGCAGGGCGGTACCGTTGTCGGCAAGGAGACCTACACCTCCCAGGACACCGACTTCTCCGCCATCCTGGCCAAAGTGGCTGAGAGCAATGCCGAAGTACTTTTTGTGCCTGACTACTTCCCGATCGTCAACCTGGTTGGCGCTCAGGCCAAGGAAAAAGGCGTGACTGCTGTGATGATGGGTGGCGATGGTTGGGACTCATCTGACCTCGACCTGAATGCTGCTGATGGTGGCTTCTTCTCGAACCACTACTCCGCTGAAGATACCCGCCCGATCGTCCAGGACTGGGTCAAGAACTACCAGGCCAAGTACGGCGCCGTGCCGGATGCCCTGGCGACCCTGGCTTACGATGCCGCCAATCTGCTCCTGTCTTCCATCGAGAAGGCTGGTGTTGATGATGCTTCCAAGGTCAAGGATACCATGGCTGGCATCACCCTTGAGGGCGTCTCTGGCACGATCACCTTCGACGCACAGCACAACCCCATCAAGTGCGCCGCCGTTCTGCAAGTCAAAGACGGCAAAGTTTCGTACGTTGACACCATCTGTCCGTAATCTGATCTAAAAAGCGAGGGGCGGTTACCCAGGCCGCCCCTCGCTTTTACCCAGGATGAGCTTATGAAATCAACTACCCTTGCATCGCCAACTGGTTCCTTTGTCGAAAAGGCCATTCAAAGGCGCTGGCTGGGAAAAGCCTTTTTGATCCTGGTGGCTGCGTTGGCTACCTGGAAGTTGGGCGTTTCCCTTATAGAGAACCCCACGCTCTTTATCCAGCAAGTACTCAATGGCCTTCAATTGGGTTTCGTTTACGCCCTGATTGCTCTAGGTTACACCATGGTGTATGGCATCGTGCGCCTGATCAACTTCGCTCACGGTGATGTCTTCATGGTTGGGGCCTTCACAAGCTACTATGCGATCACTCGTTTCGAGCTCAATCTCTGGTTATCGAAATTAATTCCCGGTACACCGGAATGGTTGTCACTTGGAGTAGGGACGGTCACCGTCGTCCTGCTCGCTATGGTTGTATGCGCGTTTCTGGCAGTAGTCATTGAGCGCGTGGCTTATAAGCCATTGCGCAATGCTCCGCGCATCTCTGCTCTGATCACCGCCATTGGCGTTTCCTTCTTCCTGGAATACTTTGGGGCGCTCGAATTCGTTTACACGCCAAACTTCATCACTTACCAGCGGCCTTTCCCGGTATCCACCTGGGTAATTGGTTCGCAAGGCATTTTCAAATTGCAACCCGGTGTCGCGGCGCCCGAAGGTAGCGTGATCTTCTCCAGCATCGCCATGATTATTATTATTTCTTCCATCTTCCTGCTGGCGCTGCTCCAATTCGTTGTTCAAAAAACTCGCATCGGCAAGGCCATGCGCGCCACAGCTTATGACAAACCCACTGCGCGCCTGATGGGCATCAATGTAGATGGCATTATTTCTATTACCTTTGCCATTGGCGCTGCGCTGGCTGGCGCAGCGGGCGTACTCTATGCCATTGCTTTCCCGCAAGTTTTCTTCTGGATGGGCATCATTCCTGGCCTGAAAGCCTTCGTCGCCGCCGTGCTCGGTGGCATCGGTAGCATTCCCGGTGCCCTGGTCGGAGCTTTGATCATGGGACAGGCCGAAGTGCTCAGCGCTGGTTACATCTCCACCCCCATGCGAGACGCAATCGCTTTCACCATCCTCATTTTCGTACTCCTGGTCCGCCCTACGGGCATCTTCGGCGAACCGGAACGGGAGAAAGCATAAGCCATGTTGAAAAAATTTTCCCGCAACACTCTGCTTTTTTATGGCGGTTCGTTCCTGCTTTTTCTGGTAATTCAGATCCTGATCAACCTGGACATTCTCAATAGCTTCTGGAATACCATCTTGCGCCTGGGTACGGTCATGGCGATCGTCAGCCTCGGCCTGAACCTGATCTATGGTTTCAACGGCCAGTTCTCGTTGGGCCAGTTTGGCTTCTATGCCATCGGCGCCTATGCTGCCGCTGATATCACCTACCGCTGGTTCATCAACAAGAGCGCAGATGGCCTGGTCATCGTATTGCTGATCGCTGGCCTTTGTGGGGTAGCCATCGTTTGGCTGAGAGGCTTCTTGAGCAAAATCCGTGGTCTCGACGCCCTCTCTGCCTTCACCCTATACCTGACCCTGACGATAATCTTGGGGCTCATTTCCCTGCAGATCGGCAAGGTCCTGACCGGTCCCGTCACTGCTATATTGGCGGCTCTCCCAGACGCCGTAAGCATGCAGATCGTCTATGTCTTGGCTGTCATCCTGGGCGGCGTCCTGGCAGCTGAAATCAGCTTCTTGTTCGGCCTGCCGATCCTCACCCTCGGCTCAGACTATTTCGGCATCGCCACGTTGGGTTTCACCATTATCATGAAAGTCTTGCTGGACAACTCCGACACGATGTTCGGTTTTGTCGAGATGAAGGGCGCTCGAGGCATGGTAGGTATCCCCAAACTGACCAGTTGGTTCTGGGTTTTCATCTTCCTTCTCCTCGTAGTTGTATTGACTCGTAACTTGCTTCAATCCAGTTACGGGCGCGCCATCATCTCAGTGCGTGAAGATGAAATCGCTGCCAAGGCCATGGGCATCGACATCGCCCACTATAAAATTCTCACCTTCGTCTTGGGCAGCTTTTTTGCTGGACTTGCAGGCGGCCTGTACGCCCATATCAACGGCTTCCTGCATCCCAACACCTTCAACTTCATCAAATCTTTTGATCCGATGATCATCATCGTCTTTGGTGGCTTGGGAAGTGTCACCGGCACACTCATTGCCTCCTTCACCTGGGCTTTAGTACTGGAAGGGTTGCTGCGCCTGGTTCTGCCCCAGGGCTTTGAAACCTGGCGTTTCGTAGTGTACCCACTGCTCCTGCTGTTGCTCATGTTGCTCAAACCCAAAGGACTGTTCGGCGAATTTGAACTGCCCTTCCTGCGCCAGCTACTGCCGCCTCTGCCAAAATTCTTGACCAACAAAAACGCGGCCCAGGAAACAGCCCCGGGCGAGGCTCCCGAGGCTTAGGAGGTGACCAAATGAGTGACCACACTGTTGAAAATCAAATGCCTGTTGCAAAATCATCCAACGGTCAACCTTTGCTTGAAATCAGAGGCCTGGCAAAACACTTTGGCGGCTTGAAAGCAGTTAGCGATTTTGATCTGACACTGAATCCCCACGATTTGAACGGCCTGATCGGGCCGAATGGCGCTGGAAAGACCACCGTCTTCAATATGATTACCGGTGTGTACATTCCCACAATCGGAGAAATCATCTACAAAGGTCAGAACATTACCAGACTGGAGCCACACGAAATCAACCAGATGGGCATTGCCCGCACCTTCCAAAACATCCGCCTCTTCCCAAATCTGACTGTTTTGGATAACGTTCGCATCGCCTACCACGCTCACGCTGGCTACAGCCTGTCTGATGGCGTCCTGCACAACAAACACTTCGAGCTCAAAGATAAAGAGCTCACCGAGCGCACTCAGGAATTTCTCAATGTTTTCAATCTGCACGAGCGCCAGGGAGAGATTGCCCGCAACCTGCCTTATGGCGAACAACGCCGCCTGGAAATTGCCCGCGCCCTGGCTGCTGATCCCCAGCTCCTGCTGCTCGACGAACCCGCAGCCGGGATGAACCCGGCCGAAACCGTTGAACTGATGGACCTCATCCACTTTATTCGCCAGCGCTTCAATCTCACCATCCTGCTGATCGAGCACCAAATGCGCGTGGTGATGGGCGTATGCGAATTCATTACAGTCATGGATTTCGGCCAAATCATTGCCCGCGGCTCTCCACAAGAAATTCAATCCAACCCGAAAGTAATCGAAGCTTACTTAGGCCCTGGAGCAGCCGCCCTATCCGAGAAATTCCAGCGAGAGCGTAAGCGCTAAGCGCTCGTATATGCCAGATGAATACGGTGAACCCTATGACCGAAAAGATGCTTGAAGTCCAAGATCTCAATGTTTACTACGGCGCCATCCATGCTTTGAAAGGTATTAGCTTCCACCTCGAAAAAGGCGAAATCGTCACCCTGATCGGCGCCAATGGCGCCGGGAAAAGCACTACTTTGAATACCATCTCTGGCCTGCTCCACCCTCGTGTTGGTCAGATCACTTTCCAGGGCGAAGACATTACCCAACAACTCGCCGAACAAACTGTGCGCAAAGGCATCGTCCAGGCCCCTGAAGGCCGCAAAATCTTCGCCACCCTGACTGTTATGGAAAACCTGGAGATGGGCGCTTACATCCAGACGGACAAAGGCCAGTTCCAGAAAGATTTAGCGAACGTCTTCCAACGCTTTCCCCGCCTGAAAGAACGGCAAAATCAGTTAGGCGGCACGCTTTCTGGCGGTGAACAACAGATGTTAGCCATTGCCCGCGCTCTCATGTCTCAACCCAGCTTGTTGCTGTTGGATGAACCCTCGATGGGCCTCTCGCCTTTGTTGGTCGAGCAAATCTTTAACATCATCCGTGATATCAATGCTCAGGGTACCAGCATCTTGCTGGTAGAGCAAAATGCCCAAATGGCGCTATCCATCGCTGACCGTGGTTATGTTCTTGAAACAGGCCAGATCGTCTTGGAGGGCAAGGCTCAGGAACTACTCCAAAACAAGATGGTGATCGAAGCTTACCTGGGTGGTCACGGAGCATAATCGCGAGGCATATAATGAAACCTTTGAACCGCGCTCTGATCTTTATCATTTTACCCACAATTGCCCCACTGCTCTTCCCGCCAGCCACATTAGCTGGTGGGTTGCCAGTCATTGGCGTAGCAATTGTGGTCTTCGTTCTGCTTGGCGTTCTGATTTGGAGAGGTCGGTCTACCGCGTTGACCCTCACCATCTTCATCCAGGGCATCAACGTCATTGTAAGATTGATGATGTTGTTCCCTCATGCCCAAACCAATCAGGGGCAACTGGATATTGTCTACATTCTTGTCAGTGTGCTAAGTATTGGACTCTCAACATACCTCCTGCTTCGCCTCGACCGGCCAGATGTACGTAGCATGATGATCGCCTGAGTGAACCCTGCCGACCAATCACATCTAAATTACTGGCAACAAGAGTGCAGGTGCAGAGCATCCCTCCCTGCACTCTTTTTTACCTCTCAAACCCATTTTTTTGGAGAAATAATGCCCTCCGCTGAAATCCTTACCATCGGAACTGAAATTCTACTCGGCGAGATCATCGACACCAACGCCCGTTATCTCGCCCGCCAGCTACGTGACGCTGGAATTGACCTTTACCGAAAAACAACCGTGGGCGATAACGCCCGGCGCATTGCCCAGGCCATCCAACAGGCCATGGAACGCTGCGAAATTATCCTGACGACTGGCGGCCTGGGGCCAACAGTCGATGACCCTACCCGAGAAGCCGTTGCCCTGGCCCTGGGTGTATCCACCGAATTTCGACCGGAGCTGTGGGAACAGATTCAGTCACGCTTTCAGCGCTTCGGCCGCCAGCCCACCGAGAACAATAAACGCCAGGCATACGTTCCTCAGGGCGCCCTGGCAGTTGAGAACCCAGTCGGCACCGCCCCTGCTTTTATCATGGAAACCAACGCACATGCGATCATCTCCCTGCCAGGGGTGCCACGCGAAATGGAATACTTGATGGAGAACGCCGTTCTACCCTATTTGCGCCAGCGATACGAGTTAACCGGCATCATCAAAGCCCGCGTCCTGCACACAGCCGGCGTTGGCGAATCCCAAATCGATGAACTGATTGGCGACCTTGAAACACTCAGTAATCCCACCCTCGGCCTGGCAGCGCATTCCGGCCAGGTAGATGTGCGCATTACAGCCAAAGCAGATTCGGAAATAGAAGCCGATAAACTGATCCAAAAGATGGAAAAGGAAGTGCAGGCGCGTTTAGGCTCCTGGATCTACGGCGCAGACCAGGAAACCCTGGAAGATGTTGCCTTACAGGCCGTTCAAAAACAAGGCTGGACTTTAGCAGTGATTGAAGCAGGGCTGGGGGGAGAATTGATCCAGCGCTTAGCCAGCAGCACTTATAACCAGGGTGCAGCTTCGAGCGCTGCCTTTCGCGGGGGTGAAGTGCTCACCAGCCTGCCAACTCCCGAAGAATTGCTGGAGCTCACCAATGCTTACTTGCAGTCTCGCCAGGTAGATGTTTGCCTGGGAGTCGCCATCTATCCGGGCCCTGAGAGACAGGATGTCCGCATGGTTCTGATCACCCCAGACCGGCAGCAGCAGCTCACCCGGCCTTATGGCGGGCCTCCTGAATATGCCCCTCGTTGGGCTCTGCACCACAGCCTGGATCAATTGAGAAGATTGTAACGCCAGCTATCTATCCCATTTCGAGAATTATATGACCAAGAATGCCGATCTCTTACTTACCAATGCACTCATCCTGACCATGGATCAGGACCTGCGGCTTTACGAGCCGGGAGCGTTGGCCATACGAGGCGATACCATCCTGGCCGTTGGTCCGCAGGATACTTTGCAAAAAGATTTCTCCCCCACAGAAATCATCGACTGCGGCGGCAAAGTCCTCTTGCCTGGCTTGATCAACGCGCACACCCACGTGCCAATGACCTTGCTGCGTGGCATTGCCGACGATTTACGCCTGGATGTCTGGCTTCTAGGCTACATGATGCCCGTCGAGCGCGAGTTCGTTTCCCCGGAATTCGTGCGCCTGGGCACCCAAATCGCCTGCCTGGAATCAATTCGATCGGGCGTTACCTGCTTCGCAGATATGTACTACTTTGAGGAAGATGTCGCTCAGGCGACAGCCGATGTCGGCCTGCGAGCCGTTTGCGGGCAAACTGTCCTCAAATTTCCAGCTCCAGATGCCCGTTTCTTCGAAGAATCCCTCGCCTCCGCCAGAGATTTCATCCAGCGCTGGTGCAAACATCCCCTCATCATACCCTCTGTCGCCCCCCATGCCCCATACACCTGCACCGAAGAAATCTTGCGCGCCTCCGCCGCCCTGGCCGCCGAATTCGACGTTCCCCTGCTCACGCACATTGCTGAAACCGCCCAAGAGGCAGAGAGCTCGCGCACGGAACACGGCATGCCAGTTGTGCCCTACGTCAAAAAACACAACCTGTTCGATGCAAAAGTAGTCGCTGCGCATTGTGTGCACATAGACGATGGCGAGATGCTCACCTTGTTGCATCACGGCGCTGGCGTTGTCCACAACCCTTCCTCCAACCTCAAATTGGCATCCGGCTTTGCGCCGGTCAGCAAAATGCTAGAAATCGGCCTGAACGTTGGCATCGGCACCGATGGGCCAGCCTCGAACAACGATCTGGATATGTTCGAAGAGATGCGCCTGGCTGCCTTCCTCGCCAAAAGCGTTACCGGCGATCCCACTGCGCTACCGGCTCAAACCGCCTTGCTCATGGCCACGCGCCTGGGGGCTCAGGCCCTCCACCTGGGGCACATCACTGGCTCCCTCGAACCTGGCAAACGCGCCGATTTGATCCTCGTTGACACCCACAACCTGCATAACACCCCCCGCTTCCACCGTGACCCCAACGGCATCTACGCCCAGTTAGTTTATGCTACCAAATCGAGTGACGTTAACGACGTGATGGTCAATGGGCGCTGGCTGATGCGCGATCGTCAATTCCTCACCCTGGAGCCAGATGAGTTGCTGGCGCGCGCCGAAGAATACGCTCATCAAATTGACACGTTCCTCCTCCAACGTGAGAAATCTGTGCTTTCCAAGCTCATCGCCATTGGCGGCGCAATGGAAGAGGAGAGTTTCGAAGTTCAGGCCAAAGTTCGTATCGATGATCCAGAGCCAGTGCTGCAAGCCTTACAGAGCTCGGCAATTGAAATCTTGTACCATCGTCATTACCACGAATTCGACACCTATTTCCTCTTCACCGATCCCAAACAGGGCACCCTGCGCTATCGCGAGGATGAATTCGTCGACAACAACCAACAAGCCAGTAAAGTGCGCTACCGCCTGACCCTGATCGGCCCAGCCCGAGAATATCAGTTCCCCAGCGATGTCTTACTCTCGCGCAGCCGCTTCATCGCCCAGGCCACGCATAGCCTGCGCTTCTACCGCGAGTATTTCAAACCCAACCGCGAGGCCTCGATCGAGAAAGACCGCCTGCGCTGGCGTGTGCTCTTCCAGGGTACCGAATTTTTCATCAATCTGGACCGAGTCGACCAGCCGGACCTGGGCTATTTCCTGGAGGTAAAAAGCCGCACCTGGAGCCGCCGCGACGCGGACCACAAAGCCCAGGTAGCCACCACTCTGATCCAATACCTGGGTGCGGTTTCCCAGGAAAGAGTTACCAAAGACTACCTCGAATTGATCACTTCGGAGTAAATCCTGTGCAACCCCTGGCTTTTGCCACACAACTTGCCCGCCGCGCCGGAGCGTTCTTGCTGGATAAATTTCAGACCACGGGCTCGATGGCCAGTGTGAAGCCGGATTGCTCGGCGGTAACCGAGGCAGACGTGGCTACCGATCGTTTGATCGCCGCCGCGATTCAGGAGCAATTTCCCAACGATCAATTACTGAGCGAAGAGCTGCAACCCGCCTATACTGGAGACACAGGCCCATTCTCACAGGCCGTCTGGGTCATCGATCCCCTGGATGGAACCTCAAATTTTGCCCTAGGGCTGCACATCTGGGGAGTTTTACTGGCCCGGCTGGTCTCTGGCTTACCTGAAACCGCGGCGATGTACTTCCCGGTTGTAGATGAGTTATACACTGCCCAGCGGGGACAGGGCGCTTTTCTGAATGGGCAGCCGCTTCATGTACAACCGCCCGATCCCCAACGCCCCTTCTCCTTCTTCGCCTGCTGCTCGCGCACCTTCCGCCATTACCAGGTGAAAATTCCCTATAAAGCTCGCATCCTCGGGTCAGCCGCCTACAGTTTGTGCATGGTCGCGCGTGGCGCTGCCGTTCTGGGCTTCGAAGCCACACCCAAGATGTGGGACATTGCCGCGCCCTGGCTATTGGTGCAAGAAGCCGGGGGAATTTTGCAAACCCTGGATGGGTCCCGCCCTTTCCCCATCCAATTGGGTCAGAACTACGCCGCTCACAGCTTCCCCACCCTGGCTGCTTCTACACCTGAGCTGGCAGCCAGGGCCAGCCAGCAAATTGTCCTTAAAAAACACAACCAGGAAACCTGATCCTTTTCCAGCAACCTTTGCAATCCGGATTTGCACACAGCTTTGCTTTACCCACTCGATCACAATTCCGAGCCCATCCACTGGAGCATAGACAGCCGCAGCACAAAGTTGCGGCCGCTTTACCCCGATTCAAAATCAATTGCTATCCGAGATGATATAATCCTTACCACCCTTTCTGATTCAGAGGAGTTGATAGCATGGAATATCGTTTTTTAGGCAATTCCGGACTGCAAGTATCTGCTTTATCTTTGGGGGCCTGGGTAACCTATGGAGGGCAGGTAGGCGAAGACATCGCCACCGAGTGTATGACCGCCGCTTTTGAAGCCGGCGTGAACTTTTTCGATAATGCCGAAGCTTACGCCAGTGGCAACGCCGAAATCGTTATGGGCAATGTCATCAAGAAAGTTGGCTGGAAGCGCTCTGATTTAGTCATCTCTACCAAAATTTTCTGGGGAGGCGAAGGTCCGAATGACTCCGGCCTTTCCCGCAAACACATTTTCGAGGGCACCCATGCCGCCCTCCGCCGCTTACAGTTGGATTATGTTGACCTGATCTTCTGCCATCGCCCCGATCTAAACACGCCCATCGAAGAGACCGTTTGGGCGATGAACCAGGTGATCAACCAGGGGAAAGCGTTGTACTGGGGCACCAGCGAGTGGAGCGCTCGACAGATCATGGAAGCTTACGGCATTGCTCGTCGCGAGCATCTCGTCCCGCCGCTGATGGAACAACCCCAATACAATATGTTCCACCGCCAGCGCGTCGAAGTCGAATATGCGTCTCTATACAAAACCATTGGTTTGGGCACCACGATCTGGAGCCCGCTTGCCAGCGGATTGCTCACCGGCAAGTACAATGATGGCATACCCCAGGATACGCGCATAACCCTCAAAGGCTATGCCTGGCTGCGAGAACAATTCGAGAGCCAGGAAAGCCAGCGCAACCTCGAGAAGGTCCGGCAAATGCAGCCCATCGCCCAAGAATTGGGCTGCACGATGGCCCAACTGGCTATCGCCTGGTGCCTCAAGAACCCCAATGTCAGCACAGTCATCACAGGCGCATCTCGCGCTTCCCAGGTCACCGAGAACATGCGCACCTTGCAGTTCGTTCCCGCTCTGACCGATGATGTCATAGCTCGCCTGGAAGCCATCCTGGATAACAAGCCAGAGCCTGAAGAAGACTGGCGCTAAAGGAGATTAGACCCATTTCCTATTTGCAGTTTCGCCCTTTGCTGACTATAATAGTATTCTGGGCAAACGATACGACCACCGAAAGTAGTAAATGCTGGGCAAAGCACGCTCCGTGTTTCCTCAAAAGTAGGTGTTATTAAAGGATAAATTGTGGAAACCCAACAGATTACACAGAGCCTAGAACCTGACGACAAAGGCTACAGCCAGCAGTTACAGGCCGGAGCGATGCTAGAGGAACGCTATCTGATCCAAGGCGTTCTCGGCATCGGTGGTATGGGCGCTGTCTATCGCGCCCGCGACATGCACTTTCCCAATGTTGTTAAAGTCGTTGCCGTCAAAGAAATGGTGAATCGCGCCATGGATCCGGTCGTGCGCAGCACCATCGTCCACAACTTCGAGCGCGAGGCTAACTTATTGGCATCCCTCGATCATCGCGCCATTCCGCGCATCTACGATTACTTCTCCCTCAATGAACGCTCCTACCTGGTAGAAGAATACATCTCCGGGCAAGACCTGGAAGCGCTCATTAACAGCAGCACCGACTTCATTTCGGTCGAGCGCGCGATACGCTGGGCCATTGAATTGTGCGATGTGCTCAACTACCTGCACTCGCACAAACCCGAAACGATCATCTTTCGGGATATGAAACCCTCCAACGTGATGATCAACGTTCAGGATCACGCCGTGCTGGTAGATTTCGGCATCGCCAAACACTTCCAATTTGGGCAGAAAGGCACCATGGTCGGCACAGAGGGCTATTCGCCGCCCGAGCAGTACCGGGGCGAAGCCTCTCCGGTGGCGGACCTCTATTCGCTGGGGGCAACGTTACACCATGCACTTTCCCGCCGCGACCCACGCTTGGAACCGCCGTTCTCTTTTGGCGAGCGCCCCGTTCGGCGCATCAACCCCAGCGTTTATCCTGAGCTTGAGCAAATCATCAACAAAGCCCTGCAGTACAACCCCGAAGATCGTTACCAGACTGCCTCAGAAATGCGTGATGCCCTGGTGGCAGTCGCTCGCAGCACCGGCATTCTGCCTCATATCTCAGTAGCGACTGTGATCAGTTCCGGAAGCAGTGAAAATATTCGGCCCGTCTGGCAATTCGAGTGCGAAGATGAGGTTCGCGGCAGCCTTCTTTGCCATCATAACGTCATTTACACCGGCTGTTATGACAATAACCTTTACGCCTTGGATGCAAAAGATGGCTCCTTCATGTGGAAATACCCAACCGATGGCGGTATCGTTAGCCGGCCGGCTGCCCTGGAAAACAACATCTTCTTTGGCTCCGAAGATTTCCGCTTACATGCTCTTTTTCTGCGCAATGGGAAACTCAATTGGACCTATTACACCAAGGGCCCAATCCGCTCCTCCCCCCAAATCAGTGAAGGCCATATTTTCATTGGCTCAGATGACGGTCATGTGCATGTCGTTCACACGGTGACCGGGCGGGAGGTCTGGAAAGTGGATTGCGGTTCTCCAATCCGTTCCACACCTGTCGTGAGTCAAGATCTTGTCTTCTTTGGCTCAGAAGCAGGCGACTTTTTCTGCCTCGATTTTGCCGGAGCGGTCAAGTGGCGTTTCCGGGCCAAGCGAGCCATCACCGCCTCACCTGTGATCTCGCAGGGTGTTGTATACTTCGGCTCAGTCGATTCCACAGTTTACGCTCTAAACACCATTACAGGTTGGGTTATTTGGCGATTTTGGATCGGCAAACCATCCATCTCATCACCCTGTGTGGAAGACAAATTTCTATTCACTGGCGCAATCGACGGTGCCATCTATTGTATCGATGCAAACTCATCTAAGGAAATTTGGCGTTACAATACACAACACCAGGTCACTGGCTCTCCCATAATCTACAAAGACTCACTTTATTGTGGTTCAGTGGACGGCTACCTGTATTGCCTGGAATATCGCACCGGGAGATTGCGTTGGAAATTCAAGACAGAAGGGCCTATCACAGGTACACCAGCAGCATTAGATGATATGATTTATGTGGGCTCAACGGATCACAAAATTTACGCTCTGATGGCCTGACCCACCCTTCAACAGGAAGGTATCCTTTGGCACCCTTATTGAAAAAATTATTTCGCCTGCGTAGATCTGCTACTGAAGACATCCCAACCGTTCCGCTAAGCAAGCCAACCGCTGAGGAAGACGTAACGCCAGATAGCCGCCCTCAACTGGAAGTTCAGCAGTTTGTTGTTGGTTGTTCACAATCGGCAGGTGTTCAGCGCGATCATAACGAAGATGCCCTGCTCACCCTCACAACCAATTTGGCCAGCGATCACACCCGCATCCCCATCGGCTTGTACATCGTCGCCGATGGGATGGGAGGCCACAAACACGGTGAAATCGCCAGTGGATTGGCCGTACGCGCCGTTGGTAGCTATATCATCCGTAAGGTTCTAATCTCACTGCTCAGCCCTAAGCCCATAGCCCCTGACGACTCCATCCAAGAAATTATGCAAGAAGGCGTTCAAGAAGCCCATCGTGTCATCACGAAACATGCACCCGGGGGCGGGACCACCATGACTGCTATCCTCATTCTGGATGATCAAATGACCATCGCTCATGTTGGGGATAGTCGTGCCTATGCCATTTCTCCCCAGGGAGAGATGAACGTTCTCACGCGCGATCACTCCCTGGTCATGCGCATGATGGAATTGGGGCAACTTTCCGCCGATGAAGCCGCTGTCCACCCTCAACGCAACGTCCTATACCGTGCACTCGGCCAGGGCGAGCCCTTCTCACCAGATACCAACACTCTCCCCTTGCCCAAAAGCGGATACCTTTTGCTCTGTTCCGATGGCCTCTGGGGTGTTATCTCCGAAGACGAAATCGCCCACATTGTAACTACGGCCCCGAACCCTCAAATAGCTACACAAAAGCTGATCGATGCGGCCAACGAAGCCGGTGGGCCAGACAACATCACTGCCATTATCATCCAAGTGCCCGCATAAACGCATGACTCAGGCAAGCTTTTACGATCTGCTCGGATTACCGCCAGATGCAACGCTGGAGGAAATTCGTCGCGCCTATCACAAGGCAGCGCGACAACTGCATCCGGATGTGAATAAAGAAACTGGCGCCAGCGAGATGTTCATGCGCATCCAGCAGGCTTATGAGACTCTGGCAGATCACAAAAAGCACGCCGCCTACGATCAAGAACTGATAGCCCAGACCCAATCCCTTCTGACCCTGGAAATGCTCTACAGCCGTTCAGCATTACCCATCATCGAAGAGAATCAACTGCTTTACGTGTTATTGGACTTCGTGCCCGTCAAAACTCAAGCCCATTCCAAAACGCCCCCTATCAACCTCTCCCTGATCATTGATCGCTCGACTTCCATGCAGGGGGAACGTATGGACATGGTAAAATCAGCAGCTATTGAACTGATCCGCCAGCTAAAACCGAACGACACGCTTTCGATAATAGCCTTCAGCGACAGAGCAGACATAATCTTGCCTGCCGGCCATAGCATGGATCGTAGTTCTGTAGAAACCCAGATCCACATGCTCAAATCTGGAGGGGGAACCGAAATATTTCGAGGCCTCGAAGCTGGTTTTTCCGAAACTCGTCGCTACGCCAATAAAACCTTCATCAACCATATGATTCTGCTGACCGATGGCCGTACCTACGGAGATGAAGAAGCCTGCCTCAAATTAGCCAATGCAGCCGCCCGCGAGGGTATTCACATACATGGCCTGGGGATGGGCACCGAATGGAACGATGCGTTTCTGGATGAACTCGCCAGCCGCACCGGCGGCACCAGCAATTACATCTATAACAACAAAGATATCCGCAATTTTCTCAATGATAAATTCTCCCAACTCAGCCGAATCTTTGCCGAACAGGTGAGTTTAAATCTAAAGGTTGATTCAAGTGCATCCTTGCAATCGGTCTTCAGATTACAACCTGATGCAGCAACTTTGCCCACCGGGCATCAAATACACCTGGGCAGTATTCCTAAAGATGCTAAGCTATCTATCTTACTGGAATTCATCATCGAGCCAATACCTGAAGATACCACCCGAGTCAAAATTGCCTATGGCGAGTTGGCTTTTCAGCCAATCGCTACCGCAATGCTATCCAGTAAAATTCCGTTCCAAATCACCCGGTTGACCGGTGATACACAAGCCACCGACCTGCCGCCACAACCCATCTTTCACGCTCTATCGCAGATCACCTTGTATAAAATGCAGGAAAAAGCCCGCAGAGATGTTAACGCCGGCAACGTTCAAGAAGCCAGCCTGCGCTTACAGCGCCTGGCAACCCAGTTGATTTCAGTAGGCGAGCGCGAACTGGCTCAAACTGCCCTGATCGAAGCCGAACGCATCCAGCGCACCCACGCATTCAGCCCAGAAGGCGAGAAAAGAATAAAATACGGCACGCGCTCATTGCTTTTACCAGAATCCACGGAAAGCGAAAATTTATGATTCTGTGTCACAATTGTCTTCACAAAGAAATGGTTGGCGCCCTGTTTTGCAGCGAATGCGGCGCGCAATTAATTTTTGATGAAGGCATCCCAACTTCAGTCATAAAACAGGTATCCACAAAAGATTTCCCCCAATCGCTTCGAGAGCCCAAAACCCAGGAACCCCTTGAGCGCTCAACTTCAGGCACTTTGAAGGGTAAAGTCACTTTGAATATTGTCAATAGTGGGGATGTACTCGAACTGACCAGTTTCGATGAGCTTACCCTGGGCCGTGTCAGCGAGGGGCAGCCAGTCCTCCCGGATATTGATCTATCCCCCTATAAAGCCTACGAAGCTGGCGTTTCGCGCATGCATGCGGCCATTAAAGTCGGAGAAACGGCTGTCTCCATCACCGATTTGGGTTCTGCAAATGGCACTCGAGTGAATGGGCGTAAAATCTCATCCCATATCCCCAATCCCCTCAGAAATGGTGATATTCTCACTTTGGGAAAGCTCAAAATCCAGGTGCTGTTTCAAGCGAAAGAGAACGGAGGCTGATCCATGCCACATACACTGATCCTTCACATCCAAAACACTGACCCGGTTGCCGGCGAAGTTGAAGAGCTTCCGACCGTAACCGATACCATGGTGGTGGTAAGAAACCCTCGCCGTGTAGATGGCAAAGATTTGCATTACCTGGCAGACAATGCCGTCATGGTTTATTGGCCTGTCGAAAAACTCAACTTCATCGAGGTGATTACTTCTGAAGAGGAAGAAGCCATCATCGGCTTCGTGCGTGAGTGAGTAGCATACGGGAGTGACACTCAATATGGACAACCGCCTCAAAGATCGGCGCATCCTGGTAGTCGATGATGAAGAACGCATGGTGCGTTTCATCCGTCTCAACCTGGAACATGACGGTTTTCGCGTCATCGAAGCCTATAATGGCTCACAGGCGATCAACAAAGTTCGCAGTAACCTGCCCGACCTGGTTCTCCTCGATGTGATGATGCCCGACCTGGACGGCTTCGAAGTACTCAAGATCATCCGCGAAGTCAGTTCAGTGCCTGTAATCATGCTGACTGCAAAAGGCGAAGAGGATGACCGCGTCCGCGGCTTAGAACTGGGCGCCGATGATTACATTACCAAGCCTTTTAGCCCAAGAGAACTGGTCAGCCGGGTGCGGGCTGTGCTCAGGCGCACCGAGACAACCAGCGTCAGCACCCATGGTCCCATCGAAGTCGACGAGCACCTCAAGCTGGATTTCGACCGGCGCGAAGTATGGGTAGATGGCAAGTTGGTTCAACTCCGGCCGACCGAATACCGTCTGCTGTATCATCTGGTACAAAACGCTGGCTGGGTAATCTCACACGATCAACTCCTGGCCAAAGTTTGGGGTTATGAGTATCGTGACGAACCCCACTATGTGCGGCTGTACATCAATTACCTGCGCAAGAAACTGGAGCAAGATCCTGCTAATCCCAAGTATATTCTCACTGAACGTGGGGTCGGCTACCGTTTCGTGGATTTCCGCCGCCAGCGTTTAACTGAAGACTCAGACACCTAGCCAAATCGCCGGAAGCGGTCGGCCAATTCCCTTCAACTTGTATGAACGCGCATCAGGCCTTATCTACCTGGGCAGAAGTAGATCTGGCAGCCATCGAAAACAATGTCCGCCTGACAAAGGCTCACACCAACGTTCAGGTAATGGCAATCGTCAAAGCCAATGCCTACGGTCACGGAGCTTTGCCAGTGGCCCGGGCTGCCTTGCGCGCTGGCGCGACCTGGCTCAGCGTTGCTCGCATCGAAGAAGCCCTGGAACTGCGCCAGGCCGGGCTTGAATGCCCAATTCTGCTCCTGGGTTACATTCCTCCCGCTCAGGTACAGCCGGCCATCCAAAACCAATTTTCGATCACCGTATGGAGCCAGGAGCAAATCGAGCAGGCCGCTTCCATCGCCGCTCGCATTGGGAGTAAAGCCAGGCTGCACCTGAAAGTAGATACTGGCATGAGCCGTCTGGGCGTACAGCCAGGTACCGCATCCGGACTCGCCAGCCTGCTGGCGCATACGCCGGCTGTACTCTTCGAGGGCCTGTTCACCCATTTCGCTCGCGCCGATGAAACCGACCCGACTACAACCGACTTGCAAGCATCTCGCTTTCTGCAGGTCCTGAAAAACCTGGATGAACTCGCCATCCATCCATCTCTGGTGCATGCCGCCAATTCAGCCGCCAGCCTGACGCGTTCCAGCGCCAGCTTCGACATGGTGCGCCTCGGCATCGCCATGTACGGGCTGCACCCGTCCGCCGAATGCCCCCTGCCGGCTGATTTCCGTCCGGCCCTCACCTGGAAAACCGTGCTCAGCCAGGTAAAAACCTTGCCCGCCGGGCGCGGCGTCAGCTACGGGCATGAGTACGTTACCCAAAAGGTACAAGAGCGTATTGGCACAGTCCCGGTCGGCTACGCCGATGGTTTCAGGCGCACATCAGGCAACCAGGCGCTCGTCGGCGGGTGCAGGGTCCTCGTGATCGGCCGGGTGTGCATGGATCAGATCATGCTACAACTGGATCAGGTTCCCGAGGCCAAAGCCGGCGATGAGGTCGTGTTGATCGGCTTCCAGGGGCAAGAGCACTTAAGCGCCGAACAGGTTGCCCGGCATTGGCATACTATCAACTACGAAGTCACCTGCGGCATCGGATCACGCGTGCCGCGTCTTTATCTCAATTCCGACTGATCCTCAGGCCAAAAGAGCCCGGCGAAGAACAGGCTGGGCTCTACACGCGCAGATCGGTTGGCAAAGGATACCGGCTAACCGCCCAGGTAAGCTCTCTTCACATCAGGATTTACGAGCAGCTCCTGAGACGCGCCTTGCAGCACCAAATTCCCGCTTTCCAATACATAACCACGCTGTGCGAACTGCAATGCCATGCGGGCATTCTGTTCTACCAGGAGTATCGTTGTCCCCTCCTGGTTGATCTCCTTGAGCGCATCAAAAACAGCTTTCATCAGTAGCGGCGCGAGTCCCATGGATGGCTCATCTAACAACATCACCTTCCTGCCGCTCATCAGTGCCCTGCCCACGGCCAACATTTGCTGCTCACCGCCGCTCAATGTGCCCGCTTTCTGGCTGATGCGCTCCTTCAGCCTATGGAAAATAGAAAACACTCGCTCCAGATCACGTTCAATCTGCTGAGTATCCTTTCGAGCAAAAGTAGCCAGCCGCAGGTTCTCAAGCACCGTCAAATTACCAAACAGGCGCCGCCCCTCGGGCACGTGAGAAATCCCCAACTCACTGACCACTTTGTCCGCAGAATATTTCGATAAGTCCACTCCCATAAAACGCAGTCGGCTGCTTGGGTCTGCCGTTACCAATCGCGATACTGCCCTCAACGTTGTGCTCTTGCCTGCCCCGTTGGCCCCAATGATGCACACAATCTCGCCCTCATCTACCTCGAAACTAATCCCATGCAGAGCTTTGATTCTGCCGTAAGAAACCTCAAGGTTCTCAACTGAAAGCAACATCAGGTCTCTACCTCCTTGCCCAGATACGCATCGATGACAACCGGGTTGTTGCGTATTTCCTCGGGTGTCCCTTCCGCAACCACCTCACCAAAGACAAGCGTCTGAATCACCTGGCAAAGATCCATCACCATTTTCATCCGGTGTTCGATGAGAAAAATAGCCATCCCTAGTTGGCTATGAACACGACGCACAATCTCCATCATCTGGATTAATTCTTCTGGGTTCATCCCCGCAGTGGGCTCATCCAGGAAAAGGACCTGCGGCTCGATCGCCAGCGCCCTGGCCAGCTCAACCCGGCGTTGCGCTCCATAAGGCAAGTTGGTTACAATCTGGTCCGCCAGACCTGCTACACCCACGAGTTCCAACAATTCTCGAGCAATTTTTTCGCTCGTTCTTTCTTCCTCATTCCGTTTTGGCGTTCCAAAGAAAGCCCCCGCCAGGCCATAATCAATCTTCGAATAACGCGCCACTTTTACATGCTCGAGCACCGTCATATGCCGCCACAGGCGCAGATTCTGGAAAGTCCGGGCCAGGCCCAGAGCAGCGATCTCATATGGCTGGAGACCAACAATCTCGCGTCCTCCGAAAGTGATCCTCCCTTCCGTTGGGCGGTAGATACCAGTGATCAGGTTGAAAATCGTTGTTTTCCCCGCTCCATTTGGCCCAATCAGCCCGCGGAGCTGTCCTGGCTCGACGTTCAGATTATAGTTAGAGACAGCCCTCAACCCCCCAAAGTAATGGGTCATGCTTTCAACCTTCAGTAGAGGCATACCCTTCCTCCTCGTGTGCATTCTGCTTTGGCTGCACCAGATTGGCCGCATCGAATTCCCTGAAGGCGATCAGCCCGGTCGGACGATAAATCATCACCAGGATTAGCAAAACCGGAATGATAATCCACTTATAGATTTCCAGGGGTCGTAAAGTCTCACTGAGCAGGTTGATGCTCACCGCGCCCACAATCGATCCCACCACCGAATTCAAGCCGCCGAAATAAACCATCGCCAGCACCTCTGCCAGCATCTGGATGCTGAAAGTGCCTGGATTGACATAGCGAATTACATGCGCGAATAATCCGCCCGCCACTCCAGCCCAAAACGCCGCAAACAAGAACGCTATCATCTTCGTCCGGCGAGTATTGATCGTCATAGCCCCCGCCGCAATTTCATCATCGCGGACCGCGTTGAGCGCCTTACCTAATGTAGAACGAACGAAATTATTAATAATCCAGATTGCTAACACCGTCGCGACGAACACCACAGGCAAAGTTGCCCAATCAGGCTGGCTGCCCATGCCGCGCGGACCGCCCAAGATTTCCAGATTCTCGAAGAAGCTCTTCACGATGAACAAGAAAGCCAGGGAAATAATCGCCAGGTAATCGCCGCGTGTACGGAAAGACGGGATCGCAATCAAAATGGCGCCCAGGGCTGCCGCACAGCCTCCCAGGATCAAAGCGATCGGGAACAAGAATGGGCCAATCATCTTCGGTAAAAGCGCCGGGCCAAACAGGTTATCATCAACGAACAATACGATTGTGAAAACCGAAGCTGCGTACGCTCCCAAAGCAATAAAACCCGGGTGCGAGCAGGAAAATTCGCCCATGTAACCGTTCACGATGTTCAGGCTCAGCGTAAAAATTACCGCAATCAATATCAAGCGCACTATCAGTAAGCGATAGTCGCTCACTTCACACCAGATCTGCAAAATAAGATAACAAAGAAACAAATGGACCAGCACCGAAACCCACAGCCTGATTGCAATCAGCCTGGCTGCCAGAGTATTCCACACGCCGCAGAGCAAACGCGCTGCCAGGCCAATCGGAAGCACGTAAATCACCACAACATAGCCCAGGGCACTGGGAATCAAAACCGGCTGTTGCAAGATGAATAAAATCCCAAACAATGCCGGGATCTTGGGCATACCCAAAATCCTCGCAAATGGTAGTCCGATGATCTGTTCGATCAAAACAGCCAGCAACGCGCCAGCCAGCCAGCCCAGAAGAGGCACCTGGGCAAACGGCTGCCACCACTTAGCCAATAAGGTACGGACACTTCCTCGTCTTGCAGAAAAACCATTGCTTGTCGCTGCCATGTCTTTTCCTCACCAGCTAAAGCCTTAATTGGGCAGTATGGGCTTCGCCAAAGAACCCATACGGGCGGAAAACCAGAATGAGCAAAATAATCGAATATGCGATCAAATCTCTGAGCGTAGAAGGGAAAATGGTCGCCACGAATATTTCAATAAAGCCCAATAAAAAGCCTGCCAGAGCAGCTCCCAGGATCGAGCCTCGCCCACCCAGGATAGCCGCCACGAACGCCTTCCAACCGAAAGTGATCCCCATGTAAGGATCTAGGACCGGGTAAGCAACCCCAAACAGAACACCTGCAGCGGCCGCCAGTGCAGAACCCAAACCGAAAGTCAGGGCCGCAATCGCATTCAAAGGCACCCCCATCAAGGGCACCACCATAAAATCGTATGCCATGGCCCGCATCGCCATACCCCATTTTGTCCGTTGTACAAATTGGTGCAAAGCAAACATCAGCAGCAAAGAAATGGCTACAATCATGATCTTCTTATTCGTAACGCTGACTCCCCCGATCTGGTAAGTTGTCGTTTCGATTAGGGTTGGGAAGCTCAACCGGCTGGCGCCTAACAATGCCAGGTTCCCCGTCTCCAAAATTATTCCAATCATCAATCCGGTGATCGCAGCAGATGCGCGCGGGGCATTACGCAAAGGCCGGTACCCCACCCGCTCGACAGCCATACCAACGAAAGAAGTCAGGAACATCGAAATCAAGATCGTAAGCACCAGGATAATCCAACTGGGCGCGGCCAAATGGATCAGAGCCACCAGTGCCAGCAGGCCCGTTGACACGAAGAAACCGATATACGCGCCCACCATAAAAATATCGCCGTGTGCGAAGTTGAACAACAGCAGCACCCCATATACCATGGAGTAACCCAGAGCAATCAACGCGTAAAAGCTGCCCCATTGCAGTGCGTTGACCACATTTTGCAGGAAGAAGACCATGTTGTTCGCTCCTGTTATTTCTTTAGGAGGGCGAGCTTAGTTTTGCACGCTAAACTCGCCCTCGTGCAATCAGGTAACCGTTTGAACCAAATCCGATTGCTGGCTACCTATCCACCCATCTCCGGTGGGCAAACCTGCTTGTAGAACTCGAACTCGCCAGCATCATTGATCTTCACGATCACCGCACATTTCAGCGGGTCGTTACCCAGGGTGAAATCCATTCTGCCGGTGATTCCATCGAAATTCTTGATCCCTGCCAGAGCGTCACGGACGCACTTTCGGTCTGTCTTGATATCACCAGTGATTTTACCGCAGCTTTGGATCGCCTGCTGGACGAGCAGCATCGCGTCCCAGGTCAGCGCACCGACATCATCCGGAACGTACCCGTACTTGGTCTGGTAGCGATCGATGAATTCCTTCGTCTTGCCCGTTGCCCCGGCCGCCGCATAGTGCGTGCTGAAGAACAATCCCTTGCAAGCATCGCCGCACAGGGTCATCAATTCAGCCGAACCCCAGCTATCACTGCCCACAATCGGTGCATTGAAGCCCAACTCGCGCGCCTGCTGCACAATCAGAGCCACTTCGTTATAGTACTGCGGCGTAAACAGGAACTCCGCGCCCGATTCCTTGATCTTGGTCAATTGCGCGCTGAAATCGGTATCCTTGGTTGTAAAGCTCTCATACGCCACCACGGAGCCTGCGCCATACAGGTTTTCCCAGGCTTTCTTGAAATATTCTGCCAGGCCCTTCGGGTAATCGCTGGCGACATCATACAACACAGCCGCCTTGGTAAAACCGAACTCCTGCTTGACGAAGTTCGCCACCACAGGCCCCTGGAAAGGATCCAGGAAGCAGGATCGGAAAACCCACGGGCGGTCCTTCGTAGTATTGGGATTGGTGGACCAGGGGCTGATCATTGGCGTCTCATCATCATTCGCCACGCCGCCTGCCGGCACTGCTTGCTTGGAAGACTGCGGACCAACAATGATCAGCACTTCATCCTGCGTGATCAACTTGGTATTGGCCTTCGTAGCAGACTCGGCTTTAGACTCGTTATCCTCGATCACCAACTGAACCTGGTATTTATTGCCGCCAACCTCCAACCCGCCGGCAGCATTGATATCTTCCAGCCACATCTCAGCCGCATACTTTGTGCCTTCACCTACCTTGGGGATATCCCCGGTAAGAGGTGCATTGATCCCAATTTTGAGTACCGGTTGGGCTGCCTGTCCACAAGCGCTCAACAAGAGCGATACCATCCCCAGGAAAGCAAAAAGCTTCCACAGAATCTTGTGTTTCATCTCTCATACTCCTCACTTGAACGAAAGGTCACACATTTCCCTAATTCTTCGAATCTTTTAAAGATCGGATCGTATATCGCAGTTGCCCACACCTCCTTCCACAAACCATTCTCAGACCAGGGTTTAGAATAAAAAACCCTCTGCAACATTTTTCAGAGGGCCTCACGGCGCGCAAACAACTCGCGCCATCCAAACAGATGTTGGACTTGCATGTAAAAACACACACTCCGCCGGTCGATATCCAATGGCAACAGCAGCTTCTACTCCCATTCCCAGGTGCAATCCTGGAGCTAAGTGAAAGTGCCATCTATCGCTGGTGAAACCGAATGCCAGCCCGGACCTTGTAACAATCTGCTATAAGTCTATAACAAAACGGAACGCCTGTCAACTTAAATTCGAAAAATATCATTGCGTGGTAATCTTGTCACCCAGCAAACAATCAGCTATACTTCCCCAAGGAGAAACATATGGCAACTAAACAACGCATACTGCTGGTTGATGATCACGAAGTTGTTCGTCTGGGGCTAAAAGCCCTGCTGGAACGCCACCCTAATTTTGAGGTAGTTGCTGAAGCCAGTACTGCTCGCGAGGCTGTCGAGCGCGTCGAGGCTTATTCTCCCGATGTAGTTGTGATGGATATTCGCCTGCCGGGAGGGTCAGGTATCGAAGCCTGCGAAGAGATCACCGAGCGTTTCCCCAATTCCAAAGTCATCATGCTAACTTCATATGCCGAGGATGAAATGCTCTTCTCAGCCATCCGCGCTGGCGCGGCAGGTTACGTGCTAAAACAAATCGGCGGTGAGGATCTGGTGCGCGCCATCGAAGCCGTTGGGCGGGGTGAAGCACTGCTCGATCCCGCCGTTACGCAGCGTATCTTTCAAGAAGTGCGCAAAGCTGCTAAAGAGGAAGAAGCTTCAGCGTTCTCCGCGCTTACACAGCAGGAGAGACACGTTTTGCTCCTGGTCTCCGAGGGGAAAACCAACCGCGAGATCGCCAAGGCGCTGTTTCTGGGCGAAGGCACCGTACGCAACTATGTCAGCAGCATTTTATCCAAGCTGGGCGTCAGCAACCGCGCCGAAGCCGCCGCCTATGCCGTAGAACACAATCTGCGCGATTATCTATAAAACTATTCGGGGTTGTTCAAAAAGGGCGATTTCAAGACAGGCAACTGCCACCCGTAGGGTCGAAGCAGTCCACTTAACGCCGCCTGTAGCGCCATAGACACGCTTCGCCCTGCTTCTGGACAGCTCCAGCATTTGACTGCCGACTCAATGATGCTCGACCGCGCCCCGGCAAATCGGGCAAGGGCACAGCGCCCGCAAGTAATGCCAGTTATAGATACCGTAATTGTGGCCATCCTCCCAGGTAATCGTAATTGCATAACTGCCCACCAGTTCCACATTTTGGATGCGCGTTGCAGGCGTATCATCCAGGGGCTGGTGAAACACTTCGGGGTCCGGTTCCGAACCCATATGCTCGTGTCCCCCGCGGCATTCAGCACACGGGCACCCATATCGCAACAACGAAAACGGATACAGGCTGGTATGGCCATCGCTCCAGGTGATGGTCAGATCGCCTTTCTGGCGATCCGCTGTTATTCCAGTCGGTCGTAGAGAACTCATAATACCTCGCTAAAGAATCTAGGGCCCTTGCACCACAGTCAGATAATTGGCAACAGCCCACCCATTACGCGTTTCATCGAAAGGCCCAATCAAGCGCCACCAGGTATAACCATCTGCCTCCTGGGGGCCATCCTCAACACGGAATACTTCAGCCTCGCTGCCCACCATCAGCACCTGAGCCTCCAATCCGGGTTCTGCGCGCAAGCGCAGGCCCGTTCCGCCAGTCCCCAGGATTTGCACGTACACCCCAACTTCGATATCTCCCACCGCTGGGCCAGGAGGCAGCGTTGCGCTGGCTTCTAAGGTAGGCGTAAGCACCACTTGCGTAGCTGTCGGTGCGCTGATCACGTTTAGGATCGCCGTGGCTTGCGCGGAAGCCACCGGCGGTTTGCGCGTCGACCAAAGCAAGCCCAACACCAGGCAGGATAGAAATATCCCGATCAGAAACGCCCCAAGCATCACCCACGGGCTGAGACAACCTTTCAACCAGGCAGGTGTGCTTCTCCTCCTACGTGCGTACATGCGGGCTTCCTACACAGGCAGCAAAAAGAAAGCCAATCCCAAAATGATATACACCGCCAGCAGTTCGGCCCCTTCCAGCCAGTTCGATTCACCATCCGCAGAAACCAATGCGGTAATCAAGACCCCGATGATCAAGGCCAACAACTCGAACTGGTTGAAAATCAACTGTAATGGATTGCCCATCAACAGGCTGACGAATACCAGCACCGGTGCAACAAACAGCGCAATTTGCAAGCTGGAGGCGATTGCGATCTCCACACTCAAATCCATTTGATTCTGAATCGCCACTTTGACCGCCACCAGGTGTTCGGCAACATTGCCCACGATGGGAATCAAGATGATTCCCAAGAAAAATTCGGACACCCCCAGTCGAACGACCACGGGTTCTACTGCGCCTACCAGCAGTTCGCTCAAATAAGCCACTCCCACCGTTGAGGCCGCCAGCACAATCAACGCCGTTCGCAGGGGCCAGGCCGAATGCTTCTCGCCGCCATCGGAGCCAGCGTCCGAGGTCAGCTCACCATCCATACCCGCATGTGAAGTCAGTGGGCTCGGCTGTACTCTGAAGCTATATAAAATTCCCAAACCATACAACACGATCATCGTTCCAGCCACACCCAGGCTCAAAGCCTCAACCCGGGTACTGCTTTCAGGACCAATCGAGCCGCTGAGCGTAGACGGGATCACCAGGGCCACCACTGCCAGTACCAACAAAATCGCGTTATTGCCCGCCTGCCGCTGGCTGAACCGTTGAGTGCCGTTGCGCAGACCCCCCAATAACATCGACATACCCAAAACCATCAAGACATTTCCCAGGATCGAACCCGTAATTGAAGCTTTCACCAGCTCTAACAATCCTTCGCGGATAGCCACAATGGTGATGATTAGTTCCGCCGCATTCCCCAGCGTAGCGTTCAATAGCCCGCCCAGGCGCGGCCCGGTATAGACCGCCAATGCCTCGGTCGCCTCACCAATGTATCCCGCCAGCGGGATCACAGCAATTGCCGAAAATGCAAACACCAGGATTTCCCCCCAATGGAAAACCTCTGCCAGGATCGCTACAGGTGCCGCCAGCAACAACACACTGACCGGCTGCTTTCGCACGTACGCCAGGATTCTCTTCATTCACACCTCCAAGCTCAAGTAGACACGTTCTTTCTCATTCGCGCGTCGCCGGGAACAACACAGGGGTGATTTTACTCGATTTTCCACAAATTGGAATTGGTATAATAACCCCAGATATCCTGCTACAATGGTTGCCAAATGCCCGAAGCATCCGTGCTGAACAATCGTTATCGCATCGAAGAGCGCCTGGCCACAGGAGGGATGGCGGTCATTTATCGCGCCTACGATCTCATGCTGGAGCGCATGGTCGCTATCAAAATCTTGCGCAGCGACTTCTCGAACACGCACGAATTCCACGAACGTTTCCGCCAGGAAGCTCGCTCCGCGGCCAACCTTTCTCACCCAAATATCGTAACCATACACGACTTCGGTGTTGTTTCACAAGCGAACCTGGGGCTCGGACCTAACTTGCCGTACATCGTCATGGAATATGTCCCCGGCACCGACCTGAAGACCCTGCTCAAACAACAGGGACGGTTTTCGATTCCCGAAACAATCGCCCTGATTTCACAGGCCTGCGCCGGGATCGGCTACGCTCATCGGGCCGGGCTCGTTCACTGCGATGTCAAACCTCAGAACTTGCTGGTGACCCCCGAGAGCCATCTCAAAGTGCTCGATTTCGGCATCGCCCGCGCCCTGGCGACCATTTCAGAAGACGAGCACAGTGATATCGTTTGGGGCTCTCCACAATATTTCTCACCCGAACAGGCTGCCGGGTTAGCGCCTTCCCCCGCTTCCGATGTCTATTCCCTAGGAGTCATTCTTTTCGAGTTGCTCACCGGACAACTCCCATTTTCTGGAACGACTCCCCAGGAATTGGCCCAGCATCATCGCTACACCCCACCGCCATCGCCCAGCCAGCTAAACCCTGCCATTCCATCCCCGCTAGAGCAAATCCTCCTGAAAGTTCTTTCCAAAGAGCCAACCTCTCGCTATCGCACCGCAGATCAATTGGGGCGTGTTCTAATCAACTATAATCAATATGCCATTTGGCCAACCACTCCTACCCCTGGATCGCCCGTACAAAACAAAGTTGGCGCGGTGCCCGCTGGAGTCCAGCCATCAGCAGATCAACCTTTTCCACCTCAGAGTCTTCCCCAACCCGATCTGGAACCGCCCCTGGTTGTGGTCCCTCGCCGCGCCGCTGAAAAATTCGACTGGGTTACCTGGCTGCTGGCGTTACTGGCCCTGATTGCCGCGGGCGGCTTGATCCCTTTCTGGCTCTGGGTGATCTACCATCTAAACCCGCCGCTTTGAATCGACCCTTGCCAACCGTTATGGGCGCGGTTATGATTGCAAAGTATACTTAAACAGAAATCACGGCCTGAGCCGTGATTTCCATAAATCCAGTTGCAACCGTTGATTGCTTACTTGGTCTTTACCAGAGTGCGGATGCATTTCGCGCATAAGACCTTTCGAACCTTGCGATCGCCCTCCATCACGCTGATGGTCTGCAGGTTAGGGCGAAAGGTCCGCGGCGTAGCTTTCTTGGACCACGGACGATTGCGACCAAAAGTCGTCTTTTTACCACAGTGTGCACACTTCGCCATCTCAAAACTTCCTTTCCGATCCGATCGGTGTTCGTAATTGCCGGATTTATTCAGCCCGGATTATAGCCGGACAATATTACCACAAAGCGCATGACTTATCAAGCAACTTTCCAACAATTTTGCAGTATAATCAGCCAACTTACTGAGGAAGCCTATGACTGATGAAACTACCCCCCTTGGCAGCATCCACGTTTCACCACGTGCCATAGCTTGTATCGCTTACCACGCCGCGCTGGAATCGTATGGCGTTGTTGGCCTGACATCGAAGAATCTGGTCGACGATCTGACTCAAGTGCTCGTAAAAGACCCAACCAATGGGATTGAAGTTCGCTACGACGGCCAATATATCCACATCGACCTGTACATAATTGTGGAGTATGGCACTCGTATCAAATCCGTGGCGGACAGTGTCAGTAGCACCGTCCGCTACCATGTCGAAAAGGCATTGGGGATGCCGATCAAAGCAATCAACGTTCATATCCGCGGCTTGCGTATCAGCAATCTGGATTGAACTATACAGTTATTTACCCGATCTTGAGTCAGGAGTCCCCTTAATGTTGTCAGACCCCCAACCAGCCCAGCGACCTGAAGTGCTGTATAGTAAAACCATCGATGGACAGGCTCTCAAACGTCTGATAGAAGCCAGCCTGACCTGGCTGCGAACCAACCAGCAAATTGTCAATTCGCTCAACGTCTTCCCTGTCCCCGATGGTGATACGGGCACGAACATGGTTCTTACCATGCAAGCCGCCTTTGATGAAATTGCGACTTCGTCAGAGCGCAATTTCGGCAAAATGGCTCACGCTGTTGCTCACGGGGCGTTGATGGGCGCTCGCGGGAATTCTGGTGTCATCCTTTCACAGTTGTGGCGTGGTTTTGCCCGCGCCGTCGATAACATTCCGGAACTCGATTTACCTTTGTTGGCAAAAGCTTTTGCCGAAGCCCGCGACACAGCCTATAAAGGCGTTGTGCGCCCGGTAGAGGGCACCATTCTGACCGTGGCAAAAGATGTCGCCGCCGCCGCTGACGCCGCCCTGAAGACTGCCAACCACCCAATCGCCATGTTAGAGATGGTTGTATCCGCAGCAGACATCTCTGTCCAGCATACACCCGAACTGCTGCCCGTTCTCAAAGATGCTGGCGTGGTCGACTCAGGCGGCAAAGGGTTGTTCTTCATCCTGGATGGGATGTTGCGATACATCAATGGCCAATCCCTGGATACGGCTGTGGGCATAGTCCGCCCCCTGGCCGACATGGTTTTTGAGAACGCCCGGGATTCGATCGAACCAGGCCAGGATTTCGAAGTCATTGTCGACTTTCGTCCCGATGACCAACTCGACCTGATCGATTTTTATAGCTCGCTGGAGTTAATGGGCACTTCCATCCAGGTTGGCGAAGGCGAGGGCATTTACCGCCTGCACATCCACGTACCCACCGAAAAATTGTATGCCCCCATCGATTACACCCGTACCCTCGGCACAGTCACCAAGGTGGCCATCGAGAACCTCATCGACCAAATGGATCAAGATCAAGGTGCTTGTGAAGACGGCAAGCCCGCTCTCATGCCGGTAGAACCCGGACAAATTGCCGTTGTAGCCGTCTCCCCAGGTGAAGGCATCTCCCGAGTCTTTGCCAGCCTGGGCGTAGCTGCCATCGTTGAGGGGGGGCAAACCATGAACCCCAGCACACAGGAAATCATCCACGCCTTTGAGAACCTGCCCACCGACAAAATTATCATTCTACCCAATAACAAGAACATCATCTTAGCCGCCAGGACATCCGCTGAGTTGACTGTCAAACAGGTTGCCGTGATCCCCAGCCGTACAGTTCCCCAGGGATTGGCTGCCATCATGCGTCTCATCCCAAACGGCGATTTCGATGAGGTGGTTGAGGATATGAACAACTCCCTGGATGAAATCGAAACCGGAGAGATCACTTACGCCACTCGCAGCGTTGAACTTGATGGAGTTCAAGTTGAAGAAGGCCAGATGATTGGGTTGTTGAATGGCAAAATTGTTATTTCCGCCCTGACGCTGGAAGAAGCCTGCGTTGAACTGCTGAAAAAGGCCCACGCCGATCACTTCGAACTGATTACCCTCTTTTATGGCGCCGATATCTCCCGCAAAGAAGCTTTCCGGATTGCCGATCGTGTCCGTGCTTTGTACCCCAAACAGGAAATCGAAGTTCAAGAAGGGTGCCAGCCTCATTACCACTTCATTATCTCGATCGAATGAAATCCACCTGCCCACCGCATTGCCTTGATCGCCAAACAGGTTAGCCAAGATGAAAGTAGCCATTGTCACCGATAGCACAGCCGATCTTTCAACCAGCTTGGTCGAGTCTTACGATATCCACGTTGTTCCCAACCTGCTGATTATCGATGGGGAAAGTCTCGAAGACAACAAAGATATCTCGCGCCAGGAATTCTACGAGCGCCTCCCTTGGATGAAAAACCCTCCCACCACTGCCACCGCCTCCACCGGCACATACCAACAGCTCTACGAGGAATTGCTCCAGGGTGGCGCGTATCGGATTCTCTCGATCCACGCCGCCAGTCTGCTCAGCGGCATTTACAACGCCGCCAGCGCCGCCGCGCAGGCCTTTGGAGAGCGTGTACAGGTGATCGACAGCCAGCAGATCACGCTGGGATTGGGCTTTCAGGTGCTGGCAGCCGCCGAGGCAGTTGCTCACGGGCTGCCCTTCGACAAAGTCATCTCTTTGATCGACGATGTTCGCCGCCGTATTCGCGTCATCGCCATGCTGGACACCCTCGAATACGTGCGCCGCAGTGGCCGCGTCTCCTGGGCGCGCGCGCAAATCAGCAATCTCTTGCGTGTCAAACCCTTCCTGGAAGTGCGTGAGGGGCAGGTGCTCCGCTTAGGAGAAGCACGCACTCGCCAAAACGGCGTAAAGCGTCTGATGCAGTTTTTGCTCAGCCTGAACGCTCTCGAGCGCCTGGCGATCCTTCATACCAATGCAGAAGCCGACGCTCGCCAGTTTCTGGCAGATCTTGCCCCAGATCTGCCCACGACCCCATTGATTGTCAACGTCACCACCATCATTGGCACTCACGTTGGACCAAACGGCTTGGGTTTTGCAGCCGTACCAAGAACAGTTATATAATGAAACCTTCTCTAGATAAGCTCTATAAATTTTTCAAACTTGAAGCCGAACGCAGTTACGACAACCACGCCGTAATGGGTGGACTGGAACGCATGTTAGATCGTTGGGAAGCCGAAGCCCGCGCTGAGGCCTTACCCGAAGAAATTGTCCAGGCTGTAGTCACTCGCATCCGCGACTATTCCCACCTTACGCCGAAATCACGCGCAGAAGCCTTGGATGGCCTATGGCGGCGCCTGCAGCGTTCCTTTTCCGATCTACCCGTCCTCGCATTTGATTTTCAGGAACCCCCGCCCCAATCCCCAACCGAGGATCTACCCGAACAGCCTGGCCCTGAAACTTCTACCAGGAAAGAGGTTCTACACCGGCGCAAACCCACCTCCCCCGCTCCTGTTGAAATGCGCTCGCCAGGCGAGCCAGCCGCGCTATACGCGCCAGTAAGCGTATTGGATGGCATTGGCCCGCGCCATGCCCAGACTCTGGAACGCCTGGGCATCCGTACCCTGCGCGACATGCTCTACCATTTTCCTCGTCGTTATGACGACTACACGCGCATGAAACCCATCAACCGCCTGGAATATGGGGAAGAAGTGACCGTCATAGGCACTGTTCAGAACGTTTCCACGCGTTCTTTGAAAGGCGGACAGCTAAAGCTAACCGAGGCGATCATCAGCGATGGCAGCGGCGCGCTGCGCGTCACCTGGTTCAATCCCTGGATTGCCAAAAGTTTACAATCGGGCGACCAGATCGTTCTATCTGGTAAAACCGATCAGTATTTGGGACGCCTGGTGATGAGCAATCCCGAATGGGAGCCCCTGGAACAACAACAGCTCAGCACTAACCGTATCGTCCCGGTCTACCCGCTGACTGCCAAGATCACCCAGCGCTGGTTGCGCCAGCAAATGCACCAGGTAGTTTCCTATTGGGCGGGACGCGTCCAGGATCCTCTGCCTCAGGCGCTGCGCCAATCCGCCGAGCTGGTACCTTTGTACACTGCGCTCCTGCAAATCCACTTTCCCGACTCTTGGGACGATCTCGAAAGAGCGATCCATCGCCTGGCCTTCGATGAAATCTTTTTGCTCCAGCTAGGTGCGCTCCGCCAAAAGCGCGCCTGGCAGGCGCGCACCGCCCATCCCTATCCGGTGGAAGATGATTGGCTGCAAGCCCAGCTAGACCGCCTGCCCTTTAGCCTCACCAATGCCCAGTTGAACACCCTCAGAGATGTACGCCAGGATTTGGCCTCGGGCTTCCCCATGAATCGTCTCATCCAGGGCGATGTTGGCTCCGGGAAAACCGCCGTAGCTGCCCTGGCGATTGCCATCGTCACCTCTCACGCGGCTCAGGCGGCCTTCATGGCCCCCACCAGTATTCTGGCAGAACAGCATTATATCAACCTGCAAAAACTCCTGGCTGGTCAAGATGCATCCAGCGAGACCGGTTCGCAGGCCGCTTCTCCCGCTCTCGACCCTGCTCAAATCCGCCTGCTCATCGGCGCCACCCCAGAAGCTGAGAAGCGTGAGATACTCGCGGGCCTGAGCGATGGTTCCATCAAAGTGATCATCGGCACGCACGCCCTGCTTGAAGACCCCGTCTCATTTGCCAACCTGCAGCTTGCCGTAGTAGATGAGCAACATCGCTTTGGCGTTGAACAACGCGCCACCTTGCGCTCCAAAGGCGATAATCCACACCTGATGGTAATGACCGCCACTCCGATCCCGCGCTCTCTGGCCCTGACCGTGTACGGTGACCTGGATCTGTCTGTAATTGATGAAATGCCCCCAGGCCGTTTGCCGGTCAGCACACATGTGCTCATGCCTCGCGAACGCGAACGATCTTACGTTTTGATCCGCAACCAAGTGGAGCTTGGACGCCAGGCTTTCATTATCTATCCCCTGATCGAAGAAAGCGAAAACAGCGAAACCCTGGCCGCGGTGGAAGAACAGCAGCGCCTGCAAAGTGAAATCTTCCCCAGACTCAAGGTTGGCCTGCTGCACGGGCGCATGCCTCCCGAGGAAAAAGATCAGGTAATGACCGACTTCCGTGATGGCGCTTACCACATTCTGGTTTCCACAACGGTCGTTGAAGTTGGCGTAGATGTATCCAACGCCACGGTCATGCTCATCGAAGGCGCCAATCGCTTTGGCCTGGCGCAGCTGCACCAGTTGCGCGGTCGCGTCGGCCGCGGCGCTGACAAAGCCTACTGCCTGCTCATCCCTGACTCGCCAGACCAGGCCGAGAACGACCGCCTGCGCGCCATGACCGAAACCAACGATGGTTTTATCCTCGCCGAGCGCGACCTGGAACAACGCGGCCCCGGTCAATTCCTGGGCACGCGCCAGTCGGGCTACGCCGATCTGCAGCTTGCCAATATCACCGACGTACACCTGATCGAGAAAGCCCGCCAGCATGCCCAGGCGCTCTTCGAACAGGATCCCGAACTCTCTCAACCCGAGTATGCCCTCCTGGCCGAAACCCTCAAGCGCTCATGGAGAGGCGGCAAGGGCGACATTAGTTAGAAAGGCGATCACGAAGATCTCATGGTACGTGCCGTATTTCCTGGAACTTTCGACCCGATCCACTTCGGACACATCGACATCGCCTGCCGCGCTGCACGCCTGTTCGATGAAATTATCATTGCTGTTTACGACAAGCCGCTCAAGAGCTTGCTCCTATCGCCCGAAACGCGCATCGATCTGGTTCGCAAATCGTTCGATCACACGCCAAAAATCAGTGTGATGGGCTACAGTGGGCTGACAGTGGAGTTTTGCCAGGCCATCGATGCTCAGGTGATCGTTCGTGGGTTGCGCGTCTTTTCCGATTTCGAATACGAATTCCGCATGGCGCTTGCCAACCACCGCCTCAAGCCCAACATCGAAATGGTCGCTCTCATCACTGCTGAAGAGCATACATTTCTCTCTTCTTCTACAGTGCGCGAGATCGCCTCTCTCGGAGGTGATATCAGCAGCATGGTGCCGCACCATGTCGAGCAAATCTTGCGCACCCGTTTTAAGGAATTGGGCGAAGGCCAGCAGGTAGTGCCTACCACATCCCTGAGAGATTGAGATGTTTGGCCTATACCTTGCAACTTATCATAAAAAACCTGGGTATATCTGTCTGTAACCGTTGACGAAATTGCATTTTGCGTGTAACCTAGTACTAAAGTGCATGTGCATCCCGAGCAAGCCTGATATTTTTCACTGCCCGCGATGGGAGGGAATCTATGGATATCCTACATCTTGTTGACCGGCTGGAAGAACTCCTCAATCAAAGCCGTCCTTTCTTCTTCACCCATAACGTCATGGTAGATGAAGATCGCATGCTGGATATTATCGACCAAATGCGCGTCGCCATCCCAGATGAAGTCAAAAAAGCGCAGCAAATCTTGGCCCAGCGCGATCGCGTCATCGCTCAGGCGCAAGAGGAAGCCAATCGCACTCTGGCAATTGCACGAGAAAAAAGCGACCAGCTTGTCGAGCGCGATGCCATCGTCCAGGCAGCCCAGGCGCGCGCCGAACAGGTCATCTCGCAGGCGCGTGTAGAGGCCGAGCAGACTCGCCGCGATGCAGATAATTACGTAATCGAAACCCTTACTCGCCTGGAAATGGAAATGGATCGATCTCTCACGCAGGTACGCAACGGCATCCGCGCTCTACAAAATTCAGCTCAAAAAGCTTCCGAAGGCTAACCCTGACCAACCGCCCTCCGGAACCGGAGGGCTTTTTATTTCGGCTGAAATCCAACCTTTTATTTCCCAATGCGTATATAATTAGACAGCCATTCTTATCGCGTAGGATAATGCCAATGAATTCTGTTCCAACCGCACAGGAAGACCAGCCCGCTCTGGCCACCCCCGAACGCAAACCGTTACAAGGCGCGACCTTGCACATCGTGCGTGTGGGCTGGATTGTACTGGCGGTTATCAGCCTGGGCCTGTTTGCGCTTTCCATCCCCTACCACATCATCCACCTTGGCAGCAGCATGTCGATCTCACTGCGCATTGCCCTCATGCAGCACAACCTGCCAGTCAGTTTCTACATCGCTTACGAAATCATCCTGGATTCGATCCTCGTGTTGGGCTTTTCACTGACCGCGGTCGCCATCTTCAAACACAAATCGAACGATTGGATGACGATCTTCGTCGCCCTGGCCCTGATCACGTTTGGCGTCACCATCACATCCATCGAAGGCGACTCCTCCCCACTGAACTCGCTGAGAATCTACTCACCAGTCTGGTCGCTTCCCATTACAGTTTTGCAAATCATCGGCCTGGGCTCCATCCTCTTGGTCTTCTACCTGTTCCCTACCGGAAACTTTGTCCCTCGCTGGACGCGCCCGTTGGCCTATCTATGGGGCTTTTGGTTGCTCGCCTGGGCATTCCTTTCCGGTTCAAACGCCGATGTTGTTTCGCTCACCCCCACCGCCAAGTTTATCATGCGCATGCTGGTTTCCGACACCAGCACATTAGGACGGATTACCCAAAGTGTGCGCGTCTACAGTCTGGTGGTTGTGCTCTGCCTGTGGTTCGGCAGCGGAATCTTTGCACAAATTTACCGCTATCTGCGCGCCTCCACGCCCCTCCAACGTCGCCAGACCAAGTGGGCCGTTCTCGGTCTGACTGCCGCCGTAACCATTTACTTTTGGGCCCGCCTGGTGCCGCCCTATGTGGCCGTTGCCATGAACAGCTCGACCTACTCGCACCTGCAGTACGAGCTGATCACACTGCCAATTAGCACCCTTGCCCTGTTGCTCATCCCCATCTCCATTAGTATTTCCATTCAACGTTTCCGCCTGTGGGACGTAGATTTCCTGATCAACCGTACCCTGGTTTACGGCATCCTCACCGCCGTGATCGGCCTGGGCTATTTGATCGATGTCATCGCCCTGCAGTTCATCTTTACGAAGCTCACTGGCAACCAGTCCACCATCTTCATCACCATCTCCACCCTCGTCATTTTCGTTCTCTTTCAACCCCTCTATCGTTGGATACAGGGCGTTGTCGATCGCCGCTTCTTCCGCGCCACAGTCAACTTCCGCCAGGCTTTCACCGGCTTTGCTCGCGAAGTGCGCACCATCATCGACCTCGATGAACTCTTGCTCACCCTGGTCGATCGCACCACAGAGTTGCTTGCCATCGAGTACGGGGCCGTTTTTCTTCAAGGGGACGACAGGCTCTTCAGCCTGAGCAAATCTCGCAACCTGCCCAGAGAACAATTAGCCCAATGGCAGCCAGATAAGGAACAGCTTGAGCGCCTGCAATCCGGCCTGGTAGTTTCTCAGCCCAAGGATACCGACTTCCCCATGCTCGTGCCCCTGATCGCACCCCAGCCCGAATCACAGGCATCCAAATCCGCCTTGCTTGGCGTGCTCACCCTCGGACCGATGTGCTCAGGGCTGCATTTCAGTCGTGAAGACCAGGCCCTGCTGCTCAGCCTGGCCGACCAGGCTGGCACAGCCATCTACGTTGCCCGTCTCATCCAAAAAAATCAGGCCGAAGTTCAGCGGCGCATGGCAGCCGAGCAACACCTGGAAGCCTACCGCAGCTCGCCCATCGGTCGCGCCGAGGCCCTCGCCCAATCGATCATCGGTAAGCCCGAATCCGCGCTGATCGAAATCCACCAGTTGGCTCAAAAAGCCAGCAAAGAGCCCGAGTGCGCCAGCCTGATCGGCAATCTGCCCAAAATGTTGCAGAGTTTGAATGCCGGTCCCATCGCCATGCTGGCAGAGGGCTACAATTACCTGTACGATAGCCAGTTTACCCCAGAGCTTTTCCTGGTTGGCTTGCGTACGCTCATCAGCGCCCTGGGCACCCTGGCAGAACAAAACGATTCCCTGGTTATCGACCAGACTCTGGTAATCTACCAGGTCTGCCTGGATGCCTACGATGCCAACTCCACCTCGCAAATCATGGACACACAGGGCCTGGGTATCGATGCCTGGGATGAGACCGGCGTTGCCTACGATCCACTACCGCCGGCTGGCTTCCTCAGCCAACTGGCCGACTCATTGCGCGAACTGAGAGCTGTCACCGATGCCCTGTATGCCTACGAACGCGTCGATAATGCCCAGGATAAATTGGCTTATCTGGCCAGCGCCGTGAACGCCCTACGCCACGTCGATCACATCGCCCGCACAGAATTAGGCAGCGCCGATCGCCCGATCATCGAAAATATCACTCAAAGCTGGTTGTCCATCGTCACCAATGCCATGAGCGAATTGCAGACCAGCGCCCGCATCGTTTGCCAGTTGCTTACCCGCAACACCTGGCAAGGCGATGTAATCTCCCTGGTGCTCAGCCTGCGCAACATGGGGCGCGGCGTTGCCTTGCACATCCGGGTGACTTTAGCCCCTGCGCCCGAGTACACTCTCGTAGATGAAACTGCCCTGGTCGAACGATTGGCTCCCGGTGAGGAAGCCCAGGTGCAGTTGCGCGTCCGCCCGCGCCTCTCGCTAAGTGGTGACCATTTCCGCGCTCGTTTCATCATCTATTACACCGACCCGCGCGGCCCCGACCAGGTAGAAAACTTCGCCGATGTTGTCCATCTCATGGTAACCGGTGGCGAATTCCAATTCATCCCAAACCCGTATGTAGTAGGCACACCTCTCCAAACTGGTTCCCCCTTGTTCTTCGGTCGCGAAGATGTAGTCAAATTCATCCAGGCCAACTTGAGCGCATCCCACCGCAACAACCTGGTCTTGATCGGCCAGCGCCGTACTGGCAAAACATCCCTGCTCAAGCAGTTACCCCAACGTCTGAGCGATGATACACTCCCCGTTTACCTGGATGGTCAGACCCTGGGGCTGGATCCTGGTATGCCCAACTTCTTCCTCACCCTGGCGACCGAGATTGCTTTTGCACTGGAAGATCGCGCTTTCGAGATCAAGATCCCTGAGCTAAACGACTTCCAGGCCAGCCCATCAGCAGTGTTCGAACGCGAGTTCCTGGTGAAAGTGCGCCATTTAATCGGTGAACGCCACCTGCTGATCATGTTCGATGAATTCGAAGAACTTGAAACGGCTGTCCAGCGTGGCAACCTCGAATCTAGCATCTTTGGCTTTTTACGCCACTTGATCCAGCATACGCCCAACCTGAGCGTGATCTTCTGTGGCACCCATCGCCTGGAACAACTTGCTGCCGACTACTGGAACATCCTGTTCAATATCAGCCTGTATCAGCATATTGCTTTCCTGGAGAGCGAGGAGGCTCTGCGCTTGATCCAGGAGCCAGTCGCCAGCTACGGTATGCGTTACGATGATCTTGCCCTGGATAAAATCTGGCGTGTCACCGCCGGCCACCCTTATTTCCTGCAATTGCTCTGTCACAGCCTGGTCAACCATCACAACAAAACTCAGCGCAACTACGTCACCATCGCCGATGTCAATGCCGCCCTGGATGAGATCCTCGCTTCCGGCGAAGCGCACTTCGTCTACCTCTGGACCGAAGCATCCAGTTCCGAACGCCTGGTGCTGACCGCCCTCAGTCGGGTCATTCCACTCACCGGGCAGACAACATCCGCACAATTGATCGACTTCTTCGAAGAGCGCGGCATTACCATCGAGCGCCAGGCCATACAGGCTGCCCTGCACCAGCTCATGTTGCGCGATATCTTGCAATCTGGCCTTGAGCACGAAACACCTGGAGATCAAGCTGCACATGGCGACCTGTATCGCTGGAAGCTTGGCCTGCTTGGGCTTTGGGTCGAAAAATACAAATCACTCAGCCGGGTTGTGGATGAAGCCTCAGCTCAATCTGCACGCCCGTAACCCATTCAATCCTGTCGAGTAGGAGGATTCTGGGATGACCAACCCTTATATCTACCGCGGCCCTGTGCGCTCGCCCGACATGTTTTTCGGGCGAGAACTCGAGCTGCGCGAGATCATCGCCTTCCTCAACGGCAACCAATCGGTTTCGATCGTTGGGCCCCGTAAGATCGGTAAAACCTCGCTGCTTTTTCACCTGATGCGCACTGAAAACTGGCCCGCCCTGGGTATGCAGCCAGAAAACCTGCTCGCCTATCTGGACTGCGAAGTGTTAGGCGAAGGCGGGCACGAGGAAATCTTTGCCACTTTCGCCGCCGAGATCGCCGCCGCCCTGGATGAGCGCGGCTTGCCGCCCGAGCCCATCCTGGAGTCGGCCATCGACCAGCCCACACGTCTTTCCTTCGAGCGTGCCATCCGCAAGCTCAACCAGCGTAACCTGCGTGTGGTGCTTGTCCTGGATGAGTTCGAACGCCTGAGCACCAACCCCAGCCTGGACGTTAATTTCTTCAACTCGCTGCGCTCAGCCGCCGGCCGTTACCGCCTGGCTTACATCACAGCCTCAGCTCAACCCCTCATCCATCTAACCTATTCAGGCCGTTCTCAAGAAATCCTCTCCAGCCCCTTTTTCAACATTTTCGCCCCCATGCATCTCGGTTTGCTCCCAGAAGCAGAGGCGCGCCAGATCATTTGCCAGCCCGCCCAACGCGTTGAGTCGCCATTCCCTGCCGAGGTTGAAGACTTCATTTTCAGTTTAGTAGGCGGTTATCCGCTCGGCCTGCAGGTAGCTTGCTTCCACGCTCAGGAGGCGCTGTTATCCGACCACGCCCCCGACCTTTCCGAGATCGAGCGCCGCACCATGCAGGAGCTTCATCCCCACTTCGAGTATTACTGGCACAACCTCACCCTGCTGGAGCAAGATGCCCTGCGCCGCGTGCCCGAGGCTGCCGCTCGCGCTCCCAGCGACACAACCTTGCGCGCCATCCTGCGCGACCTGGTGCAGAAATGCCTGCTGCTCGCAGAAGGCGGCGCCTATTATTATTCCTCGCGCGCCTGGGCCAACTTTATTAACTCTCAAACCATGCCCAACATCGCCGCTGCCAGAGGCTCGGGCACTCTCACTGGCAGCCAGCTTGGCCCTTATCAAGTATTGGAGCCTCTCGGGCGTGGCGGCATGTCGGAGGTTTACAAAGGTCGCCACCCGCGCCTGGATCGCACCGTCGCCATCAAGGTACTGCCGGCTCGCCTGGCAAATGAAGCCGCCTCCGCCCAGGCCAACTTTGCCCAGCGTTTCGAGCGCGAAGCTCGCGCCGTAGCGGCCCTGCGCCACACCAATATCGTCCAGGTCTTCGACTTTGGCGATGTTGAGGGCACTTACTACATGATTATGGAATACATCCGCGGTCAGGACCTGGCTAAACTGATCCGCGAGCACAGCCCGCTGGATATGAGCCTGACCATCGAAATCCTGTCACAACTGGCCGGTGCACTGGATTACGCCCACGACCAGGGTCTGGTACATCGTGATATCAAGCCTTCGAATGTCCTGCTCGAGGATCTATCCCCAGAAGGAGAAACGGACTCTGCAGAGACATTGCCCCCCACCCCGCTGTCCCTGTTCCGCGTCGTGCTGACCGATTTCGGCATTGCCAAAATCCTGGGCACCGATACCGCCGCCACGCAGACCGGCATCCTCATGGGCACGTTGGACTACATGGCTCCCGAGCAGATTCGCTCTTCCGGGCATGTTGACCACCATGCGGATATCTATGCCCTGGGAGTCATGGCCTTCCAGATGCTCACCGGGCAGTTGCCTTTCGCCGCTGATAATCCCGGCGCGGTCATGCTCGCCCATCTTCAAACCCCTCCACCGGACCCACGCCAGATCAAACCGGATCTAACCGAAGGTGTAGCTCAAACCATCCTGCGCGCTTTGGACAAGGAGCCCGCCGAACGCTTCCATAGCGCTGGAGAACTAACCCAGGCTTTGCAAGAAAATGCATAAGCGCAACCATTTTTTTGGCATCGTTTACGGAAAAAATATCCCAAAGCCATTATCATACTTGGGAAGGGACAAACACATGAATTGGCGAAAAGCAGCGATTCTCACCAGCATCACCCTGGTGATCTTACTTACCCTGGCACTGGCTTCACCCGCAAGAGCGGTGGAGTTTACCAACGATGGCATCATCGAAGCTGGTGAAATCATCGATGACGACTTATTCATTTCCGCCGAGACCGTTGTGGTCGATGGCACCGTCAATGGCGATCTGTTCATCAACAGCTCTACCGCCACTGTCAATGGCGTTGTGAATGGCAACCTGATCGTCAACAGCGCCATTCTGACTCTCAATGGCTCCGTCAACAACAGTCTGGTATTTGCAGGCCAGACCGCTGAGATCAACGGGCTCGTCAGCGGTACCACCTATGGGGTGGGCAGCGTCATAAAAATTGCAGAAGGTGGCCGTGTCGGGCGTACGCTCTTCTTCGCCGGCTTCAGCCTGGAAATCGCCCCCGGCGGGCAGGCGCTCCGCGACATCATGTTCACCGGTTATCAACTTTTGATGCATGGCAGCGCCGCCCGCGATGTACACGCCTCCGTTTCGGCCCTGGAAATCACCGGTAGCGTTGGGCGCGATGTGATCGCCGAGGTGGATGCCCCTGATGAAGATGCCAGGGCCTTTTTCTCACTGCCCTTCTTCGATGCACCTGGCCGCCCACCCGCCCTCAGCCCTGGCTTGCACATCCCCGAAGGAGCTCAAATTGGAGGCCGGTTATCCTATAAAAGTACCCTCAACCAGGATAATGCCGTACAATCCCAACCCCTGAGTGGGGTCGCCTTTGAACTGGTAGAGGAGGAAGTCCTCCTGACGAAAGAAGACAGCCTCTCCACACAGATTGGGCAGTGGTTCCTGAAACGCTTTCAGGATCTCGTTACTCTGTTCATTCTGGGCGGCCTGGCGCTCTGGTTGACTCCTAAGCCTCTCCGCATCACCATAGATCAGGCTCGCTCAGCCCCGCTTGCTTCCATAGGTTGGGGCCTGGTCGCCACAATCAGCGGCTTCCTGGGAACTTTTCTATCGGCGATTGTCATTCTCATTGCGGGGATTCTGGTTGCGGTGGTCAGCCTGGGCGGCCTATCGCGCGCTGTTTTCGGCATCGGCTTTTCCGGCTTGGGCCTGGCGATGGCTGTTTTTCTCCTGATTTTGACCTACGGCAGCAAGCTGGTGATTGCCTGCCTGGGCGGCAAACTGATCCTGGGAAAACTTTTCCCCTCATCTCCTGAACAGCGCATCCATTCGCTGTTATTGGGTGTGCCGCTCTACGTCATCCTGAGCGGGATCCCCTTGATTGGCTGGCTGGTAAGCCTCTTAATTTCCCTGTTCGGTACAGGCGCAATCTGGTTAGCGCTGCGCAATTGGTGGCAGAGCCGCCCCAAGGCGCCTTTGCCTGCCGCGCCTCTCGCCGGAGTAGAAATTTCCTGAAACCTGCACCGGGTTTTGCAGTTCTTCAACCGCAGCCTCGTCCGGCGTCTTCCGCGCCGGACGTTTTCCTCTCCCAACACATTACAATTTTCTAATTTGCTCACTTTGCCTTTTGACATTTATCTATGTGCAAGGTATAATCTAAGGTCGCGAGTAAAACCAACTCTGTATCTGAAAGACCCCACCAGCCCGGCTATAGCCGTCTCGGTGGATATAAATCTTATTTTGGAGATAATCCGATGGAAACAAACGCCCTGGCAACCCCCGAAAGCACAGAAGTGCATGAACTGAACGACCTGAAGCGAAAAATGCGCTTCACCGGCACCGTGATCAAAACCACGCTGGCCGGTGCTGTGGTGGACATCGGCCTGGGCACTCCAGGCGTGGTGCATATTTCGCAACTGCAAGAAAAGCCCGTCAACCGCGTTGAAGACGTTGTCCAGCCCGGCCAGCAGGTCGATGTCTGGGTGCGCCGCGTGGTGCCCAAGAAACAGCGCCTGGAGCTGACCATGATCAAACCCCTCGATCTGGAATGGCGCGAGATCGACAAAGACATGATCATCAAAGGCCGCGTGATCCGCTTGGAAAAGTTTGGCGCCTTCGTAGAGATTGGCGCCGAGCGCCCCGGCCTGGTACATATCAGCGAAATGACCTACGATTACATCAAGGACCCCGGTCAGGTTGTAAAAGAAGGCGATGAAATCGAAGTCAAAGTACTGGCTGTCAATCGCCAGAAGAAACAAATCAAGCTCAGCATGAAAGCCCTGGAAGAACCACCGGTCAAGGCCCCCAAAGAAGCATCTTTCCAGAAAGCTGCTGTCGTTAGCGAGCCTGAAGTAAAAGAGACCCCTGTTCCCACCGCTATGGAAATGGCTTTGCGCGAGGCCATGGAACGCTCTCAAGAACTCCACGGCGAAGAGCCTGTTGCCAAAGGCAAGAAAAAACCCGCTGGTCCAGACAATGAATTGGAACAAATCCTGATGCGCACCTTGCAGAACAAAGTGCGCAGTAAATAAGCCAGGCGACTTTTCCCCTTGATTAAAACCCCTCTTCTCCTTCAGAAGAGGGGTTTTTGCTGGGTATAATTAAGCCGCGCTCGCCTGCTTACCGTCGGCGTCAAGCAAACGTGGGGGGAGAGAGAAAAAAGGAGAAACGCCGGGTTCGGTATAACAGGTCGAGCGCGACCTGGGTGCCTGCGATTGCATTGCGTGCGGGAAGAGGCCTGCAGGCAATCCAAAAGGATTATACTGGGGTTTTCGCCATTCCAAACTGGCGAATTTGTAAGCCAGGCGCACCAATCGCCTACAAAATTGAAAGGAAACCAGGCTTTGTCGAGACCTACCTCATCCCAACCCGATCTTGACCGCTTTGCGCAGCGCATCGATGAGCTGCGTTCTGGGCTGGTGCACGCCGACCCCTTCCAGCTTGCCGAGCGCACTGCGGTGAATTACCAGCCTGTTCAGGCCGGTCGCGGAGAATTCCACTTTGATTTATGGGGCCGGCCAGTGCGCCTGGATTATCCTGATTTCGTAGCCTATTCCCCCTCGACCGGCGAGCCGTTGGCCTCCTTCCACCTGGCTCTGCTGCTCTACTACTTCAGCACAGCCGATGGCCGTCCTCTCAGCAATCGCTGGATCGCTTTCACCGAATTGCCTGATGGGCGTTTCTACACCCAGGCTTTCCAGAGCTACACCGGCCAGGAGTTAGGGCGCACTTTCCAGAATGACGCCGCTCGCTTCATCCAGGCTGCCCGTTCCTTGGACGGCTCGCCCGGCTCCATCGGAGATGCCTCCTTTGCCTTTCAAGCCCTGCCGCGCGCCCCATTATTAGTCGCCTTCTGGCAAGGCGACGAAGATTTCCCGGCTTCTTTCCAGTTGTTATTCGATGCCAGCGCCAGCCACTATCTCCCCACCGATGCTTACGCCATCCTGGGCAGCACCCTCACTCGCCGCCTGATCTCCGCTGCCCAGGCTCTCCCCAGAACAACTCCTTAGAAAGGGAGGAATTTATGCCCCCTCATCTGCACTCGTGCCCGGCCCAAAAGCTCGCTCTCTTGCTCCTGTTTGCGCTCCTGCTCAACGCCTGTGGCGCTTCCGCCGGCAAATTATCCCCTACACAGACTGCCCAGGTCGAGCGCAGTCGCGCTCTGGCTACCCAGATGGCTCAATCCCTGCAAGCCACATACCAGGTCGAGAGCGCTCAAAGTACGGCCACAGCCCAGGCATTCCAGAGTCTGTTCGAGTCCGCCCGTAATTGGCCGCTAGTCTCCCTCCACGATTTCGAACAGCCCAGCAGCGACTGGCTGCTCGGTGAACAAGACAACGATTACGGCGCCAGTAACCTGGAAGTACAAGATGGACAGTACCAATGGAAAGTTAAATCCTTACAAGGCCTGGTTTGGTGGTCTGTCCCGGATATTGCCACAGTCTCGGATTTCTACGCCGCCGTTCAATGCCAGCAGATCGAGGGGCCCGAGGATGGCCAGCTCGGCCTGATTTTCCGCAAAGATCCCGACGACCAATATTACATTTTCCAGATCGACCAGCAGGGCCAGTTTTCGATCTATCTGCGTTATGCAGAAGAATGGCACACCCTGTGGTCCTGGAGCCCCTCATCAGCCATCTCGCTCCAGGAGCCCAACCGCCTGGCGGTCATGGCGCAAGCTGATCAATTCTATTTCTTTGTCAATAACCAGCTCGTCGCCGGACTACAGGATAACCGCCTGCCCGAAGGCGAGATCGGTTTGCTGGTTGGTCTACCCCAGGCTGCCCAAAGCGGCCAGTGGGTCTTCGACAACTTCGAAGTTCGCGCCCCATAAACTCACAAAATGAAAAAACACACCATTGTCTTTTACCTGGCCCTTCTGGCCTTCGTCCCGCTTTTCACCGCCTGCACAGGGACTACCGGTGAGAACGCCGCCACGCGTACCGCCCAATCGGTCCTCAGCCGCGATCTTGCAACCCAATTAGCCAGCAGCCTTCAGGAAACCGCCCGCATTGAAGATCGCCACAACACGGCCACTGCCATCACGGCTAAAGAATTAGCCACCCAGGCCGTGTACGATCAAAACGCCACCCTCACCGCCGAGTTCGAACACAGCGCCACTGCTGTAGCCCAGTCCACCGCTGCTGCTGCGGCCATCCAGCAGTTGATCGTGGACGCGCGTCGCTGGCCCGTCCAATGGGTTGACTCGTTCGATCAGGCCTCTTCAGTTTGGACAGTCGGGGAAAAAGCCGGCCAAACCGGCGATTTCAACCTGCAAATCGCTGAAGGCAAATACCGCCTGCAAGCCCAGGCCAAAAACAGCTTGCTCTACTGGGTAGACCCGCTAGAGCCCGACTCCACAGCTTTCTACCTGGCTGTTGAAGTCCAGCAAATCGGCGGCGCGCCAGATGCCGAGGCTGGCCTCGTCTTGCGCGCCAGTGAAAACAACTTCTGGTGTTTCCTGGTCGACAACCAACAAGGCATGTTCTACGGCCAGTTCATCGATGGCGACTGGAACAATTCCTGGCCCATGGGTTCCAGCGCAGTGCACGCGAATGCCCCCAATCGCCTGGAAATCATCGCCCGGGGGCCCTGGATGCTCTTCCTGATCAACGGCGAAAATTTCCTGCAGGTGAGCAACGATAAATTACTCGATGGCCGCGTTGGCCTGATGATCTCCTTGAAGCAGGCTGGCGACCAGGCGAGCTGGGAGTTCGACAACTTCGAGCTGCGCATACCACCCGCGGCAGCCACCCAAACTACCCCTTGAACGAAGGAGGCTACACCATGCCCTACGACATCGACCCCGAAACCATCAACGCCGACAACCTGCCAGGTATCTGGTCGCCAGTGCAGTGGGAGTTGAGCGAAGAAGAACGCATCCAGGAGTTGGAAGACCAGGCCGCTGCCAGCTTGCTGTCAGTTGTAGATGTGCCCGAAGCGCTCTTGCGCTTACTGCTGGACGAAACCGGAATCCAGCGCGCCTTCGCCCCTCCCAAAGGCTACGATCCCGATCTCCAGGGTGGCTGGGATGATGAATTGGTCACCTTCGAATTCAAGCGCCCGGTTGAGCTGCTCAACATTGAGCGCCGGCGCGACTTCATGCGCCTCGAATACAAAATCGCTGACCTGGGCTATTGGACCATCGAGATCGAGCCCGATAGCGCCCGGATTTTCCGCCAGTATTGAGCCATGAGCTACATTGCTGTGCGTCAGGTGTGCAAATCTTACCAGGTTGGCGCCGTCAGGGTAGACGCGCTCAACCAGTTATCCCTGGAGATAGAGAAGGGTGAGTTTGCCGTTATCCTGGGGCCCAGCGGCAGCGGCAAAACCACGCTGCTGAACATCCTGGGCGGCCTGGAGCTGGTAGATAGCGGTGAGGTGCTGATCGATCAAGAATCGATCGACCGTCTGAACGAGGCCAGGCTGACAAACTACCGGCGGCACAAAGTTGGCTTCGTTTTCCAGTTCTTCAACTTGCTGCCCACCCTCACCGCCCTGGAAAACGTCTTGCTGACCGCAGAGATGGGCAGGGCCGCCGGAGATGCCCCGCGCCAGCTCCTGGAGCGTGTAGGGTTGGGGGAGAGGACGGAGCACTATCCCGGGCAGCTTTCCGGCGGTCAGCAGCAGCGCGTGGCCATTGCGCGCGCCCTGGCGAAGAACCCTGCCCTGGTGCTGGCCGATGAACCCACTGGCAGTTTGGATGTGAACACGGGCATCGAGGTGCTTGAGGTCATGCGCAGCATCAATCGCGAGACTGGCCAGACTTTCGTGCTGGTGACGCACAACTCAGCCATCGCACAGATCGCCGACCGCGTTATCCACCTGGGAGATGGCACGGTGCATCGCGTCGAGCGCAATGCGGCCCCCCTGCCACCAACGCAACTGCGCTGGTGATTCGATAACCATGTTGCTCAAGAGCTTACGTCGCAAAACGATCAAAGATCTGCGCCAGAACTGGAAGCAGTTCCTGTCGGTCTGGATCGTGGTGGTGTTAGGCGCTGCTTTTTACGGCGCGATGTATCCCTCCGGCAAAAACCTGGAAGCCTCGATCCTCAACACCTACAAACAACTCGATTACATGGATTATCAGGTGAAGCTAGAACCCGTATCGAAGCACCGTATGCGTTATGTGCTGGCGATCCCTCAGGTGGCTGCGGCTGAAGGGCGACTGGTGATCGAGAGCGGTTTGCAAATCGATCCACAGCACGATCACCTGACCAATCTACGTTTGATATCGCTGCCAGACCAGGGGGAGGCTGCTGTCAATCGCTGCGATATCCCTCTTGGGCGACCGCCCGAAAACACCTGGGAAATTTTGTTATTGAAACGTTTTGCCGATCACTTTCACATTCAAGTGGGTGATACCCTGTTCGTTTGGTTAAGCGGAGAGAAGTACCGGCTGCGTGTGGCCGGCCTGGCCTTCAACCCGGAGTACCTTGTGGCAGGGCGCAGCCGTGAAGCCCCCTTTCCGTCAATTTCATCTTTCGGTGTGGCCTGGATACGCTACGCCGACCTGGTCAAAATGACCGGCCTGGACGGGATGATCAACGATGTTGCCGTGTTACTCAAAGAAGATGTAGAGTTCGAAGCGGCTGGCGCTGCCATCCAACGCTCTTTGGAAAGGGCATTGGGCGACGAGCGCGAGATGACGATCCTGGAGCGCACGCAGACCGCCAGCGGGGGAGTAGTCGAAGCCAACATCAACGGTAACTTTCCGGTGATTATTTCCTTCTCCGCCTTATTCCTGAGCGGGGCCGTGCTGATCACCGCAGTGCTGCTGGGGCGGCTGGTGGAATCAGAGCGCCAGCGCATTGGCACGCTGCGCGCCCTGGGCGTGACGCGCCTGGAATTGGTTGCGCACTACCTGGCGTTCGGTCTGCTCGTTGGAGTGACCGGCGGCCTGGCGGGTAGCATGCTGGGATATTTCGCCTCATTCTTGACCATGTACCCCTTCATAGCTACCATTGCTGGCGGCTACCTGCCCGGCTTCGTGAACAAGCCGCAGATCCCCTTCATATCCCTGGGCTTCGCCATCGTTGCCGCCGGATCTACGCTGGCAGGGGCCTACCCGGCCTGGCGCGAGTCGGGCACGCCGCCCGGCATCGCACTGCGTCCGCCAGCGCCGAGGAGCCCCAGTGCTATCAGCCGCCTGCGGCTTAGGCTGCTTCCCCTGGCGCTGCGCCAGGTGCTGCGCAACTTGCTGCGCGTGCCAGGGCGCTCCCTGGGCACCGCCCTGGGAGTCATGGCCGGCTCCATGATGATATTCTCCTCGCTGGCGATCATCGACTCGGTCAAAATCAGCTTCGAAGATTACTACCTTTCGGGCAGTTACGATCTGCGCCTCACCCTGGATGCAGCCCGGCCTGTGCGCGATGTCGAAAGTGACGTCCGCAGCATTACTGGTGTACAATCGGTGCAGGGGGCGCTGATGGGGTTAGTTACCGTGAAATACCAGGGGCAAGATGATTTCGATACGCTGGCCATCGTCGTTGACGAAAAACAACCTTACTTTAACTTCAAAACCCTCGCCGGCGCGCCCGCCTTTTCCCGCAGCGATGGCGTTTGGGTTGGGCATAATCTGCGGCGCGTGCTCGATTTACACGTAGGCGATAAAATCACCTTGAAGGCCGGCGATGAAGAAAAAGAAACCGAAGTGCTGGGTGTAGTATCACAAGTGATGGGCAGTCCCCTGGTCGTGCCGCGCAGTCTGATGGTCAAGTGGCTGCCGGGGAAAATATTCGTAGCGAACACTGCCCTCGTGCGCGTCCAGCCTGACCGCCTCACAGCCGTTCAGGATGAGCTGGCGGATGTACCTGGCGTGGTGGCTGTACAGGATTATGCCCAGTTCGTCACAGACATGCGCAATTACGTGGCCTACTGGCAGCAAACCGCCTCGCTGTTTGGCCTCTTCGGCTGCCTGCTGACGCTGGCAGTCATCGCCAACACCGTCAATGCCAGCCTGCACGAACAGCAAAATGAGCTGGCTATCCTTCGCTCGCTGGGCATCCGGCAGGGCGAAATCGTCTTGATGGTGATGCTGGAATTGCTCATCATGGTCGCCTTGGGCGCCTCGGCAGGTGTGCCAGCCGGCCGTGAGATCGGCTTTTGGATGATACGCGCCTATGATACAGATTTCTACGGCTTACTGGGCTCGTTGCAGCCGGTCTCGTACTGGGTTGGCGTCACCGGCATGCTGCTAACTGCCTTGCTGGCAGAAATCCCCGGTCTGCGCGCCGTCGGCAAAATCGACTTGGGTCAGGTGAGTAAGTCGCAGTCGATTTAGCCGTCTTTGATCGCCATTTCAGGCCGATAGGCAAAACCAGGAAAGATTCGCGGTTATAATTCTCCTGATCGTTTGGGAGCAGCAAGTGAAAGCCGGCAGCAAATACTACCCCCTCTTCCAATACCTCAGCGCCAGCCAGGCTGACGAAATTACCCTCAGCCTGGCTCAGGTAGAGGCTTTGCTGGGGCAGTCCCTGCCCGCCTCCGCCCATCACCGCCGCGATTGGTGGGGCAACCGCCGCCAGGCGCCTCACGCCGCTGCCTGGCTGGATGCCGGTTACCACATCCAACACGTCGACCTGGAAGCAGGGTACCTGCGTTTCTACAAACCTCTGCGAGCATACACCGTCCAACGTGACGGAGACACCGTCCTGTGGGACAGAGACCTGGTCAAGGCCCTGCGCCTGCACATGGGTTTCAACCAGACCCAATTCGCCGCCGAGCTTGGCGTGCGCCAGCAGACCGTCAGCGAATGGGAGACCGGCAGCTACACCCCCAGCCGGGCTACCTGCAAATACCTCAGCCTGGTGGCTGAGCGCGCCGGTTTCGCCTACACCACCTCCGGCTCAGAAACCTCCTGATTCGTGCGTAGATCTTGACAAATAAGACGCTGCCGTGTAAAATGTCTACAGATTACACGGTAGCGAGTAGTTCTCGCTGCGCTTCTGAAAGCGAGGTATCTCAATCATGTACCAGGAACCCCTTTCCCCGATCGTGCGCATCGCCACCACCGTAGACGCCACTCATTTGGCTCATCTGTATGAACATATCGAAGCAAGATCCCTTTCCACCAGCCACATGCTGGCGCGCCTGCAAGCTGCTCAGGCCCTGGAAACGATCTTCCTGGCCGAAGTTGGCGAACAGGTCGTCGCCCTGGCCTGTCTGCGCCTGGCTCCCACCCTGACCAGTGAAACCCCGCATGCCGAGATCACTGAGCTTTACGTGCCCGGGGGTTCCCCGGAACAGCAGATTGAACAACTGCTCCTGGAGCAGTGTGAAATCCTGGCTCGCCAGCGTGGCGCCCAATCGATTGCCTTGCTGGCTGGCTTGAAGAACGAAAACGCCCAGGGGCTGTATCACCGCCTGGGCTATCGCGATTATGCCCTGGCCATGCGCAAGCTACTCGGCGTCGCCTGATCCCTTCTGGTCCAGGTACTTGCGCTGCCATTCGAAAAGCTTATTCAAGGCCTCGATCGGCGACAGCCCGTTCACGTCGATACTCTTCAGCTCATCCAACAACGGGTTGGTTTCCGGGAAGAGCGCCAACTGGCGCGGCGCCAGCGGGTTCACCCGCACCGCCTTACCCGAAGATGCCTCCAATTGGCGTAAAATCTCGCTGGCGCGCTGCACCACCGGGCGCGGCAGCCCTGCCAGTTGCCCCACGTGAATGCCGTACGAGCGATCCGCCCCGCCAGGGACGATTTTGTGCAGGAACACCACCTGCCCGTCCGCCTCGCTCACCGCCACGTTGTAATTGCGCACGCCGGGCAGCAGGTCGGCCAGTTGTGTCAGCTCGTGGTAATGCGTGGCAAACAGCGTCTTGGCCCGCAGCCGGGGATGGTTATGCACGTACTCCACCACCGCCCACGCGATCGACACGCCATCGTAAGTGCTCGTTCCGCGCCCAATCTCATCCAACACCAGCAAGCTGCGCGGCGTGGCATGGTGCAGGATGTTGGCCGTTTCAACCATCTCCACCATGAACGTCGACTGCCCGGCATGGATTTCATCCTGTGCGCCGATGCGCGTAAAAATTCGATCCACCAGGCCCACGCGCGCAGATCCGGCCGGCACAAAGCTGCCGATCTGCGCTAGCAGCACGATCAACGCCACCTGCCGGATCAAAGTAGATTTTCCCGACATGTTCGGTCCGGTGATGATGCGCACCCGCTCGCCCTCCTCGAAAATCACATCGTTGGGCACAAAGCGTTCGCCGCTCAACATCTGTTCGACCACCGCATGCCGCCCCTCGCGGATTTCCAGCACATCTTCCGCGATCACCTCCGGGCGCACGTACCCGCCCAAGGCCGCCGCCTCGGCCAACGACATCAACACGTCGAACTGCGCCAGGGCGCGCGCCGTATCCAGCAATCTGTGCGCCGAACCAGCCAGTTGTTCGCACACCTGCCGGAACAGCCGCCCTTCGATCTCGCGGATGCGCTCCTCGGCGTTCAGCACCAGCGTCTCGTACTCTTTCATCTCCGGGGTGATGTAGCGTTCCGCATTGACCAGTGTTTGTTTGCGGATATACTCATCCGGCACCTGCCCGGTGTTGGAGCGCGTCACCTCGATGTAATAGCCAAATACCTTGTTATAACCCACCTTCAGCGATTTGATCCCGGTGCGTTCGCGCTCGACAGATTCCAGGTTCGCAATCCAATCGCGCGCATGCCGCGAGCGCTCCACCACCCCATCCAGTTCTGCCGAGAAACCGGGACGGATAACGCCCACGTTCTGCAGCGTGGCGGGCGGGTCGTCTGCCAGAGCCCGCTCCAGCAAGCCCAGTTCTGCTTCGCACAGGTCGAAATCCTTCAGAATTACCGCCAGCGGGCCAGGTTCTTCAGGCATCAGGCCGCGTATTCCGGGCAGGCGTTCCAGCGTAGCGCGCATCGCCACCAGGTCGCGTGGTTGTGCTGAGCCGCCCAGGACGCGGTTGGTCAGGCGTTCCAGGTCGCCCAAAGGCTTGAGCGCCGCCCGCATCTCCGCCCGCAGCAAGCCATCCTCGAAGAAAAACGCCACGCCATCCTGGCGAGATTGCACCTGCTCGACGTTTAGCAGCGGCTTACTCACCCACTGGCGCATCAGCCGCTTCCCCATCGGGGTGACTGTGTGGTCCAGGATTCCTAACAGCGAACCCCGCACCGCTCCGCTGCGCAGTGTCTCGGTCAGTTCCAGGTTGCGCCGCGTCGCCGCATCCAGAGTCATGAACTCCGACAGGCTGTAAGTGCTCAATCCAGTCAGTAGCTTGAGCGCTGCCGGTTGCGTCTCAGACAGGTATTGCAAGATCGCCCCGGCTGCCCGCATCGCCAGGGACATCCCCCGCAAGCCAAAGCCATCCAGGGCGGCTGCTTTGAAATGCTGCAATAGTTCTTCCTGGCAGCGCCCTGGTTCGAAGCGCCAGCCAGGCCAGCCGGTGAAATGCCCAGGCAGTTCGTCCCGCAAATACAGCCCGTCTGGATGCAGCACTTCCGCCGGGTGCAGCCGCACCAGTTCCGCCCGCAGCACCAGATGGATATCTTCCCCACTCAACTCGGTCGCCGCAAACTCGCCGGTGGTAATATCCACATAAGCCACGCCCGCCCGTCCGTGCTCGCCCACTTCGCCAGCTTCTTCCAGGGCGATGCAGGCCAGGTAATTATTGGCGTCGCCCGGCAGCAGGCCCGGCTCGGTCACCGTACCGGGCGTGACCACGCGCGTCACCTGGCGCGGGAACAAGCCCTTCACCGGCTGCTCGCCCATCTGCTCGCAAATCGCCACGTGAAAACCACGCTCGATCAGGCGCGCCAGGTAATTCTCCGCCGCATGGTGGGGGATGCCCGCCATCGGCACCCGTACCCCTTTAGCTACGTTGCGCGAAGTGAGCACGATGTCCAGCTCGCGCGCCGCAATCTCCGCATCCTGGTCGAAGGTTTCGTAAAAATCACCCAGCCGGAAGAACAGAATTGCGTTGGGATACTGTCGTTTGATTTCCAGATATTGTTTTCGAATGGGACTGACATCATCGCTTGCCATAGCTACATTCTAAAGTGCGCGGGGAGAATCGGCAAGGCCGAACCTCAAATTGGTCGCCTTTCGTGCGTGACAAATGTCACGATTCCGCCTGAAACCGGGCAAATTCGCCTCAAAAATGATTGCGTTTTCTCGACAGTGCGAATATAATAACATCACTATATTCCCGTAAACCGTGAAAGGAGAAAAACCAATGTCTAGTGTTACTTACGATCATGTATACAAACGCTTCGGGGATGTGATTGCGGTCAATGACCTCAACATCCAGATCGAAGACAAGGAATTCCTCGTCCTGGTTGGACCGTCTGGCTGTGGCAAAACCACCGCCCTGCGTTGTCTGGCTGGCCTGGAAGACATCAGCGAAGGTCGTATTTTGATCGGCGACCAGATCGTCAATGATGTTGCCCCCAAAGACCGGGATATCGCTATGGTATTCCAGTCTTACGCCCTCTACCCCCACATGTCGGTCTACGACAACATGGCCTTTGGCCTCAAGCTGCGCAAGACCCCCAAGCAAGAAATCAAGAAGCGTGTTCAGGCTGCCGCCGAAATCCTCGGCATTGAGCACCTGCTGGATCGTAAGCCTCGCCAGCTCTCCGGTGGTCAGCGCCAGCGTGTTGCCGTTGGCCGCGCCATCGTTCGCGAGCCGAAGGTTTTTCTCTTCGACGAGCCCCTCTCGAACCTGGACGCCAAGCTGCGCGTTGAGACCCGCGCCAACATCAGCAAGCTGCACCAGCAGCTCCAGACCACCTTTATCTACGTGACCCACGACCAGACCGAGGCCATGACCATGGCCTCCCGCATCGCCGTGATCAACAAGGGCATCCTGCAGCAGATCGACACCCCGCAGACCCTCTACGATCGCCCCGACAACCTGTTCGTAGCGGGATTCATCGGCTCCCCATCCATGAACTTCTTCCCCGCCACCATGAAGAAAGATGGCAGCAAGCTGGTGGTCGAGGGCGGCAGTTTCACCCTGCAGATCCCCGAAGATCGCACCAACATCTATATGCCCTACGTAGGCAAGTCGATCGTCTTCGGTATCCGCCCCGAGGATATCCACAACCCCGAGTTCGCCCCTCCGGGCATCATCGCCCAATCGGTCGAGGCTATTGTGGATGTCACCGAATTGATGGGCAACGAAATCTTCGTTTACTTGAAGACCGGTGAGAACAGCTTCGTTGCTCGCGTCGATCCTCGCTCCCGCTACCAAATCAACGATAAGGTGCGCATTATCTTCAATATGGATAACATGCACATCTTCGACAAAGAAACGGAGATAGCTGTCCGTTAGCCAGTTCAGCGCCGCCAGCGTCGCCGAACGTTACGAAACCGGCGTCTCCCTGCGAGAGTGACTTCAACAGGGAGACGCTTTTTGTGAAAGGAACCAACCCAAATGAGTAAAACTTACAAAATGGTGCTCTTGCGCCACGGGCAAAGCGCCTGGAATCTTGAAAATCGCTTCACTGGCTGGACCGACGTCGGCCTGACCGAAAAAGGCCGCCAGGAAGCCCACGAATCCGCCCGCCTGATGCTGGAAGCTGGCTTCACATTCGATATGGCCTATACCTCCGTGCTCAAGCGCGCCATCCAGACCCTGTGGATCGTTATGGAAGACATGAACCTGGAATGGATCCCGGTGGTGCGCGCCTGGCAGTTGAACGAGCGCCACTATGGCGCCCTGCAGGGCCTCAATAAGGCCGAAATGGCGGCCAAATTCGGCGAGGCGCAGGTCAAAATCTGGCGCCGCAGCTACGACACCCCGCCTCCGGCTCTCGAGTTGGATGACGAGCGCCACCCCCGTTTCGACCCCCGCTACGCTCAACTGCCCCTGGACGTGCTGCCTGCCTGCGAGTCGCTCAAGCTGACCGTCGAGCGCATGATGCCCTACTGGTTCAGCACCATCGGCCCCACCGTCAAATCCGGGCAGAGCGTGCTCATCGCCGCCCACGGCAACAGCCTGCGCGCCTTGGTCAAATACCTGGATAACATCTCCGATGAGACCATCCCCGAGCTGAACATCCCCACCGGCGTCCCTCTGGTCTACGAGCTGGACGAAAACCTGCGCCGCCTGGACAGCTATTACCTGGGCGACCCCGAGGCCGTCAAGAAAGCTGCCGAAGCCGTCGCCGCCCAGGGCAAGGCCAAGTAAATCTTCCCTCAACCACTGCCAGACGATCCAACCAGGCGTAAACCGGTTGGATCGTTTGCTTTTCCACCAAAAAAATCGTTGACTCCCGGCCAGGAATCATCTATACTTAGTGTGGCGGAGGTAAAATCAGCAACTCACAAAAACCATAACGATCTAAGCGTTCCAGGAAATTCCAGTCTGAAGTTTGGAGGGGGTATTCTGACCTGATAACCAGACGGGGCGCAATAACCCTTTCCACACCTGACAGACAAAATCATGCACAACAGAAATTTAGGAGGAGATTATGCGCGTCAAAATTTCCGTCATCCTGCTCGTACTGGTTATCTTCGTTGCTGCCTGCCAGGGTTCCGCCGCGAGTAAGGTAACGCCCACCCCTACGGTCGACCCGGGCGTGCAGCTCACCCAAACCGCCGCTTTCCAGGCCACCCAGGATCAACTGGCGACCGAGCAGGCCAGCCAGACCGTCGTGGCGCAGCAAACCGCCGACGCCCAGGCCACCCTGGATGCCCAGGCTACCGCCCAGGCCCAATCCACCGCCAACGCCATCGCCACTTCCACACAAAGGGTCTTGAATTCCCAGGCCACTTCTACGCAAGTTGTCGTCAAGCGGCAAACCGCCACCGCCCAGGCCAACCAGCAGGCCACTGCCCAGGCGCAGCCCCTTTACGACTTGGCCGAGAAACTTTTCGCTGAAGGCGTCATCTCCAGCTCAGCCGGCAGTTACACCCCCCTGAAAGATTTCGACAACAGTTGGGCGCAGATGAATTACTACGACTACTGGCCCACCGATCTGTACATCGAACCCTTCTCGCGCTTTATCCTGAAAGCCGACTTTAGGTGGGATTCCGGCTCAGATAAGGCCAACTGGGATCGCTCTGGCTGCGGTTTCGTCTTCGGCTGGCAGGAGAACCTGCACTACCTGGTCTACCTGGCCCTGGATGGAAAAGTCAACCTTTTGCGCAGCCGCCAGGGCAATCTCACCTGGGTAGCCCAACAAAGCTACTCCGGTAAGCTGTCCATCCCCCGCGGCCAGGCGCAGTTCGTCTTGGCTGTTGATAACGCCGCCATCAACATCTACGTCAACGATGAGCTTACCGCCCACGCCAACGACATCTTGCTAAAACCCGGCGCCATCTTTACCTCGATGGTATCTGGCACCAATAAGGGCTTCGGCACACGCTGCACCATGACCAACATGGGCATCTGGCTCCTGAAATAGACTCCACCGGCCCGCCGACGCTGATATTCCTCCGCCTGCCTCTTTTCGAATACTATATCGTTATTCGTGCGGCGCTGCTACACATAGCGGCGCCGCACGAACATTAATATCCGCAAGCCTCATTGACTTTCATAAAATAATTTGCAATAATGAAAGATATATCCTTTAGCCCACAAAAATCCCGGAGGGATTATGCTCAACCCAATTGCTTTGCACAAGCGTCTGTCTCGGCGCCTGGGTATTGGTATTCTGCTGTTGCTGCCAGCCCTGGTATCCCTGGCCTGCAGCATGTCGCTTGGCAGCCCCGGGTCCCAGGAGACCCAGATGGCTGTTGCGCTTCAATCAACCTACCTGACCGGGAAAGAAGTCACGCTGGCCGCCCAGCAAACCCAGGCCGCTCAAAATCCCACACCGCAAGACACCCCCACACCTGTTCCTCTCCCCACGGATACACCCGTCCCAACCCCATCATCCGGCCCCGAACTGGTCGCCCCCACCCAGACCCCAGCCTCCTCGCCCGAATCCTCCCCTACCAGCGCCCCTGCCTCCGAAACGATTACGCTGACCATGTGGAAACTGTCCGGATTCGTTGGCGGCTTCACCGACTGCTTAAATCCAAACGAACCCTGTTGGGGTCAGGTCGCCTCGACTTCCGCTGCCATGACCAGCGAACAAGATATCTACATCGATCCTGCCTGGAAAAACCCCTATTTGCTTTTCGTCCACAAATATACATTCCCCTTCGGGAAAGGGTATGACGGCAAACTGATCGGCTACATCCGTTTCAGCATTGAGGGCAGGTGGCGTGTCTTCAGGATTTTCAACGGCAGCAAACCCTGGACCCCTGAGCAGCTCTCTTTGGAAGAGTATAAAGGTCAAACGATTACTGTTCAATTTAGTACAGAACTGGAGGGATGGAGCCTCAAAGGTGATAAGTACTGGTACATCCAAAACGTTCAAATCGTACCGAACTTCACCTCGCCTTGATATCTTGCTGCCAGGCCACCCCTACTCAATCAAAAGTAAATCCGTGTACCCAAGAGAGGAGAAAATCATGTACAAATCACCTGCGAGAACACGGAGACGCCTGCTGCTCCTGCTGGCTGTCCCCCTGCTGGTAGCCCTGGCCTGTTCGACCATTTCCATAGGCTCAGGGTCGAAAGAAACCGAGATAGCCGTTTCCCTGCAAGCCACACGTAACGCCGAAAAAGAAGCCACCCTGGTTGCCCAGCAGACTCAGGTTGAGGTACAACAGGCTGCCACCTCCACCCTGGACCTTCCAGCGACCCAGGCGGCCCAATCCACCACGGACGCCGCCGCCGTTGCCACCCAAAAAGTTGAAAACGCCCGCTCCACCGCCACACAGGCCCAGTCCGTCAAGCAAACGGCTACCGCCGCGGTCGACATGCGCGCCACCCAACAGGCCCAACCCCTCATCGACTGGATCCAAAAGCTCGCCAACGAAGGCGCCATCTCCACAACCGCGGGTGCTTATTACCCCATTGAAGATCTCGATAAGAGCGTCGCTCAGATCAACTACTTCAGTTGGTGGGATACCGGTTATTCGGCTGAAAACTTCGCCATCCTGACCGATGTCGCCTGGGATGTCGCCAGCGACAAAGCCAACTGGTTCAACACCGGCTGTGGCTTCGTGTTTGCCGACCAGGATGATGATTTTTACTTCTTCTTGAAGCTCAGCCTGGACGGCATGGCTACTTTACGCAGCCGCAAGTTTGATAACTGGAATATGCTCTCGCAGAAGAAATTCGGCAAACCTACCATCCCCTCCGGCCAGGCCAATGTCTTGATGATCGTGCTGGATCAACGCGTCAAACTCTACGTAGATGACCAGCCCATCCTGGATTCCTACGCCTCCGCGCTGCGCCCAGGCCAGATAAACCTGAGCTTATCCTCCGGCATCAACACCGGTTTCGGCACGCGCTGCCAGTTCACCAACGCCGGCCTGTGGATCTTCGATCAATGAGCCCAATGAGGGCTGTCCACTTGACAGGGCAGCCCTCAACACGCTAACCTCTCTTGCGCAGTCCCCAACCCAGGGCCAGGCCAACGATCAGCGCAAACGCGCCAACGTAAATAAAAATATCCCGCCAGAAGCGCTCGGGGAACAAACGGATCAGGGTGTCGCTGTAGTAGAACAGCCAGGTGCCCTCCTCGAAGAACACATTGTGGAACGCCACGAAGAAAATCCCAAAGCTGGCCAGCACGAAGGCGATCACAGTCACCAGCATGATCGCCGTTAGCCACCCGCCGCGCCCCATCCCGCGCCAGTATTCCCCCAGCCAGTTCGCCCGCCAGGCCCATACCCCCAGCAAGAGCAGCAGCCCCAGCGACAGGTACCACACTCGCAGTGTGGTCCGGATTGCATTCTTCACATCCACCATGTGGTGTAGCTCTCGCTCGTTATAAACCGGCGTGTTATCCGCGAAGCGCAAATCTCCCAGGAATTCGATCCCGGCATCGTTGACCAGGTAATCCAGGGCGATGTGCGACCAGTACAGCCGTTCTTCCTTGGTGAAGCCGTACGGGTCTTCCGGAAAATTCGGCGTGTTGTACTCGAAATACAAGAAAGGTGAAGACAACATGGCGCGCACCCCGGTCAGCACCAGCGCCACCGGCACGAGCACCGTCACCAACCAGCCCAAAGCGCGGTAAATCGCCGCGCCGCCATTCGTTTTCGTTTTCGTTGTCTTCTTCTCATCCTTTGTTTCGGCAGAGGCTTCTAGACTCATTCATGTACTCCTTGAATGGCTTCCATATCGCCAAATAAAACGTAACGCAGCACCATATCGTTCGTAATCCACTCGATCGGCGCCCGGTCGTCGGTGAACACCACCTGGCTCTCAGGTGTCGGCTGCAAGTTTACCATCACTCGCTCCAGGCTGGTGATCAATAATGGGTGCACACCTTGCCTGGAGCGCAGTTCAGCGTAGTTCACATATAGATCCTCTACCCGCGTCGGTCGGGCGCTGGCGTAGATAATTGCATTGAAGGTATTCGGCACGTCTATCACGTGCACCGTCGGGAACACCGTGCGGATCGTCCCTACCAATCCCTCCACCAGGCGGCGGTCGGTCGGCGAGCGCCCCACGTTGATCACCATCACCCCATCCTCTGCCAGGTGATCGTACACGATCTGGAAGAATTCGCGCGTCGTCAGGTGCCAGGGGATATACGGCGGGCGATAGGCGTCCACGCCGATGATCGTGTACCGGTAAGGGCTGCGCTCCAGTCCCCAGCGCCCATCCTGGGCGATGGCGTTCAGGTTCGGCAGATCCATGCCAAAGTACTCCCGCCCCACCTCGATAATCGCCGGGTCGATCTCGAATCCGTCGATCGGAATAGGGCCGAAAACGGCCGTCGCCTGCCGCGCCACCGTGCCCGCTGCCAGGCCCACGATCGCCATGCGCTTCACCTGCTCCGGCCCGTACGGGGGAGGGTTGAAGAACGGCGCCGCCAGGAACTGCTCCCATGGCCCGGCGTAATCCAGTTGCGTGGGGTGCCACACGGAGTGCACCCCCTGCCCTTCGTTCAGCCGCAGCAGCCGGTAGCCATCCACATCCAGGATCTGGATGTAGTTATAGGCCGACTCGCGCTCGTAGATCTGTCCCGTGGTCGCCTTGATCGCCCGCCCGTTGACCAACACAGCCAGGATCAAGAGCACCACCAGCATCCACGCCAGGCGCGCCGCCCGGCGCCAGCCGCTCTCCAGTCCCAGCCCAACCAGCGCCACGACGATCAAGAAGGCGCTGAAAATCAGGAAGGTGAACGTTGTTCCCACCAGGGGGATGAACACCAGCACTGGCAGGAAAGTCCCCACGAACGATCCCAGGGTCGAGATGGCGTAGATCCTGCCCGAAATCTGTCCCGCCATGCGCGAGTCGCGCATCGCCAGGCGGATGGCGAAAGGCGAGATCGTGCCCAGCAGCGTGACCGGCGCCGAGAACAACACCAGCACCGCCGTGAACGATCCGAACAGGACCCCCACCTGGAGTTCGTCGAACGCATCTGCTGCCAGGCGCAGCACTGGCCGCGCCACTACCGGCACCAGCCCGGCTGCGAAAGCTCCCCAGGCCATCACCGCGTACATCGTTTCCCCGCGCGGCGAGCGATCCGCCCAGCGCCCGCCCAGGAAATACCCCACCGTCAGGTAGATCAGGATCAGCCCGATGATGCTGGCCCACACCAGGTTGCTCGTTCCGAAGACGCTCCCCAACAGGCGCGAAGCCGCAAACTCCAGGGCCAGCGTCACCATCCCCGATGAAAACACCGCGAACTGCAAGTAACGTTTCATATCCTCTGGATCACCATCCTGCACAAGCAAACCTCTGGTACTCCTCAACATACGCGCCCCTCCTCCCCAGTTGATTGAGAAGCCAGGACGACAGGATTATAACACTGCACATCTTGTTGGTATAATTCAGGGCATTGGGAAGGCCAGGGGACCTTGCAACCCTCCACTGGCCTGCCTGTTATCTCAACTGGTATGGAGTACGTATGACCTTGCAAAAACTGACCGGCGCACAGATTCGCCAGGATTTTATCGACTTCTTCACAGAGCACGGCCACACCTTCGTGCCCTCCTCTTCGCTCGTGCCTGGCGGGGACCAGACCCTGCTCTTCACCAACGCCGGCATGGTTCAATTCAAAGATGTCTTCCTGGGTACCGACAAGCGCCCCTACACGCGCGCCACCAACTCCCAGAAATGCATGCGCGTGGCTGGCAAGCACAACGACCTGGACGATGTCGGTCGCGATGACACCCACCATACCTTCTTCGAGATGCTCGGCAACTGGTCGTTCGGCGATTACTATAAGAAAGAAGCCATCGCCTGGGCCTGGCAGCTTCTTACCGATGTCTGGGGACTGCCGCGCCAGAACCTGTGGGCCACCGTCTTCCGCGACGAAAAAGGCGAGATTCCCGAGGATGATGAAGCCGCCAAAGCATGGCATCAACAACCCGGCATGGACTCCACCCACGTGTTGTTCTTCGGGCGCGAGGATAATTTCTGGGAGATGGCGGAAACCGGTCCCTGCGGCCCGTGCAGCGAGGTTCACATCGACCGCGGCCCGGCTTACTGTGACAAGCAGCACGTTCCTGGCCACGAATGCCACGTCAATGGCGACTGCCAGCGCTTCCTGGAATTGTGGAACCTGGTTTTCATTCAATATAACCGCACCGGCCCATCTTCGCTCGAACCCTTGCCAGCCACCCACGTGGACACCGGCATGGGCCTGGAGCGCATCGTTTCCGTCTTGCAAGACACCACCTCCAACTACCGCACCGACCTGCTCTCCCCCCTGGTGCGGGCCACCCAGGAACTCACCGGCCAGACCGATCAACAGGTTAGCCAGAACTTCACCCCTTATCGCGTCATCGCCGACCACGCTCGCGCCGCTACCTTTTTGATCGCTGATGGCGTTGTGCCCGGCAATATCGGTCGCAACTACATCTGCCGCATGATCATCCGCCGCGCCGCCCGTTTCGGTAGCAAGATCGGCCTGCACCAACCCTTCCTGGCCGAAGTTGCCCGGCAGGTGATCGATAATTACGGCGGCTTCTACCCTGAACTGGTGCGCAATCGCGACACCATCCTTACTAACCTAACTGCCGAGGAAGAACGCTTCCAGCGCACCGTGGAAAGCGGTGTCGCCAAGCTGGAGAACTTACTATCTCGCCTGGCTGATAGCCAGGCGCATATCCTGCCAGGCGACCAGGCCTTCGACCTGTACGCCACCTACGGCCTGCCGCTCGAGATCACCCGCGACATCGCCCGCGAGCAGGATCTGGGTGTCGACGAAGCTGGCTTTCGCGAAGCTATGGAGAAACACCGCCTGGCTTCCGGCGCTGGCGAAACCTTCGGCCCTCTCGGCGGTGAAGATGTAGACATCTACCGTGCCCTGCTCAGCGACCTGCAAGCCCAGGGCCAGCTCGGCCCGGATGGTGTTGCCTATAACCCCTACCAGTGGCCCGAGATCGAAGCCCCCATCCTGGCCCTGCTGCGCGCCGGCGAGAGCGTCGCTCGCGTCGCTCCTGGCGACCAGATCGAAGTGCTCCTGCCTGAAACCGGCTTCTACATCGAGTCCGGCGGCCAGGTCTCCGATACCGGCGCCATCCTCTCCGTCTCCGAACCAGGCTGGGAAATTCAGGTCGATGAGATGCGCAAACCCGCCGCTGGCATCATCGTCCACGTTGGCCGTGTCCTGCGCGGCGAGCCCCAGGTTGGCGATCCCGCCATCGCCCGCATCGACCTGCTCCGCCGTCGCGACATCATGCGCAACCATACCGCCACCCACCTGCTGCACGCCGAACTGCGCGCCATCCTGGGCGCCCACGCCCGCCAGGCCGGCTCCCTGGTCGCTCCCGACCGCTTGCGCTTCGACTTCACCCACCCTCAGGCCATCACCCCGTCCGAGCTGGAGCAAATCGAAGCCGGCGTCAACCACGCCATCCTGGGAGACTATCAACTGAACATCCAGCTCAAGCCCTTGCAGCAGGCCATCAGCGAGGGCGCCACGGCCCTGTTCGGCGAAAAGTACGGCGAAACTGTGCGCAACATCACCATCGGTGAACCCGAAGTCTTCTCCAACGAGTTGTGCGGCGGCACGCACGTTGATGAAACCGGCGACATCGGCCTGTTCCTGATCACCAGCGAAGGCAGCGCCGCTGCCGGCATCCGCCGCATCGAAGCCGTCACCGGGCGCGGCGCTTACGAACTGGTGCAGCGCCGCTTCCAGGTGCTCAAACAGTCTGCCCACCTTCTGGCGACCACCCCAGACGATCTGCCCGCCCGGGCCCAGGATGTTCTCGAAGAGCTGAACGAGGCCCGCAAGCAGCTCTCCAACCTGCGCCGCGAGCTGGTAGCCGCCGAGTTCAACCGCCACCTGGAGAACGTCCCCCAGGTCAGCGGCGTGGCCGTCCTGGCCCTCGACCTGCCCTCCGCTGATGCCGACGCCCTGCGCCAGATGGCCGATCGCTTCCGCCAGCGCCATCCCAGCGGCGTTGCCGTGCTGGCTTCAGTCGACGAGGGCGGCAAGCCGCTCCTGGTCGCCGCAGTCACCGACGATCTGGTCAAGCGCGGCTTGCACGCTGGCGAGCTGGTCAAATTCGTCGCCCAGCCCCTCGGCGGCGGCGGCGGCGGCCGCCCGAACCTGGCCCAGGCCGGCGGTAGAGACGCCGGCCCCTTGCCACAGGCCCTGGCCAGCGTGCCGGGCTGGGTACAATCGAAGCTGGGCTAGGCCGGAGTGCAGCTCGCTGCCACCCCAGGAACACCAGGCAGACTGTGAAACGCTTCCACCTCTCGCTAAAAAGCGTCCCGCTGGCGCTGCTTGCCCTGAGCCTGCTCAGTTATGCCCCCCTGAGCGCCGCTCTCGGCATCCATTGGGATGACTGGCCCTCCCTGTGGTTCTTGAACTACTGGGGCCCCACCGTCTTCCCCCAGGTCTTTTCCGTCGACCGCCCTGTGCAGGGCTGGCTCTTCATCCTCACCACTGGCCTGTTGGGCGACTCGATGTTCGCCTGGCAGATTTTCGGCATCCTGGTGCGCTGCCTGGGTGGCCTGATGCTCTGGCTCACCCTGCGCGCCTTGTGGCCCAATCACCCCCAACAGGTCACCTGGGTCGCCTTCCTGTTCCTCGTCTATCCGGGCTTCACCCACCAGTACATCCCCATCACCTACAGCCACATCCTGCTCATCCTGGCGCTCTTCCTGTTTTCATTGTACACCATGCTCCTGGCGCAGCGCCAGCCCAGGCGTTTCTGGCCCCTCACCTTGCTTTCGTTAGCCGCCTCGGCCGCCAGCATGATCACCCTGGAATACTACGTTGGCCTGGAACTCCTCCGCCCCGTCCTGCTCTGGATGGTTCAATCTGAGACAACCGCCGCCAGCCTGCGCCAGCGCTTGCTGCGCGCCTGGCTGCCCTACACCCTCCCGCTCATCGCCTTCGTCGCCTGGAGGCTGGCCAACCCCACCCCCCGCGCCGAGGTCCTCATCATCGACCATCTCCTCGCCAGCCCCTTCGCCACCCTGCGTACCCTGTTCAAAACCATCTTCCAGGACATGTACGAAGCCAGCCTGCTGGCCTGGTCCCGCGTCCTGGATTTTTCCAAACTCTTGCGCCTGGATATTGGCCTGCTCCTGGCTTTTCTGGCCATCGTCCTCGTCACGGCCTGGCTGGCTTACCGCTTCCTCACCGCTCTGGGAGAGGAGAGCAACTCCAGCCAGGTGGTTTACCCCAAACGCTCCTGGGGCCTCCAGGCCATCCTGGTAGGTCTCTTCGCCCTGGCCGTCAGCGGGCTGCCCATCTGGAGCACCGAGCTGCACATGGAGTTGGCCTTCCCCTGGGACCGCTTTACCCTGCCCATGATGCTCGGCGTTTCGCTCATCTTCGCCGGCCTGGTCGCCTTGCTGGCCAGCAAACCCGCCCACAGCCTGCTCGTCATCAGCCTGGCCACTGGCCTGGCAGCTGGCGCCCATTTTCGCACCGCCCTGGGATACCAGCAGGACTGGCAGGCGCAAAAAGCCTTCTTCTGGCAGTTAGCCTGGCGCGCCCCCCACATCCAACCCGGCACCGCCCTGCTGACCACCAAACTACCCTTCACCTATTCCACCGACAATTCCCTCACCGCCCCGCTCAACTGGATCTACGCCAATCAAAACCAGCCAGACTTCCAGCTCGCCTACCTGCTTTTCGACATCGAGTCGCGCCTGGGCGGCGGGCTGCCCAGCCTGGAGCCTGACCAGCCTATCGATGAGACTTTCCGCATCGCCCCCTTCCATGGGGACACCTCCCAGGTTGTGTTGATCATCTACCAGCCGCCCGATTGCCTGCGCATCGTCGAGCCTTCCATCGACCTGTACACGCCCAACAAGCCCTCCCTCGTGCGCAAAGCCCTGCCGCTTTCCAGGCCCGAGCTGGTCTCGTCCGAAGGCAATCCCGACCCCCTGGTCACGCAGTTCTTCGGCCCCGAGCCGAAACACGATTGGTGCTACTACTTCGAAAAAGCCGACCTCGCCCGCCAGGCCGGCGACTGGCAGCAAGTCGCCGAACTGGGCAGCCAGGTCATCAATCCCGATCAGGTCTTCGCCTGGCGCAATACCGCCGAGCTGGCCCTGTTCATCGAAGGCTTCGCCCGCACCGGCCGCTGGACCAAGGCCGTCTCGCTGACCCAGCGCGCCCTCGATGTCTCCGAGAGCAACCTGCCGGTGCTGTGCGCCCTGTGGGAGCGCCTGCGCCCGGCTGCCGAACTGGACGCCCAGGGCCAGGCCGCGCTGCAAGACGCCCGCGCCGCCTTGCAGTGCCCCGCCCCCTGAGCCAACCGCTATAATTGACGAAAACAAGTTTCTGCATCGATTCGCAAGTGGGTATTTTGAAAAAAATTCGTTTCACCGCCAGATCAGTCCCCCTCGCCTTATTGCTGGCCTGCCTGTTGGGGTTTGCCCCCCTCATCCGCCGCCTGGGCTTCTATTGGGACGACTGGCCTTCCATGTGGTTCCTGCATATCCTCGGCCCGGCCGGCTTTCGCGAAGGTTTTGCCATCGACCGGCCGCTGCTCGCCTGGGTTTTCATGCTCACCACCCCCATTTTGGGCGAGTCGGCCCTCGCCTGGCAGGCTTTCAGTATCCTGGCTCGCTGGCTCACCAGCCTGGCCTTCTTCTGGACCCTGATCGGCATCTGGCCGGACCGCCCGCGCCAGGCGGCTGCCGCAGCCTTGCTCTTCGCCATTTATCCCGGCTTCTCGCAGCAGTACATCTCCGTCACCTACAGCAACGCCTTCCTGGTCTACGCCCTGTTCTTCCTCTCCCTGGGCAGCATGGCCTGGGCCTTCCGCTGCCCGCGCCGCCGGGCGCCCCTGCTCATCCTTTCCTACCTGTCCGCCGGGCTGACCTTGTTCATGTCCGAATATTTCTTCGGCCTGGAGTTGCTGCGCCCACTCATCCTTTGGCTGCTGCTAAAACAGCCGGCCCCCTCCACCGCCCGCTCCCGCAAAGCGCTCTTGCACTGGTCACCCTACGCCCTCATCATCGCCATTTTCATCGTCTGGCGGCTGTTCCTCCACGTCACCCCGCGCGGCGAAATCACCCTCTTCGCTTCTCTGCGCCAGGATCCAATCCACACCATTTTCGCAATGGCGCTGACCATCCTGCAAAACATCCTGGAAACCACCTTTGGAGTCTGGTTTCAAAAGGACAAACTCATCCCCTCGCCGGATCTCGAACTGCCCGTGATCCTGCTCAACCTGGCGCTGGTTGTTGGCGCGGCTGCGCTTTCATTCCTCTACCTGCGCTTCTTTCAAACCGACCCGCAAGTGCCACCGCCTCCCTGGCCGGGAAAACGTTTCACCCTGGAGTGGAGCGACCTTATCCCAGGCGTCCTGGCCCTCCTTCTGGGCGGTTGGCCCATCTGGGCCACCAATGTGCACATCGAGTTGTTCTTCCCCTGGGACCGCTTCACCCTGCTGATGATGCCCGGTGCGGCCCTATTGCTGGTGGGCCTGGGGACCTGGTTAGCCAGGAAATACCCCGCCCGCCAGGCCATCGCCCTGGGGCTGCTGGTTGGCTTCGCCGCTGGCATTAATTTTCAGTCTGCCCTGGCCTTTCGCCAGGACTGGCTCCTGCAAAAATCTTTTTTCTGGCAGCTTGCCTGGCGCGCCCCGCATATCCAGCCCGGTACTATCTTGCTCACCTCTGAACTGCCCTTCGATTACGAGAGCGACAACTCGCTCACCGCGCCGCTCATCTGGATGTACGCTCCCCAGTACCGCCAGGGGGATATGCCCTACTTGGTCGCCAATATTCAATCCCGCCTGGGCGATACCCTCGCCAGCCTGGAGCCGGGAGTTTCCATCCAGCAGCCCTATCGCCTGGCCACTTTCAACGGCACCACCGACCAGGCCATCGTCCTCTTCCATCGCCCGCCCCGCTGCCTGAAAGTTCTGGATCCGCAAAACGATCAGCACTGGCCCTACAAGCCCCTGTATATCCCCGAAGCGCTTCCGCTCTCCAAGCCATCCCTGATCTCCTCTCAAGTCGAACCTGGCGCCGCCCCGCCCACCCAGATCCTCGGCGCCGAGCCGCCTCACGACTGGTGCTATTACTTCGAGAAAGCCGAGTTGGCCCGCCAGTACGGCGATTGGCAGCAGATTGCCGTCCTCGCCGATCAGGCGCTCAAGCTCAAAAAGAACTTCAATCGTGAGACGGCCTCCGAACTGCTGCCCTTCCTCGTTGGCTATGCCCACACCGGTCAGTGGGAACAGGCTGCCCGCCTTTCGCTCCAGGCTTACCAGGCCTCCAACAAAACCCGCGATCTACTCTGCCAGACCTGGTACAATCTGGAGCAAGAACTGCCAGCCAGCCCTGGCCGGCAGGATGCCCAGGAACAGGTTTACCAGAATCTCGAATGTCACTTTCCGTAAACAGCATGCAACTCGACCATCTCCCCAACGGTATCTCGGCGGTCGTCCCGGTCTACAATAGCCAGGCGACCCTCCCCAGCCTGGTTTCCCGCCTGGAAGCGGTGCTCTCCTCCCAGGATCGGCCCTACGAAGTCATCCTGGTCAACGATGGCAGTCGCGATCACAGTTGGGAAACCATCTGCGCCCTCAGCCAGGAACATGCCTGGGTGCGCGGCCTCAACCTGATGCGCAACTACGGGCAGCACAACGCTTTGCTGTGCGGCATCCGCGCCGCCCGCTACGCCATCTCCGTCACCCTGGATGATGACCTGCAAAACCCGCCCGAGGAAATTCCCCGCCTGTTAACCGAGCTGGAGAAAGGCTACGATGTTGTCTACGGCACGCCCATCAGACAGCAGCACGGCCTGTGGCGCAACTTGGCCTCCACCCTCACCCGCCTGGCCTTGCAAAGCACCATGGGCGTGCAAACCGCCCGCAACGCCAGCCCCTACCGCCTGCTGCGCACGCAGTTGCGCCAGGCGTTCAGCAACTACCAGAGCCCCTTCGTCATGCTCGACGCCCTGCTCACCTGGGGCACCTCGCGCTTCGCTGCCGTCCCCGTTGAACACCACCTGCGCCAGAGTGGCAACTCCAATTACACCTTCCGCAGACTCGTCCGGCACGGCCTGAACATGATCACCGGCTTCACCATCCTGCCTTTGCAGCTTGCCAGTCTGATGGGCTTCGGTTTTGCCATCTTTGGCCTGCTGGTTTTGATTTACGTCATCGGCCGCTACATCATCCAGGGCGGCAGCGTTCCCGGCTTCCCCTTCCTGGCCTCCATCATTTCGATCTTCTCCGGTGTGCAGTTGTTCGCCCTCGGCATCATCGGCGAATACCTGGCGCGCATGCATTTCCGCTTGATGGAACAGCCCACCTACGTGGTGCGCGAGCAAACCGGCCTTGCCTCCCAAGACACTCCTGCCAACGCCGGCCCCGAAAGCCTGCAAACCAGCTCCCAAGGAGACTCATAAAGATACCCTTGAACACCCCTTTTGAACCCTGCCAGCTCCTGCAATGGGACACCGAATTTTTCGGCTACCGCATCGCCCGCCTCCAGGCCGATCGCCTGGACGCTCAAATCCTGGAATCCGTTTACGCCTGGAGCGAAACCCACCAGATCCAGGGCCTGTACTTCCTGGCCGTCGCTGACGACATCCACACCATCCGCCTGGCAGAAGATCACGGCTTCCGCCTGGTCGAAGTGCGCCTGAACATGGAGCGCTCGCTCAAGGACTGGGATCCCCTCACCCGCCCCAAGGCCGCCGAAGATGTGCTCATCCGCGACATCCGCCCCGAAGACCTGCCCATCCTGCAAGAGATTGCCGCCACCAGCTACGTCGACTCGCGCTTCTACTTCGACCCACACTTCTCAGAAGATAAATGGCAGGCCTACTACGCCACCTGGATCAAAAAAAGCTGCCAGGGCGCGGCTGCTGGCGGCGCCGACATCGCCCTCGCCGCCGAGAAAGACGGCCAGGTTGTCGGCTACATCACTGGCCTGATCGACAAGAACGATCCCACCCAGGGCCAATACGAGCTCACCGGTGTGCGGATTTCGGCGCGCAAATCCGGCGTCGGCCAGGAATTGTTCCGCAGCGGCCTGGATCGCTACGTGCAGCACGGCGTGCAGCGCGTCTGGTTGGCCACACAGGGCCGCAACGTGCCCACCCAGCGCATGGTGCAGCGCAACGGCTTCATCACCCGCTCCTGCCAGTTGTATTATCACAAGTGGTTCTGAACCAATTCGAGCATCCTATGGATATCCACATTCCCTTCAATAAACCCTCTCTGGCCGGCCACGAGCTGGAATACATCACTCAAGCCGTAACCGCCGGCCATATTTCCGGCGATGGCAGCTTCTCCCGCAAATGCCATGCCTGGCTGGAGAACACCCTGGGCGTGCCCAAGGCCCTGCTCACCACCTCCTGCACCCACGCCCTGGAGATGGCCGCCTTCTTGCTCGACCTCCAGCCCGGCGATGAAGTCATCATCCCCTCCTTCACCTTCGTCTCCACCGTCAACGCCTTCGTCATCCGAGGTGCCCGGCCGGTCTTCATCGACATCCGCCCCGACACCCTCAACCTGGACGAGAGCCAGCTCGAGCGCCTGATCACCCCCCGCACCCGCGCCATCGTTGTCGTTCACTACGCCGGTGTGGGCTGCGAGATGGACGCCATCATGGAAATTGCCAACCGCCACGGCATCCCTGTCGTCGAAGACAACGCTCACGGCCTGCTCGGCAAATACCAGGGCCGCTGGCTGGGCACCTTCGGCAGCCTGGCCACCCAGAGCTTCCACGAGACCAAGAACTTCACCTGCGGCGAGGGCGGTGCCCTGTTGATCAACCACCCGCAGTACGTCGAGCGCGCCGAAATCCTGCGCGAAAAAGGCACCAACCGCAGCCGTTTCTTCCGCGGCCAGGTGGACAAATACACCTGGGTGGATATGGGCTCCAGCTACCTGCCTTCCGATATCCTGGCCGGTTTCCTCTACGCCCAGTTCGAACGATCCCAGTCCATTCAGACCAAACGCCAGCACATCTGGGAGCGTTACAACCAGGAATTGCAGGCATGGGCCCAGGCCAACCAGGTCAGCCTGCCCTGCGTGCCGGCCTCCTGCCAGCAGCCTTACCACATGTTCTACCTGCTTTTACCCTCCCTGGAACACCGTCAGGCCCTCATCGCCCACCTCAAATCCAGGGGCATCCTCAGCGTCTTCCACTACCTGCCCCTGCACATCTCCGAGATGGGCCGCCGTTTCGGTGGGCAGCCCGGCGACTGCCCGGTCACCGAAGACATCAGCGACCGCCTGCTGCGCCTGCCCTTCTACAACAGCTTACAGGAAGACGAACAATCGCAAGTGATTACCGCCATTCAAGCGTTGAAAACCGGCTCACTTGGCTTATAATTGGAACAAAGACCTGCATAGGAGGCTGTCTATGGAAAAACAGGAAGCTGTCGGTTTCATCCTGCGCGAGTTGCAAAACGGGCGCAGCCAGCCAGACATCGTCGCCGCCTTGAGCAGCAAGCTCAATGCCCCCCGCGACGTGGTTGGGAAGTTCGTCGCCCAGGTCGCTTCGCAGTACAAGCCTGCCCCTCCACCCCCACCCAAGGCGCCCGCCTTCGACTTTGAAGAGGCATTCCAGCCTGCCACACCGCCTCAGGCGGCCGCCAGCCAGCCGGCTGCCTACTTCGACTTCGATGCCGATTCCGAGCCCGATTTCGCCGCCCAGGCCGCGCCCGGGCCCACGCCGCCCGCTCGCCCTGCCGCTTATCCATCGCCTGCTCCTCAGGCCATGCCTGCCAGCCCCCTGGCGAACGCGGATAGCGCTCCCAGGACTTCTTCCTCCCGCCTGCCCCAGGTGGATGAAGAACTCGAAAAGTTTATCCTCAGCGGCCTGGCCAAGAACCGCCGCCAGGATGATCTCGTCATGAGCGTCTGCGAGCGCACCGGCATGAGTTGGGATCAGGCCCAGCGCGCCGTCGCCCTGGTCGGCACCAAGAACCGCAAGAAGCTCGTCTCCCGCCAGAATATGATCTTCATCCCCCTATCCATCATTTTCATCCTGGGCGGTCTGGCCCTGATCCTGGCAAGCGTCACAGATGCCATGGCGTACATCGACTTCTGGGTCAACCCACAAAAGTATCCCCTCGGCCCGGCAGGCGATATCGATCGCACCGTTCTTTATAGCTTCGTTCTCGGTATTATGGGAGTGTTAGGCGGCGCGGCCGGTTTATTCACCTCGCTGCGCAACCAGGCAGGGTAACCCGCCCTAATCGTGTCATTTGTCGCGGCCGGGCCAGTAACCACACCCGGCCGCCTCCAACCCTTTTTCTGTCTATCGCCCCCCGTCTACCCTCATGAAGACCCACATCCTCCAGCTTGAACCGCACGATGACATCCTCTCTGCGCGCGACAAGCTGGGCTGGGCTCAAGGTGGGCGCATCCTGATCGTTTGGCCTTCCGAGGGCAAAGCCACCCGCGCCGGGCGCATCCTCCACCGCCGCCTCGACCTGGTGCTCTTGCAGCGCCGCTGCGCCGCCCTGGGCGCCCAACTGGCCCTGGTCTGCCGTGACCCCGAGGTGTGCTTCTACGCCCCCCGCCTGGGTATCCCCATCTTCAGATCCCTGCGCCAGGCACAGAACTCCCCCTGGCGCCCTCCCCGCCGCTTCCGCAACCCCGAAAACCAACCATCCTCCCCTTTCAGCGCGCCTCTCCCCTCCTATTCTTCCTCCCCTCTCAGGGGGGGGCTGAGGGGGGGTGATCCCATCTCCCTCAGAAACACCCTGATCCAGCCCCCTCCCCGCCTGCACCCCCTCCTCCGCCTGGCGGCTTTCAGCCTGGCCGTCCTGTCCGTGCTCTCCATCGCCGCCGCCCTGCTCCCGGGCGCTGAAATCCGCCTCGCCCCCGAACAGCGCACCCAACAGATCACCATCCAGGCCCAGGCCAGCGCCACAGACCAATCTGTCTTGCTTTCCGGCTCGCTCCCCGCGCAGCCAGTGAACGTCACCGTCGAAGCGCGCCAGTCCATCCCGGTCAGCGGCTCGATCTGGATCCCCGACCAGCCCGCCGTTGGCGAAGTCGTCTTCACCAACCTGACCGACCAGCCCGTCACCATTCCCGAGACCACTATCGTGCGCACCCTCGGCTCGCCCGCCCTGCGCTTCACCGTCACGCGCCGCGGCCTGGTGCCCGCTGGCCCCGGGCAGACCCTGGGCCTCCCGGTGCGCTGCCTGACCCTCGGCAGCCCTGGGAACCTGCCCGCTGGCAGCCTGGTCGCCATCGAAGGCCAGCTTGGCACCCAGCTCAGCGCCAGCAACCCCCAGCCCACCCGCCAGGGCGCCGACCGCAAAGAGCCCGCCCCCACCGAGGCCGACCGCCAGAATTTAGCCAGCCGCCTGCGCCAGTCCCTGCGCCAGTCGGCCCTGCTCGAGCTGCAAGCCAGCTTGCAGCCCGGCGACCTGCTCCTGGAAGACAGCCTCAGCCTGGTAGAAGTCCTGGACGAAACCTATTCCCCTGCGCAGGCCCAGCCTGCCAACCAGCTCAGCCTCAGCCTGCGCGCCGAATTCCAGGCCCTGCGCGTCTCCGCCCAGGATTTGAACTTCCTGGCCCAGGCCGTTCTGGATGCCGCTTTGCCGGCTGGCTTCGAGCCATCCAATGGCAGCCTGTCGATCGAAACCCTCGGCCCGCCCGTCTTCCAGAATGGCGCCGCGCCAACCGCCCGTTGGGAGATGCGCGCCAGTCGCCGCATCCAGGCGCTGCTGCCTCCGGCCCAGGCCGTCCAGCTTGCCCTGGGCCAGGCCCCCGGGCAGGCGCAGCAGCGTCTGGCAGATGGCCTACCTCTGGCCGGGTTGCCCGAAATCACCCTGGCCCCCGCCTGGTGGCCGCGCCTGCCCATCCTACCCTTCCGCATCACCATCCTGGAGCAAGAACCTGCCCCATGAGAATCCTGGCCGTTGATCCTGGCGAAGTACGCCTGGGCATCGCTCTGAGTGATCCCACCGGCACCATCGCCAACCCCCTGACCGTCCTCCGCCACGTCTCCCGCCCCATAGACGCCGCCGCTATCTCCCAACTGGCCGGCGAGCACCAGGCCGGGCGCATCATCGTCGGTCAGGCCCTGGACGATGAGAACCAGCCCACCCCGCAAAGCCGGCGCGCCGCCCGCCTGGCCGCCGCCATCCGCGGCCAGACCGGCCTGCCCGTCGAGCTATGGGACGAAAGCGGCAGCACCCAGGCCGCCCGCGCCGCCCGCCTGGCTATGGGCGTCTCCCGTCGCAAACGCCGCGGCCACCTGGACGACCTGGCCGCCACCTACATCCTGCAAACCTATTTAGATGCACAGAGCGCGGCTCCAGACGCACAAAGCGCGGCCCCGGACAACCTCAACTCGGCAGGCTAGAAACGATCATGAAACGCTCCTCCTGCGCCGGGCTCCTGGCGCTCTTCGCCCTCGTCTTGTGCCTGTCCGCCGCTGCCGCCGCCTGGGTCGGTCTCGTTCTGCCCCAGCGCGCTGCCCAGGCTTTCGGCCCGCCTTCCCCCCGCCTGGATTTCATCGACCGCGCCTACCTCTCCGCCCGCCTGCTGCGCCAGGAGCAAACCCTGAAAACCCCCGCCAACCCGGATGGCGCCCCGCTGCCCTTCCAGGTGGGGTTGGGCGAGCCAACCTACGCCATCACCAATCGCCTGCAGGCTGCCGGCATTATCCTCGACGCCCAGGCCCTGCGCGACTACCTGGTCTACACCGGCCTGGACGCCTCCCTGCAGGCTGGTGAATACAGCCTCAGCCCGCGCCAGACCCCTATCCAGATCGCCCTGGCCTTGCAAGATGCCACCCCGCGCGAGGTCACCTTCCGCATCCTGCCCGGCTGGCGCATGGAAGAAGTCGCCGCCGCCCTGCCCACCTCCGGCCTGGAGTTCACCCCGCCGGCCTTCCTGGCCCTGGCCGGCCAGCCGCCCCCCGGCCTGACCCCGGCAGTTGAAGGAGCCCCGCCCGGCGCTACCCTGGAAGGTTTTCTCTTCCCCGATAGCTACCGCATCCCCCGCCAGGCCAGCCCGCAGCAGTTCCTCGAGACCATCCTGGCCAACTTCCAGCTAAAAATCACCCCCAAGATGCGCCAGGGCTTTGGAGACCAGGGACTCAGCCTGTACCAGGCCGTCACCCTGGCCTCCATCGTGCAGCGCGAGGCCATCTTAGAAGACGAAATGCCCACCATTGCCTCCGTCTTCTTCAACCGCCTGGCGAACGGCATGCGCCTGGACTCCGATCCCACCGTGCAGTACGCCCTGGGCTACAACCCCGCTCAAGAGACCTGGTGGACCAACCCGCTCGACTCGGCCCACCTGGCGCTTGAATCTCCCTACAACACCTACCTGCACCCTGGCCTGCCGCCCGCCCCCATCGCCAGCCCCGGCCTGGCCGCCCTGCAGGCGGTCGCCTTCCCGGCCCAATCGCCTTATTACTACTTCCGCGCTGCCTGCGACGGCTCGGGCCGCCACAACTTCGCCCGCACCTTCGCAGAGCACCAGCAAAATGCCTGCCCCTGAAACTTTGCTCATCCTGGTGCGCCACTCCCAGCCGGAGATCGACCCGCGCCTGCCCGCCGCCCAATGGCCGCTCTCCGCCGCCGGGCGGGAGCGCTGCCAGCCGCTGGCCCGGGCCCTGTCCGCCTACCCGCTGCACGCCGTCATCTCCAGCCACGAGCCCAAGGCCATCCAGACCGCCCGGCTCGTCGCCGCCGCCCTGAACCTGCCCGCCAGCCAGGCACCCGGCCTGCACGAGCACGAGCGCCCTGCCGCCGGCCTAACCAACCAGGAGGAATTCCAGGCTGCCGTCGCCTGCCTGTTCGCCCATCCCGGCCAGTTGGTCATGGGCGCCGAAACCGCCGACCAGGCCCGCCAGCGCTTCACCCAGGCCGTCCACGCCCTGCTGGCCGCCCACCCCGGCCAAAACCTGGCCGTCGTCGCCCACGGCACCGTCATCAGCCTGTTCGTCGCCCACGCCTGCCGCCTCGACCCGTTCCCCCTCTGGCAAAGCCTGACCCTGCCCTGCTTCATCCCCCTCACCCAGCCCTCCCTCACCCTCCTCTCCCCTCCCCACCTGATCCCCTGATCACCCAATTACCTAATTACCCAGTTACCATGTTCCTAGCCTTGAACTACTCCCCTCCTGCCGCCACCCTGCTCCAATCCGGCCGCATAGCCATCGACCGCTTCAAGACCCCCGACTGGCCCGGCATGATCGCCGAGGCCAGCCCGCTCTGCCCGGTCGCCATCCATTTCAACCTGCACGCCGGGCACGCCCGGCCGCCGTCCATCGATTGGGACCGCCTCGAGCGCCTGATGGATGCTACCGGCACCCCCTACCTCAACCTGCACCTGGACGCCAGCCTCGAAGAATTCCCCCACCTGCCCGTGGAAGTCCCCGACCCGGTCCAGTTCGAAGCCGTCGTCCAGAGCATCCTGGCCGATGTGCGCGCCGCCGTGGCGCGCTTCGGCCCGCAGCGCGTCATCGTCGAGAACATCCACTACCGCGCCGGCCTGGGGAAGATCCTGCGCCCCTCCGTCGAGCCCGCCGTCATCCGCCGTGTCATCGACGAGACCGGCTGCGGCCTGCTGCTCGACATCTCCCACGCCCGCATCGCCGCCCACTACCTCGGCCTCGACGAGCGCGCCTACATCGCAGCCCTGCCCCTCGAGCGCCTGCGCGAGCTGCACTTCACCGGCCTGCACACCCTGGATGACGTCCTGGAAGACCACCTGCCCATCCTGGAGAGCGATTGGCCCATCCTGGATTGGGCTCTGGCGCATATCCGCGCCGGCGGCTGGCCCCGCCCCTGGCTGCTGGCCTTCGAATACGGCGGCATCGGCCCCGCCTTCGCCTGGCGCAGCGACCCCCAGGTCATCGCCGAGCAGGTTCCCCGCTTGTACGAACTGGTGCACGAGATATAATCATGCACACAATCGCATTCCCCCCAACCATTTCCCCAACGCGCTTTTAGCGCGTTTCGCATACCAGGCCGGGAATTCATTCCTGGCGAGCCTGGTCGCTTGCTTCTCACGGGATTACCAGCAGTTCCTCCGCTTCAGCGCTCACCGGGTCCCTTTCCCGGACGATACCCGTAAACAGCGCTTCTACAGTTTGCCCAACCCGTAGCTGGTCCACAGCCATCGCCTCGTAGCCATCCCCTGCCAGCCGGAACACGCGCGTCTGCTCGGTGATCCTCACCGAGGCCCTGTCATACTGCATTCCTCCCGCCAGGTCACCCTCGACATGAACCGCCTGGATTTTTCCTCCTGCCCTCGAGACAGCCGTAATTTCTCCGCGAATATCCGGCTTTCTGGCGCGTGTAGCCAGCGCGCTCGCCGGGGTTGATGTAGAAGCTTGCAACCCGCACCCCGTCACGATCATGCCGAGCCATAAAACCACCAACACAGAAAACCGCCTGCTCGTGATTTTCATCCTTCACCGCCTCCACTAACGCCTCGCCTGAGCCTCGCCCAGACTGCCACCCATCTCCTGAAACACGCAAACGCACCACAAAATCTGTCTGTATGATATTATAGAATCTATGGGTGAATTTCGGGCAGCGAGTTTTCACCCCCCACCAGCCGGCACCCAATCCGTTCAATCCGCTCTCGAGCGCACGAAGTGCGCCATCTGTTGCCAGCAGCTTCTCATATGACCAAACGCACCATCCTGTTGCTCAACTTTATACTGCTTGCTCTCCTCGTTGGATGCGGTCAGCCAGCCACACCTACCACGCTCCCCCCAACCCCCACAGCCCCCATCCCCTCCCCAACCAAAACCCAGGCTTCCACCTCCACCCTCGCTGCAACCGCCTCGCCGCCCCTCCCCACCAGGACCGCTGTCAAAACGCCAACGCCCACCACCACCCCGCAAGGCAGCCTCGCCGCGCGGCTCCAATTTCAATGCCTGGAAATCCTGCCCCAACTCCCGGACGGAGCAGATTCCTCAGGCATCCTCGTTCTGGAGAGCCGGGTAATGGTGGACAGTAGCCACTACAGCCATGATGTTTTCATGCTCGGCATGGCTACAGGCCAAACCGTTCAGATTGCTAAACCGGGTGAAAACCAGATTCCTCGCGCTGTCTCGCCCGATCGAAAACATCTTGCCTACGAAAGCATATTTTTCGATACAAAAGGGGAAATTGTCCAGGACAATTTGATCATCGCAACCGCAGATGGTCAACAAAAGATCAGCATCCCTTGGGAAGAGGGCTGGGTTGGCCTGCCTGGCTGGTTGAACGACCAGCGCCTGGTGATCGATATCTCCGGTTTGGATCCCGAAGAAAACGAGGTTCGCAAACCTGCCACCCTGCTGGCGTTGAATCCTTTCAGTAATGAACGGCAGATCCTGCGACCGGATTTTCCGAACCTTTACGCGCTTCCCCCAATACCTTACCAGTGGGGTGGCTGGTCGCTCAGAACATACGATCCGGCTTTGACTCGGGCAGCCTATCTTAGCTTCAACAAAAAAGGTATGGGAGTTTTAGTGCTTTGGGATTTACAAAAGCAGCAGGCCTTGGGGAGCTTATCTCCGTATGAGGGGAATATTCCCATTTGGTCTCCAGATGGGTCGCACCTGGTAACCAGCGCTTGGACGGAAAGCCAGCCTGCAGAAGAACTATATTGGATGAGCCGGGGTGGCCAGGTCGAGCAGTTGACGAATTTGAACACTTATTTGGAAGGCGGATTTTTCCTAAATTACGACTGGTCTCCCAATGGGCGTTACATTGCGGCCTTGATGAGTACAGACTCTATTTTCGAATCAGAATCGGTAGAACTGGTCATCCTAGATACCACTACAAAGCAGATGACAGGTTATTGTATTCGGTTAGCATACGGAACACAGGATACTCTATCTATGAGTTCGTTGACGCGAAAGCAGGTAAACGTTCAGTGAGATGAGAAAAGCCGTGGTGAAGCAGCCGAACTAAAAAACAGCACGGCAAAGAGCAAAGGAGGTGAAACACCAGATCG
>JBFMFR010000014.1:0-111728 GCA_040752025.1 Chloroflexota bacterium | reverse complement strand
GCGGCTTGCTTCAGGATGATTTGGATCAGTTCTTCTCGGCTGAGATCGTTCAAGTCTGGCTGTGTCATTGTGTTACAATCTTATCAGATTTCCACACTTGTTAGCAACCCTGTGAGTAGATACAAAAAATTAATCTAAGGAATAACTGAGGATCAATGGCTGTGGGCAGGGGGGTCGAGGGCCGGCGGCGGGGGAAATGGTGCGCAGACCCACGCGGATTTTCGCAGACCAGGAGAAGGCACGCTGCACCTGCCAGGTGCGGTGTGTGCGGCATTTTGGGAAAAGCGGCGCATGAGGAACGGGCGCGGCATGTGAAGAACAGGTGCAACGCACGAAGGGCACGTGCATCGCACCCTGGGCTGGTGGGAGGAGGCAGCTCGAGGTGTATGAGGCTGGTAAGGTGCGGGGGCGGGGTTCTCCAAATGGGAATTTCGAGGCGGTGGGTGGAAGTCTACCTGAGTTTTAGCACAGATGTTCAGGGAAAGCAAGGGGGTAAACGGAAAATCCCCCGAGGTTTAACCCTTTGGGGGATACGGTAGGCAATAGACAGAAAAAGGAAGGATATAGCGGGGAGGCCAGAGATTTTTGTCAAAAATTCGATTTCTGGATGCCAAGCGAGGTTTTCTTTGCTTAATCATACACGAAGTTGGCGCTTCGCGCAATTCTTCGCGGAGCTGGATCAACGAAATGGGACTGACGGGATGATGCCTCGTACGGGTTCGAGGCGCCGAAAGAGTATTCGGCTGCATGCTAACCACTGATAGCAAAAAGGGCCGCCGAAGCGGCCCTTTGCGTTATGCGGTAAACAAGATTTCGCAGACGTGCGTACTGCGATCAGGCCAGGTCGAAGCGGTCGAGGTTCATGACTTTGTCCCAGGCGGCGACGAAGTCGCGCAGGAACTTTTCCTGGGCATCGTGGCTGGCGTAGACTTCGGCCAGGGAGCGCAGGATGGAATTCGAGCCGAAGACGAGGTCGACACGCGTGGCGGTCCACTTGAGCTCGCCGGTGGCGCGGTCACGAACCTCGAAGAGGTTGTCGTCTCCGGCGACGGGCTGCCAGGCGGCGCGCATGTCGAGCAGGTTGACGAAGAAGTCATTGGTGAGGGCGCCGGGGCGGCCGGTGAAGACGCCGTGCGGGGCGCCGCCGAAGTTGGCGCCCAGGACGCGCAGGCCGCCGATGAGGACGGTCATCTCGGGGGCGGTCAGGGTGAGAAGCTGCGCCCGGTCTACCAGGAGCTCCTCGGCGGTGACGGCGTATTTGGCTTTGAGGTAGTTGCGGAAGCCGTCGGCAGCCGGTTCGAGCACGGCGAAGGAATGCACGTCGGTCTGTTCCTGCGAAGCATCGGTGCGCCCGGGCGTGAAGGGGACGGTGACGTTGTGACCGGCATTTTGAGCGGCCTTCTCGACGCCAGCGCAGCCAGCCAGGACGATCAGGTCGGCGAGGGAGACTTGCTTGCCGCCGGCCTGGGCGGCGTTGAACTCCTTCTGGATGCCTTCAAGGGTGTGCAGGACTTGCTTCAATTGGGCGGGCTGGTTGACTTCCCAATCCACCTGCGGGGCGAGGCGGATACGGGCGCCGTTGGCGCCGCCGCGCTTGTCGGAGCCACGGAAGGTGGAGGCGGAAGCCCAGGCGGTGGAGACTAACTGCGAGACGGACAGGCCCGAGGCGATGATCTTGGCCTTCAGGGCGGCAACGTCCCGGGCGTCGACCAGGGGATGATCGACGGCGGGCAGCGGGTCCTGCCAGATGAGCTCCTCGGCGGGGACCTCTGGGCCGAGATAGCGCGAGCGGGGGCCCATATCGCGGTGGGTGAGCTTGAACCAGGCGCGGGCGAAGGCCTCGGCAAACTGATCGGGATGCTCGTAGAAGCGCCGGGCGATGGGCTCGTAGATCGGGTCGAAGCGCAGGGAGAGGTCGGCGGTGGTCATCATCGGGCGATGCTTCTTTGACGGGTCGTGGGCATCCGGGATCATGTGCTCTTCGCGCACGCCGGCAGCCAGCCACTGCCAGGCGCCGGCGGGGCTTTTGACCAGGGTCCATTCGTAGGTGAACAGCATTTCCAGGTAGCCCATATCCCATTGGGTGGGGTGGGGCTTCCAGGCGCCTTCGATGCCGCTGGAGATGGTGTCAACGCCCTTGCCGCTGCCGAAGCTGCTGATCCAGCCCAGGCCCTGGGCCTGGATGGGAGCGCCCTCGGGCTCGGGGCCGACGTGGGTTGGGGAGCCGGCGCCGTGGGCTTTGCCGAAGGTATGGCCGCCGGCGATCAGGGCAACGGTCTCTTCGTCGTTCATGGCCATGCGGGCGAAGGTCTCGCGCACGTCGCGGCCTGAGGCGACCGGGTCCGGCGCACCGTTGGGCCCTTCCGGGTTGACGTAGATGAGGCCCATCTGCACGGCGGCAAGCGGGTTCTCGAGGTCGCGCTCGCCGCTGTAGCGCTTGTCGCCGAGCCAGGTGTCCTCGCTGCCCCAGTAGATGTCTTCCTCGGGCTCCCAGACGTCTTCGCGCCCGCCGGCGAAGCCGAAGGTCTTGAGGCCCATGGATTCCAGGGCGCAGTTGCCGGCCAGGATCATCAGGTCGGCCCAGGAGATCTTGCGGCCGTATTTCTGCTTGATGGGCCAGAGCAGGCGGCGGGCTTTGTCGAGGTTGATATTGTCCGGCCAGCTATTGAGTGGGGCAAAGCGCTGGGTGCCGGAGCTGGCCCCGCCGCGGCCGTCACCGGTGCGGTAAGTGCCGGCGCTGTGCCAGGCCATGCGGATGAAGAGGCCGCCGTAGTGACCGTAATCGGCCGGCCACCAGTCCTGCGAGTCGGTCATCAGGGCATAGAGGTCCTGCTTGACGGCCTGCAGGTCGAGCTTCTTGAACTCTTCGGCGTAGTTGAAATCCTCGCCCATGGGATTGGACAGGGAGGAATGCTGGTGCAGAATGCCCAAATTCAACTGATTGGGCCACCAGTCTCGGTTCGAGGTACCACCGCCCGTTACCGGGCACTTGCTCTCGTCACTCATAAGATTTCACTCCTTTCATCTCATCGTGTGAACTTGTGAACAGAACTGCTGCGAGCTCATTGATTGTGACAGATTTCATCTTTCACCACGAAGAACACCAAGAACACAAAGATTTTTCGAAAAAACTCCGTGAGCTCTGTAGCTTCTCCATGAGCTGTGTGAAAGTGTATCCTAACGCGCGTCTTTACAATCCGGACAGAGCCCATAAAGGGCGATTTGTGGACGGAGGATCTTGAAACCGGAGGCCTGCTCCAGATTGCGGAGCGATTCCTGGTCGAGAGATACTTCGCCATCGATAATCTTATTACATTGGATGCAGATCAAGTGGGGATGCGGTTCGGGACGGTTGCCATCGTAATGGCTGTCGTTGCGCAAATCGATCTCATACACCTGGTCCAATTCTTTCAACAAAGCCAGGGTTTTGTAAACGGTGGCCTGGCTGATGGTTGGAAACGAGCGCTTGATTTTTGTGTAGAGCTGGCTGGCGCTGGGATGCCCCTCACTGACGGCAATCAAGCGCACTAACTCAACGCGCTGGGGGGTTAGCCGGAAATCGCGCTCTTTTAATGCGGTAATCAATTGATTGAAACGGGCTTCAGGATCGTTCATGGATCTCCTTTCGATAATTATTCCTCATAAATAATCATTATTGATTATAACACGTGGTTGGGCCTGGGCAAGGTTTTTGCTGGTGAGAATTTACTCATATCCAGCCCATTCCGGTGTAGAATCATGTTCAGCGCCCTGCTCTCTTCGCCAGTATTGTGTAATTCTTCTCGTTTCTCGCGCGTACCATGAACTACCTGCGCCTGCATACGCTCTTCAACCCCAAATCCGTTGCCGTGATCGGCGCATCCGATACCCCCGGCAGCGTTGGCTATGCCCTGTTCAAAAACCTTACCACCAGCGGGTTTTCGGGTAAGGTTTATCCGGTGAACCCTAACCGTGAGCACGTTCAGGGCATGCAGTCGTATCCCTGCATAGCCGCCGTTCCTCAACAGATCGATCTGGCGATGATTGCCACACGCGCCAGCACGGTTCCGGATATGGTACAGGAGTGCGCCGACAGTCATGCCCTGTCGGCGGTGGTTATCTCGGCAGGATTTTCCGAAGCAGGCGAAGAGGGCATCCAGTTGATCGAACAAATCAAACACACCGTTGAAGGCAGCGGCATGGCTCTGCTCGGTCCCAACTGCCTGGGTTTTCTGCGCCCCAAGCTGAACCTCAACGCCAGCTTTTCACGCAAAATGCCTCACAAAGGCGGGATCGCCTTTATTTCTCAGAGCGGCGCGCTGTGCAGCGCCGTTTTGGACTGGTCGGTAAAGGAACACGTCGGCTTTTCCTATTTCGTCTCGGTTGGGGAGATGGCGGATATCGGTTTCCACGATCTGATCGATTATTTCGGCAGCGATGTGGATACCAAAGCCATCCTGATCTACATGGAGACCCTGAAGCAGGCGCGCAGCTTCATGAGCGCGGCGAGAAGCTTTGCCCGCACCAAGCCGATCATTGTGCTCAAAGTCGGCAGGAGCCAGGAAGGGGCCAAAGCGGCGTTATACCACACGGGCAGCATTACGGGCAATAACCAGGTATTCGACGCGATCTTCAAGCGCGCCGGGGTGCTGCGCGTGGGCAGTATTGCCGAGCTGTTCGATTGTGGCAAGAATTTGGCGATGCAGAGGCGGCCTGCTGGAAACCGGTTGGCCATCGTCACCAATGCGGGCGGCCCGGGAGTCATCGCCACCGATGCGCTCATCGACCAGGGGGGGACTCTGGCAAACCTGTCCCCTGAAACGCTGAATACTTTGAACGAGCGTATGCCGCGTTTCTGGAGCCATGCCAACCCGGTGGACATGCTGGCAGATGCTGATCCACAGCGCTACAGCACAGCGGTGAAAGCCTGTTTACGCGACCCGGATGTGGATGGCGTACTGGCGCTCCTGACTCCCCAGGCAATGACCCATGCGGCGGGCGTAGCCAGGGAACTGGTCAAGATCGCCAAGGACTCCTATAAAACCCTTCTCGCTTCGTTTATGGGCGAAGATGACGTGGCAGATGGGCGGCGAATTCTGGTGGAGGGGAAAATCCCAGCATATGAGAAACCTGAAGATGCAGTCAGGTCTTTTCTGAATATGGTTGAGTATCAGCGCAACTTGAGGCTGCTCGCTGAGACCCCGGCAACTATCCCGCACGCATTTACTCCCAATACTGGCAGAAACAAGAAAATCATCGGCGATATCGCCGCGTCTGGCAGGATCATTCTGACCGCGCCGGAAGTCAAGGAAATCCTGAGCAACTACGATATCCCGGTTCCAAAAGGCGGGCTGGTGCAGAATCCGCGGCAGGCCAGGGCGCTGGCCGATAAGATTGGCTTTCCGGTGATCATGAAGATCGTTTCGCCGGATATTATCTATGAGAGGGATGTTAGAGGAGTCATCTCGGATATTCAGACGGAGGAGGAAATCGACCCGGCGTATGACAGGATCATGGATGCGGTGAGACGCAGCGCACCGGATGCCCGCATACTCGGCGTGTATGTTGAGGAAATGCTCGAAAAACGCTACGAGCTCTTGATCGGGTCGAAGAAGGATCCGATTTTTGGGCCGGTGATCTATTTCGGTATGGGCGGCGTGGCGGTGGATGTTTTCAAAGACACCAACATCGGCATCCCACCCTTGAACATGTCTCTGGCTCAGCAGCTCATCGACGGAACCAGAATTTCGACGCTGCTCAAAGGCTACCGAGATGCAAAAGCCGTGGATGTTGCCGCGATCCAATTTCTGCTCTATAAATTTGCTTACCTGGTCATGGATTTCCCTCAGATCAGCGAAATCGATATCAACCCATTTGCGGTTGACGAACACGGCGGAATTGTTCTGGATGCCAAGATCATCCTGGATGAACAGTTCATCCGGGACGAAAAAGAGGCTGGAAAGATCGTCAAACCGTTCTCGCATATGGTGATCTGCCCGTACCCCAAGGAATACAAGAGAGCCGTGCTGATCCGAGGCGGCCGGTCGGTGTACCTCAGGCCAATCCGCCCGGAAGATGAGCCGATGCACGAGGAAATGTTCAGCACTTTTTCTCCTGAAACCAGGCGCTTCCGCTTTTTCGGACCGGTCAAAGAAAGCCATGAGATGCTCGCACATTACACCCAGATCGATTACGACCGGGAGATCGCGATTATCGCTGAACTGACCGAAGGTGGCAGGAAAAGAATGGCCGGTGTTGTCAGGCTCATCGCCGATCCCTATAACGAAACCGCCGAGTATGCCATCGTTATCGGTGATCCGTGGCAGAAACAGGGGCTGGGCACGGTGATGACCCGCTATATCCTGGAAATTGCGCGCGCCCGGGGGATCAAACAGATTTACGCTTACTTGCTCGAAGATAACGCCGAAATGCTAAAACTGTTCCTGAAGTTCAATTTCACTCAGCGCCAGGAAGAGGATATGATCCGCGTTGACCTGCTGCTCGATTCGCTTCCTGTACGGTGATCAAAACTGCCACCAAGATTTATCGCTTCCCAGCGAGCGCAAAAAGCAGGGCGAAGCGTGTCCATGACGCTACAGGTGGCGTTGAGCGGACTGCTTCGCCCCTACGGGTGGCGGTTGCCTGTCTTGAAATAACCCTTTTTGGACAAAACCCACGCTGGAATTCAGGCCATGCTGTGAACCTGCTTCAGCAGGTCTGCCACGATATCCTCAGGGTGCATGGGTAGGGCGCTTTGCTGGAACATGAGCACGCTGACCAGGGGCATGTCGTTCATCATGTCCATGATGTCCATACCGATGGCGCTTTCATTTCCATAACGCTCATCGCCGCCGCCGAACATTGCCCGGCTTTGGGCCTCGATCTGGGCATAGAAAGGCCCGAACACGGCTCTGCCACGCGGGTCAGCCATCCACTCGCGGATGGTGGATTCTTTATCGAGGATGCAGGGCAGATGCAGAGTAGATGCGAGGGTCACGCTGAGAGTGTGGCGAATGTCGGCTGCCGAAGCGGCGATGAGGATGTCGAACTCGCCATCTTCGGTGATCCACTGCCTGTATTCCGGGTGGTAATAGGCAAAGGCGCGGAAATCGAGGGGGATGGAGACGGAGCGAGTCTCGCCCGGCTGGAGCTCGACCTTGGCAAAGCCTTTCAGCTCTTTCTCGGGGCGCACCAGGCCGGATTTTCGGTCGTGAACATAGACCTGGACGATTTCCTTGCCGGCGACTTTGCCGGTATTGGTGACCTCCACGCTAACCGTCAGGCCTTCGACATCCTTGAAAGATCTGGCCGAAACCTTCGGATTGCTGTATTCAAACGTGGTGTAGCTGAGACCGTAGCCGAAGGGGAACAGCACGGGCGTTTGCCTGGCGTCATAGTAGCGATAGCCAATGAACAGGCCCTCGCCATAGTGCACCTGGCCAGCGCCGCCGGGCCAATTGATATGGGCGGGCGTGTCGGCGAGCTTGAGCGGGAAAGTTTCCGCCAGCTTGCCGCACGGGTTGACCCTGCCAAACAAGACATCTGCAATAGCAGCGCCGCCAGCCTGCCCCATCATCCAGGATTCAAGCACGGCGGCAACATCGTCGATCCAGGCGCTCATGGCGACGGGGGCGCCGTTGTTCAGCACCACGACCGTGTTGGGTTGGGCTTTGGCGACGGCCTGGATCAGGGCAACCTGCTGCTCAGTCAGGTCGATGTCGGCGCGGTCGTAGCCTTCGGATTCCTTGAAGGTGGGCAGAGCGATGTAAAGGATGGCGGCATCCGCCGGTTGGGCCAGGCTGACAGCCTGGTCGATCAGGTCCTGGCGGAAGGAATTATCATTGGGGTAGCCTTCGGCGTAGGTCAGCTCGGCGTTTTCGGCGCGCGCCTGCAATTCTTTGAACGGCACAGCCACCTGCGTGGGGTTGATGTGCGAGCTGCCGCCGCCCTGGAAATGGGCGGTCTTTGCCGCCTGCCCGATCAGCGCAATGTGCTGCGGGTCTTTCAGCGGCAGGAGGCCATTGTTTTTGAGCAACACCATGCCCTCGGAAGCGATCTGGCGAGCCAGCTCGTGATGCGCGTCCACATCGAATGTGCCGCCTTTGGGGGTTTGTCGGGCCATGAAGACGATGCGCAAAATGCGGCGGACGGCCTCATCGAGAATAGCCTCGTCCAGCTCACCGGAGCGCACGGCGTCTACCACGGCTTTGACACGGCGGTCTTGCGGGCCGGGCATTTCCCAGTCCAGGCCGGCCTTGAGGGCGGCGACGCGATCGCGCACTGCGCCCCAATCGGAAACTACCAGCCCTTCGAAGCCCCATTCATCTTTGAGGATTTCGGTCAACAGGTAGTGGTGCTCCGAGGCGAAGGCGCCATTGAGCTTGTTGTACGAACACATGACCGTCCAGGGTTTGGCCTGTTTGACCGCTTTCTCGAAAGCAGGCAGGTAGATTTCGCGCAAGGTACGCTCGTCGACTTCCGCGCTGATGCTGAAGCGCTGATATTCCTGGTTGTTGGCAGCGTAATGCTTGAGTGAAGTGCCCACGCCCTTGCCCTGGATGCCGTTGATCAAGCTGGCGGCCAGCTCCCCGGCCAGGTAGGGGTCCTCGGAGAAATATTCGAAGTTGCGGCCCCCCAGCGGGGAGCGTTTCATGTTGACGCCAGGGCCGAGGAGAACGTCCACGTTCAGGGCAATACACTCCTCAGCCAGGGCCTCGCCCATTTTTTGGAGCAAATCCACATCCCAGGTGGAAGCCAGGCAGGAGGCAGTGGGAAAGCAGGTGGCGGGCAGGCTTTCCGTTACCAACGCGTGGACGTCGGGAGTGCGGCGGACGCCGTGCGGCCCATCGGAAACGGTCATTTCCGGCACGTCCAGGCGCTCTACGGGCGTTGTCGTCCAATGGCTGGCGCCGGTGCACAGAGCGGCTTTTTCTTCGAGCGTCATTTTGGCAATAATGGCTTGGATTTTTTCAGACATTACGAACTCCTTTGAGACAAATTGTGAAGTTAGAATGATGCCGCGGTTCTATGTTCGTACGAATCGTAGACCGAACGGACTTTGAAGGCCGCCTGCGCCTGGGAGAGAGTCCAACCAGCAGGCAGCGGCGCAGAAATGCCCACTATGCGACCGGCAGGCAGGTCGAAATAATTGTCGCTGAGAACAACGTCCGCGCCTTCCAAGGTGCATTCCACCAGGCGCGCCAGCGAGCGAGAGGCCAGTTCGATGTGCACCTGGCCTTGCTCCAGGCGCAACTGCGCCGATATTTGCGGCTCGGCCAGGGCAAGATGCTTGGTGGGAACGAAAAAGGCGGTTTGCCTCGCCAGGCTGTGGCCATCCTGCCAGAGTTCGGCGACGAAGACCAGTTTCCGGCGCAAGTCATCATCCAGGCGGCTGGAAAAATCGAGGCGACGCACAGGCGTCGCATCGAACGGTGCGGCTTTGACCGGCTCTTCACCGGCATCCAGCGCCTGGCCGTCCAGCATTTCAAGGGACCAGCGCAGCGAACCTTCCCAGGTCTCACGTAAATCGTTGGTAACGTAAATGTTCTGCTCGGCCGGCCCATCTTCGATGGAGAGCATCAGCGGGGCATAGAAACGGCGGGCGGCGTAATGCAGGGCCTTCCAGCGGCCGAAGTAATCCAGGCTCGACCAGGAGGCCACCGGCCAACAGTCGTTGAGCTGCCAGTAGAGCGTGCCAGAGACGCGCTGAGGGTAGCGCCGCCAGTGTTCCACGCCATACCGGATGCCCTCTGCCTGCAGCACCAGGCTCAGGTACACCAGCGAATCGAAATCTTTGGGCATACAGAAGGTGTCGAGCATCTGTGCGACCATCAAGGCGTTGCCGCTGGCGTTCTTCTGATGCTGCTCCATGATGTAAGAGGTCATGTTCCAGTCGGCCGGCCCGGCGTAGGTGCGGATGGTGGCCAGCGGCGGCAAAGCCTGGAAGCCGAATTCGCTCATGAAGCGCGGGTACTGGCTGCGATAGGCGGTGAAGGGCTTGCGCCCGTGCCACACGTCCCAGTAATGGGCGTCGCCCTGAACCTGGCCGTTGGGATTTTCGAAGGGCGTATTCGAGGAAGGCGAGCTGGGCCAATAGGCGTGGTCAGGGTCCTCAGCCGCGCACCAATCCGGCAGGGTGTGATGGAAGAAGTGGTCGTAAGCGGCGCGCAGATTCTTCAAATCCGGGCTTTTGCCCCAGCCCCAATCGACCCAACCCCATTCCATTTCGTTATTGCCACACCACAAAGCCAGGCTGGCGCGATGCCGCAGGCGGCGGATATTCTCGACCACCTCGATGCGCACGTTCTCGAGAAAGCCAGGGTCATCCAATGGGTAAATGCTGCACGAGAAAATGAACTCCTGCCAGACGAGGATGCCATAGCGGTCGCAAAGATCGTAAAAACGTTCTTCCTCGTAGAGGCCGCCGCCCCAGACACGCAGCATGTTCTGGTGAGTGTGCGCAGCGGAACGGATCAACCCCTCCAGATAGGCATCGGAAATACGCGTGGGGAAAGAATCCGCCGGGATCCAGTTGGAGCCTTTGGCAAAGAACGGCTGGCCGTTGACAACGAAGGTGAAGGAACGCCCCCACTCATCGGGCTGCTGGCGCAGTTCTAAGGTGCGCAGGCCGAGTTGAAAATCCTTGCCATCCAGGACGGAATCCGCCTGCCGCAGCTCGACCCGGACTTGATAGAGCGGCTGCGCTCCCAGGCCGTTCGGCCACCATAACTGCGGGTCTTCGATCCCGACCGCGAGTCCGGTTCCGTTCTCCGCAGCCAGTTCCCGGCTGGCGACAAAAAGGCGGCCATCTGGGGCTGTGACCTGCATGAACGCCTGCAGCCCTGCCCCAGCGCCTTCTACCTCTACCCGCGCCTCGACCTTCACCTGGCCGCCAGCGTGCATCTGGCGCAAATGGACTTCCCCCAGGCGCGCGGCGCCATATGCTTCCAGGCGGATATCCTTCCAGATGCCCACGGGTGGAAGCTGGGGACCCCAATCCCAGCCGAACTGGCAGGGGGATTTGCGCAGGTGGGGACCGCCTGGGATGGCCTGCGAAACGCCCATCATGGGACGGATAGCCTGCTGGGCAGCGGCGAAACGCACGGGAGAAGCAAAGGTAATGCGCAAGTCATTCTCGCCGGCCTCGAGCAGCGGCTTTACATCCCAGCGATACTGCCGGAACATATTGGCAGCCTGGCCAAGCTGGCGCCCATTCAGGCTGAGCGTGGCAAGCGTATCCAGGCCATCACAAACCAGCCAGATTTGCGGCTGTTGAAGCAGTTCGGACGCGGCGGAAAACTGACAGCGATACTCCCAGTCTGCCTCGGCGACCCACTGGAGGCGCTTTTCGTTGTCGCCCACAAACGGGTCGGGGATGCGGCCCAGCGCCAACAAATCGGTATGCACCCCGCCAGGGACACTGGCAGGCAGCCATTCTTGCGTGCCCGCCTGGCGGAACTGCCAGGCACCTGTCAAAGATTGAATTCTCATATGGATTCCTTGGATTATATTGGAATTTACGGAGACATTTTACACTGAAGCGAATTTTATCAGCTTTAGTACTGATCTGGAAGAATCGAATTGAGGCTGGTAATTATAAGGGTGGTTTTTCGATTCGTACTTGACAATCATCAAAAATTAATGTATTATAAACGTGAGAGCGCTCTCATCAAATGTGAGAAAACAGCGCAATACCGTTCCCAAAGGCGGAATTTCGAAGATTTTTCTAAAAATTCCGTGGGAGCGCTCTCACCAAGGCTGAGAGATTGTCCAGAGGTTGTATGAATCTCGAAGAAATCGCCCGCCTGAGCGGTGTTTCCCGATCTACAGTTTCGCGTGTCATCAACAATTCGCCGCGCGTCAGTGAGGAAGCTCGCCGAAAAGTCTTAGAAATCATCCAACAGACCAATTTCCAGCCGAACATCGCGGCGCGCAGCCTGGCTTCGGGCAGCACGCGTATTCTCGGTCTGGTTATCCCCACTGCAGTGGCCAACCTGTTCATCGACCCGTACTTCCCACTGCTCATCCAGGGCATCACCGCAGCCTGCAATGTACGCAATTATTCAATTATGCTGTGGTTGGCAGATATCGAATACGAACGCAGGATGATCCGCCAGATTCTGTACAGCGGTCTGGTCGACGGTGTGGTGCTGGCTTCCATGTCCATGAATGATCCGCTACTGGAAGCTTTGCTGGAAGCCAATCGGCCTTTTGTGGTACAGGGCCGCGATCTTCAACATGAAGGTGTGGCCTACGTAGATGTAGATAACCTGGAAAGCTCTCGCCACGCGACTTTGCACCTGGCCCGCCTGGGCCGCCGGCGCATCGCCCATATTACCGGCCCATTGAATACCGCGGTAGGACAGGACCGCCGCCAGGGTTATGAAAGCGCCTTGCAGCAGTCTGGCCTGCCCTATAACCCGAACCTCATCTCCGAAGGTGATTTCACCTACGAGGGCGGCTACCAGGCCATGCTGCGCCTCCTGCCGCACGAACCCGACTCGGTCTTTATTGCCTCGGACACCATGGCTCAAGGCGCGCTGCGCGCGATTATCGAAACTGGCAGATCTGTTCCAGAAGATATTGCCCTGGTTGGGTTCGACGATATGCCTTTTGCCTCTCATATGATCCCGCCATTGACAACCGTGCGCCAACCCGTGCAGCGTATGGGGTCCGTGGCTGCCGAAACCTTGATCGAATTGATCGAAAACCCTGTCGCCAAGCCACGCGGCATCCGCCTGCCCACAGAGCTGGTGATCCGCGCCTCATGTGGATTTGCTCTGAATACAATTTAATGACAAGGAGGTGGTTTCCCGGATATACTTTCTGTGACAATCCTGATTGAAGTCTCTAGTGTCTCGAAATTGCGTCAGGATTGAAAATATCGAGGTTTGATGATATGATTTTCCGACCAGGTGTTTTCAACTCCTAACGCCCTTGATTATGTGGTTTACGTAATAATCGAGGGCCGGTTATTACGACAGTCAATTTTGTACCTGAACAATGTCGAAGTCGAAATGGAAAGGAGAAAGAGAAATGTATAAGAAGCTGTATGTAGTTTTGAGCCTGCTGGTGGTCTTCTCGACGCTGCTGGCTGCCTGCGCGACCCCTACCCCAGAAACCATTACTGTGGTTGAGACCCAGGTTGTCACTGTGAAAGAGACCCAGGTTGTCAAGGAAACTCAGATCATTGAGGTTGTCCCCACTGAGGCGCCCATGGACGCGGCTGCCGTGGCTGCGTCTCTGCCCCGCCAAGAGACCCTGTACTTCAATGGTCAGCAGTGGGGCGCAGTTGTTTGTTGGAATCCGTACTCTTCCAGCTGCAACAACGCCATGGCGATCTCTCAGCAGGACAGCGCGCGTGTCACTATGTTCGAGACGCCGTATCTGTACAACATGCTGGATGGCAAGCAGTATCCTTTGCTGGCTGATGGCGACTATGCGTGGAACGATGCGCGCACCGAGATCACCTTCAAGATCAAAGCTGCTGCAAAGTGGAGCGATGGCACCCCGGTGACTGCAGAGGACGTTGCTTATACCTGGGACAGCCATGTCAAGTACAATACGCCTACCGGCGCCGGCAACAAAGATTACATTGAGGCCATCGAAGCAGTTGATCCTCAGACGGTTGTGATCAAGGCCAAGCTGGGCGAAGATGGCAAAGCGGTCAATCCGCTGTTGGTTTCTGCTTACGTGAGCACAAACTACGTTATCCAGAAGGCCTGGACAGAAACACTGGAAGAGCGCACCGGCGGCGATGCCACCCAGTTTATGGCTGATACCGCCGAAGACGCGGTTTACTCCGGTCCCTATCACAAATTCTTCACCGATGACACCAAGGTTGTCCTCGTCCGCGACGACAACTACTGGGGCCAGGATGCCAGCATGTGGGGTAAGCTGCCGGTACCGAAGTACCTGGCGCACACGATCTTCAAGGATAACGCAGCCGGTTTTGTCGCCTTGCAGGTCGGCCAGGTGGACGTCAGCCAGCAGTTCAACTCCAACATTCAGGACCTGTGGCTGAAGAACATGCTGCCTATCTCCACGTACCTGCCCGAGGCGCCCTACGGCATTGGCGCCAGCCTCCCAACCGCTTTCTTCAACCTGAAGGCGCATGGACTCGATCAACTGGCTGTGCGCAAGGCAATCGCCATCGCGGTGGACTACGACACGATCATCGCCAACGCCATGACCAACCAATCGGCTACCTTCACCCAGGTTCCGCGCTCGCTGATGAACCCGACCCCGGGTGAGCAGGCGCTGTACGACCACGATGCCGTCAAGGACCTGCAGTGGGCTGGCAAGGATTACGAAGGCGCCAAGAAACTGCTGGATGATGCCGGCATCGTAGATAGCGATGGCGATGGCTGGCGCGAATACGATGGCAAGAAACTCAGCTATACCGCCACCTGCCCCAACGGCTGGTCCGACTGGCAGGCTGCGATCGAAGTGGTCGCCGCGGCTGGCAAGGAGATCGGGATCGAGATCAACAGCAACTATCCTGAGTGGTCCGTATACCAGACCGTGGTCACCAAGTCGGACGCACCGCTTCCTGAAGGCTATGAAATCTTCATGATGTGGAGCGCCGGCGCTGGCCCGACCATGCCCTGGGGCCGCATCCGCAACCTGTTGAGCTCCGAATGGGTCGGTATGGCGAGCAACTGGAACGGTAACTGGGGTCAGTACAGCAATCCTGAGGTGGATGCCCTGATCCAGGCCATCCCCGGTGAAACCGACGAAGCCAAGCTGAAGGAAATGTACACGGAATTGGTCAAGATGTACCTGACCGATATCCCCTCCTTCACGCTCATGTACCGCCCGCAGTCGTTCCACGCTGTGAACGAAACCGTGTGGACGAACTTCCCGCACCAGGATGATGGCACCAACCCGCCGGTCCCGCCGCTGGACTTGACCGACGGATGGAGCATCGCAGGTCTCTATAACCTGACGCTGGTCAATCCGTAACCCTAATCCATTCAAACAGCCATGTTTCGCGAACCCCGAAACATGGCTGTTTGTTATAATATAATCATCAAGAAAATTATCCGTAGATCACGAGGAGGTGCTGTTTTGAAAGGTTACCGCAAGTATTTCCTCAATAAGCTGCTTTGGTTCCTTGTCACCCTTGTTTTCGGATTTATATTAAATTTCACCCTGCCGCGCTTGATGCCCGGGGACCCTGTGGCGGCCATCGTGTCAAGGCTTGCCCAGGGCATGAGTGACGCGACCGGAGTCCAGGCGATTTACCAGCAATACACCGAACTATTTGGCACCAACAGGCCTATGGTCGAACAGTTTTTCATCTATGTGAGGAACGTGGCCCAGGGCAATTTTGGTTTCTCGTTCAGCCAATATCCCAGGACGGTGGCAAGCGTTATCCGAGCTTCTATCGGGTGGACAATCGCCTTGCAGTTCCCGGCGATCATCGTCGGCTGGCTGATCGGGAACACACTGGGGGCAATGGCCGCTTATCTCAAGGGGGGCTTCGATAAGGTGCTGATGCCCGTCAGTATTTTTGTCAGCAATTTCCCAGCTTTTGGCATGGCGGTCGTTTTGATGGCCGTTTTTGCAATCGGATTGAAATGGTTCCCAACCTCAGGCGGGTATGGCTTTGATCTGATCCCCAATTTGAGTTGGAATTTTATCTGGTCTGTGATCGTCCATTACCAGTTGCCGTTCTGGTCGATTGTGTTGATTGCCATCGGCGGCCAGGCGATCGGCATGCGCTCCATGGCCATCTACGAACTGAATGCAGATTACGTCAAATACAGCCGTTTTCTGGGCATCAAAGACCGCAAGATCATCGGCTACGTTTTTCGAAACGCCATGCTTCCGCAGATCACTGGCCTGGCGTTATCCATCGGCACGATGGTCTTCGGCGCGCTGGTAGCGGAGATCATTTTCAGTTATCCAGGGTTGGGTTACACACTCTTGAACGGTATCATGGGACAGGACTATCCGCTGATCTCGGCAGTTACCTTGATCATCACGATGATGGTGTTGGTTGCGAATTTCATCATCGAAATTCTCTATGGTGTCATCGACCCGCGCATCAAAGCGGCCCAGGCGGATTGATAAGGATAGGTGCCGTTATGAAACATTTGCTTCGCCAAGTTTTTCACTCCGGTAAATTTGTGGTTGGTTTTATCATCTTTGTGGGGATTCTGCTGACTGTGATCATCTATCCGTTGATCATCACCGATCCGCCATTAGAGATCATCGCCCAGGGTACTTTTTTCGAGCCCGGCATCTATGTCAATGTTTATGACAGCATTGGGGCCCCTCATTACATCCTGAATCTGAAAGATGCCGCGGCGAAACGAATTGCCAGCAAGTTGAGCGATGCAGACCGCCTTGCCATGAAGGAATGGCTTGTGGCAAGTGGGCTTCCTGAAGATGAGATCGACACCACAGACACCGAAAAACTTCTGGAACAGTGGGTGAACAACTACGATTCCACGAAGAATATCCCTGGGATGACAAATGCCAGGCGGAACTATTTTACCCGGATCAACACCTCGCTCAAGGGGCTTCTGTCAACCGAGGGCGTGAGCATTGCATTGAACAACCCGCAAACAGGCACCCTGGAGGAAACGAGCACTGTCAAACAATCTGATTACGTCAATGTCAGCCAGGTTCCGAGTGTACGCGTGCTGCCGCTTGGAACCGATAACTTTGGGAGAGACGTATTGACGGAGCTGGTTAAAGCCACCGAAGTATCGCTGCAGATCGGTTTCGTCTCCGGAGCGATCGCAACCTTGATTGGTTTGATCCTGGGGCTGCTGGCCGGGTATGTCGGTGGCCTGTTGGATGACTTCATCATGTTCATTACCAACCTCTTCACCGTCATTCCCTCTTTTATATTACTGATCTTGATCTCAATCAGCATCGGGCAGGAAAAACGCGGCGCCACCACCATCGCCGTGGTCATCGGGTTCACCTCCTGGGTGTGGACTGCCAGGGCCGTGCGTTCGCAAGTGGTTTCGCTGCGCAATCGCGACCATGTCAACCTGTCGAAGCTGTCCGGACACTCGATCGCGCACATCATCGCCACGGATATTTTCCCTTACATCGCTTCGTATGTGATCATGGCGTTTATCCTGCAGATTTCCTCGGGCATCCTGGCGGAGGCTTCGTTATCGATCCTTGGGTTGGGACCCAGAACCAGCGAAGTGCCAACCCTGGGTTTGATGATGAACTGGGCGATGATCTACCAGGCCCATATGCTGGGAAAATGGTGGGCATACTTCCCCGTACTCGTAACCATCGCTCTGATTACGTTCTCGATGAATTTGATGAATACCGGCCTCGACCAGGTATTCAATCCGGCATTGAGAGACTAGGTGATAATATGTCGTCAAAAATAATGTTAGAGGTCAAGGAACTGACAACCAAATATATCACCCGCTTTCAGGAAAATATTTACGCGGTTGACCACGTATCCCTGACGGTCGAAGAGGGGAAATCGCTGGGAATTGCGGGGGAATCTGGTTGTGGAAAATCGACGCTGGCGCTCAGCCTGATGGGGTATTACTTCCCTCCACTGCACTATACCAGCGGAGAGATCATCATCGATGGACGCAATATTTCCGGGATGAAACCGGATGACGTGCGTAAATCGATCTTGGGTAATGAGATTGCCTATATCCCCCAGGCCGCCATGAACGCCCTCAACCCGACCCAGAAGATCATTCGCTTTATCGAGGACGTTATCCAAGCGCATGATCTTTACGTGACAAAGAAAGATATCTATGAGCGCGCCAGGGGGTTATTCGAGACCCTGGGGCTTCCGGCAGAAGTACTGGAAAAATACCCTGTCGAACTTTCGGGCGGCATGAAACAACGCACGGTAATCGCCATATCCGTGTTACTTCTGCCGAAAGTGCTGATTGCCGATGAGCCTTCCTCCGCCCTGGATGTCACTTCACAGAAGATGGTGATCAAGATGCTGCGCACGTTGATGGAGAGCGGCCTGATCAGTTCGTTGATCTTCATCACGCACGAATTACCGCTGTTGTACAACGTGACGGATGATATCATGGTCATGTACGCCGGACAGATCGTAGAAAAAGCCAGCGCAAAAGATGCCGTGTTTGATCCACTCCATCCCTACTCAAAAGGTCTCATGGGCTCGATTATTGTGCCTGAAGAAGGTCTTCGGGATGTAAAACTGACCGCCATCCCTGGGGTGCCGCCTAATCTTAAAGATCCACCATCTGGCTGCCGCTTTGCCGAACGCTGCAAATACGTGCGATCGGAGTGCAAGACCACATCCGTTGGTCTGCGCGAAGTGGCCGGCAACCGCACTTACCGCTGTATCCTATCCGAAAAGGAACTGAGGGAGGCTTATCAAAATGCCCGGTAAAGAATTGTGCCTGAGCGCCACAGGACTTACCAAGATATTTGGGTTCGGCCGCCGCAAAACCACCGCCGTTGATCACGTGGACCTCAACCTTTATAAAGGCGAGGTCGTCTCGATCGTGGGCGAATCGGGCAGCGGCAAAACCACTTTAGCCAAGATGCTTTTGGGATTGATTAGCGTTACTGAAGGCGAGATTTACTTCCAGGGGAAAAAGCGCGATATCAGTACGCACCGGAAGAAAAAGGAATATTGGAAAAATATCCAGGCCATCTTTCAGGATCCATTTTCTTCTTACAACATCTTCAGCAAGATCGACGCTGTGCTTCTAGATTGTATTCACATGCGCGGCGGTCGAAATCTTCCCCACGCGGAAAAAGTGAGGTTGATGACCGAGGCGTGCAGCTTTGTCAACCTGAAGTTCGATGAATTGACCAACAAGTATCCGTTTGAGCTTTCCGGCGGGCAGATGCAGCGCCTGATGATCGCCCGCATCTTCCTGCTGAAGCCGAAGATCTTATTGGCCGATGAACCCACTTCGATGATCGACGCCTGCTCACGCGCTACCATCCTGGATATGCTGATGCAACTGCGCGACGAAATCGGGATGACGGTTATTTTCATCACCCATGACATCGGCCTGGCATATTATGTTTCGGACACTGTATATATCATGGAGCGTGGTAAATTTGTCGAAAGAGGATCTGCCGATGAGGTGATCCTGAACCCGAAAGCGCCTTACACCCAGCGCCTGATCAACGATGTGCCAAAGATCTACGAAGAATGGGATCTCTCGACCGTGTAATCGCTCGAGTCCGGATACGAGTGAAACGACCTGGTATCCTGAAAGTTCCTCGGCTCGAGTCCCCGTTCATAATAGCGATACCACTGCCCCTCTTCCCTAAATACGGGAGAGGGGCTTTTGTTTTCACGCGCGAAGCCCTCGATGAAGGGATAAATTACGAACCTGTCAACCTCCGTTCCCAGGGGTGCCTTGCAGCGTCATGTACCCAGCGTGTAACTTTGGCATGCGGCATCTCCAGCACAGCTTCCCAGAAGCGCAATTGGCGCGGGCTGAGTCCTGCTCCACGCCGCTGCTCGATCCAGCGGCGCAATTCAGCATCGCCCAGTTCCAAACGGAGCCAGGTCAGCGCCTGCCAGTTTCCCGATTGCAGCAGGCGGCGGATCACGAAATCGCGCTGATCAGTCCAGGAAAGTGCAGAAAAATCGCAATCCCAAAAATGCGGCTTCAAAAACTCAGGCAATGAAACGTTTTCTAACACATCGACTTCTCCCGCCGAGTATGAGTGGAGATAACGCAATGGAGATAAAGACAGTGAGCCATGTTTTCACAATCTCGAATAATTCTATTGTATCTCGATTTGCTATCTCGTGCAGCAGACTTTCTTAGCTGTGCTACAATTCGCACACCGCACCTAAACTTACGAGAAAGGAGAAAACCCATGCCCTTCTCTCTGACCCAACTCATCGAACAGCGGCAGGCGGAGCAGTACAGCCTTCACGCACGCTACCTCAGCCCACACATGGCGCGCGTGCAGCAGATCATCGGCTTCGATAAGCGCTACGTGCGCGGCGAGGGCGCTTATCTATGGGACGTGGACGGCCAGCGCTACCTCGACCTGCTCTCCGGTTACAGCGTCTTCAACCTGGGGCGCGGCCATCCGGTGATCAAACAGGCCCTGCAGGAGGCGCTGCTGCTCGAGCGGCCCAACCTGGTCAAGATGGACTGCCCCCTGCTGGCCGGCCTGCTGGCGGAGGAATTGGTGAAGCGCATGCCGCTCGGGTTGGAGACGGTCTTCTTCGCCAACTCGGGGGCCGACGCGGTGGATACGGCGATCAAGTTCGCCCGCTACGCCACCCACCGGGAGCGCATCGTCTACCTCGACCACGCCTTCCACGGGCTGATGCTGGGGACGCTCTCGGTCAACGGCGGAGAAGCCTTCCGCCAGGGCTTCGAGCCGCTGCTCCCCGGCACGAGCATGGTCGCCATGAACGACCTGGAAGCGCTGGAGGGCGAGCTGCGCAAGGGCGAGGTGGCCGCTTTCCTGGTTGAGCCGATCCAGGGCAAGGGCGTCTACATCCCGGACGATGCCTACCTGCCGGAGGCCCAGCGCCTGTGCCGCAAGTATGGCACGCTGTTGATCTGCGACGAGGTGCAGGTAGGGATGGGACGCAGCGGGCGCTTCCTGTGCGGCGAGCACTGGAACCTGGAGCCGGATATGGTTACCCTCGCCAAGTCGCTGAGCGGCGGCTACGTCCCGGTCAGCGCGGTGATCATGCGGCCGGAGATCAACAATAAAGTCTTCGGACATTTGAAGCGCGCCCAGGTGCACTCGACCACCTTCGGCCAGAACGAGCTGGCCATGGCGGCCGGCCTAGCGACGCTGCACGTGATGGATGAGGAAAACATCGTCGAGCGCTCTGCCGCGATGGGGGCCAAACTGCTGGCTGGTCTGTCTGCGCTCAAGGAAAGGCACGAGATGATCGTGGACGTGCGCGGCAAGGGATTGATCACCGGCATCGAATTCGGACCGCCGCGTTCCCTGGGGCTAAAAGCCGCCTGGGCGGGCATCGAAGCCGCCGAGAAGGGCCTGTTCACCCAACTGGTGGTGATGTCGCTGATGCGCGACCACCACATGCTCACCCAGGTGGGCGGACCGGGCGTCAACATCCTCAAGCTGCTCCCGCCGCTGATCATCGGCGACGAAGAGGTCGAGAGCATCGTCTCCGCCTTCGAGGCGGTCATGGAGGAGACCCGCAACATCCGCGGCAGGGTGTGGGCCACCAGCGCAGACCTGATCAAGCACGCCCTGGATAGAAGTGGATGAGGAATAAGGAGGCGAGATGCGCACTTTTGTAACCGGGGGAACAGGATTCGTAGGTGGGGCGGTCGTGCGCCGGCTGCTGGCCGACGGGCACCAGGTTCGGGCCCTGGTACGGCCTGGCAGCAACACCCGCCAACTGGATGGATTGGAGGTCGAGCGCGTCACCGGCGACCTGGGCGACGCAGCCGCCCTGCGCGCCGGGATGAAGGGCTGCGAATGGGTGTTCCACGTGGCAGCGCTGTACGCCTACTGGGGCTACACCTGGGAGCAGTTCTACCAGGCTAACGTGGCCGGCACGCGCCGTGTGCTGGAAATGGCGGGCGAATCGGGTGTGCAGCGCGTGATCTACACCAGCTCGATCGCCACGCTCGGCCTGCCGGGCGACGGCTCGCCGGGGGATGAAGATACGCCCGTGACCCTGGCCGACATGAGCGGCTCTTACAAACGCTCGAAGTTCCTGGCCGAAGAGGCGGCGCACGAGTTCGCCGGACAAGGCCTGCCGCTGGTGATCGTCAACCCGGCCGCGCCGGTGGGCGTGGGCGACCACAAGCCCACCCAGACCGGCAAGATGATCCTGGACTTCCTCAAAGGGGGCATGCCGGCCTACGTGGACACCGGCCTGACCGTCGTGGATGTCGAGGATGTGGCCGAGGGCCACCTGCTGGCTGCGGAAGGCGGCCGCACCGGCGAGCGCTACATCCTGGGCGGCGAGAACCTGTCGCTCAAGCAAATCCTGGATTTGCTGGCCGAAATCTCCGGGCGACCCCCCACCCGCGTGCGCATCCCACGCACCGTGGCAATGGCCTGGGCCTACCTGGACACGGGCCTGGCGCGCCTGAATCCGCGCCATATCCCCACCGCCACGCCTGACGCCGTGCGCGCTTCGCGCAAGCCGGAGTATTTCAGCTCCGCCAAAGCGGTGCGCGAGCTGGGCTTCCCGCAAACCCCCGCTCGCGAAGCGCTGCGCAAAGCCGTCGAGTGGTACCGCCAGAACGGCTATGTGCGCTGAGGAGGTCCAACCAGATCTTTACTCGTAACGCAGCGCCTCCGCCGGGGTGATCTGCGAAGCCTGGATAGCTGGCAGCCAGGTGGTCAGCAGCGACATACCATACGCCAGCCCAGACACCGAGAAGATCTCTTTCCACGGCACCTGGAAAGTCAAGCCAGGGATTTCGGCAGCCATGTCCGTGATCATCTGCGAGGCCGGGATCAAAGCCAGCCCGGCGCCCAGGCCAATGCCCAACAGCGCCACAAAGGACGACTCGATCAGGAAGATCCAGCTCACCATGCGGCGCTGGAACCCCAAGGCGCGCAGCATGCCAATCTGCTGGCGCCGCTCCACCACAGCGCGCGTGCTGATTACACCCAGGGCAGCCACGCCAACCACCAGACCAACCGTCAGGAAGCCCAACAGCAGATACTGGAAAACGTACTGCGTGGACATGGCGTCGCGCAGCTCCTTGATTTGATCCACGCTCTCCAGCCCATTCTTCAGAAAAGCGCTCTCCAGGGCGGCGTTGGTGCGGGCCGGGTCGACGCCCTGCGCCAGGCGGATGTAGTAAGTGGGAGCGGGCAGCTCGAACGGCAGCCCTTTCTCCAGCGTCTCCTGCGAAGTGACGATGCCAAAGCCGGTGAGCGCCGACTGCTCCAGCACGCCGATGATCGTCACGTCGAAGGTCGCCTCGGTGTTCGGCTCGCGCACGTTCAACCGGATGGGCTGCATGGTATCATCCTCGAGGTAAACTCCCTGCAGCTTGAAATCCGGTCCGCCGATGATGATGCTGGTATTGGAGCGCGAGGGCACCGCATAGCGGTCGATCACGGCGTAGCCGCGCCGCTCGCGCACTGCTTTCCAGACATCGGCAGCGGTAGCGTAGCCTTCCGCCTTGACGGCGATATCGTAGGTGATGCTCTCCAGGTAGGCGTCGTCGGCCGCCTGGATCAGGTAGCCCGCCCAGCGCCCGCTATCCCCCTGCCTGAGTTCCACTGGCAGGCTGATCTGCGAGGCGATCACGGCGAAATCTTCGCGCCGGATGCCCGGCACTGAGCCGATCGCTCTGGAGAGGTCATCGACCGGGTTGCTGCTGCTGGAAGTCACGCGCAGGTCAAACCCACCGGTAAACTGCTCGGTGTCGTCCAGGATCAGGTCGTTCACCTTGAACATGGTGGCCATGAAAATCACGCTGAACATGACGATGGCAAAGATGGCGATGGTCATCCCGGTGCGGAAGCGGCTGGAGAGCGGGTAGGCGATGGCCATGCGCAGCACCGGTGCGAAGCGCGGCGAGCCGCCAGCCGCGATCAAGATCAGACGCAGCAGCGTCTCGGTATTGTACATGATCACCAACACCGCCCCGGCCACGATCAAGATGCCCGAAATGAAGAGCATCTCCGGCCCGCCGCTCATATCCGGCACACCGAAAACATCCTGGACGATGCGGTTGGGCAGCGACCAGAACCCGGTCAGCGTCACACCCAAAAGCGTATAGGCGATGCGGTCCGGAAAATCGATGGTATTCCAGGCCCGCCCGCGGCCGACTCGCCGGAAAAAGGCGCGCAAGAACCCGCGCAGGATCAACCCAGCGCCGATGATGATAAACGAAACGCCCAAACTGTAGGGAGCAGCACTGGCGCGCTGGATGCCCATTGGCGCCAGCAGCAAACCCAACAGCAGGGTGAACGGCCCACTGGTGAACCCCATCCACACCAGGCGCAGCAGGCTGCGCGGCAGTTGGATCAGCCAGGCCTTCAACGCCCGGAAGGGGCGCAGGCGGAACAGGGAGCGGAAGCCATCCCAGATGATGCGGAACGGCGCCAGCAAGCGGTCGCGCAGGTAAGTGGGCGGGCGCGGCGGCTCTGGCAGGTCGCGGATGGCGGAAACGATGTTCAGGTGACTGACGCGGTTGGCCGAGATCAGCACAGTGATGAAGGTCACCAGCATGCCCAGCGAGTAAGCCACCAGCAGGCTGTTGGTTGTAACGTAGGGCCGGATGGTGATACCCGACCCGGCAAAGGCCCGCCCCAACGTCAGGGCGATGATCAACCCAACCAGCACGCCGAAAGCCACCCCTACCGCCGCCGCGGCCAGGTCGTAAGCTGTGCCCTCGAAAACGAACATCTCTACCAGGTGGCCGCGCTGGGCGCCCACCGCCCGGGCCATGCCCATCTCCGACTTGCGCTCGGCAGCCAGCATAATGAAGATCAAAAAGATCAGCACCAACCCGGCGCTGATGCCGAACAGGCCGGCGACGATAAAAATGGTGGTGAAGGCGCTGGCGGCCAGGTCGCTCTGATCCAGGATGTCGCGCTTTTGATCGTCGACGCCCAGCTCAGATTGCTTGCCAAACAGTTCCGCTAAGCGCTCGCGCCGCGTCTCGTTGCCCCAATCCATATCGGCAAGAATGGATTGCAGGCGGCTGGCCAGGTCGGCATCGGCCAGCAGGCTGCGCGTCTCAGGAGAGGGCGCTCCGGCCTCCAGACCGCTAGCCAGAGCCAACATATCGGCCTGGGTGTTGCCTTCCTCGCCCTCGGCGGTCTTGCGCAGCGCCTGGGCCACGGCAGGGTCGCCCGCCAGGAAGTAATACAGCTCGGCAGCCACCTTCGGGTCGCTCAACAGGCCGCGCAAATGGGCGGTGACCTCCTGGCTGTGCTCCGCGCCGCTCAGCTCATCGCCCTGGTTCGAGACCACGATCAGGTTGATCTTGCCGCGCTGGTCGAAGAGCACCTGCGCCTGGCGCAGGTTGAGCAGCAGGCGCGGCTCTTCGCCCTGGGCAGAGATGGCGCGCACGGTGTAGACCTTGGGCTTGCTGCTGACGTACAGCTCGAGCGAATCGCCGGGGGCGGCTTCCAGCGCTTCGGCCGCTTCGGCGTTGATGTACACCTCCTGCCCGCGCAGTATTTCCAGGTCCAGCGGGCTGCCGGCGGCGTCGGTGATGTCTTCCTGCGCCAGCACGCCGACATCCTCGGGGCGCAGCCCCGTCACTTCGATGCTGCTCAGGCTGCGGCGGCGGGTGGCGTTGACCACCGGCAGCGCTTCGATGATGGCCGGCAAGAATTGATCCACCAGCGGGTAGCCGTGCAACTGCGCCGCCAGCGATTCGTACTCGGCCATTTTGAAGTACGAGGGCGCCTCGCTGCCATAAGAATCGCTCCCGCCGCCCACGCGGATCAGCTCGTCGATCTCGCCCAGGCCCTTGACCGCTTCCATGCGAATGGTGTACGAGAGGGTATCGCCAGTGATGAAGGCCGCGGTAATAATCAGCGTGGCCAGCATCAGGCCGACGACGATCAGGGTGGACTGCGCCCGGCGGCGCGGGATGGGGCGCAAGCCAAGCTTGAAGAACACCGGGTAGCGCAAAGCCAGCAAGCCCAGGCAGATGAGCACCAGCACCAGGGCGGCGCTCAGGCCCCCAGCGATGGAAGCGATTTCCAGGCCGAAGAGTTTCTGCATGGCTAGGCCTCGCTTACGCTCAGGGGCTGCTCGCTCTCCACGCGGCCATCGCGCATCCAGACGATGCGCTGGCAGCGGCCCCCCACGCCCCGGTCGTGCGTCACCAGGATGAAGGTCAACCCCTGCTCCTGGTTCAATTTCACCAGCACGTCCATAATCTCGCCGGCCGTTTCCGAATCCAGGTCGCCAGTGGGCTCGTCGGCCCACACCAGCGCCGGGCGGTTCACCAATGCGCGCGCAATCGTGGTGCGCTGGCGCTCACCGCCGGAAAGCTCCGCCGGGCGGTGGTTGGCGCGCGCCGCCAGCCCGACCTGCGCCAGGGCTTCCAGGGAGCGCTTGCGCGCCTCGCGCAGCTTCACGCCGGAGACCAGCAGCGGCAGCTCGACGTTCTCCACGGCGCTCAGCACCGGCAGCAGGTTGTAGAACTGGAAGACGAAACCCATGCGCCGGGCGCGGTAATCGGTGCGCTCGCGGTCCGACATGCCCGAGAGCGAGACCCCCTCGATAGCAATCTGGCCCTCGTCGGCGGTGTCCAGGCCGGAGAGGCAGTTGAGCAGGGTGGTCTTGCCGCAGCCCGACGGGCCCATGACCGCCAGCATCTCGCCGCGGTGCACACTCAGGTCGATGCCGCGCAGCGCCGGCACGCTCACCAGGCCGGTGTGGTAGGACTTTTGTACATCTGTGGCTTGTATAATCCAGTCGTCTTTTGTCGTTTGGTTTGTCATTTTTTCACCTGTTACAGGTTATCGCAAATCGCTTTTGAGTGAATTATAACCTGAGAAGTTGGTAGAAGGGGATGAATTGGGACACGGATGGCACGGATGACACGGACTTTTTGAGGGTAGACGGAATACAGTAGACAGTGAACGGGGAGGAGAAGCTTTTATACAGGCACACCAGAAAGGGATTAGTCGAGCCGTTTCATCGAGAGCAAAAAGGCGATTGGCGCGCCTGCTCCTGGAGAAAACGGTATAATTATCGAGCCAGAAGAATCCAGGATGGAGGCTATTGCATGGCAAAAACCTTCAGTGAAGTAATCAGCGCTTCGAATCTGCCCCACAAAGAGAAATTGCTCGGCCTCGTGCGCCAGGCTTTGTATATCAACCGGGATGCCGCTGACCCCCAGAGTCAGGAGCCGGGAGTTTCTCGTTTCGGCGGCCGGCCAGATCTGCCCCCAGAATTCGAATGGCCAAAGTGGCAGGACAAATCCCTCTCGTTCATTGCTCAGATCAATTTATCCGAGCTTCCGAATATCCCAGACCGGGGATTGCTGCCCGAAACGGGAATGCTTTTCTTCTTCTATGACTCCTCAAGGCTTACAGATGGAGTCGACAAAACCGAGCGGGGATGCTTTGCCGTCTACTACGCCAACGAGAACGAGAAGCACCCGCCGGTAACACGCGCTGCCCCTGCTGATCTCCGTGCGGCTGAAATGATCGTACCGGCCAGGATATCCTTTGAAGTGGTCGAGAGCGTCCCGTCGTGGGAACATCCTGTTCTGGAAAGCCTGGGGTACGCCTTTGAAAATTGCTCTGTTTATTCTCATGTCGTTTTCTACGACTCCCAGGGTTATTACGTTGAATCCCATCAGATGCTCGGCTATCCGCAACCCGTCCAATATCCACCTGACCTGGAGTGTGAATACGTGCGGTTGGATCGTCAGGTCTCATTCCCGGAAATCAGGACCAGACTCGGCGAGGAGCTCAAGAATGGCGTGGATAATTGGGAGCTGCTCTTGCAGGTTGTTTCGGATAACGAGATGAACATGTATTGGCCTCCCGATTGCGGAACGCTTTACTACATGATCCGGCGTTCCGACTTGCTATCAGGGCAGTTTGATCTAGCGTGGATGGTTAAGCACTATGGTTAACCAGAATCTAAATCCACTGTAGATTATTTTCGTTAGTATCATCCTAAAGCTTTTCATAGCAATCACACAACTAATCGACAATAGCACAACTTCCAGGAGGTAGGGTATGCCACTTTCACCAGGACAAATCCTCAACAACCGCTACCGCATCGTCAAGCTGCTCGGGCAGGGTGGGTTCGGAGCCGTCTACCGCGCCTGGGATGCCAACCTGGATGAGCCCATCGCGATCAAAGAGAACCTCGACACCTCCCCCGCCGCTCAGAAGCAGTTCCAACTGGAAGCCAAGCTACTCTTCCGTCTGACGCATCCCAACCTGCCGCGCGTTATTGATTACTTTGTCGTTCCAGGCCAGGGGCAGTACCTGGTGATGGATTTCGTGGAAGGTGAGGATCTTCAAGAGATGCTGCTGCGTGTTGGGGGGCCGCTGCCCGAAGCCCAGGTATTACAATGGATCAGCCAAATATGCGATGCACTGGAATACCTGCACTCGCAAACCCCGCCCATCATTCATCGCGACATCAAGCCAGCCAATATCAAGATCACCCCGAGCGGCAAGGCTATGCTGGTGGATTTCGGCATCGCCAAAGTGTATGACCCGCATCTAAAAACAACTGCCGGGGCGCGGGCGGTTACGCCGGGTTACTCGCCGCATGAACAATACGGTACAGGCGCTACGGATGTGCGTACAGATATTTATGCACTGGGAGCCACTCTTTATCATCTGCTTACCGGCGCACAACCAATAGAAAGCATTCAACGCGTCGCACATGATAATTTACCGCCTCCAAAAGTAATTGTTCCAGCACTCTCGGACCCAGTGAGCGAGGCGGTCAAATGTGCTATGCAAATCGATCCCGACAAGCGTTTTCAGAATATGACAGCTTTCCGCCAGGCACTTATGAAGAGTATAACTGGCAAGCATGTACAGGCAACAGGAGTGCTACCGCAAGCAGTCGATCGTACCACAAAGGCACCGGCCCGCCCTAACCTATCAGCGATTTTCGCCGCTTCAAAGCCATTGCCTTGGAAATGGATTGGAGCGTGGGGTTTCACTTTGCTGGCAATTGCTATATGGATTGTTGTAGCTTTGATCTTCTTTGAAAACCAGAAAGGCGCAGCAGCAGTTACACAAACTGCTGCAATTCAAGACACACAAAGTATGATCACAAAGACCTGGTTAGCGATTACGCCAACCTCAACTTTGGTTACCCCCGGTCCATCTACAACTATTTCCCTGACTCCACCACCCTCTAATACCCTTACTCCATCGCCTTCTGGACCGTTTGAATACCGCGTTCAAGAAGGAGATAATCTTTGGTCAATTGCCCAAAAGTTCAATGTGGATTTTCTTGTTTTGATTACAGTAAATAATCTTGATCCGGTGAGCCCATCAATCAATGTAGGAGATGTACTGATCATCCCAGCCCCTGAAACACAATTACCTACGGCTACTCCACTACCAACCGGATTACCAGGAGGCACAAAAATCAATTACCAAGTTCAGCTTGGCGATTCGCTTCCTTCAATTGCTGTAAAGTTCAATAGCACAACTGAAGCCATCAAAAAAGAAAACAAAATCGAAAACGAAAACCAGATTTTTGTCGGTCAATTATTGATCGTTCCCGTCAATTTGGTTACGCCAATACCCTCGCCCACCAGAACAACCGTCCCATAAAGCGGGCCGATGCAAGGAATGGCATTACTCGATAATCCTCGTCCCCTCCCCCAAATCCAACTCTAACAGCTTGCCCTCGAACTCGATGCGGTACTTCAGGCTGTCGAAGGCGGCCTGCGTGTAGGGGTTGTCCCAGCGGGGGTAACCCCGCAGCGGGATTTGCTCCCCGCCCACCACGAAGGGTGCCTGCCAATCGAAAGTCGCCAGCCCCAGGTCGGGGGCGTCGTAGGCTACGCGCAGCCCCTGCACAGATAGACTGGCCCCGGCAATCGCCTGGGCGAAGGCCTCGAAGCTGCCGTCCACGGCGGCCCGGCCCAACTGGCACAGCCAGACGTTGCGGTAGCCCAGGGCGATGACTTCCTGCCCGGCGTCCGGGCCGGAGTCGGTCCACTGGTAGGGCAGGTCGGAGTACAGCGCCACGTAGCCGTCGCCGCGCCTGCCCAGGATCCAGCCGCCGCCGTGCTCCCCGGCCGGGACTTCGCGCACCTCGTCGAAGGCCCATTTGGGGAAGTAGGCGTGCGTGAAGGCGTAGTGGCGCGTCTCCAGCGGGTACGGCGCCGATGGGCGGCGCGGGATATCGTATAACGCAACCAGCAGGTTCTTATATTGGGCGGTGCGCGGCAGTCGCCCGTTGGACATCCAGTAGCTCGGGCGGTGCCTGTCGCTTTCTTTCAAGTCGTCGGGGTTGGTGGCGAAGACCACGGCGTACGAGTCGAGCGTGGCCTGCCAGATGTGCTGCTGGTAGCCCTTCTGGCCCTTGCGGTAGTCCTGCGCCGAGGAGAGCATGTAATCGGGCGTGCGGTAGGTGACTTTGTTGACTTCGTCCATCACCACGCCGTTCGAGTCGGGGTCGAGCAGGCGGCTGGCGAGGGACAGCCCGTGCACGGCCTGCAAGGCCCTGGCGATGTCCTTCAGGTCGGCGAAGTCGGGGTAGTGCCACAAGTCCCAGGTATCGGCGGCCTGGATGGTCTGGTCGATGCGGCCGGGCAGAGTGAAAGCCCCGAAGCCCCACCAGACGGGCGCGTCGGCGATGCCGGTGGCGCTGATGCCGTACCTGGCGGCCGACTCGTCCGTGATGGGGATCGAATGACGCTCGAAGTTGGTGTATTCCGGCGGGTTGTCCAGCGCCAGCGCCTGCAAGACTGGCGGGACTGCATACTTCGGGCTGGTGGCCAGGGCCGACGCTGCCATGCTGGTCATCGATTGGAAGCGCCCCAGCCCGAAGGCGATGGCCTGCACGGTGGCCATGCTGTCGCCCGCCTGGCTTTTGATCCCGCCGGAGGTCACCCGCCCGTGCGAGGTGGCGAAGAAGCCGTAGTACGAATCCACCGCCGTATCGAACAGGATCAGGTCCACCAGCATGGCGGCGCGGGCGGCGATAGCATCATCCTCGGCGAACTGCACCAGGTTCAAGAGCGGCGCCAGGTCTTCGGGGTAATAGGTGGTCGAATCCCACTCGGCGAAGCCGGTGCGGGCGCGCAAATCCGCCCAGCGCAGGAAGCGCGATTGGGCTTTTTGCATCTTCTGCCGGCCAGTCAGGCCATCATTGCTGAAGACCCGCCCGGGGAAGGCCTGCCCGGCCAGGTATTCGGCGCTGGCCGAGAGCATCTGGTGGTTCTCGGTCCACATCTCCACGTAGGTTGTGCCCGGCTCGTCCAGCCAGTACTTGGAATTGAGCATGCACTCTTCGAGAGCCTGTTCCTGGGCCGCAGTCAGCGCGCCAGTGCCACGATAGAGGTAATACAACCGCACCAGCGAGGCCATGTTGAAATCGGAGGGATCCTGGCGCGAGTTGACGAAATCCAGGGCGGCTTGCAGCGCTTTCTCATTGATTTTGGCGCCCGGGTCAGCCGCCAGCTTGGCGATGTCCGCCCACACACCGCCGCGCTCATCGGGCGTAGGCCGGGCCAGCAGCCATTGCAGGTAGGCCGCCTTGCGCTGCTCGTAAGTCGGGGCGAGTGGCGTGCGCACGAAGGGCTCATCTTCCGGCCTGGGGCGCGCCGGCACAGGGTCGCCGTCGCGAACGGGATAGGCCGGGCGGGTGACGGTTAGCTGGTCGACCGTGATACCTGCAATGACAAGCGCTGCGAGGGCGATCAGCCAGTTGCGATATTTTTTCTTCATGGTTTTTTCCAGTTCTCCAAAGCCAATCCAGCGGCGCGTCCCAGAGATGGCCCGCGAGCTTATCCCAGCAGAACCTTGCCCAGTTGCTGCTTTTCGGCCTCGTCCACGGCCTCACCACTGCGCTGCCTGGCGAGCAGAGTGTTCAGGCGCTGGTGCAGCTCGGGGGTGAGTGGGAACCTGACGGCGAAGAGCAGGGCAAAGACCAGCAGGACAACCGGCAAGAACATGAAAATCAGCCGCAAGGTCAGCAAAAAAGTGCCCGTCTGGGGCTGTTCGACCAGTTTGGTGGCGCCGTCGACGGTCTGCTGCAGCGGAGGGATGTAGCCCGCCCAACCGATCACGTTCGAAACGGCGAAGATGGCCAGCGCCGAGCTGAACTTGCGGATGAAGGTCACCAGGGCCGAGTAGATCGCCTCGCGGCGCTCGCCGCTGGCGAGCTCGTCCACGTCGGGGATGTCGGGGAAGATGGCGTAGATCATCACCACAATCCCGCCGGTGCCCAGCCCGACCACAGCCGCAAACACGTACACCCAGAAGGCCGGCAGCGTGGGCGCCAGCAGGAAGCTGAACAGCATGGCCACCACCCAGATCACCAGCCCCAGGATGTAGCCGCGCACTTTGCTGGTGCGCTTGCTGTAAGTCACGAAGAAAGGCAGCGAAATCACCTGGGCGATGAGCAGCGTCCCGCTCACAAAGCTGACCTCGCTGCTGCGCTGCAAATAATATTTGACGAAATAGGCCACGATGGTGCTGACCGTGTCGATGGCGACGAAGGCGAACAGGTACATGCCCAGGGTGTACACGAAGGTGCGGTTCTTGAAGGGCTCCAAGAAGGCCCGCCGCCAGTCGAAGGGCTCGGGAGGGCGTTGGAACTCGGGGCGCTCCCTGACGGCGGCGACCGTGGCGATGAACGGCAGGGCGAAGAAAGCCCCAAAGGCCAGGCCCATGACGATGTACCCGGTGTGCACATCCGGGAAGATCTTGACGATCTCCAAGGGCGCCAGCGCCGCCACGATCGAGGCCACCGTAGAGAAAAAGATGCGCACCGAGCTCAGCGACGAGCGTTCGTGGTAATCCAGGGTGATCTCGGAGTGCAAGGCGTTGTAATTGAGCATCACGATGCTGACGATGGTCGAGAAGAACAGGTAGCTGAGCACCACCGCCACGAAGCGGCCGGTTTCTGAGGCCATGTTGAACGGGTAGAACAGGGCGAAGAACGACAAGAACACCAGCGGGATGCCCGCCAGCAGGTAGGGGCGGCGGCGGCCGAGGCGGGTGCGTGTGCGGTCGGCGATCAGGCCTTCGAAAGGATCGGTGATGCTGTCATAAACCTTGCTGATCAGGATCACCGTGCCGGCCAGCGCCGGGGCGATGCGCACCACGTCGGTCAGGAAGATCAGGTAGTAGAAGCTGATCACCACGCCCGAACCGCCGCCGTAAATATCCCCCAATCCGTAACCAATCTTTTGCCACGCGGTCAATTTCTCGGATTTCGCTTGCATGCTGGCTCCTTTTTCGCTTCGAAGATTACAGGCTTGCGATGGACACCCGGCGCCCCTGTACGGCCGAGCGATAGATGCCATCTACGGCGGCCAAAACGGGCAGGGTGCTCTCGGCCGGGATTAGGAATGGTTGGTCCGCCAATACCCAGCGGGCGAAGCCCGCCAGGCTGCGCTGCAAGGCGTGCACGCCCCATCCCGGCGGGCGCGGTTTGCGGGTCTTCACACCTACGAATTTTACCGCGGGCCAGGGCAGGTTGCGGTACCGCGCTGTGCCGCGCTCGCCGTAGGCTTCGATGGTCAGCGCCTGCTCGCTGGCAGCCACCATGCTGGAGGTGATGCTGACCAGCGTCCCGCTGGCGGTCTCTACGATGCCGTGCGCCAGCGCCTCAACTTCCACATCAAAGGCGAGCGAGGCGGTGTAGCCCATGGCCGAGATGGGCGCATCGCCCAGGGCCCACAGGGCGATGTCCAGGAGGTGGCTGCCCTGCGTGATCAACGTTCCACCGCCCGCCTGTGCAATGCGCTTGTGCCAGGGGGCCTTGTCGAAGTAAGCTTGCGTGCGGTGCCAGGGGATGTTGATGCGCAGCGAGTGCACTTTGCCCAGCTCCCCGGCCTGGATGGCGCGTGCCAGGGGGTAGCAGGCGCGGTCGTAGCGGTACTGATAGTTGACGCCTACCTTCACCTGGCTGTTCCGTATAACCTCGACCAGCTCCAGCCCCTCGGCCAGCGTGCGCGTCACCGGCTTCTCGACGAAGACAGCTTTCCCGGCCCGAATAAACGCCAGGACCATCTCGTAATGCAGGTGGTGCGGCACGGCCAGGTAAGCGGCGTCGACGGCGGCGTTCCCCAACAGTTCAGTGTAGTCCGTCGACACCCGTGGGATGCCAAAACGCCTGGCAAACTGCCCGGCGCGCTCAGCGTCCACATCGCAGCAAGCCGCCAGGCTTACCTGCGGCACCAGCCTGGACACCAGGGCGGTGAAAGCGGCGATGTCGCCGCAGCCGACGATGGCGAGCTTCAATTTGTCCATCAGGCGCCGCTCGCCTCTTCGAGCGCCCCGCACGCCCAGCGCAGCCCGCGCTGCAGCAGCTCCTGGTAGGCCGGGTTGGCCATCGTCTCTGAAGTATGCCCCGGGCAGGCGTAGCACACCCGACCTTTGCCATAGTGGTAGCTCCACACCACCGGGATTTCCTGACCCTCCAGGCTGGCGGTGAAATGCGCCTCGATCCCAGGGTTGAGTTCGTGGACGTATAGCTCGTCCCTGACCACAAAATTGGGGATGCCGTCGAAGATACCGGAGCGCACCCGCTGCACTTCGAAGGCACTGACCGGGCCGTGCCCCACGAAGCGCCCGCCTAAGATGTCGAAATAAGGCAAGGTCTCTTTGAAGGAAGCCGTTGCGGCGTGAATGGCCAGCACACCGCCGCCATTTTTGACGAACATGTACAGCCGTCCCAGCGCAGCCGGGGAAATCTGCTGGTGGTGGTAGTTCAGTACCAGCGCAGAGTAAGCCGGTAAATCGGCGGGTAGCTGCTCTAGCGAACGAACTTGCTCGAACGAGAAGCCCTTCATCCGCAGCAGCCTGTGCAGCCGCATACGCCCTAATAGAGGCGGGTGGAAAATGCCATCGCTGACCAACAGTACCTTTTTCATCTTTCCTCGCTTACTTTTTCTTGAGATTCTGGAGGCGGGCCGCTTCTGGGCGTCCTTTGTAGAAGCTGTCCAGCGGGTAGCAGCCGCTGACCAGGCCGTGCCGCGGCGCAGTGGTGCAGTCGCTGAAAGTGCGGCAGATGCGCTTGCGCTGCAGCGGCTTGCCTGCGAGCACGTCGGCGCACATCTCGGGGTAGGTCAGCAGCATGCGCCCCAGCCCGACGAAGTCGGCCTTGCCGCTGCGCACCACTTCCTGGGCCACGTTGGGCAGCCATTCTTGCAAGTAGGAATAGCCCGAGCCAACCAACAGCAGGCCGGGGTGCTGCGCCTTGAGGGCAGCGGTCACGCCGATCTGCCGCGCCACGCCCACCAGCGGATCCTCGGGAGGCTGGTAGCCGTCCGAGGGCGGGAAAAGCGCCGGGCGCTGGATGTGCGGGGTGTAGTACGGGCTCCCCCCGGTGACGTTCACCAGGCGGATGTCCAGGCTCTCCAGCAAGTCCAGAAATCGATGTGGCTCGCTCAGGTCGATGCCAGTCCCGGCGCCGTCCCCGCCGAAGGCGTAGGGGTAGCCTGCTGTAGACCACGCTTCCGGCTCGCCCACCCCGTCCGCGCCCGGCTTGAAGGGGATGAAATCGAAAGCCGACAGCCGCACCCCGATCTCCAGGCCCGACACATCAGCGCGGATGCCCTGCGTGATTTCGCGCAGGAAGCGCGTGCGGTTCTCGAAGCTGCCGCCGTATTTGCCCGGGCGGTCCACAGCGCTGAGGAACTCGTGGCCCAGGTAGCCGTGGCAGTGCTTGACGTCCACGAATTGGAAGCCAGCCTGGTAGGCCAGCCGCGCCGCCTCAACGTAATCCTCGATCAAGTGCTCGATCTCGGCGTCGGTCATTAGCGGGTAATCCTCGGGCAGGCCGAACTTGCGGTCGAGCAGCGGGTGCCGGTAGAGGATGCGCGCCGCAGCCTGCTTACCGGCGCTCGGGCGGCAGAAGCGCCCGGAATGGGTGAGCTGCAGGCCGATGAACAGGTCATCCGTAGGCCAGCGCGCGGCGTGGGCCTGCAGCAGCGCCTGGCGCAGTTCCGCCAGGCCGGCCAGGTTGGCGGCGCTGATCACCAGTTGGCGCGGGTTGGCGCGCCCGTCCGGGCGGACCGCCACGGCTTCGCAGCCCCAGACCAGCTTTGCGCCGCTCTGCCCGAAGCGCTGCCAGCGCCGGGCGACCAGTTCGGTGGGCCGGCCGTCCGTCGTGGCGTCCCAGCCTTCCATCGGCAGGGCGCACCAGCGGTTGGACAAGACCTGCGCTCCGCGGCGGGTCGCCAGCGTGTAGGGTTGGGCCAGGAGGGATTCAGGGGCGGCTTGCAGCTCCACCTCGAAATCCAGGTGGAGGCCCAGCCGGCGGATGTGTTCAGCAAACTGGGCGGGCGTGCGCAGTTGGGCCATGCGGGTGTAAGTCATGGGGCTCCTGACAATTCGAATTTGGACAGGCTCTCCAGAATGCCAGCCAGGATTTCCCGGTCGCTGTCCGGGCGCCTGGGGCTGCCCGGGTGCGGCTCGTCACAGTCGATCCAGCCGCGCAGCTTCAGAAACTGCACGGCGGAATGTTTGTAGGCCGGGGTGGGCGGGCGGAAGGCGAAAGCCCCCAGGTATTGCAAGACATCGTTCAACTCGTAGAAGCGCAGATCTCCCACCAGCCAGTAGTGGTCGCGCAGAGCGAAATAATCGGGCGCGAAGGTGGATAGCCCGAGCAGGTAGTCGGAGCCGTACATGACCATATCGATGGCCAGGTCGTTGCCGGTGAAGACTTTGAAGTCCGGGCGCAGGCGCTCGCGCAGGTCGAGGCGCTGCCACTCGGCCAGCCGGCTGAGGGAGGAATGCTTGGCGCCGATGCACTGCGGGATCCCCAGCAAGCCTGCGTAGAAGTCCAGGTCGTAGATTTTGCCGAAGGGCGCAAACATGCCCCCCAGCTCGAAGGCGATGAACTCGCCCGCCAGGCTTCCAAACTGCGCGTACGCCGCCGCCAGCCGGTCAGCGGGCAGGCCGGTCAGCCCGAAGGATTGGAAGATGACCGGCGTCCCCCCATAGGCCAGAACCTGTTCGATTTGACGGCTATACGCAAGCAAGTCAAAGGCATCCCCTGCCCGGTCGCCCACGTAAGCCCCGGCGGCAAAGCGCCCTCCGTCCAGCGCTTCCTGCGTGCGCCGCAGCGCCTCTCGCCGGGCCTGTGCGGAGATCAGGTTCACGTAGCCGGTGTCCATGTTGACTGCCGGCGTCAGTCCGGCGGCGTGCGTGCGCGCCACGTGGGCGCAAAATGCCCCCCAATCCACGGCACCGCTGGCCTGAAAAGGCAGCAGGATGGCGGAGTAAGCGGTGATCTTGCGCTTGGGGATGATTTTCATTGCGCCTGGAGGATTGAATCGGTAAGTTAGATAGGATATTGTACGGCTTTTTCCCCAAAAAACAAGTGTAAACGGGTTCAAAGGGGAGTGTTATAATTAACGCCATGATAATCAATCAGCAAGCTGTCGACAGGGGTTAGGAACGCCCCATACTTCAACCAGGCCGCACGTAATGTCGCCTGTATTGCAGAAGTGTTGAAACGAGCCGGGAGGCAAGCCCAAGAATTTAGCGTTGTTTGGAATTCAACAAGAGCCCCAATGAGCGCCGCCTTCCCCACCCCCAACCCGCAAAATAAAGATCGCGACCTCGCCATCGACTACCTGCGCGCCTTCGTGATCGTCCTGGTGATCTTGCTGCACGCCGCCCTGGCCTACACATCCTTCAGCACCTTCAACGCCACGCACTATTACGAATCCTCCGCGCCGGTGGTGGATGCCAGCCGCTGGCCTACCCTCGATCTCATCGTCCTATATCTCGATACGTTCATGATGTCCCTGCTCTTCCTGGTCTCCGGGCTGTTCGCCCTGCCCAGCCTGGAGAGCAAAGGCAGCCGCGGCTTCTTCGTGGGGCGCTTGCAGCGCCTGGGCATCCCGTTCATCGTTGGCGCCGCTTTGATCGCCCCGCTGGCCTTCTGGCCCTCGTACCTGCTATCGACCCCCGACTCGCCCACCCCTTACCTGGCCAGGTTCTTCACCGCCGACGGCTGGCCGGTCGGACCGCCCTGGTTCCTGTGGGTGCTGCTGGTTTTCAACGGGCTCATCGCCCTGGCCAATTGGAAAGCGCCAGGCCTACTGGCCAAACTGCAGCGCCGGCCCAGCGTGCCGGTCATTCTCCTGGCGACGATCATGGCCTTCCTGCCTGTGAACCTGTTCATCCCTGCCTATTATTGGGTCTCCCTGGGGCCGTTCGATCTGCAGCCTGCGCGCCTGCTGCTGTACTTCACTTACTTCATCCTGGGGATGGGCCTCGGCGCTGGCGGGAAATGGCGTGAAACCGACTGGCCCAGGTATTGGGGCGCCTGGTTCGTTTTAGGGCTGCTCTCGTTCGTTGTCTACGCGCTATTCTTGGGAGTCGCCCCGATCCTGATGCCTCAAATGGCCTACCAGGCGATCCTGGCAGTCACCTTTTCCGTGAGCTGCGCTGGCGCCTGCCTGGGCATGCTCGGAGCCTTTCGCAAATTCGTGCGCCGGCGCCTGCCGCTCTTCAACGATCTGAGCGCCAACGCCTATGCCATCTACCTGATCCACTACCTGTTCGTACTCTGGCTGCAGTTCGCCCTCGTTCCCCTACCCTGGCCGGCCTGGGTTAAGTTTTTCATTGCCTTCAGCGGAGGCCTTGCCCTGAGCTGGCTAACGAGCAAGTTGCTGCGCGGCTTCGCCGCAGTGCGCCGGGTGCTCTAGAATCAGCGACGCGCCTTCCGTGGATACATCCGCAGAGGCGCGTCTTATACTGGCGTGCAGGCCAGAATTCATTTACAGGTAGATTGGCTCGCCCGGCGCTGCCAGTTCATTCCAGCGTTACCGGGCAGTCGAACAGGCGCCGCTCCACGCGGGTCTTGCCGCGGCCGGCGATCTCGAACTTCCCTTGCAGGCGGATATCCTCCGATGAGCTGCCCAGCATCACCTGGATAGCGCCCCCCTCCACCACCAGGGCCAGTTCCTCGTCATAGAAGGCCAGCAGGTCAACTGGCAAATGGAAGGTCAGGCGGCGGCTTTCCCCGGGGGCCAGGCTCAGGCGGAAGAAGCCTTTGAGCTCTTTCACCGGGCGCGGCAGGCAGGCGTATTCGTCGCGCACGTACAGTTGCACCACCTCGTCGCCAGCGGCATCACCGCGGTTGGTCACCGTCAGGCTGATGGCCGCCTCGCTGCCCGGGACAGCCATCTCCGGGCTGACCTGCAAATCCGAATAAGTGAAGCTGGTGTAGCTCAGGCCGTGCCCGAAAGGATACAGCGGGCTGGCGGGCATGTCAACGTAATCAACGTACCAGTTTGAGCGCCCGCCAGAAGGCTTGCGGTTGTAATTCACCGGCAGTTGACCGGCCGAGCGCGGGAAAGTAATCGGCAGCTTGCCGCCGGGGTTGGCATCGCCAAACAGCACCGCCGCCAGCGCCGCAGCGCCTTCCTCGCCGGGCAGCCAGGCTTCCAGAATAGCAGACGCTTTCTCGTGCAGCCAGGGCAGCGCCAGCGGCCGGCCGTTGACCAGCACCGCCGCAACGGGTTTGCCCAGCGCAAGAACCGCCTCGGCCAGCTCTCTTTGCACGCCAGGCAGCCCCAGGTCGGCGCTGTCGCGCGTCTCGCCGCAGGTGCAGTCGGGCACCAGGCCGGCCTTGTCGCCCAGCACCAGGATCACCACATCGGCCTGCTGCGCCACGCGGACGGCATCAGCGATGCCGGAGCGATCCACCTCTCCCACCGGGCAGCCCTGGGCGTACAGCACCTGCGCCCTCTCGCCCAGATAGGCACACAGCCCCTCCAGCACCGAGGGCACCTGCACGGTGTGGGCCTGTATGTGTTGCTCGTCGACTCCGTCGATGAAAACCGAGCCGGGCATGGGAGCCTGGGTCATCAACTCCATCATGGATTGGTAGCTGTAATCGCCCAGCAGGTGGCGCGGCGCATCGGCGTTGGGGCCAATCAAGGCGAGCGTGCCCTGTGGCTTTAGCGGCAGCAGGCCGTCGTTCTTGAGCAGTACCATGCTCCGGATGGCAACCTGGCGCGCCAGGTCGCGCTGCTGCGCCGTGTCAAACACTTCGAGGACGCGCCCCTCATCCACATAGGGCTCATCGAACAGGCCCAGCTCGAATTTGGTCTCCAGAATGCGCAGCACACACGCGTCGATTTCTTCCTGGGACACTTCTCCCGCCTCCAGGGCGGCGCGCAGCGGCTCGCCATAACACACCCGCGTGGGCAGCTCCAGTTCGATGCCCGCTTTGAGGCCTTTGACTGCCGCAGAACGCAGGTCTGGGGCCATGTGGTGGTAAGTGTGGATCATCAGGATGGCCTCGTAATCCGAGACCACCAGTCCGCTGAACCCGAGCGCCTCGCGCAGCAGCCCGGCCAACAGCGCCGGCGAGGCCGCCACCAGGTCGCCGTCCAACTCGGGGTAGGCGTTCATGATCGACTTCACACCGGCTTCCCGGATCGCCGCCTGGAACGGCGCCAGGTAAACCTCCCACATGGCGCGCGGCCCGAGTTGCACCGGGGCGCAGTTCAGCCCGCCCAGCGACAGGCTGTGCCCAACGAAATGCTTGGCTGTAGCCAGCACGCCCTGTTTCGGGTCTTCGCCTTGCAGGCCGCGGATATAAGCCATGCCGAATTGGGCCGCCAGGAAGGCGTCTTCGCCGAAGGTCTCTTCGGTGCGGCCCCAGCGCGGGTCGCTGGCAATGTCCAGCACCGGCCCCAACCCCTGGCGCGCGCCAACCGCCAGCATCTGGCGGCGCACTTCGTCAGTCAGGCGCCCGGCCAGGGCTGGCTCCCAGGTGCTGGCCAGCCCGATCATCTGGGGGAAGACCGTGCCGCCCAGGCCCATGTAGCCGCAGCAGCTTTCTTCGTGCAGGATAGCCGGAATCCCCAGGCGAGTGTGTTCCACCAGGAAGCGCTGGATTTCGTTGCCTGTGCGCGCCGCCTCCGCCGGCGGCAGGGTGCTCGACCCGCCGACGCGTGAGACCTGGCCAATGCCGTTCCCCAGGAGCGCATGCAGCTTTTCGGGGGGCAGCTTTTGCTGCTCCAGCAAATCGTTGAACCAGAAGGAGGTCAACTGGGCGAATTTCTCATCCAGGTTCATGCACACCAGCAAGGTCTGGGCGCGCCAGGCGGACGAGTGAGCAGACCCAGGATCGTAAAACCGAGGTTGGGTAGTATTCATATCGACAGACTCCGCGATCAGCCTTTGAGCGCGCCAGCCGTCAGGCCAGAGACGATTTGTCGCTCTGCGAAGAGGTAGAAGATCACTGCCGGCACAGCCGACAGAGTGACGAAAGCGGCGATCAGCGCCAGGTCCTGGCCGTATTGTCCCTGGAACTGCATCGTGCCCAGGGGCAGGGTCCACAGCGTTTCTTTATCGATCACCACCAGCGGCACGAGCAGGTCGTTCCAACTGACCACCATGGTCAAAGCCGCCACCGCCGATAGAGCCGGGCGGGCCAGCGGCAGCAAGATGCGCCAGAAGAAGTCGAAGGCGCTGCAGCCATCGATGTAAGCTGCATCTTGCAGCTCGGCCGGGATCGACATAAAGAAGCCGCGCAGGATCATGATGTTCCCTGAGAGCTGGAAAGCCATCTGCACCAGGATGACCCCCCACAGGTTATTGGTCAGGTCGAGCTGGCGCAGCACCAGGTACACCGGCAGGATGGCAATATTGATGGGGAACATCAGCCCCAGGGTGAACAGGTTGAAGGTCAGGCCCTTGGCCGGGAACTTCATCCGGGCGAAGATGAAGGCTGCCATGCTGCAAAACAGCACCACGCCAGCAGTGGTCGCCGCCATCACCAGCAGGCTGTTGCGCAGCATGATCCAGAAGATCGGTTGGTGCAGCACCTTATCATAATTCTCCCAGCGGGGCGGGATCGGAGGTGTGTACGGGGTCGTTATGAATTCGCCGCGCGTCTTCAGCGCCCCGAAGACCAGCATTACGATCGGCGTGATCACAATTACCACAACGATGGTCAAAACCAGGTACTGAATGGAACGCTGGATGATTTTTTGCCAGTTCAGGTGGCGTGGAGGATTGCTCGACATAAACCCATCCTTTCTACATGCCACCCAGGTAATCCTGTTGGTGCACGAGGCGTTGGTAGCCGATCGAAAATGCCAGGGAAATCAGCAGCATCACGATGGCTACGGCAGAGCCGTAGCCCAGGTAGAAGCGCACGAAGCCGAAACGGTACATGTAAGTCGCCATAGTCTCGCTGGCGTTCACCGGCCCACCTTCCGTCATGATCCACACCAGGGCGAACTGCTGCAAGGAGCCCAACACAGACAGGTAAACCGAAGTGCGGATCGTGCTTCCCAGCAGGGGCAGGGTGACGTAAAGAGTCATCTGGCCCCGGTTGGCCCCATCGATCAGGGCGGCTTCTTCGATTTCTGCCGGGATGTTCTGCAAGCCGGCCAGGTATAACAGCATGTGGAACCCGAAGAATTTCCAGGTCAGCACCACGAACAGGCAGGCCAGCACCGTTTCGGGGTTGCCCAGCCAGGGCTGGGCTTTCATGCCTGGGATGAGCACCAGGAGGGCGTTGATGAAACCGCGGCTCGGGTTGGGGTTGTACAGGATCAACCACATGATCGCTGTAATCACCTCGGAAAGCACGTAAGGCATGAAAAAGATCGTGCGGAAGAAAGCCCGCCCCGGCAGGTCGCGCCCTACCATCAGCGCCAATCCCAGCGAGAGCGGCAGTTGCACCGCCAGGGACGCCACCACGATGAACAGGCCGTTCCCCACGGCCTTGATGAAGACCTTGTCGGCCAGGATGCGCTTGAAGTTGTCCATCGCGATAAAATCCACGGCAGGACCAAAGCCCTTCCAGTTGAAAAAGCTGTAATACACAGATTGGAAGATCGGATAGACGATGAAGATGAGGAAAAGTGCTAAGGCGGGCAGCAAGAACAAAACGATGGTCAGCCCATCCTGCAAGCGACGAGAAAAACCGGACCGGCTAACCGGCGCCATAGCGCCATTGCCTTCGGAGGCCAGATTCATGGGGGAGCTCCTTGCTTTCCGGTAAAGCGTGCGGGGATTGAGAACACCGGACTCAATCCCCGCAGCTTACTTTACCAAAGTGGGTTACTTGATCTCTTGTGCAGCCGAATCCTCGACCGCCTGGGCAGCCTGCTCAGGCGTCAGCGTGCCGGCAAACAGCCCTTGCACGCTGTCGTTCACTACCGAGCCGACCGCAGGAGGCATAGCCTGGTCGTAGTACAGTTGGAAATACTTCGCCGCGGCAGCGCCCTGCTGGACGAGCTTGAGCAAAGGATCGGTCAGTGCATCTTCGGCGCCCTTGACCACCGGCACCGACAGGCCAATGCTGGCCTGGCGGCGTTGTGAATCAACGCTGCTCAGGAACTTGAGGAAGTCCACGGCTTCCTGAGGCGCGTTCTTGCCGATGATGAAGCCATTGCCGCCGCCGAGAGCATCGTCCGGATCGCCAGCGCCGCCTTCAAGCGCCGGGAACGGGAACCAGCCCGCCTTGTCGCCCAGCCCCATCTTGTCAACGCTGTTGTCAGCGAAAGCGCCGGGAGCCCACTGGCCCATCAGGTCCATGGCGGCCTCGCCATTGCCCATCAGGGTGGCCTCGTCGCCCCAGGTAGCGCCCAGGAAGCCGCTCTGGAATGGCTCTAGCGCTACCAGCTCTTGTAGCTTCCTGCCTGCTTCGATGAAGGGCTCATCGGTGAAAGAGCCCGTCCGCTGATAGGCCGCGTCGAAGGCAGCCTTGCCGCCGGCGCGCACTGCCAGGTACTCCCACCAGAACGCGCCAGGCCACTTATCGCCCTCGCCCACGGCGATCGGGGTGATCCCCACGGCTTTGAGCTTCTGGATGGCGTCCAGCAGCTCGGTCCAGGTCGCCGGCGGGTTTTCGATGCCAGCCTGGGCGAACAGGTCCTTGTTGTACCAGAAGCCTACCATGCCCATATCGCGCGGCACGCCGTAGTTCACGCCCTTGAAGCTGTAAACCGCCAGAGCACCAGGCGAGAAAGTATCGCGCCAGCCGTCCTTGTCCAGGTCGGCGGTGATGTCCTTCAGCAAGCCGGCCGTGGCGTATTCGTTCATCACGCCGCCGCCCCAGCTCTGGAAGATGTCAGGGGGCTCGCCAGACTGCATCACGGTCGTCAGTTTAGCCTTGAAGTTCTCGTTCTCCAGCACCGTGATTTCGATGGTGACGTTGGGGTTAGCTGCCATGTACTCATCGGCCAGGCTTTGCCACAGCGCCTTCTGAGTTTCTTCGGTCTGGATGTGCCACCAGGAGATGGTGACCTTCTCAGCCGAGGGCTCAGTGGGAGCCGGGGGCTCGGTAGGAGCCGGCTTGGTCGCCTCAGGAGCCTTGGTGGCTTCAGGGGCCTTGGTGGCAGGAACTGCCGTTGCGGCAGGGGCCTGGGTGGCCGGGGTCGCGCAGGCCGCCAGGATAAACGAGGCAATCAGTAAGATACTGATCAGGGATAATCGTTTGCGGAACATTGTCTTCTCCTTCTAGAATTCGCAGTAAGTAAGTGTAGAACCGGATTGGCGAACTGTATTCGTTTCTTCTATCAGACCACCTCCTTGTACTACTGTGGGTAGACTCCCTACAAACGAACTCGAACTACAAGGCCTGGGGAGACTGGCACGAATCCCGCACGACCAGTTCGGTAGGTAATTCGATCCGCTCGATAATCCTATCGGGCTCCTCGAGCAGGTCGAGCAGCACTTGCGTCGCCACCCGCCCCATTTTTTCCAGCGGCTGGTTCACCGTGGTGAGCGCCGGGCGCACCAGGGCAGCCTGGGGGATGTTGTCGAAACCGACCACAGAAATGTCTTGCGGCACGCGCAAGCCGCGGTTGCGCACCGCGTCCATCACGCCCATCGCCATTACATCGTTGGAAGCAAAGATGGCCGTGGGGGGCCTGTCCAGGTCGAGGAACGCCGATGCCCCGGCGTAGCCGTCGGTCTGGAAGAAAGTCCCCTCGTACACCAGTTCGGGCGCCGCCGGGAGGTGATGCGTGCGCAGCGCCGAGCGGTAGCCATCCAGGCGGTCCAGGGCGCAGCCCAGATCCATCCAGCCGGTGATGAAGCCGATGCGAGTGTGACCCAACTCGATCAAGTATTCCGTGGCATTGTAGGCCCCCTGCCAGTTGGTCGCCCCCACCGCCGGGCAATCTTCGCCCGTCCCCTGGTGGTCGATGAGCACCAGGGGGAAGTTGCGCTTCGTCAGCGTTTCGATGTAGTCCGTCGGGCTGCGGGGCAGCACCAGCAGCAAACCGTCCACCATGCCACGTGCCAGGTTGGCCACGTAATTGGCTTCCTTGGCCGCGGTGCGGTGCGTGGTGTATAAGATCAGGTCCATGCCCGACAGGCTCAGTTCGGAATCGATACCTCGGATAATCTCCCCGATGTAGCCAGTACCCAGATCGGGCACTAACACGCCGACGCTGTTCGACCTGCCCCCTGCCAGGCTGCGCGCCTGGCGGTTGACCACGAACCCCAGGTTCTGCATGGCATTCAGGACGCGCTGGCGCGTCTCCGCTTTAACATGTACGTCATTATTGATCACCCGCGAGACGGTGCCGTAGGAAACACCCGCTTCAGCGGCAACGTCGATAATCGTAACTTTTGAGGGGAGATCTTTCGACATAATTTGTGAACGTTTACAAAATATTTCATTTTTTATGCCCTCCAACCCCTGCAGCGGATCAAAATCGGGGAGAAAGGGCATATTATTGGTGAATTTCTCAAAAAAAGCCGCAAAAATTCACCCATACAGGATGGTATTTGGCAGGCGAACGCTGCCTTTATTTGGGAACGCTTACATAGATAATAGCATGAACTTCCACCGGAGTCAAGTATTTTCTCGGATGTTTAGACAAAATCCCCCTACCCTACTACCACATACACGCGCACGTGTACCCGCATCGGCGGTCGGCCGGCGGGCACCAGCAAGCGCAGCACGTCATACCAGGCCTGTCCACTGAACTCCGGCTGGACAGTGAAGCGCTCGATCTGATTATCGGAATTCTCCAGCGGAGTGACCTCCACTAAGTAAGCCGCTTGAGCGCTGGAGGCTTGCAGGCGCGTACCCACCCAGTCGCCGGGGGTCAATTGGGTTTCGAAATCAGCGATGACTGGCAGGTCCGGTGTGCGGTACACGCGCACCTCGACCGGCAGCATGGGTTGGTCCGGGGCAGCTTGCAGGCGCAGCACATCGTACCAGGCTCCTGGGAACTCAGGCTGCACAAGTGCTCTTTCGATGCCGCCTTGATAAGGTCCGCTTCTCTGGGGATCGATCTCGATCACGTATGCACCGTCCTGGGAGGACTCGCAGATCATCAGGCCACGCCAGACGCCCGCTTCCAGGCGCAAGTTCTTCTCGTAGGCAACCGGCCAGGAGGCCGTCTGGTAGGCGTGTACATGCACGCGCAAAGCCGGGGCCGGTTCCGGCAGCAGCACCCAGAGCACATCGTTCCATTGCTCGCCATCATAATCGGGCAGCACCTTGTGCTCGATGTGCGCACCGTCCACGGATGGCTCCAGGGGCGTGATGTCGACCACGTAGCCGGTCCTTTCGACGGCGGGCCCCAGCACGAACCTGACCCACTCGCCGGACGGCAGGCTGGTCTCGAAATCCAGCCGGGTGTTGGTGTTTAGCGGGGATTGGGCGATCCTCTTGGGAATGGGGAAAGCAGCCGGCATGGTCGGGATGGGTGTAGCCGTTGGGAAGGCCGTCACAACCCGCGTATACACCACGCTCGGAGCGGGTCCCAGGCAGGCCGACAGGGCCAGCGCGCATAGGATGATCATCATGGGTAAAATTCGCCAGGTTTTCATTGAGCACCTCCAGGTTTCTATACAGATTCTCGCGCTGTCCCTGGCGAGCGCTTGATATTTGCCTGACGAGATCGTGACAGATACGAGCCCCCTGCTGCGATGTTCCTATGGAGCGCACTCTCCTTCCTAGCGGCGCAGCGAGACCGCCAACCTGACCTGGAAAGACCTGCGCCTCCCCGCCATTTTGTGGGCCGTCAGCGTGGTCATCGGGCTGGTGATCGTTATCTGAATAGTAGAAGGAATACAGTAGAAGGTAAATAGGGAGGAGACGCACGCTGCACCTGCCAGGTGCAACACACGCCCTTCCTTGTTTACCTTCTCCTGTCTACAACCTACCAGAAATCCAGCGGTGATCTTCTATTTCCCATTTGCCCGGTTCATCTCCGCACAGGCGGTGATTACAGCCTGTTCGGGCGGCACGTTATTGACAAGCACATCGACAAACATGCGGTCAAAAGGCCCCCAATAGTTCTCGAATTCCGGGCTTTGGGGGCGGATGAACCCGGTGCTGGCAGCCTGGGAAAAGACAGCCAGGAGCGGATCCTGGATCGATGCTGCCAGGTTTACCGGCACGTGCCCGCCTTTGTCGACGAAAACCTGCGCCGCGTTTGGGCTGGTTAGTAACAGGGCCAGCGATACGGCTACTGCCGTGTTCTTGCTGAAGCGGCTTACATAGAAACCATCGATGCCCACCAGGGGTACCGCCGGACCCTGGGGGCCAGTGGGCATGACTACCACGCCCGATTTATATCCGAAGACCTGCTTGTAATCAACGAGTACCCAGGGCTCGTTGACGAGCATGGCCGCCCCGCCGCTCGCCTCAGCGTATTCCACCGCCCCGTCCAGGCAGGCGATCAGGGCGCGCACCAGGATGGCCGAGACGGAAGCCCGGCCGGTGGTGTTGCGTTTGGCGGTGAACTCGTGCTCCTCGGCGCCGCGCAGCCAGGGCAAGCCCTCGGCGGAGAGCGGTGATTTCTTGCGAAATAGCAGATGGATGTCCATGAATATGGTTGCCTCCAGTGGGATATTGCATGATATGAGTTGTTGGTTATCGAGGGGAAAGAAAGACTCCAGCCCTCTCGCCTGGGTCAGTTCCCAGGAGACAGGGCTGGAAATCGGAAAACGCAGGGGGAAAGATCCTGTGGCCCCATCAGGTGGGTTCTGCTTGATTGACTCCGGGTAATGCAACTTTTCCCGCGTTTAGCTGTATAACTTCATAGAAATACCATCAAGCGTAAGCGTGATCTTGCAGGAAATGGCGAACATCCCAAACTCACAAACCGACCTTCGATTTTCCACAAACAATTGGCGGCCTTGGCTGGTTGGACTTGGCCTGGCCTGGGGGTTGTTGGTAGTTATAATGCCATTCTCTTGGGGGCCTTCAATGCCATTGTGATCGAAACCGAATTCCTGCTCTTTGAGAAGATTTTTTGCGCTGAAGGCATCGCTGCGCATCCCAACCTGATCGTTGATCTGATCTTGACCATGCCCTGGTACATCTTGATGGTGTTTACATTCGTCAAAGTGCAGCAACACCGGCGGTTTTCAAGCGCCACCGTGCTCTTCCTGGGCGGCTTCTACGAACTGGGTGGGGATGGCATTGTCGGCTCGTTGATGGGCATATTCGATGGTTCTTTCCAACTCTTCACGCTGGAATACTGGCTGATGATGGCGGGGATGTTCTTATGGGTTTTCATCCCTGTTTACAGTTCGATGGTTTTGCCCCCGGCCTGGCTGATTGTCACGGCTGACCCACCGAAGCCGCCGTCCACACCTGCCTGGAGCGCGGCGCTCAAGCCAATGTTGTGGCTGATCCCCTTTACAGGATATCTTATCGTGATCATGTTGGTTATCTTCGCAGTTTCTGGATAAACCTTGATCCATTGACCCAACCACCCATTCATCTGGAGCGAACATGAAACCTGCTTCCCGCGCCCACAAGTACCTTTTCTGGCTCAACCTGGGCCTGCTCTCGACCTTTTTTGCCGAGGTCATCAGTGGTTCTGACTTGTTTCCTTACTTCCATCCCTGGGGCATTTTGCTGGTTGTGCCGCTCTATCTTTTGCACACCCTCGTGCTGCTCACCATTGTTTACCGCACAGGCCGTCCCACGCTGCCGGCGCTCTACTTTGCCGGCACACTCTTTGGTCTTTACGAAGCCTATATCACCAAAGTCCTCTGGAACCCCGATTGGGGTGAAGTGTTCAAATTCGCTGAAGTCGCCATTTTTGAAGTGCTCGTGTTGGTCTTTTTCTGGCATGCCTGGATGTCTTTCATCTTCCCGCTTTTGGCGGCTGAAACCTGGTTGACCCGCTCCACCGAAATCCTAACCCGTTTTCCCAGGCGTTTACAGTGTCTGTTCGGCGCCCCAAAAGGTTGGCTAACACTTGCTGTTCTGGGGGGTTTATTCGTTACGATCAACGCTCCCGCACCTGGTCATGCCCTACTTGCCGGCCTGGGTAGCTCGCTTGTTTTGGGGAGCTTCGGCTGGTTGTGGCGCAGATTGACTCGTGGGTGCGATTATACGATCGAAGATTTGCTGCCCAACAAAGCTGAGTTTAGGGTTCTGGGGTTATTGCTTGCCGGGCTATATCTGTTTACAGGTTTCTTGTTGCGCCCGGAAGCTTACCCACCCTTATTGGGGCACTTCACGGTCTGGGTTTTATATGCAATTTGCGCCTTTTGGTTGATCCTGGCGTTACGGGTTTCTCGCCAGAGCCACTACTCGGCGGATGCCCTGCCTCCCATCATTTCGCCGCGCTCTTGGCTTTGGGCCATTGCTGCCTTTGCGCTGACGGCCGCGGTTACCGAAGCGCTCTTATTGCTGCTGCCTTTGGAGGGGCTGGTCGGTTTAGTCGGGTGGTTTGGTGTGGCCCTGCTTGGTGTGTTGATGCCGATCTGGATCGTACGATTGCTGCTGCGTGAGCGCCATGGTTATGCTGCTGTTATAGAGTATTCAGGTCCCGGAGGCGATCAACCGGAATCCAGATGAAATTTTCCTCTGCATCTGTCATTCAGAGCTGCTTGTCGATGCCCACAAAAATCCGTCTTAGAAAAACAGCCGGTTAAAACCTCAATCAAGCCGTTGTAATGACTTCGGTGCGCAAGATGCCGGGATAAAGCACCTGATCGCCGTTCACTACGCCATCCCAGGCGAAAACCTGGATGCCTTCACGCATCACCACCGGCGGAAACAACCAGGGATTGGCAGCAAACTTCTCTGCCAGGGCTTTGCCCATCGTACCCCAGTAGTGGGCCGAGCCGCCAGAGACGTAGCGCCAGCCGCTTCCACGGCGTTTGCTGGAAAGTCTGGCGTCAAATACGGTCGTTTCACCGCAAATTGGGCAGTGGGCCGGGCGAACCGGGTAGTAGCCGGGCGGCGGCTGGGGAGCGGGTTGCCCGCCAGCGCACAGGTATACCTGCACCGAGCGCACGGCCGGGCAGGCTTCGCGCAGCTCGCAGGCGCAGGCCAGGTCAGGTCCCACGTAGTGACGGCGGGGCTGTACCCCTTCGCCCAGGTCAACGGGTAGCTGTAGCCGGAGATGGAAACCACAGCTTCTATCACGGCCAGTTGCAGCACTTCGGCGCTGGCGCGTGGGGGGCAGGTGGTCAGCAGGTTGATGTGCATACCCCGCCTCCTCATGTTCCCAGGTGGACAGGCATGATGACATGCAGATAGCCCTCCTCCCCAACTGGCCGGAAAAGACCCGGGCTGGTGGGGGCAATGGCTTCGAAAGCCACCGAGGGCGAGCGGATCAGGCTCAGGGCTTCACGCAAGAAAACCACGTTGAAGGCGATTTCGATCTCCGGGCCGGTGATCTGGGCGGCAACGGATGCGCCGGTGGATCCAGACTCGTCCGAGTGGCCGGAGACCTCGACCAGACCAGGCTTGAAGCGCAGGTGAGCCGTGCGCCCGTTCTCACGCGCAAATATCTCGGCCTGCTTGCAGGCTTTGAGCAGTTCGGCGGTAGGGATCACGGCGCTCATTTCGTGGCGCCTGGGGATTATCTGCTGGTAATCAGGGAAGTTGCCTTCGATCAACTGCGAGACCAACATGCAGCCGGGCAGCACAAAGGCAATCTGTCCTCTGCCCTTCGGGGCGCAGAGCGTGACCTGTTCGGCTTCGCCCAGGAGGCGAGTGAGTTCGCTCAAGGCTTTGGCCGGAACCAGGTAACGCTGTGGGGTTGTGACCGGCGTCTCCAGGGCAAGGCTGCACTCGGAGAGCCGGAAGCCATCCGCAGCAGCCAGGGTCAGGCGCCCTCCTTCAGCGACCAGCAGCACACCGGTCAGCACCGGGCGGCTGTCGTCGCTCGAAGCGGCGAAGACCACCTGCTGCAGCAGGTTCTTGAAATCGGGCGCAGGCAGAGACAGCCCCTGTCCGGTTTCGATCTCCGGCAGCGGCGGGAACTCCGCGGCAGGAACGCCGTTTAAAGCGGTTTTGGATGAACCACACACCACCTCCAGCTTCTCTTTCTTCAGGCTGAGCGAAACATCCAGGCCGGGCAGCGTGTTCACCAGGTTGGCGAAGGCGCGCGCCGAGATGCTGATGGCGCCGGGTTTTTCGACCCGCGCCGGAACCTGAACGGAGAGGCTGATCTCCAGGTCGGTGGCCGAAAGCTGCAAGCCGGTTTCACCGGCTTCGAGCAGCACGTTGGCCAGGACCGGCAGGGTGCTGCGGGGGCTGGCGGCGCGGGCGGCAATCGCCAGGCCGCGCGCCAGGTCAGATTGGGGGATGATGAGTTTCATGCCTCACCTTCCTGCAGCGCTTCTGTTTCCCAGGGGGGCGTGGAAGGCTCGAAGCCCAGTCCGCGCAGTTCGGCAGCCAGTTCGCTCAACGCGGCGGCATAGGCCAAACGCTCGGTCATTTCGTTTGGGTGACCAGCGCTCTGTTGCTGTTGAATTTCGACCTCGTCTTCCAGCCACATCAAGAAATCGGCCACGGAACGAGGCGTTGGCCAGCCGCCGCAAGCGGCGCGCTCGCGCGCCATGCTCTTGGCGCCGAAGGTTTCTTCCGCTTCGGTCAGCATACGCCAGACCAGGGCGGTAACTTGCCCTGAGCGCCCTTCTCCTGAGCCCAGTCGAAGGGCTGCCGAAGGGTTGCCGGGAGCGTTTTCTGCCAGTGGCAGTTCATCGGGGTGATCGCAAATCTTGGCCCACACGGCCCTATCCGGGCCAAGGCCGAAGAGCACATCGCCTTCGGAGGCCAGATTCATGGGGAAGCTCCTTGCTTTCCGGTAAAGCGTGCGGGGATTGAGAACGCCGGACTCAATAAATTGAGCGTCGATGTCCGGATGATTTTCATCATACCGATGGCGACCCCCGCCCGGTTTTCGCTGTGCGGCTTCATACTCGGGTTGTTCCGGCATGGATTCTAGTTCATCCAGACCTCGGCTCACCGTCTTTTCACTGCATCCCAGCAACCCGGCGATGTAACTTTGTCCGCCATGCCCCAATTTCAGCGACTCAATGGCAGCATAGCGCCGCCGATCTTTTTCGGAGAGCGTGGCGTAATACTTCTTCATCGCTTGTTCTATTTCGGGGCTTTAGGGCTGCATCATTTCCACTCCATAAGGGGTAGTTTGTTCTGACAGATCACAAGAAGCTTGCCCTTTTGGTCTATATTTTGCAAGGATGAAAAGACACTGGACAGTTGTTTAATCCTCGTTCCTTAGCGGGTCTGGGTGGTGCTGTATTCGTAGCGGTCGGCGCGGTAGTAAGCCGTCGAGTGCTCCACCAGGCTGCCATCGTCGGCATAGGCCGTGGTCGCCACGAAGAGCAGCGGCGCGCCGGGAGCCACGTTGAGCAGTTCGGCGCGGTAGTCGTCGGCCGCCACCGCCCGCACGATGTGATCGATGCGGTTGATGCGCAGGTGGTAGCGGGTCGCCAGCACTTCGTAGAGCGACTGGCTGGCAAAGTCCTGTTCCTGGATGCCCGGGCAGCGCTCCATCAAGACCGTGCTGACCTGGTGGCAGATAGGCTCGTCGTCGCCCAGGCGCAGGCGCTCGAGGATCAGGCAGGCAGCGCCCTGCCATTTGTGCAGGGCGGGCACGTTTTCGGCTTCCACCAGCCCGGTTTGCAGGCTGAGCAGGCGCGAGTGCGGCGTACGCCCCAGCTCGCGCATCTGCTGACTGAAACTGCGGTCGAGGAAGAACTGGGTGTGGCTGGTCTGCTCACAGACGAAAGTGCCGCGACCGGCAAAACGCTCCACCAGGTTGTCATCCACCAGGCGAGCGATGGCCTGACGGATGGTCTGCCGCCCGACGTTGTAAGACTGGCACAGCTCCATCTCAGGCGGCAGCATGCCACCCGGTGGGATGACAGCGCGCTGGATCAACTGGCGCAGGTCGAGGTAGATCTGGTAGTAGAGCGGCAGCGGGCTGTGCGGGTCGACGCTGGATAGAGGCAGTGTGCTTTTTTCATCCACGGGCATCTTCTCCGAATCGAATGGGGTAGTTCCCGAACTGGCGAGCGCTTTCGAATAGGGTCACCACGTTTTCAGGCGGGATATCGGCCTGCAGGTGGTTGGACGGAGCTAGGATGTAACCTCCGCCAGGAGCGAGTTGGGCGATGCGCTGGCGCACCTCGGCGATCACCGCCTGGCGCTCGCCTAGCATGGCGTGCGTAACATCGATGGCCCCCAGGAAGGCCACCTGCCGACCGAACTGCGCCTTGACTGCCGGGATGTCGGTGGCGGGCAGCGGCTCGAGCGGGTGGATCACGTCCACCCCCAGGGCAACCAGGTCAGGCAGCAGCCCGGTGATAGCCCCATCGCTATGCAGCATGATCTTGATCTGGGGGCGGTGCTCCCGGATGACCCTGATCAGGCGTTCGAGGCAGGGCTGGACGAACTGGCGAAACATGCGCGGCGAAATGAGCGCCCCGGCGTTACCGGCGTAATCGTCGCCGGGCAGCTCGATCATGTCGAAATACTCCCCGCCCGCCCGCATCGCCAGGCACAGCAGCCCCTCCAGGTTGGCAGTGATCTGCTGGAGCAGGGCCCAGGCGAATTCGGGGTTGAGCGCCAGGTCCATCAGGAAGTTCTCTGTGCCGCGCAGGTCGCAGGCCATCTGGAAAGGCCCGTGCGAGGCCACCATGCGCATGACGACGAAGTAGTCCGTATGTTCGTGCAGCCAGCGCGCCCGCTCGGCCAGGCCAGCGGTCCAGCGCGGGTCATCGAGGTCGAGCCAGCGCACCCGCCGGTCGATATCGTCGATATCCGTCGCGTCCTTGAGCAACCCGTCCCCGGCGTAATAATACGGCAGGGCGCGCTTCCAGGCCTGCCCGAAGGAATCGTAGAAAGTGTCTTCATCTTCGCCGGGCAGTACCGGGCTGTTGGGCATCAGGCCGGGCCAGCAGTAGCGCGTATCGACGCCCAACTTTTCGAGCAAGTGGTCGTCCATGTAGGAGATGCTGTGGCCCGAGCGAAAAGGCTCCACCGGTGCGCCCAGGCCGAGCAGCTCGACCAGCTTGAGGTAGAGCGGGTCCACCACACCGTAGGGGCCGCCGCCCAGGGCCAACGGCAGGCGGTCTGGCTCCTGGTGATCGATGGCAGCCAGCAGGCGCTGGCGCGGCTTCATCGGGGAGGATTTCGAGACGAAGAATTGTTCGGACATTAATGCAAATTCTACATCATTGTTCGATTGTCCGCAAGGATTGACGTGTGAAAAATGTTACTATATAATCTAAATGTCCGAACATTCGTCATTATTGTTCCCGAGGAGGTAGTCACATGCACAAAATTGCCATGCTGGGCGCCGGCCTGATCGGCCGCTTTTATACGATGAGCCTGCTCAACTTCCGCGGCAAAGATGAGGTCAAAGTAGTCTGCGCCGCCGGGCAGGAAGAAGCCGAGCGCTTCGCCGAGGAGTTTGGCATCCCGCGGGCGACGGCTGACATGGCGCAGGCCATCCGCGACCCTGAAGTGGATACGGTGATCATCGGCCTGCCCAACTACCTGCACAAGCAGGCCGCCCTGCTGGCTGCCGAAGCGGGCAAAGCGGTGTTGTGCACCAAGCCATTGGCTACCAGCGGGCCGGAGGCCCTGGAGATGCTGGCGGCGGTGGAAAAGGCAGGGGTGTTCCACGGCTACCTCGAGGACCTGGTGTATACGCCCAAGACCTTGAAAGCGCTGCAATCCACGCAGAAGGGCGCCCTGGGCAAGGTGCTGTGGGCGCGCTCGCGCGAGACCCATGGCGGGCCGCACAGCGACTGGTTCTGGAACAAGCAGCTTTCGGGCGGTGGGGCGATCGTGGACATGGGCTGCCACTGCATCGAAATCAGCCGTAACTTCATCGGCAAAGGCAACCGCCCGCTCGAAGTGACCTGCTGGGCGGATACCCAGGTACACCCCATCGACGCTGAAGACCACGCTGTGGGACTGGTGCGCTACGATAACGGCGCTATCGGACAGTTCGAGGTCAGTTGGACGTTTCGCGGCGGCATGGACCTGCGCGACGAGATTTCTGGCACGGAGGGCACCATCTGGCTCAACCACTGGCTGCGCACTGGCTTCGAGATGTTCACCAGCGTCGGGCAAGGCGGCTACGTGGCCGAGAAGGCCGAGGGCGATACTGGCTGGTTGTTCCCGGTGGGCGACGAGGTCGGCGCCCTGGGCTACGTCAGTATGTTCATGGATATGTTCAACGCTATGGACGCCGGCAAAGAGCCCATGGAAACCTTCTACGACGGTTACATCGTCAACGCCATCATGGACGCCTGCTATAAAGCCGCTGAGAGCAAGAAATGGGAACCGGTGGAACTCCAGGGCTGGAGCGGGGGCGCGGCCAGCGCGGCAGAGGCGCAGCTCAAAGATTATGACGCGGAGCACTGGCTGATCAAAGAAGAGCGCATGCCGAATGGCAAGCTCAAGATCATCCTGAAAGACAAGCAAAGCGGCCAGATTTCACAGATCATCCGAGACTAAGCGCATGAAAACCTGGGGGCAGTCGGATCCGGCTGCCCCCACACCGCATTTATCCAGGTATAGCAGGCAATCCCCCGACTTTGTTCATAATATTAACGAAGTTCTTAATTAAAAATGCGAACTTGGATATTGATTTAACAAAGTATTTTTGTTATAAACGAACTGTCAGCCCGATTTTGCCACCATCACAGGCGCAGGCCCCGATGTGAGCATGAATCATCCTAGCATCCCCTCTGTAAGGACCTCTCCCCCAACCGCAACGCCGATTCTGCTGAATAAGGCGGAATCGGAAGTGATTCGGGCGTTGCGAAAGAACGGTTCCATCTCCCGCACGGACATCTCAAATATCACCGGCTGGTCGAAAGCCAAAACCTCTCAGGAAGTACGCTCGCTGGTCAACAAAGGCTACCTGGTGGAGGTCGGCGAAGGGACTTCCCAGGGAGGTCGCAAGCCGCGCCTGTTCCGTATCAACAAAAAACTGGGTTACATCGTTGGCATCGACATTGGCGCTACTAGCCTGGACGTGGCTCTGGCAGATGCCTGCGGGGCGATCATCCAGCGGCGCTCCGAGCCGGCTGATGTGCGCCAGCCTCCCGATGTGCTCCTCGGGCGCAGCAGCGAGATGGTGGTCGAGACGGCCCTCGACCTTGGCATCCCGCTCGACCGGATCTTGGGACTGGGCGTGGGCGTGCCGGGGCCGGTGGATTTCCAACGCGGCGTGCTGGTAGCGCCGCCGCTGATGCCAGACTGGGAATACTTCCCCATTCGCAACTTCTACAAGCAGACCTTCCCCGGCGCTTACGTGGTGGTAGACAATGATGTCAACATCATGGCGTTAGGCGAGCAACGGACCGGCGATGGCGTGAACCTTGACCATTTCATCTTCGTCAAGATTGGCACCGGCATCGGTGCGGGGATCATCTCGAACGGCAAAATCCATCGCGGCAGCAACGGCTGCGCCGGCGACATCGGCCACATCTGCGTCGATAAGCAGGGCCCGATCTGCCGCTGTGGCAACGCCGGCTGCCTGGAAGCCATGGCCGCCGGGCCAGCGATTGCCGAAAAAGCCCTGGCCGCGGCGCGCTCGGGGAACAGCGAATTCCTGAAGCAGGCCATGATCCGGAACGGCGGCGTGATCCGCCCGGAGGATGTCAGCGCCGCCTGCCACGATGGCGATAAGGCCGCCCTCGAGATCATCCGCGCCAGCGGGCAAATGGTGGGCGAGGTGCTGGCCAGCCTGGTGAACTTCTTCAACCCCAGCCACATCTTCATCGGCGGCGGGATCACGAATTTCGGCAACCATTTGCTGGTAGCCATCCGCAGGGCAGTTCTGCACCGCTCCCTGCCGCTGGCTACCACGCATCTTTCGATCAATTTTTCCCAGATTGGCTCGGATGCAGGCATTACTGGCGCGGTCACCCTGGCGCTCGAGTACCTGTTCATCGCAGAAAGCCATACCAATACATAGTCGCGTTTGCTACATAGAAATGAGAAGGAGGTGATGGCGGTCGAAAAGCGATTGTCGAACAAGGCGGGAGGTGCGTCTCCCGATCGAATTCACTCCAAGATGATAGGACTTTGAGCACGAGAAACCAGAAAGAAGAGGAGAAACTATGAGTAGAAAGCTGTTGATCATCCTGAGCGCCTTGCTCATCGCTTCGATGGTGCTGGCCGGCTGCAAACCAGCGGCGACAACCCCCGAAGCCACCAAGGCCCCTGAAGCCACCAAGGCGCCCGAAGCAACGAAAGCGCCGGAGGCTACCCAGGCCGCTGAACCCGAAGGCAAGTTTACTATCGGTATCTCGAACCCGTTCATCAGCAGCGAATATCGCACCCAAATGATCGCTGAGCTGATCGAAGTGAACAAGGAATACATGGACGCGGGCCTCACCAACGAGCTGGTGATCGAGAGCGCCGACACGGACGTGGCCGGCCAGATCCAGCAGTTGCAGAACCTGATGGCCAAGAACGTGGATGCCATCCTGGTCAACCCCGGCGACGTGAACGGCCTGAATGCCACCCTGCAAGAAGCGGTGGCCAAGGGCATCATCGTCATCTCAGTGGATCAGGAACTGAACGTTCCCGGCGTGTACAACGTGGGCATCGACCAGAAAGCCTGGGCCAAGACCTCAGCCAAATGGCTGGCGGAGAAGTTGGGCGGCAAGGGCGAGATCGTAGAGATCGAAGGCTTCCCCGGGCACCCGGCGAACGTGGCCCGCATGGATGGCGTAGCCGAAGTGCTGGCGGGTTATCCTGACATCAAGGTGCTGGCCACCGACACCGGCAAGTGGGACGAAGCCACCGGGCAGCAGGTGATGTCGAACTTCCTTTCGGCTTATCCAAACCTGACCGGCTACTGGACGCAGGACGGCATGGCAATCGGCGCGCTGCAAGCCGTGATGGCAGCCAACCCGGCAGTCTGGCCGCAAGGCGTAGGTGAAGGGCGCTGCCAGTACCTCAAGCTGTGGGAAGAAGCCCTGACGATGAACCCGGACTTCGACTCGATCGCAGTCGCCAACCACCCCGGCGTCTCCCCCACCGGCCTGCGCATCGCCGTCAACATGCTGCAAGGCAAGAAAGTGGATGAGAGCAAGCTGGGCGGCGCCAACGGCCTGTCATTCGTCCTGCCCCTGGCGGCGGTGATCACCAAAGAGAACCTGGCAGATGGCCTGAAGATGTGTGAAGGCAAGCCCGATGCTTACCTGTTGGACAAAATCCTGAGTGAAGAGGAAGTGCAGCAGTACTTCGTCAAGGAAGGCGCAGCCAAGAAGTTCACCATCGGCGTCTCGAACCCGTTCATCAGCAGCGAATACCGCACCCAGATGATCGCTGAGCTGATCGAAGTCAACAAGGAATACATGGACGCGGGTCTCACCAACGAGCTGGTAATCGAGAGCGCCGACACGGACGTGGCCGGCCAGATCCAGCAGTTGCAGAACCTGATGGCCAAGGGCGTGGACGCCATCCTGGTCAACCCTGGCGACGTGAACGGCTTGAATGCCACTCTGTTGGAGGCGATGTCGAAAGGCATCATCGTCATCTCGGTGGACCAGGAGCTGAACGTGCCCGGCGTGTACAACGTGGGCATCGACCAGAAGGAATGGGCCAAGACCTCAGCCAAATGGCTGGCGGAGAAGCTGGGCGGCAAGGGCGAGATCGTAGAGATCGAAGGCTTCCCCGGGCACCCGGCGAACGTGGCCCGCATGGACGGCGTGGCCGAAGTGCTGGCGGGTTATCCTGACATCAAGGTGCTGGCCACCGACACCGGCAAGTGGGACGAAGCCACCGGGCAGCAGGTGATGTCGAACTTCCTGGCGGCCTACCCGAACCTGACCGGCTACTGGACGCAGGATGGCATGGCCATCGGCGCGCTGCAAGCCGTGATGGCGGCCAACCCGGCGGTCTGGCCGCAGGGCGTGGGCGAAGGGCGCTGCCAGTACCTCAAGCTGTGGGAAGAAGCCCTGACGATGAACCCGGACTTCGACTCCATCGCAGTTGCCAACCACCCCGGCGTCTCCCCCACCGGTCTGCGCATCGCCGTCAACATGCTGTTGGGCAAGAAGGTGAACATGAGCAAGCTGGGCGGTTCGAACGGCCTGTCGTTCGTCCTGCCTCTGGCGGCGATCATCACCAGCGACAACCTGGCGGATGGCCTGAAGATGTGTGAAGGCAAGCCCGACGCTTACCTGCTCGACAGCATCCTGACCGACCAGGAAGTCCTGGATACCTATTTCCAGTAAAACCTCATGGCCGAGTCGCTTTCTGCTCGCAACATCATCAAGCGCTACGGCGGCGTCGTAGCCCTCGCAGATGGGAACCTGGATGTCAAACCAGGTGAAGTCGTGGCGCTGATCGGAGCGAATGGTAGCGGCAAAAGCACGATGAGCAAAGTCATCAATGGAGTAGTTGTCCTCGATGGAGGGCAACTACTCCTGGATGGCAAACCGGTGCATTTCTCATCTCCGCAAGCCGCCAAGAACATGGGGATTGCGACTGTGTTTCAGGAATTGAGTCTGATCCCCCAGATGACAGTTGCCGACAACATCTGGCTAACGCGAGAGCCGATGGGATTTGCCGGCCGGGTCGACCGCAAAGCGGTCAAAGAAAAAACCGAAAAACTGCTTTCGCTTTTCGAAGGCACCTACAAAACCGACCTGCGGCCGGATGTGACCGTGGCGTCGCTACCGCCAGATGAAAAGCAAATTATCGAAATCCTGAAGGCGGTCAGTTTCGATCCCAAGATGCTGATTTTGGATGAAGCCACAGCCAGCCTGGACAGCCGCCAGGTGCAACGCCTGTTCGATTTGATCGTCCGCTGGAAGCAGGAAGGCAAAGCGATTGTTTTTGTCTCGCACCGCATGGAAGAAATCTTCCGCATTGCAGACTGCTACAGCGTGCTGCGCAACGGCAGAACCGTCGGCGCAGGAAAGATCAAAGAGACCAGTGAAAAAGAGTTGGTCAAGCTGATGATCGAGAAAGAATCGGCCTTCAGCTTCGCCCGGCGCGGCCCCGGATCAGAAGCACAGCCAGCAGAAAAGCAGGCTGGTGAGCCTGCCGCACCTGCAACAACCTGCCTGGAAGTGGAAAGGCTGCGCACCGAGGTGCTGCGCGGCATCGATTTCAAAGTGCGGGAGGGCGAGTTGGTGGGCATCGGCGGGCTGCAAGGGCAAGGCCAGCGCGACCTGCTGCTGGCCTTGTTTGGCGATATTCCCTTTACTGGGACGGTTCGCTATAACGGGAAAGCGGTTCACTTTCGGCACCCGCGCCAGGCGATGAAAAGCGGCTTTGCGCTGGTGCCTGGCGATCGTGCGCGTGAGGGCTTGCTCTACATCCGCTCGATCCTGGAAAACTTGCAGCTACCTTCCTGGGCGCGCTATGGTTTCCCGCTGAGGATCCAAAAAGCCAAAAAAGACGCTGAAGCGACAGGCGCAAGCCTGAACCTGAAAATGGCCAGCCTGCAAGAGCCGGTCAGCAGCCTTTCGGGCGGCAACGCTCAGAAAGTGGTGATCGGCAAGTGGTTGATGCGCCAACCAGGCCTGCTGCTGTTGGATGACCCCACGAAAGGTGTGGATGTGGGTACAAAGGGCGAGTTCTACGCCCTGCTCGCCCAACTGTGCGAAGAGGGCAAGACGATCCTGTTCTACAGCAGCGACGACGACGAGCTGGTAGGTTTGTGTGATCGGGTGCTGGTATTATACGATGGCAGAATCCACAGTGATCTGTCTGGAGATTCGCTAACCAAAGAGAACCTGATCGCAGCCAGCCTGGGCGTCACAAATGGAGGTGCGCAATGAGACGCTTCACCTGGAGTGTATTAACTGCGCGCTACCCCGCCCTATTTGCACTGGTTTTACTGGGCCTGGCGATCCTGATCAACCTGATTTTGCAGCCCAATATGTTTGCCCGGGACACCCTGAACAGCAATATGCGGGTTTTCCTACCGATCATCCTGCTAACCGCCGGGCAGGCGGTGGTCATCCTGGGCGGCGGCATCGATATTTCGGTGGGGGCGATTGTCTCGATTGTCAACACCATTCTTGCCACGCGGGTGGGGCTGGAAGGAACTCCAGAAGCGATGTGGCAATACGTGGCGGTTTCTCTGCTGGCAGGAGTCCTGGCAGGAGCGATCAACGGGTTTTTCATCGCCCATCTGCGTTTGCAGCCAATTATCACCACTTACGCTACCAGCTTTTTGTATGCCGGGCTGGCGTTATTCATTCTGCCAAATCCTGGCGGGGGCATCCCGGCTTCGATTGCGGAATTTTACCGAACAACGATGCCCCTGGGTTTGCCATTGGCGTTTTATGTGATCGGGGTTGTGCTGCTGGCGTGGCTCTACCTGCGCTCCACGCGCTATGGTAATTTCCTGTTTGCGGTGGGAGGCAAGGCGCAAGCGGCTTACGAGACGGCTGTGCCGGTGGTGTGGGTACAATTCAGCACCTATGTGATCTCGGGATTGATGGCGGCTTTTTCTGGGATTGCCATCACCATGCTGAGCGGCTCGGGCAACGCCGAGATTGGCGCGTCGATGACGCTCAACTCGATCACGGGAGTTGTGATTGGCGGTACGGCACTGAGCGGAGGTATAGGCGGCGTGGCCGGACCGGTGATGGGCGCCATTACCCTGGGGCTGATCCAGAACATCATTTCTTTTGCCCACATCGATACCTGGTGGGAAACACTGGCCAAGGCGACAATCATCGTCGTGGCGTTGGCAACCCCGGGTTTGATTAACCTGTTCCGGAGGCGAGGATGAAACGTTTCAGCATCTCCCCCCCGCTGGCAGCACTGTTCCTGGCAATCGTGCTGTTTCTACTTTCTGGCTTACTGCCGAATGGCTATGGCAGCAACGTAAAAATTGCAATTTCACAAGCGACGAATATCGTGCGCCTGGCGGTATTCCTGGGAGTGATCGCCGCCGGCCAGACCCTGGTGATCATCAGCGGCTTCGAAGGCATCGATCTTTCGGCTGGCTCGGTGGTGACGTTGACGGCCATCCTCACCTACGTGATCGTAAAAGGCGAAGACAGTAAGGTATTGCTGGCGCTGCTCGTCTCGCTTCTGGCTGGGGCTTTAGTCGGGTTGTTGAATGGCGCGGGCATCACCTTCCTGAAAATCTCGCCCTTCGTGATGACGCTGGGCATGTCCGGGGTGGTTACCGGGGCGATTATCGTGATCAACCACGGCAACGTCAGCGGCAAGGTGGCTCCGATCATGACGCGCCTGATCGCCCGCCCGATCTCGCCCAGCATCCCCATTCCGGGAGCTATCGCCATCTGGCTGATCTTCGGCGTACTGATGTGGCTGCTGCTGGAGCGCACAACCTTCGGCAAAAACCTGTTTGCCATCGGCGTCAACCGCGTCACGGCCAAACTTTCCGGTGTCAACGTCACCGGGATGAACCTGGCAACCTATGCCCTGGCAGGGCTGCTGGCCGGTTTTGGCGGTTTCCTGGTGGTTGGAAATACAGGCGTTGTTATGATCGCTCTGGGGCAGCCGTTCCTGTTCCCTTCGATTGCCGCCGTGGCCGTAGGGGGCACGCTGCTCTCGGGAGGCAAGGGCAGTTACTGGGGCTCGATGGCCGGGGCGATTTTGCTGACGTTGATCACCAGCTTGCTGACCACCATGCAGATGCCCGATTCGGTGCGCCGCATGGTGCTGGGCGCCACCCTGCTGGTGTTAATTTCCATTTATGGGCGCCAGCGCAGCTTCAGGCAGTAAACCCGCGTTCCCACGCAGAACGCGGGAACGAGATGAACCAGGCATTTATTTACTTCGATTAGGAGGAAGACCATGAGCAAAATCGTGAAAGTCGGCATGATCGGCACCGGTTTTGTGGGCGATATCCACCACGCGGCCTTCAAGAACTGGGTGCACAACGCCGAGATTGTGGCGGTGGCCAGCCCTAACAACGCCGCCAATTTCGCCAAAGAGCACGGCATTCCCCAGACCTACCGCGACTACAACGATATGCTGCAAGATAAGGAAATCGATGTCATCGACATCGGCATCCCTAACGACCTGCACTGCCAGGCGGTGGTGGCGGCGGCCAAAGCTGGAAAGCACGTAATCATCGAGAAGCCCCTGTGTGTCACGCTAGAAGAAGCCGACGAGATGATCGCCGCCTGTCAAAAGGCCGGCGTGCTGTTGATGTACGCAGAGGAGCTGCTGTTCGCCCCCAAGTACGTGCGCGCCAAAACGCTGATCAGCGAAGGCGCCATCGGCGAACCATTCCTGGCCAAACAATCCGAAGAACATCCCGGCCCGCACATGCCCTGGTTCTGGGACGTCAACCGCTCCGGCGGCGGCGTGCTGCTGGATATGGGCTGCCACTCCATCGAATACACCCGCTGGGTCTTGGGCAAGCCCAAGGTGAAAAGTGTGACGGCCTTCATGAATACCTACGTGCACCAGGGGCGCACTCAGGGCGAAGACCACTCGTTCACCATCATCGAATACGAAGGCGACAAGGTGGCCATGCTCGAAAATAGCTGGGCCAAGGGCGGCGGCGTGGATGACCGCTGCGAAATCTATGGCAAGAAGGGCCACACGCGCGCCGACCTGCTGCGAGGCAGCTCGCTGCTGACCTACTCCGAGAGCGGCTACGGTTACGCTGTCGAGAAGGCCGGTGCTACCCAGGGCTACACCTTTACCATGTTCGAGGAAATCTGGAATTACGGCTTCCCGCAGGAGATGCAGCACTTCACCAACTGCGTGCTGGGCAAAGAAACCTGCATAGAAACCGGCGAAGACGGGCGCGAGGTCTTGAAGATCATCTACGCCGCTTACCAGGCCGCGGGCGAAGGCCGCAAGATCGAATGGCCCTACCAGCCGCCCAGCGTGAAGAAGCCGATCGACCTATGGAAGAAGGCCTGAGCACAAGAGAGAAACCGGGTTTTTCGCCGCTCAGGCAAGGCAGTTTTGCAAATCGTGAACAACTTATGCGGGTTACTTCTCGCAAACCAAAAACCCGGTTTCTGAGTACCCGAACAAAACTTACAGGAGCAATCATGACGGTATTGAACAGTAAGACGATCACGTACCAGCAGCTCGCCAAAGTCATCGACCATTCGCTGCTCAGGCCGGAGCTGACCGAGGCCGAGGTAATCGCCGGCTGCGAGCTGGCGGCGCGCTACCACACCGCCACCGTGTGCGTCAAACCCTGCCACGTCAAACTGGCCGCCGAGGCGCTCAAAGGCTCGGACGTGCTGGTCAGCACCGTGGTGGGCTTCCCACACGGCAGCAACCTGACGGCGATCAAGGTGGCCGAGGCCGAACAGGCCATGCAAGACGGCGCCGTGGAGCTGGATATGGTGTTGAACATTGGCCAACTGCGTTCAGGGAAAGCTGAAAATGTACGGGAGGATATCCGCGCCGTGTGCGCGGCGGCCCACGCGCGCGGTGCGAAGGTCAAGGTGATCCTCGAAAACGCCTACCTCAACAACGAACAGAAAGTGCTGGCGTGCAAGCTGTGCGAAGAGGCCGGCGCAGACTGGGTCAAAACCTCCACTGGGTTTGCCCCCAGCGGCGCCACGCTGGAAGATTTGAAGTTGATGCGCGCCAGCGTCAGCGAAAAGGTGCAGGTCAAGGCAGCCGGCGGCGTGCGCACGCTAGATGCCATCCTGGCGGTGATCGATGTGGGCTGCACGCGCTGCGGCGCAACCGCTACGGCGGCGATCCTGGACGAATTCGAGCAGCGCAGCCAATCTGGCAGCCAGGCTGGTCAGGCCAACCTGGGCGGCGGATATTGATCGAGGAGAACACAACGATGAGCAAAACACTGGACAAACAAACTATCGGCATCGGCGTGGCCGGCACAGGCTTCATCGGCCCGGCCCACGTCGAAGGGCTGCGCCGCAACGGGATGAAAGTATTGGGATTGGCCGAGGACGGTGAGGAGAAAGCGCGCCAGAAAGCTGCCGAGCTGGGCATCCCGCGCGCTTTCGGCTCCTACGAGGCCATGCTCGCGGATACCGACATCGACGTGGTGCACCTGGCCACACCCAACGTGCTGCACCACCCGCACGCCAAAGCGGCCCTGCTGGCCGGCAAACACGTGGTGTGCGAGAAGCCGCTGGCGATGAATTCTGCGCAGTCAGCGGAGCTGGTGCAGTTGGCCGCACAAAAGAAGCTGGTCAACGCGGTCAATTTCAACATCCGCATGTACCCCATCGTGCAGCAGGCGCGCAGCCTGGTGCAGAGCGGGCAGATCGGCGACATTTTCATCCTGCAAGGCTCGTATCTGCAAGACTGGCTGCTGCTGCCCACCGACTGGAACTGGCGGCTGGAGCCCGAACTGGGCGGCACATTGCGGGCGGTGGGCGATATCGGCTCGCACTGGCTGGACCTGATGACCTTCATCACCGGCCTGCACGTCGAGGAGGTCTACGCCGATTTCAAGACCTTCCACACCACGCGCAAAAAACCGACCAAACCGCTGGAGACTTTCACAGGCAAGATGCTGACGCCTTCCGACTACATCGACCAGCCGATCCACACCGAAGATTACGCCACGATTTTGCTGCACTACGAAAACGGCGTGAGCGGCGTGGTGACGGTAGCGCAGATCTGCTCAGGGCGCAAGAACCGCATCTTCTTCGAGATCAACGGCTCCAAATCCTCGCTGGTGTGGGATGGCGAGCGCCCGAACGAACTGTGGATCGGCCACCGCGACCAGCCCAGCCAGGTGCTGCTCAAGGATCCCTCCCTGCTGTCCGCCGAGGCGCTTCAGACAGCCTCTTACCCTGGCGGGCACAACGAAGGCTTTCCCGATACTTTCAAACAGCTCTATAAGAAAGTGTACAATTACATCTTTGCGGGCGATTTCGACCGGCAGCCCGATTTTCCAACCTTTGCCGATGGTCATTACGAAATGCAACTGTGCGAGGCCATCGAGCGCAGCGCCCGTGAAAAGGCGTGGGTACAGGTCTAATCTATCTATCGATAAGGAGTTGAAGTATGAAACTTGGTTTCTTCACCGCAGCACTGCCAGGCAACAGCCTGGAGCAGGCGGCCCGATGGGGAGCAGAGAACGGCTTCGAGGCCATCGAAATCGCCTGTTGGCCGTTGGAAAAAGCCACCCGCCGCTACGCGGGCGTGACGCACATCAACGCGGCTGAGCTGGACAAAGCCGGGGCGAAGGATATCCGCAGCATGCTGGACGGCTTCGGACTGACCATCTCTTCGCTCGGCTACTATCCCAACCCGCTGCATCCCGAGCCGGAGCACCGCGAGACGGTGATTGGGCACCTGAAGAAAGTGATCGAGGCCGCCGCCCTGCTGGAGGTCCCGATTGTCGGCACGTTCATCGGTAAAGACAAGGCCAAGACCGTCCCGGCCAACCTGGAAGATTACGCCAAAATCTGGCCGCCGATCGTCAAGTTCGCCAAAGAGCGCGGCGTGAAGATCGCTATCGAAAACTGCCCAATGCTCTTCTCCTACGATGAATGGCCGGGCGGCAACAACCTGGCCAGCACGCCGGCCATCTGGCGCAAGATGTGGGAGATCATCCCGGAGGACAACTTCGGGCTGAACCTGGACCCCTCGCACCTGGTGCTGCAAATGATCGATTACGACCGGGTGGTGCGCGAGTTCGCCAGCAAGATCTTCCACGTGCACGCCAAGGACCTGCACATCGACCCCGAGGGCCTGTACAACCACGGTGTACTTTCCCAGGGCATGGGCTGGCAGGTACCGCGCCTGCCCGGCCTGGGCGACATGGATTGGGGCAAATTCTTCGCCGCCCTGACTGCCATACGCTACGATTACGTGGTCAGCATCGAGCACGAAGATCGCTCCTTCGAAGGCGACGAGGAACTGGTCAAGCGCGGCTTCTACATCGCCCGCGACGTTCTGCGCCCGTATATCCACTAGACTTTTATCCCGTCTCCCGCTGCGCCTGGCAGCGGGAGACGGCGCACTGAGCGGTAAAAACCTAAAATGAAGAAATTCATAGGCTGCGATCTGGGCGGGACCAACCTGCGCGCGGCGATCGTCGATGTGGAACGCGGCGAGGTGTTGAACCATGCCAGCGTACCCACGCTGGCGCGCGAGGGACATGCGGCGGTGATGCAGTGCATGGCCGAACTTTTTATGCAAGTGATCCAATCCGGCGGCATGCGCCAGGCCGACATCGGGGGGATCGGGATCGGCGTCCCCGGCGTGCTCGACCTGGACAAAGGCGAGACTCTATTTCTGCCTAACCTGCCCGGCACCTGGCCGCACGTGCCCTTGCGCGATACGATCACCCGTCTGACCGGGCTACCTACGGCTATCCTTAACGATGTGCGCTCGATCACCTTCGGCGAATGGCGCTTCGGCGCCGGGCGCGGCGTAGAGACCGTGGCGGTGCTGGCAATTGGCACGGGCATCGGCGGCGGGCTGGTGATCAACGGGCAGTTGCACCTGGGAATCGGCGGCACCGGCGGCGAGCTGGGTCACATGAGCATCGATTACAACGGTCCACGCTGCGGCTGCGGCAACTATGGCTGCCTGGAGGCCCTGGCCTCCGGGCCAGCGATTGCCGCCATGGGGCTCAAGGCGGTCACCCAGGGATTAACCACGAGCATCGGCGAGCTGTGCGACTACGACCTGAACCGCATCACCCCCGAACTGATCGCCCAGGCCGCCCGGGCTGGGGACGAAATCGCCGCCAATATCTACGAAAAGGCCGGTTTCTACCTGGGGGTGGCGGCTGCCAACCTGTGTGCGGCAGTTGGCCCGCGGCGCATCATCGTGGCTGGCGGTGTAGCGCACGCCGGGCAGCTTTTGCTCGAGCCCATGCAGCGCACCATGCGGGCGCGTGTCTCCATCATGCCGGTTGAACAGGTAGAGATCGTGACCGCCCAGCTTGGCAACAACGCCGGGGTGATCGGCGCGGCCTTGTGGGCAGCCAACCAGTATGCATAACCAACCCCAAAAATCATGAGTGAATCATCTGGCATCCTGATCGGCGTGGATTTAGGCGGCAGCAACGTGCGCGCCGGCGCGCTCACACCGGGCGGGGAGATGATCTCCTGGCGAGAAACGCCCATCCAGGCCGCGCTGGGGCCACAGGCCGGCGTGCAGCGCATCTCCGACCTGATCACAAGTGTGGTCGCAGACAGCCAACAGCCGCTGTTAGGCATCGGAGTCGGCTCAACCGGGCCGCTCGACCGCGAACGCGGCCGCATCCAAAACCCCTACACCCTGCCCGGCTGGGAAGATGTGGATATTGTCAACCAACTGCGGGAAAGCTTTCACGTGCCGGTGGCCTTTGAGAACGACGCCGACGCGGCCGCCCTGGGAGAAGCCTGGCAAGGCGCCGGGCGCGGAGCGCTCGCCGAAGGCCTGCCGCGCCTGGTGATGGTGACCATCGGCACCGGCGTGGGCACGGGGATCGTTCTGGACGGGAAGATCTACCGCGGCGTGGGCGGGATGCACCCGGAGGGTGGGCATTTCATCCTCGACCCTACTGGGCCAGCGTGTTACTGCGGGGCGCACGGCTGTTGGGAAAGCCTGGTGGCCGGTCCAGCCATCGCCGCTTTTGCCCGGCAGGCTGGAGGGATCGAGTCCAGCCAGCTTTGCGCATTGTGCGCCGGTCACCCAGAGCAGATCGAGGCGGCACAGGTATTCGAGGCCGCCCGACAGGGAGACGCCCTGGCCCGGCGCATCGTAGACCGAACAGCCGATTATATCGCCCTGGGGCTGGTCAACCTGATCATGCTCTACCTGCCTGATATCATCGTGCTTACCGGCGGGGTGATGCGCTCTTACGATCTGATGGAGGCGCACATCCGTGAAGTTATCGCCCGGCACGATGTGGTGGTGCCCGCCCGGCAGGTACAAATCCAGATGGCGCAGCTCGGCCAACAGGCCGGGATGTATGGGGCGGCGCGCGCCGCTCAGCTCCTGGCAACAGCAAGCGATGCATGAACGCCTATAGCCAGGATATCCTTTCCCAGCCCGAGGCGCTGCGTGAAGCGCTCGACCATTATCCCCTGGCAGCACTCGAACCGATCTTGAGAGGGCTAAACGAACAGGCTTTCGACCGCATCTTGATGGCGGGTATGGGGGCGTCTTTCAATGCAGCCTACCCGGCCTACCTCCAGCTCGCAAGACTGCCGATCCCGGTGCTGATGATCAACGCGGCCGAACTGCTGCATTCCCTGGAGAGTCTGATCAGCGCTCGCACCCTGCTCTGGCTGAACTCGCAATCCGGCCACAGCGTTGAGTTGGTGCGCCTGCTCGAGCAAGTCCAAACCAGGCCTCCTGCCTGTATCCTGGCCAGTGTCAACGACCAGGCAAGCCCGCTGGCGCAGGCCGCCGATATCTGCCTGCCGATCTATGCGGGCGCGGAGGCGACGGTCAGTACCAAAACCTACAGCAACATGCTGGCCGTCAACACGCTGGCAGCCACCCAACTCAGCGGTGGGAATGCCACCGCCGCGCTGGCTGAGCTGCAAGCTGCTGCAGCCGCGATGGCAGGCTACCTGGATGACTGGCAGCAGCACGTCCACACCCTGGACAGTCTGTTAGGTGACTTCGAGAACCTCTTCATCCTGGGGCGCGGCGTTTCGATGAGCAGTGTATGGAATGGGGCGTTGATTTGCAAAGAAGCTGCCAAGTGCGCCTTCGAAGGCATGCACGCGGCTGACTTCCGCCACGGCCCGCTCGAGCTGGCCCAGCCTGGCTTCACCGCACTGGTGTTGGCTGGCTCGCCGGCCACTGCCGGCCTCAACCGCGAGCTGGCGCTCGACATCGCCGAGTACGGCGGGCGCAGCCTGTGGGTAGACAGCGTTCCCGATCCGCAACTGCCGACCGTCCTGCTGCCCAAAACGAGCGAGCTGGCCCGCCCGCTGGTGGAAATCCTGCCGCTGCAAATGCTCACACTGCTGATGGCGGGGCGCAAGAATATCCAGGCGGGGCAATTTCGCCACATTAGTAAAATCACTACCAAAGAGTGAGTATGCCTTTCAAGGAAAACATCGATTTTGTTGTATACTTATGAGCAGGTTGCCAGAAATTGCCTGATTATGAACTAGGAGGAAAGTCACATGGTTATGCCAGTCATTCAATATGCGCCAGAGGACTGCGCCTGGTGCCAGGGGACCGGAAAATTCGGAGAGTACAAGGATCTGTGTATGGTATGCGGCGGGCAGGGCAGCGTGATGGTAGCCCAACCGGCCCGTAAATGCCCCCACTGCCAGGGCAGCGGCGTGCTGCAAAGTGGAGAATATGAAGACCGCTGCCTGGTATGCAGCGGCAGCGGCTGGTCGCACGTCTACAAGCAGACCCCGGGCACGAGGTAGGCCCGGCCTTCTAGCTGCTGGCCCCGCTGTACTGGCGCAGGCCAGCTTTCCACACCTGGCTGGCGAGCACGAAAGCGACCAGGCCCACGCCGACAAATAACAACACTTGCAAACCGCCTAATTCGCCGCGCAAGCCTTGCAGCGGGATAGTCGTGGCGACAGCGATAGGCACCAGATAAGTGACGATCAGACGCAGCCAGGGCGGGTAAACGGTAGCCGGATAGCGCCCCGAATCCATCAAAGCCTGCAAGATGGTCACGTTGTTGTCAAATTTGACGAACCAGAAAGTCAGAGCGATCAGCACAACCCACAGGCTGTAAATTACCAGCGCTCCGGAAGCGACCAGCACCAGGAAATAGATGAAATTCCAGAAGTGCACCACTCCCCCGCCGGTTTGGATGCCGACCACGATAAGCACCACCGCCAGGACCAGATCCCAGATGCGCCAGATTACAATGCGCGATAAACTGATGATGAACAGGCTGTTTGCCGGTTGAAGCAGGGTGTAGTCCAGGGAGCCATCGCGCACGCTGGTGTTGAATTTTTCGGTGGCAGGCCAGATAACAGCAGCCATGAGCATGTTGACCAGGCGGAACACCCCCAACAAAGCGATGAGTTCGCCCGGCCCCCAACCAGCCAGGGTATCGGTGTTGCTGAAGATGATGCTCAGACCGAGCAATTCCCAACCCAGCCACATCAGATTGAGCAAGATATTGACCACCGTATCAGCCCGGTAGGCCAGGGCGATCTGCAAGTTTACCTTCAGAAAAACGCCGATCAGCTTGACGGCATTCCGGATCGATTTCATCTACGCGCCAACCGCCGAAAAGTGTTTGAGCCCCTGCCGCCAAATCCAACGGAAGAGCAAATAGGCCAGCGCCATCCAGACCAGGCCAATAAACAGGTTACGTAAATAGACCTCAAACGGAACTCGCCCCAAGATAACCTGGATGGGGAAATAGATATAGAACTGAAACGGCAGGAAGTTGGCAGCTTGCTGGATTACAGAGGGCATCAACTGCAATGGGACAAACTGCCCGGAGAATAACGTTGCCAGGGCGAAGTAAAATTCCGAGAGTGAGTAGACGCGCGTCGTCCAGAATGCCAGGCAGGTGAGACTGGCACCTAAGAGAAAGTTGATTCCAAAACCCAAAGCAACCGCCGGGAGGGCCAGCAGCACAGTCTGGATCGTTACCATGCCATAAGCGGGCTGGAACAACAGGTAAAGGACCAACCAGATTGGGATCAAAACAATAAAGGTCAGCGCTTTGAAAGCCAGGTTATTCACCAGCACATTGGTCAGGATGGGATGCACCGGCCTGAGCAACTCGCCGGAGAGCGTGCCATCCTGGATCTTATAAGCCAGTATGTGAATGGTGATATCGCTGGTCAATTGGTCAACGATCAACAAAGTCAGGTAGTACGTAGCAAAATCGTTGGCAGTCAAACCGCTCACGCTGCCGCGGCTGTTGGCAATCGTGGTCCAGACCGCCAGGTAAATGATCGGAGAGACCAACCAGTACAGCAGGTACATGAGCAGGTTAGCCCGGTACTGCCACTGCTCTGCCCAATTGACCTGCCAGAAACGCCGGTAAATTTGCCACATTGTGGTCTCTACTCCTGGAAAGCGCGCTCGATCACGTTCTCGATGGGAGGATCTTCGATGGTCAAGTCATGAACCGGCAAATCTTGTAGAATTTGGGCGGTTATGGCATTGACTTCCTCCGCTTTGACTTGAATGTATTGCTTACCATGGTTGCCATCTGCCTGGACAAGCGTTCCATAACAACTTAAATCGCACTGGCGCGCTTCTCCCAAGGCAACGCCGATGCGTTTATAAGGCGCAATCTTGTGAGATAGCTCAGTGATATCGCCATCATATTTGAGTTGGCCTTGATGGATGATGATGATCCGCTGGCACAGGGCTGTGACATCGGCCATGTAATGACTGGTGAGCAAGATGGTCGCGCCGGTGAGGCGGTTGTATTCTTGTAAGAAAGCGCGAATGCGCACTTGAGCAGTGATATCGAGCCCGATGGTCGGTTCATCCAGAAAGAGGATCTTGGGCCGGTGGAGAAGCCCGGCTGCCAGCTCGCACTTCATGCGCTCGCCCAGCGAGAGGTTGCGCACAGGTTTTTTCATAATGGGCGTGAGCTCAAGCAATTCATCCAACTCTTGAAGCGTGCGGCGATACTGCTCATCGCTGATGCGATAGATGGCCTGGTTGAGCAGGAGCGAATCGGCGGCGGGGATATCCCAGGAAAGGCGGTTGCGCTGGCCCATCACCAGGGTCATGGCTTTCAGGTAATCGGCTTCGAGTTTCCAGGGGGTAAAACCCAAGACCCTGGCCTGGCCCGCAGTGGGATGTAAGAGGCCAGAAAGCATCTTGAGGGTGGTGGTTTTGCCAGCGCCGTTGGGACCCAGAAAACCAACGATCTCCCCAGGGGCAATGCGGAAGCTGACGCTTTGCACGGCCGGCACTTCCTTGTAGCGCCGGCGGAAGAAACTGCGCACCGCAGCGCGAAAACCGCCTTCCCGTTCAGGCACCTGATAGGTCTTGCTCAAATTTTCGACAAATATGGCATCGTCCGGCGCGTGTGAAGCGCTCATAGGCTGGCTCCAAATAGCGTAATTGGAGCAGAATTGTAGCATATTTGTCCATAACCGGGGCTACAGGTTTCGGTCTCCCGAATAACACTCATCTGGGGCTAAGGGATGCCCCAGAGCAAACGCAATCGATTACCGGTTGTCCGGCGTATCTTCAGTCGGCCACTCCCCACAGACGCACGCTGCCATCCCAACTGATCGAAGCGATCAGGGTACCATCGGGGTTGAAGGCCACGCGCAAGACGGTGTTAGTATGCCCATCCAGCGTGCGCAGCAGTTGCCCGCCTGCGATATCCCAGATGCCCAGGGTTTTGTCGTGGCTGCCGGAAGCCAGTAACGTTTCAGCAGGGTTGAAGCTCACGCCATTGACGTAACCGCCATGCCCGGTGAAGGTGGCTAAAAGCTGGTCAGTGCCTGCATCCCACAGGTACGCATGATCATCGTCAGCGCCAGCAGCGATTAGCTTCCCAGAAGGACTGAAGGTTACATCGCCGAAGGGCTGCTGCAGTTTCTCCAACTCAGTGATTCTTTCCCCGGTGAGTGCATCCAATATTCCGGCGCTGCCCCAGCGGCCGCCGTAGGCGATGCGCTCGCCAGACGGATCGAAAGAGACGCTCAGGAAGGCCGTGATTTCCTTATAACTCCAAAGCATCTCAGCGCTCCCAGCATCCCACAGGCGTACATCGTCCGTCAGGCTGCACGATACCAATTTTCTCCCATCCGGGCTATAGCTGAGCTTCCACACCGGGCTGATGTGGGCGATAAATTCGCTGGTTTTCTCGCCGGTTTGCGCGTTCCAGAAGGTGATCTTCCTGTCGAAGCCGCCACAGGCGATGGTGCTGCCATCCGGGCTGAAGGCGCAGGCTACCATCTGGTGAGGCTTTTCATAGAGCAAATGGCGAACCCGGCCGCTGTGCACTTCCCATACGGGTACCTGGTTGCGCCCGCAGGCGCCGGCAAGCAGGCTGCCATCCGGGCTGAACGCCAGGCTGCACTGGCTGATCTGGCCGCGCACGTAGCTCGGGATAGCCAGGGTGCTGAGAAGGTGCACTTTGGCAGCGTTCTCGACCGTGATGGGTTGCAAGGCAGGCAGCGGTTGGGGGCCAGTCTTTAGCGGGGAGGCTGAAGTTGGCTGCGGCGCGGCAGTGGGCGTATCTACCGGCACCGGCGGCAGGTCCGTGGCCGGCGCCGGAGTCGAAGTGGGCGCAGGCACCTCCGGTGTAGGGGTTTCTTGCGGCGTGGCTTTGGCGCAACCGGCAGCCAATATCAGAACGAGCACAACGGCAACGAACGGGGTGTAATGAGAGAGCATGGCGCAAGTCTTTCCTGGTCAATCGAGTTTTTTAGAAGTATTCTATAGAATCTACCCCTCATGAGCGCTGAAAGATCATACAATCGCGGCCAGCGGCTACATGAATTCTTCATAGTGGGTTTTATGTATAAAGTCACTTGACCCACCTCTCATAGGGGGCTACAATCGAATTAAGATGGATGAATGTCAAATGGCTCAGGCGCGTGCACGTTGGGTGCAGCGCGCCTTGCCTTCAGCCCTCTTTCCTTCACCCCTAGAATGCACAGGAGATTCCTATGAATGATTTCTTGTTCCGCGGCTGCATGGCCGATCTGGATCCAGATTTGTTCGATCTGACCCAATTGGAAGCCGAACGCCAGGTGCGCAAGCTGATCTTGATCCCCAGCGAGAGCCAGGCGCCTCTGGCAGTGCGCGAAGCGTTGTCTTCAGCTTTCCAGAATATCTACGCCGAAGGTTACCCGGATGAAGAGACGCGCCGTTTGAACGAGGCAGATATTTTAGATTATAAGGTGCGCCTGGGACAATTCCGGCGTTATGCTGACCCCCGTTATTACAAAGGCGTTGAATACGCCGACACGATGGAAGAACTGGCCCGCCACCGCTGTGCCGAAACCTTTGCCGCCAATGGCATCTCTGCAGAGCAGATCTTCGTCAACGTGCAGGCGCTCTCCGGCGCGCCAGCCAATAACGCCGTTTACCACGCCCTGGTCAACCCGGGCGACACCATCATGGGCATGAACCTGCTGCACGGCGGGCACCTCTCACATGGATCTTCAGCCAACCGCTCGGGGAAGTACTACAATGCCATACACTACACCGTCGATCCAGACACCCAACAAATCAATTACGAGCAGGTGGAAGAACTGGCGCGGCAGCACAAACCCAAGTTCATCATCGCCGGTTATTCATCCTATCCCTGGGCAGTGGACTGGGCGCGCTTCCGGGAGATCGCAAAATCCGTGGGCGCCTACCTGTTTGCAGATATCGCCCACGTAGCCGGATTGGTGGCAGGCGGTGTCTACCCCTCACCCGTCGGCTACGCGGATGTGATCACTTTCACAACGCACAAATCGTTGTGCGGGCCACGCGGAGCCTGCATCCTGACCACTGACCCCAGCCTGGCGCGTAAAATCGACCGGGCAGTTTTCCCCGGCGAGCAAGGCGGCCCGCATGTGAACGTTTTTGCCGCGATTGCATTAACTTTCAAACTGGCGCAAACGGAACAATTCAAACAATTGCAACAACAAATCGTGAAGAACTGCGCCGTGTTCACTGAAAGGCTATGCGAACACGGCTTCCACATCCCCTACGGCGGCACGAACACCCACCTGATGAACCTGGATTGCAGCTCGGTCCAGGGCCCAGAGGGCGTGACGCTGTCCGGCGACCAGGCTGCCCGCATCCTGGACATCGCCGGGATTGTGGTCAACCGCAACACGATCCCGGGCGACAAATCTGCCTTCGATCCTTCCGGGATTCGCATGGGCACGCCCTGGGTGACACAGCGCGGCTTCAAAGAGCCTGAGATGATCGCGCTGGCAGATATCATCTCAGATATCCTGAAAGCCACCAGCCCCTATAGCGTGGAAGGCCGCAAGGGAGTGGGAAGGCGGGCCAAGGTAGATTTCACCGTGCTGGAAGATGCCAAGTTGAGTGTGCGCAAACTGGCGCTGGCTGCCGGGATGGATTTCGAGCCAACCACTCACGGTTATCCGCACTTTTATTACATCGACGACAAACCGGCAAGTAAGCAGGCGGTCTTCGAACTGGGCGGCGAGCGCATCCGGCCTTTCCTGAACTTCGCTTTTGCCAGTGACGTGGAAGCCCTGCAACCCGGCCAAAGCCAGGCCACGCGCCTGTATACAGCGCAGGGCGAAGTCAACGGTGTATTGACCTGCGTAAAGCCCTATGTGTTCCGCCTGAGCCTGTCCGCCGAGCAGGCAAGCCTGACAGCCGCCTGGCTGCGCGACCTTTCGGATGGTTACGTGGCTTTCGATGATGACCTGCTGCGCAAACTGCCCGGCCCGGTGTGGGTCAGCGCATCCACTGCCAAGGCCCAGCCGATGCTCGATGACAATCCTGTCGATATGGATAAACCCTACTTCATCGGCACCTCACGGCACTCCGGCCAACCGCTGCCGCTCTTCAATTGGCAGGAAAAAGAAACCCCTCTACGGCGCACACCGATCTACGAAACCCATAAGGCGCTGGGCGCTAAGATCATCCCATTCGCCGGCTGGGAGATGCCCGTGTGGTATTCCTCGGTGCTCGAAGAACACATGGCGGTGCGCCAGGCGGCGGGCGTGTTCGATGTGGCCCACATGGGTGTCTATCAAGTCGAAGGCCCTGATTCAGCCGTATTCCTGGACAGCGTGGTTGGCAATGATATCAGTGGGTTGGATGTCGGCGAGTCATGCTATACACATTTTTTGAATGCCAACGCTGAGGTGATCGATGACCTGCTGGTTTATCATCGTGGGGTGGAAAAATTCCTGGTAGTGGTGAATGCCTCCAACGATGATAAGGATTGGGCCTGGCTGAACGCGATCAAAGATGGCGCTGTGAGAGTGAGCGAACAGCGTCCCTGCACACGAGCTTACGGGCGTAATGTGACCCTGCGCAACCTGCGCGACCCCAAAGAAGGCGCCGAGATGCGCGTCGACATCGCATTGCAAGGCCCACGCTCGCGCGACATTCTGCTGGCCCTGGGCGCAGACGCCGAAACGCGCCAGCGCATCCTGGCGCTGAAGCGCACGCAGTTGTGCGAGGCGCTGGTGGGCGGCTTCGACCTGGTGGTTTCACGCACCGGTTACACCGGTGAGAAGATGGCCTTCGAACTGTTCGTCCACCCGGACCAGGCCGCAGCCCTGTTCCAGGCTCTGCTCAAGGCCGGCGAAGCGTTCGGGCTGAAGCCGGTCGGGTTAGGAGCGCGCGACTCGCTGCGCACGGAGGCCGGGCTGCCGCTCTACGGCCACGAGATGGGGGCCGGCTCTGGACAGCGCGGCGCGCCGGACCTGGGCGTGGGCGAGGCTGGTTTTGGCAGCTACGTAAAAACCTACAAGGCCTGGTTCATCGGGCGCGAGGCCTTCCTGCAGCGAGAAAAGAACCGCCAGGGCGTGGTGGTGCGCTTCCGCTTCAACGAGAAGGGCGTACGCATGGCGCACAATGGCGACCCGGTCCTCGACCGGCGCGGGCGCGTCATCGGCTGGGTGACAAGCTGTGCGGCGGATAGCCAGGGCTTCCTGACCGGACAGGCTTTCCTGGACCTGAAGAATGCTGAGGAGGGTACGCCAATCCTGATCTACCAGAGCGCGCCGGATAAGACCGGCAAGGCGCCAGCCGACTTCGTCCTGGGCGATAAGTCGCTGATCCCTACCCCAGCAACGGTCGTCAGCCGCTTCCCGAAATAAACCAATATATCCCCGTAGGACAGGCGCGGCACCTGTTCTACGGCGCATTTCCAAAGCCTGATAAGGAGAAAAATATGCAGACCCCTTGGGATCATCGCTTTGCACAGCGAACCCAGCGAATGAGCAGCTCGGCCATTCGCGAACTTCTCAAGCTTACTGAACTACCTGACATCATTTCCTTTGCAGGAGGCCTGCCCGCTCCTGATGTTTTTCCAATCGATGAATTTCGTGAGGCTTGCGACCGTGTGCTGCGCGACCAGGGTGCGCTGGCGCTGCAATACAGCACTACTGAAGGCTACATGCCGCTGCGAGAACAAATCGTACGCCACACCTCCCGCTATGGGCTCGAGGTCACACCGGATAATGTCCTGGTGACCTCCGGCTCACAGCAAGCCCTGGACCTGCTGGGCAAGATCCTGATCAACCCGGGGGACCGCGTGCTGGTCGAGTCGCCCACTTACCTGGGAGCGCTACAGGCCTGGAGCGCCTACGGTGCAGAGTACGTAACCGTTCCTATGGACGACAATGGCATGATCACCGATGCGCTGGAGGACGCACTACGCAGCGGGCCGAAATTCATCTACGTGCTGCCGAATTTCCAAAACCCAACCGGCGTGACCCTGTCTTTGGAGCGCCGCCACAAGCTGATCGAGCTGGCCGATCGCTACGGCGTACCGATCGTAGAAGACGATCCCTATGGTCAGCTGCGCTACGAGGGTGAGCATATCCCGCCCGTGGTTGTATTGGACAGCCAATTCCGTGGCGAAGACGATAGCTGCTACCGCGGGAACGTGATTTACTTGAGCACTTTCTCGAAGACACTGGCCCCCGGCATCCGCCTGGCCTGGGTGGTAGCGCCGCCAGAGGTGATCCGCAAGCTGGTGCAGGCCAAGCAAGGTGCAGACCTGCATACCTCAACTTTCAACCAGTTGGTAGCTTACGAGGTCTCGCGGCATGGATTCCTGGACCAGCATATCAAGCTGATCCGCCAGGTATATGGCGAACGCCGGGATGTTATGTTGGGGGCAATGGACGCCTATTTCCCGCCCGGCGTGGACTGGACGCACCCGGAAGGCGGCCTGTTCCTGTGGGGCATCCTGCCGGATGATCTAAGCTCCGCCGAGGTGCTCAAGGCCGCAGTCGAACAGAAAGTAGCCTTCGTGCCCGGCTCGCCATTCTATCCCAGCGGGGGCGGGCATAACACCATGCGAATAAACTTCTCGAATGCCTCCAACGAGAAGATTATGGAAGGCATCGCCCGCCTGGGGCGTGTGCTGCAAGAGAAAATCGGCCAGACGAGCGTTTTCTAGATTTTACCGGGGCGGGTCATTGGAATGACCCGCCCTTGACTATTTGGCAATCACGCCCTGGCTGTCGAAACTGAGCAGTTCCACTTCAAAAATCAGCGTGGCATTAGGAGGGATAATATTTCCGGCGCCGCGCGATCCATAGCCTAAATCCGGGGGAATGATCAATTTACGTTTGCCGCCGGCTTTCATACCCAGCAAGCCCTCATCCCAACCTGGAATGACCATGCCCATCCCCACCACGAACTCAAAAGGCTCACCGCGGTCCAGGGATGAATCGAACTTAGTGCCATCCTCCAGCCAGCCGGTGTAATCCACTGTAACCGAATCGCCCATTTTAACTTGTTCGTCTCCCGTTCCCAATACCAGGTCCTGGTATTTCAAGCCGGAAGCCGTGGTGATCTCATCCCCGGCCGCCTCCTGAGCAGGCGCACCCGGTTTGAAGGCTCGAAAAGCCAGGAAAGCTGCCCCGGCGACTACCAAGAGCCCAATCACGATCACGGCGATGCGTTGGTTGCGCCGCTGGGCAGCGCGTCGTTTGGCACGTTCTGAACGTAGTGACATAGGTTCCTCACAAGCGTAAAATTAGTTTTCGCCCCCGAAATATATCACAAAATCCGCCAGGCTTCTATGGCTCTTGCGGGACTAACACCAGGATAGGTATTCGGCGTTGGCCGGCGCGCTGCTGGTACAGTGGAAAACCGATGTATACCTGTGCAGCCAGCTCCCAGCAGCGCTGGCGCTCTCCCTCAGTGGCTTCACGCGCCAGGTACGGGCGTGCACGCCCGCGCAGGGTCAGGGTAGCCAGAGGATGGGCTTTGAGATTGTAATACCAGTCGGGGTGGTGCGGACGGCCGAAGTTGGAGGCGATCAGGATCACATTCTCGCCATCTTCAATGCCTACCAGGGGCGTGGTGCGCGGCAGACCGCTTTTGGCCCCGACCGTGGTCAATACCACGGTCGGCCAGCCGGCCAGGAAACCGGAAAGCGAAAAACGCCCGCCGGAGATGCGCAAAAAGGGGCGGTCAACGTAATGAACGATGTGAGAGAAAATGGCCGTCATGCCAGGGGTGGAGGCAATGCGCTGCACCCACAGCCGCCAGCCACGCGGTTTGTGTTTCGATTCACTCAATGCTTGCGACCTCCATGTACTGCACACATCTCTTAGACTCCGGGAGTCTGGACGGTATCGATTCTACCCGAAGCGGGATAAATGTGCGCATTTTTAGGGCCCAGAGATCTGAATCGAGTCGCAGTCGATCACGCCATCACGGTTGGTTTCAATGCCCTCGCTGCCAGCCAAGAAAGTAAGATATAATTTCGCCCAGGAAAGGAACCAGCTAATGCGCGAAATATTCTATCCTCTCAGTGTAGCCGTCATCGGTGTATCGGAAAAGCCAGATAACCTGGGGCGCAACATTGTCGCCAACCTGGTGGAATATGGATTCAACGGCATCGTGTATGCCGTAGGACCCCGTGGTGGTGTGATCGAAACCCGGCGCATCTATCACTCGGTGGGAGATATCCCCGATCACGTTGACCTGGCAGTGATCCTGACCCCGGCCCGGACCGTGCCAGCCATCCTGGAAGAATGCGGACAGAAAGGCATTCGCTGGGCGATCATCGAAACGGCAGGCTTCCGCGAGTACGCCGAGGCCGGAAAGCAAATGGAAGACGAGCTAGACCGCATTGCAGAGAAATATGGGATTCGTTTCGTCGGGCCGAACTGCATCGGGGTGATCAACATGGAGAACGGCTTCTGTGTGCCCTTCCCACGCTTGAAGAAGTTCATCAAGAAGGGCGATGTGTCGATGATCACGCAGAGCGGCGGCGTTGGCATGAGTGTGCTCAACTTGATGGCGAATGAAGGCACTGGCTTGAACAAATTCGTCTCGGTGGGCAACCTGGTCAACATCAGCGCCGAAGATATGCTGGAATACCTGATCTCAGATGATGAGACTGGCCTGATCTTCGTTTACCTGGAAAGCATCCCGCAGGGACGCCTGTTGATGCAAGTGGCGCGCCAATCCTCCAAGCCCATCCTGGTATTCAAGGCCAACATCGGCACATTGGGGCAGAAAATCGCCCTTTCACACACCGCTTCACTGACCAGCGATGACAAAGTTGTCGACGCGGCCTTCCACCAGGCAGGCATTATCCGCATCCACGACGCGACCTCCCTGGGCAACAGCCTGAAAATCCTGGGGCTGCCGCCGATGCGCGGCAAGAACCTGGCGATTATTTCTCGTTCGGGCGGTCACGCGGTGATCGCCGCGGATGCCTGCGAACTCTCGGGCTTCAAGCTAGCGCCTTTCCCAGAGAGTTTCTTGCGCGAGATCGAAAAGCACTTCCGCGCCTCGGTCATCCGTTTAACCAATCCGCTCGACCTGGGCGACCTGTTCGACCTGAACGTTTACGCCCAGATTGTCGAGCAAACCTTACAACTGGAGGGGGTAGACGGGGTGGTATTCTTGCATACCGCTTTGTCCGAAGCAGAGAACCAGACCAGCCGGTTGTTGCTGGAACGCATGATGGAAATGGTCGAGCGTTACGGGAAACCCGTGGCTTATTACATTTCCACGGCCGCGCAAGAAGTCACTTATCTGAAGCAGAATTACAGCTTCCCGGTCTTCACGCAGGTGGTCGAAACGATCCGCGCCCTGGAAATGAGCCATCGTTACTACCTGGGAACGATGCGAAAGAATACGCGCTCCGAGATCCCCAGTTTCAAGGTCAACCGGGCAGCGGTGCAGAAACTTATCCAGCGCGCCAGCAGCGAAAAGCGCGATTTGCTGCTCTCAGAAGCCCTGGAAATGCTGGAACACTACGGCATCCCCGGCCTGCACAGCAAAGTGGCTCGCTCCGCCGAACAGGCGCGCAAGGCTGCCGAGGAACTCGGGTACCCCGTGGTGCTCAAGGTCATCGCTGAGCACATATCGCATAAATCGGACGTAGGCGGCGTGCAGTTGAACCTGGCGAACGCCGAGGCGGTAACCACAGCTTTCGAAAAAATCACCCAACTGGGATCGGACGACCCCGCGACCAAAGTCGAGGGCGCACTGGTTCAGCCAATGGCAGCGAGCGGCAAAGAGTTGATCCTGGGCGGGCGGCAGGATCCCCAATTCGGCCCAGTCGTGCTGTTAGGTCTGGGGGGCATCTTCGTGGAAATCTTCGAAGAGGCCGAAGTGCGCGTCGCCCCGATCACGCCTGCCGAGGCCCAGGAAATGGTCGACAATCTGCGCGGCGCGCAGATCCTGAAAGGGGCGCGCGGTGAAAAACCAGCAGATATCCAGGCACTAGAGAACGCCCTGCTGCGCCTGTCCCAGTTGATGGTCGATTTCCCCGAGATCAAGGAACTGGATATCAACCCGCTGCGCGTGTTCTATGAACAAGAAGGCTGCCGCGCCCTGGATGCACGTGTGATCCTGGCTAAATCGAGCGCGGCATGACGGGAAAACCAGTCCCTGGGAAATGAGAAATGGGGCAAGGCGAAGCTCGCTCCTCCGTTTCCCGGGCGGCCTTGCGGGACAGGCTGCCGGCAAGCGAAGACCTGCGCCTGGTTTTCGGGTGGTGTGCTTTCCTGATCCACGCCTGGGCGCTGTTCAACCTGTTGGATGTGCTGCCATCCTGGATACTACGACTGGGCATTTACGAGCTGGCCGGCACGATCGCTTACCCGCTGGCCTTTGCCCTGCTGGAAAGCCTGCTGGTGTGGGCAATTGTGACTCTGGCAGCCGTGCTGCTGCCTGCCAACTGGCTCAAGGTAAACTTTGCCGTGCAGGCAAGCTTGCTGGTCTTGATCACAGCTTTATGGTCAGTGGTTATTCACATAAACTATGAAGCCTTCCTGCAATACCGGAAGTACTTTGTCGCCTTCGCCAGCATTTATCTGCTCACCCTGCTCCTCCCTCACCTACTCATCCAACGCTACAGCAAGGCCAAAAGAGGTAAGAAGTTCATGGCTGCGATGCGCAGCGTTCTCCAGCGCATCGAAGTATTATCTTTCCTGTACATCTTTTTCGATATCCTGGGCGTTTTAATCATCCTGATCCGCAATTTCTGACAGGCGTTCGTTCGCGCTATGAAAGATTCCCTCAACCGTCGAGAGTTTTTGAAACTGGCAGCCGCTCTACCGCTGCTGAAACTGGGCGCCTCTGCGAGGTTGGTTCCTCCTGAAGCGACCCTGTCCTCACCGCCCGCCAACATCTTGATCCTGATTTTCGACGCGCTTTCCGCCAGGAACATGTCGCTGTATGGCTATCCCAGGCAGACCACGCCGAACATGGATCGCTTCGCCGGGAGAGCCACGGTGTATCACGCCCATTACGCCGCCGGCAACTACACCACGCCTGGCACCGCTTCGCTGTTCACCGGCGTCTACCCCTGGTCGCATCGCGCCCTGCACCTGCACGGCACCATGCTAGACGACTATACGCTGCGAAACTTCTTCTACCTGGCGGCTCCCCATTACTACCGCCTGGGTTACTCGCACAACTTGCTGGTGACTACGCTGCTGTATCAGCTAAGGCCTGACCTGGAAGAATTTAAGTTCGGCCGTGATCTGAGCCTGGCGGACACAGAATACTCCGACCGGGTATTCCCAAACGATTACAACGCATCCTTTTGGGGTGAGGAGCTGGCTTTACGCGGCAGCAGCACCCTGCCCAGCTCATTGTTCATCTCGCAACTGTACCGGCTCTGGCAAGACTGGCGCGAGAGGCGGGTGCAAGCGCAGTACAGCAAGCAGTTCCCGCAAGGTTTGCCGAGCAATAATGGGGTGCTCTACAACATGGAAAAAGGCATCGACTGGTGCACCCAGCAACTGGGCCAACTACCCCAGCCGTTCCTGGCCTACATCCATTTCCTGCCTCCCCATCACCCGTACAACCCGCGCAAGGAGTTCGTCAACCGTTTCCAGGATGATTACAACCCGCTCAAAAAGCCACGCCATCGCTTCGCTGAGACAGGGGCCACCAACCAGTTCTTGAAACAGCAGCGCCAGGCTTACGACGAGAACCTGGCCTATGCCGACTCCGAATTCGGGCGACTGTACGAGCAACTGCTCAGCCAGGGATTGCTAGAGAACACCTGCCTGGCGATCACCTCGGATCACGGCGAAATGTTCGAGCGCGGCATCTGGGGACACGGGACGCGCACGCTGTACGAGCCGCTGATCCGCGTGCCGATGATCCTTTCTCAACCAGGACAGGCGCAGCGCCAGGATGTTTACACCCCCACCAGCAACGTAGACCTGCTGCCCAGCCTGCTGCACCTCATGGGACAGCCGGTCCCGGCATGGTGCGAAGGGCGCATCCTGCCGGGACTGGACGGGCCAGCTTCCACAGATAGCAGCCTCTCCGAGCGCAGTATCTACGCTATGGAAGCCAAGCAAAACGCCCAGCGCGGCCCGCTCAAGAGCGGCACCTTCGCGCTGATCCAGGGCCGCTACAAGTTGATCCGCTACCGTGGCTACGGCAGCGCCAGTGGAACTGGCGGGGCCAAAGAAAACCCAGACGAATTGTACGACCTGGCCAACGACCCCGAAGAGTTGGAGAATCGCAATCTGGCGGAGAAATCGCTGGCTGAGGAACTTGCGCACGAACTGGAAGTGAAGTTAGCAGAAAAAGGCACCAGGCTGGCGTAAATCTCACGGTTCAGGGTGGATAATAGCCAACGCTTTGCCGGTGGCGAAGCGCTCCAGGTCGGCGCGGCTGTACTTGAGCGGCAAGCCCTCCAGGCGCATCAAGAAACCGATCATCAGCGGGTGGCGCTTGAGGCGCGCCTCCAGGAAGTCGGCCACGCGACCCGGATCGGTGACAGCCTCGGCGGTAGCGGAAAAGCGCATAAACTCATTCTTACCGCGCTTGATCTGTACCTGCACGCCGGGGTTGGCCTGGATGTTGCGGAACCAGTCGGCCTGTGCGCCGCGCGCCGAGCCCACGTAATAGGCGCCATCCATTTCTTCGTACTGAAGCGGGGTGAGGCGCGGCTGGCCGGACTTGCGCCCGGTGGTGGTCAGCAGCAAAACCAATCGTCCCGGGCCAAAGCCGCGCTGGTAATTGCCGGCCATGCGCTGGTTCATGCGACGCATAATGCGCCAGATCAAGGGCTGCGCCTGAGCACTCATTGCTACCTTCCTTCCATCATGCCATTCAAGAAAATATCTACAAAGGTTTGGGTTACTGCTTCAACCGAACGTGGTTGTTCTCCAGACTCGGCGGTCAATGACTGGCTGATAGCGTAAGCGAAGAACAGACCCAGGAAGGCCTGGGCGGCCAGTTCGGGATCTTGCGGGCGCAGCACACCCTGTTCCATCTGCATTTTCAGGTAACCTGCCAACATCTGGCGCTGCTGGAGCGGGACCTGTTGGCTGGCCTGGCGCACTTCGGGCAACTGCTCCGCCTCCCGCAGGGTGAGCAGGATGACCTCGCGCCGCTGCAGGATGGCCTGCAGGAAATTGCTCCCGATGAGATGCAGGTCGTGGCGGATTTCGCCGGTCATCTGAGCGCCCAGGGTGGCTTGCAGCATGGAGATCGGCGATTGCTGTGCGATCACTGCCACGAAGAGGTTTTTCTTCGTCTCAAAATGGCGGAAAAGCGTCAACTCGCTGACCCCCGCGACACCGGCGATGGCGCGCGTGGTGGCGCCGGCGTAACCCCTGGCGGCAAATTCCTGGGCGGCGGCGGAGAGGATGCGCTGGCGGGTGGCCTGGACGCGCGGCGAAAGCGGCCGTCTCGGCGACTCTCCAGTCGGGGGAGGATCCTGGAACGCAGGCACGCTCAAGGCTGCCTCCAGAAGGACCAACCCAGCGGCGGCAGGGACAGCAGGAAGAATACCGCCCCGACCATCGAACCCCAGGAGAGCAAGGCACTGTCCACGACAAAACCGATGATGCCGAGCATGGAGGCCACACCGCTCAGGGCAAACAACAGCGCACCCAGCCGGGCGGAAGGGTACATGCGATATAACAGCACGCCAAAGATAATCGACGGAATGCCCAGGATGGCGTAGGCGAAGTTGTTGAAGATGCTGACGGCCGAGCCAGGCCCGGTTTGCAGCAACTGGCGCAGCCAGAAACTGGCCATAGCCTGGTACTCAGGCATGTGGTGCAACTCCAGCATGCGGGGAATGACGGTGATCTGAGAAAAATAGGCGAAGAAGTTGAAAACGCTGTAGACCGGCACGAAGATCACCGCGGCTGCGGAAGCCAGTGGAGCATCGGCGCGGCAGTACACATACAAGCCAGCGAAGAAGATGGTCGCCACGGCGGTCAGCAAGGTGACGTTGGCATAGGCTACCAGGGAAAGCCAGCTTTGGCGGCTGACATGCGCCAGGACTTGCCCGAAAGTATCCAGGGGACCAGCGCTGGCCATATCGGTGATAAACAGGACCAGGAACAAGGTGGTCATAATTGCCAGAGTAAAGGCCAGGATGCCCAGGGTTTGTGTGGTTTTCATGCGGTCGACTCCAAAATATAAGTAAGCACTTACTTATATTTTATCAAAACTTTCTACCCTGTCAAGTGAATAAACTTGCATATTTGCATTCCAATCAAATCGTTTCAGGAGATTTTCGTATGGGTCAGGATTATGTTGAACAAACTTAATTTACCGCGAAGCCTCAAAGAGCGCCAAGAAAACCCATCAAGGCATTAATCTCAGTTCTTGGGTTCCCAGGTTATGTGGATACGGCTACCCTGGCCCGGTTGGGAGTCGATCCACAGTCCGGCGTCGATCAGGGCGGCGCGTTCGTGCATGCCCACCAGACCAAAGTGCCTGTTCTTCAGCAGGCTGGCCAGGTCCAGGCCGCCACTGGCCTCGAAGCCCACGCCGTCATCCTGCACCAGCAGTTCAACCTTGCCCGGCAGCAGGCTGCCGCGGATGGCAATTTGCTGCGCCTGGGCGTGCCGCAAGGCATTGTGGGCAGCCTGCTGGACGATGCGGAAGAGATGCAGCTCGACTTCTGGCGGGTAACGCTCCGCGCTGGGAGGAACATCCAACTCGAGCCGGGGCGTCTCAGTAGCGAGGCTGTCTTGCAGATCGTCGATCAACTCGTCCAAGGCGCTGCGCAGACCGAAATCCAGCATCTTGGGGCGCAGGTTGTTGACAATGGCGCGCAGGCTGTCGACCGCCGACTCGTAGGCGGCAGTGAAGCGCGCGTCCTCTTGCCGTGCGCTGGCGCTGTGCGCCACCTGGGCCATCTTAGCCAGGACGTCATCGTGCAGGCCGCGCGCCAGGCGCAGGCGCTCAGCTTCCTGCCGGGCAATGTTTTCTTGATAGAAGGCGCGCAGGTCCCCGGCCTGTTCCACGTTAAGCAGGGCCAGGGCGGTCTGGTCTACGAGCGTTTGCAAGAGCGGGATTTCGTTGGGGGCGTAGAAGTCATCCGGGTCGCGCCGTCCCAACAGGAGCAAGCCGATAGGCCGGTCTTCGACACGCAAAACCAGAATCAAGTAGGCCCACGGGCAAGGTAGGCCGGTCTCCTGAGCCAAGGCAGCATAGCCGGCCCGGCCGGCGTGCGCCAACAAAGCGGCAACTTCCTGCGGGCGAGGCAGTTGCTCGTCCATCACATCCAGGGTAAAAACCGGCTCCAGGCGCACGGGGCTGGCCGGATCACGAAAGCCGCGCAGGCGCAACAGGGCGGCCTGGCGCACCAGCAGGCTGGGCAGCAGTTCATCGCGCAAGATGCGCACCAGGTGCTGGCGCTCCAGGCTGGTGGTGATGTGCTGCAGCGAAAGGCCGACCAGTTCGGTAGGCGGCAAGGGCATACCCAGGAAGCGACGCTCGACCCAGCTCTTGAAAGCCGGGTACCAGCTTGCGCCTGCCAGGTCTGCCAGCAACAAAGCCGATATCCAGAGGAGAGGCGGTGGACTTTTCGGATGGGAAACAGCGTTGGTAATGGTTACAGCTATCACAGAAAGCATGATCGCTACCAGAGCGAAAACGATCCAGATCATGATTTGGTCAGCGCGCACCTGCATGCCCCATTGGCGGCGATAGATGGTATAGAAATAGACTGCAGGCAACAAAACGAAGAAGAACACCACCCCCCCGCTGTAAGAAGGGACTTCAGCAAAAGCGTCAACGACAACCAAGACAATCGAGGGAAGTACGAATAGAAAAGCAAGGAAACCCAACAGGGAAAGATCGCGACGCTGCTCAGGCCATCTCCAGGCATGCACCAGCAACAGGCTGATACTGCTCAAAAACGCCAACAACACGCCGACGGCATAGAGATCAGCTGGCAAGAGCAAGAAGGGTTCAGCCAGGGCCAACAACAACGCCAGCAGGTAAAGCGCCCACAAAATGCGTCTGGGCATACGCCCCAGAGATTGTGGAAACAACCAGTGCAGGTGAAAATAAACCGGCACACTCAGCCAGATCGTTGCTCGCAGCACAATGGCAGAATACCAGGTATAAGAATAAGCCGTTGTCCCAGCGATCAACCAGATCGAAGTCAGAAAATTGAAGATCACCAGCAGCGCCCATCTTTCATCTCTGGGCCGCACCAAAACCAGGGTCAGGATACCAAAGAACCAGAAAACATAGGCAACCCACCAACTGTTTACCAGCCGGTCCTGGATATCGCCCCAGGATGGAGCAGGCAAAACCCAGTTGACCGTCAATACCTGGCTGCCGCGCTGAACCTGGATGACCGTTGTATCGCCAGCTTTCAACCCGGCAAAGAACATACGCTGCCTGTCGGCTAACAGATCATCCCAGGATACACCATCGATGCTAAGAAGTTCATCCCCTTCTCGCAATGTGGGCCCGGTAGCTACGTCCACATACACCTTGCCTACACACCCGTTGGCGCGGTCGAGATGAAAACCCAACAAGGGGAAGACGAAAATGCGGGCATAAGTATACAGCAATAGCACTAACAATGAAAACACCGAAAAGATGGTGAGGGCAGTTTGTGTCTTCGAGCGTTTCATGGGCAGTAGGCCGTAAATAGAACTAGTTGGAATATGAGTGGAAAGAGGTGATAACTTCCGAATTATAAATGACTTGAGCCATCTTGCACATATGCAAACCACATTTCATCAGAAGAAGAAAGGAGCACAATATGTCGGCCATGCAGAAATTTCACCAGCAATTGCTCTCGGGCGAGAGCAAGAAAAACACATATTTGAGCGCATTACAACGGCTCACACGCGCCAACCCAGAAGAAGTGAGAGTGGTCAAGATCGAGTCCACTTGGGATATCTGGTAACCTGCCAGGGAAACTCTTTGGATGCTGGCCGGCTCACTTGGGCTGGCCAGCCCTATTTGGGAGGGAAAAAACATGGACTTATACGAACATATCTCGGAAAGCCTATCGAGGCTGGCACCCGTACCCGATTGGCCGGACATGCAGCGGCTGATCCGCCGGGCAGTTGCACCCAGGCCTCCGCACTGGCAGCTACCGCTGCTATCCTGCCAGGCCGCAGGCGGAGCGAAAGAACAGGCATTCGAGGCCGCACTGGCGATTGCCTGCCTGCAAATGGGGATCATGCTGGTGGATGATCTGCTAGATGAAGACCCGCGCGGGGAACATGTGCAGATAGGCGCACCTGCGGCGGCAAACCTGGCCTGCGCATTTCAGGCCCTGGGGCTGGGGATCATCGCCACAAGCCCGGCGCCAGCACACGCCCGGCTGCAAGTCATCGAAAGCCTGAACCAGATGATGCTGGACACCGCCCACGGGCAGCAAATGGATATACAAAACCCTCAGGGCGAAATGATCCAGATCCACGATGATCTCGGCGACACGATGGCAACACCAGCCAGCCCAGACTGGATGACCGGGCGCACGACCCTGCCCATACTATTCGCACAGAGTGTAGTGCACGCTGAAAGAGAACGCTTTCTCGAACTACGCCAACAAGCAAGCGATCCCGTTTGCCTGGTGGAGGCCCAGGCAATCCTGCTGCGCTGTGGCGCGGTGAGCTACTGTATCGACCAGCTTCTCCAACGTTACCGGCAGGCGCGCAAACTGGTAGAAAGCCTGCCCATCTCAGAACGCAGCGGCCTGGAGCATTTGCTGGCCGAACAGGAACGCCCGGTAGAAGAACTGTTTCGGGCGCTCGCTGTGGATGTCGCAGCCTTGATGCTCTAGAGTCGAGGCGGCGGGGTCATCTCAGGAGCGAGCAATCCCAGGCGGCGCGCTTTAGCCAGGGCCGCCGGGAGGCTGTTGACCCCCAGCTTGAGGTAGGCCTGGGAGAGCAAATTGCGGGCAGTGGAATAGGCGATGTACATCTTTTTCGCCAGGGAGGCGATGCTCTCGTCCGGATAGGCAGCGCAGAGCGAAAGAAGCTCGGCCTGGCGCGGGGATAGCGGCTGCTCCAGCTCACCTGTATGGCGCTTGCGTAACTGTTTATTGGCTTCCGGGCTGAGGAAGATACCGCCGGCGGCAACTGTACGGATAATCGAGGGCAGTTCTTCATAAGCCACGCGATCATCCTTGAGCACATAGCCCGAAGCGCCGGCTTCCAGCAAAGTCCGGATCAGCGTACGCTGGTTGTGCATGGTGATAATCAAGACAGCCAGGTTGTGTTCCTGGTAACGATCCAACAGCCTGGGGATCAGGTGCAAAATCGGGTATAGATTATGATCATCTGGGCTGTTAGGCACCTGTACATCCAACAGAAGCACATTCACCGGAGCGCTGGCCAGGGCCGGCTCAAGCTCCTCACCAAAATACAATTTATGCACCACCTCGATATCCGGCTCTTTTTCCAGGCGAGCCACATAACCCCCTACATTCGAGGCATAATCATCCAGGATGGCGACACGAATTTTATCCGACATGTGGCAACCCCTTTCACATTTAGCAAGACAGGCTTACGCTGCCAAGCATAATGCATGTGCATGTAACTGGCAAGGCTGAAATTCGAAACCGGGTACAAATGTCTAGGGCAGCGCATACTTCTGCCCGTTCAGCGCCAGGGGGTTAACGTGTATGATATGGGCACTTGCACAGGGGGACTTGCAGCAAGAAACCGACGGCGAGGAAGGGAGACAACTCGCCAAACAGAGCGCTACAGATCTAATCCCCATAGATCTGTAGCGCTTCGTTTCTCAGGCTGTTCAAGTGATCTAAAACCGGTTCCAGGCGAGCCGCCAATTGCTCCGGCTGATGGGTGGTGGTGTCATCTTCGTTCTCGAAGACCACATAGGGAACGTGCAGGCCGCGCACAGGGCGGTTCTTGCGCAGCGATTCCTGGAAAGGCACTTTAATAGATGAGCGCCCCCGGCACGATTCGAACGCGCAACCGTCTGATCCGAAGTTCTCTCCCGGCTTTTGCATACCGCCAATACTGTCTTTTACACTCATATAATACCTTTTCCAGCCACATTTTGGGGGATGACCGGCGCGACTTTGCTCATCATTTTCATTTAGTTCACGCTCTTTGCAGCACAATTGCAGCGTTGACGATCTCAACAACTAGATCGTCAATGATTCTGTCACAGGCTTATGGTCACTTGACCACAAGCCTTTTTCGCTTTCAGCAATTCGTGGGCCATCGGATATCGTTATCCAAGATGACACAACTTTACCAACCATCTCACTGCCCTACCCAGGAGAACCAGGAACTATGATTGTGATCGCTGTCGCCAACCAAAAAGGCGGGGTAGCCAAAACCACCTCCGCCATCCATCTGGCAAGCTACTTTGCCGAACAAGGGTACAAAACCCTGGTCATCGACCTGGATGCCCAGGGTCATGCCGCCTCCGCGCTCGGCATATCCAAAGGCAACGGCCTGTTTCGCTTGCTGGTTGAGAAACGCCCGGTGGGAGAGGCGGCTACCCCGGCGCGCCCCAACCTGGATGTGGTCGCAAACGATCATACTGCTGAGCTGGTCAAGGAGCGCGTCTCGCGCGCTAATTTCCGGGAGTTCCTGTTGGCTTCCGCTCTAGAAACCGCTGCCAGCTATGATCTCGTCTTCCTGGACACGCCGCCTTCTACGGATGTGCTGCACATCACTGCCCTGGTCGCCAGCGACTACGTGCTCATCCCAGCGATCATGGATTTCCTGGCTCTGGATGGCGTGGGCGGAATCCTGCAAGCTGTCCGTGAACTGGGTATGTTTCCCAACGTACAGCCGCCCAGACTATTGGGCATCCTGCCTACCCTGTTCGACCGCACTACCAACGAGACGTTGGAAAACATCCGCCGCTTGCAGCAAGCCCTGGGCGCGGAACAAATCCTGCCGCCCATCCCACGCGACACCAAAGTGCGTGAAGCCGCCAGCTTTGGCAAGACGCTGTGGGAGTACGCTCCCGCATCGGCAGCTACCATCGGTTATACCAATGGCTCCAAGAGCCGCAACAGCCAGGGCAAGACCGGCGGCTATCTGCATCTGGCCGAGATTGTGGCCGAGCTGATTGCCTTCAAGTAAAAACAGGAGACCCGCCATGTCGATCAAAAACAATCCCCTCACCCGCCAGCCGTTGTCGCTTGACCCGGCGCTGCAAACCCACATGAGCCAGGAGCCTGATCCATCGACCCAACCGGATGATCCGGTGTACGGCCGCCTGGCCGAACAGCGCGCCCGCCTGCGCAGCATGGCCCCCTATCAGCGTCGCAAGGCTGAGCGCGACCGCAAGCGCATCAAGGTGACCTTCGATTGGCCGCCCGAGCTGCGCCAGCAAGTCCAGGAGTTAGCGCGCTGGAACAGCGTACCGGCCAGCCAGCTTGCCGCTTTACTGGTGAAGGTCGGTTTGCGGGCGCTCAATGATGGCAAACTCAACCTGCATGATTATCGCAAGCCAGCGCGCCTGCCCAATTTTGAATGGTTTCTCGACCTGGAGAAAGTGGATGAATATGCCGATATCTGGAAGTCGTGGAAATCCTGAAATAATCGAGTTACACGCCAGCGCTTACGCCAGCGTAAGTCCCGGCGTCAGGGCTGACGCTGTGGCTGGCGTAACCGCTGGATATGACGCTGGCGCTAAGGCCAGCGTTCAAACTGTCAGGAAGGCCTGTAAGCCGCTCTTTGTCACGTACAGGTATCTTTCCTCAAATCGGGTATTGCAGAGCTTCCTGCGCAGACTTTTGCAGCCTTTTCAGATTGCATAGGCGATCCACCTATGACGCCTGAACAAGCCTGGAAGGCCTGCTGCGGCCAGTTGCAGATGGAAATGCCCAAAGCCGCCTTCGATACCTGGGTGCGCGATTGCGAGTTCCTGGGTTACGAAGACGGGCTGTTCCAGATTGGCGCATCTACGGAGTATGCCTGCGCCTGGCTGCAAAGTCGTCTCGCCAGCACGGCAACCCGCGTGCTGACCGGGATCATGAACCGCCAGGTAACGGTGGAATTCACTGTCCGGGAGTCCGATACCCCAATCGATCCCCCCTATGACGAAACCGGACAGCCCACCGCCGCCGCTGAAGATGGCGAAGCGTCTCTGCGATACCAGGTGGTCGACCGATCACTGCGCGAGAGCTTCGTCCAACCAGAGCGCGTGGTCATGATCCCGGGCTACTTCAAACGCTGGTTGCCTTACCTGGGTCCCGTTCTGGCCTGGATCGTCATCGCCTTTCGACAAGTGATGTACCTGGCCACCGGGAGCGCCGCCCGCCACAGGGTTGAGTTTGCCGCTTCGCCAACAGCTATCGCACGTTGGGCCGGCATCGACCGCTCAACCCTGTGGCGGCGGATCAGTGATCCCCCGTTGGGCTGGTTTCTCTCCCGCGACCGGTCAGACAACAACCGCTGGATGTTCCGGGCCGATATGCCGCTCACCCCAGGCGACGCCGAATACTTGTCAGCCTTGTTCATCGAAACAGGCTGCCGGGAAGACCCGCTGGCCGCTCTCGACCGGATGCTGGCGCTCGAGCATGCCGCCCTGCTGCCCCACCCACCGCCCGCGCCGCGTCCCGATCAGCTTGAGCGAACCCCCGACCCGCTCAGCGTGCAAGACCTGGTGCTGCGCGACTGCAGCAAACTAGACCGGCAACCGCTCAAGCTGGTGCTGGATAAGGCTGATCAACTGGCACTGCGCGTCATGCCACCTGCCGATCGTATCTTCATCAGCCATTACTTCCTGCTCAACTGGCTGTCGCGCCTGGGCGCTGCGCCAGCCTGGTTCGTGACCCTGATGCGCGACCGCTGTTATGTCACCCGCCAGGAACTGCGCGACGATGTTTGGATGTGGGGCGGTTATCCTGAAATCGCCCGGCTGCTGGGCATCCAACGCCCCAAAACGATTGGAGAATGGCTGCCGCCCATGTTCAGCGCGCCGGCGCGATCTGCTGGCGCAAGCAGCCAGTATGCCCAACGCCAAAACCGGCGCAATGCTAAACGCGACCTGCTGGAGCAGTTTCTCGAGCGCCAGGAGTACCTGGAAGGGGATGGCTTCCTGGCCTGGCATTTCAAGGTCAATCTGCTCGAACCCTTGATCCCGGAAGATCAGGCGCTGTACGACCAGTTCGTCGAGCTGCTCGGCGAGTACCTGGAAACCGGCGATGCCCAGGTGATCGAGCCCCTGATCCGCCAGGCGGAAGAAGGCGCGTCTGCAACACACGAAGGCGCGAATGCAACACTGCCTGATTTTACGAAGGCGCGTTTGCAACGTTCAGGGGCGCGCTTGCAACAGGCCGGAGGCGCGTTTGCAACATCTGGAAGGCGCGCTTGCAACGCGTTAAACACTTTAAAACACCTACTGAATCACCTAAAACACTCGGAAGAGATAACCACTTCAACCACTGTCAGCGACGCGCCAGGTTCCAGCAAGCCTTCCCAAGTGGTGGTTGGTGAGACCTGGGATTTGGAGCGTTTGCTGGAACAGAATCGTGCAATCCATGCCCAGATGCGCAGGCCGCTGCTGGAAAACCAGGCCTCTGCCCAGGCTTTGGTAAGCTGGCTGTTGTATGCCGCCAGCCCAGCCGGGAAGAGTATCCGCCAACCGGCACTGTTCGCTGCCAGCCAGTTGCGCCAATCTCCCCAGCGCGGGGCAGGTGCGGAGTACGAACAATTAGCGCAACTTCCCCCGGCGCAACTGCTGGCCCTGCTCAATGCAGCCATTGCGTCCCCTTACCATGTCTCGAACGCTGCATGGCGGCAGGTCATGGCGGAGGCCAGTTCCAAGCAACTGCTGGCGCTGCGCCGGCAATTGTTCGCGATTGAATGATTTTTGGAGAGATCGTTTATGCCCAACTTCCCACAGCGCGGCCAGGCTTCAGACCGCTTCCGGCAGACTTTGGAAAAACAGTATGCCCAAGCCATGCGCCAGGCGTTGAAAGATTTCAATTACCTGGGAAATATCCCCGAGCAAGCCGATGCGCAAACCCTGGCTTCTGCCGTACGCGAGATCGTGAGCTACCTGGAAAGCAAAGCCTTTCGGGATGTTTTGAGAACGCTTCCGTATCGCGTCCTTGATCGAGAGATGCATCGCTTGCGCGAGGATAACGAGCGTTTACGCCAACAGAATGACAAATATTTCGCTCAAATCAAATCCATGAGCGAAGTGGTTGCCCGCCTGCAAGATCGCCTGGATCAGGGCGAAAACGGCGGGTAAAAACGGTTATAGAAGCGCTATAGGCGCTTCGTTTTTGCCAAAAGGAGTTTTTGCCCATGTCTGATCTTGAACGTAAAACCCAAGCCCTGCTCAAATTTGTACAATCCGAACCAAACTATGTGAAAGTGTTGGAAACACTCACCCGAGGTGGGTTGGTCACCCTCGACCAGGTGAAAGTCCTGACCGGGTTGTCGCTGAAGATTGCTCGTACCAGCCTGGAAAACCTGATCGGGCCGCCGCGCCGCATTCCCTCGGCTTTGCGCTCAGCCCCGGTCAAGCTAGCCAGCAAAACCGGCCGCCCTCAGAATGCTTACCTGCCCACGCCGGAAGGGGCAGAAGTGCTGCGCAGCCTGTTCCCGGATGCGCGGCAGCGCGCTTACCAGGTGCATGATCCCATCGACATCAGCGCCCTGTACTGCATGATGGAAGTTTACACTGCCGCCTGCCAGGCCGGTCTACAAGCTGAGATTGAGAAGGTGCTGCCGTATGGCGCTGGTCTTGCCAACATCCGGGCGGATATCTGGGTGCAGAGTACTGCAAGCCCTGGCTGGATCTTCGAGATCGAACAGCAGCTTCCCCGCAACAACCTGCCGCGCGTGGTGGAGAAGTTGCTGCATCTGCGTGGCCTGTTCACTTCTGCGCCAGGCGCAGGATGCTCGCCGCAGGTACGCATCCTGTTCAACCTGCCGGCAGAAGAGAATGATCATACGCTAACGGCTTGGTGCGATGCTCTGGCTTCGGTGACCCAACAGATCGGCGAACTGCCCTACCAGCTTTACTGGCAGCCGCTGCAGGATTTTCTGCAAGCCCCGGAATGGAATACGCTGAAGCGCTTCCGGCCGCTGGAGCCCAGCCAACCGCCGGCCAGGCCAGAACCCCGGGCAGAGCAGGCGCAGGAACCGCCAAAGCCTGAGGCAACCGAACCAAAACTGCGCATGCTTGAACTGGCTACGCCGCCGGATGTTGATCTGCAAGAGCTAAAAATCGTACTGATGGCGCTGGATATCACTTACCAGGAAGAGTTTTCTGCTCTGGTACAAACCAGCGAGCCGCGCCAGCGCAGCCAAAACTTCTTCAGCCTGATGACCTTGATCTACACTGCTTCACATTACAAGGGCAGCGATACGTTGGAATATGCTGTTTTTCCACTCAAATCGCTGCGCCTGCTCTTTCGCTATCTGAACGCCCATCAGAACCTGGAACTGTTCGAGCAACTGCGCCAGGCGATGCCCAATTTGCAATACCAGGCCAGCGTGGGCATCATCGGCTTCCGCAACGCCCTGACCAAATTCTTTTGGGATATCTTTCTGCGCTGGCACGGGCTGGCGCGCGGCGGGCCGCTCAAAGTGGTGGTGCAGGTGCCGGATTTCCAGGACCGGCGCTCCGAATTCTATGTGATGGTGCGCATCGAGAATCACAACATGGTGGGATATGACAGGCACTATGAATACACTCACAGTCGCAAATTCACTGCCGAAACTGCACTGGCCTGGGTGCTTGAGGCTTTGTTCCTGTACGCCTACGAATTGGGTTTGAACGATAAACCCGGGTCGAGACCGAGACAGCCGGTCTCGCGCAAAACAGCCAAAAACAAAAATACGGAGGTGGAAAATGGATCGCTCAACGATGATTGAGACTTTTGCCGATTTCCTGGCTGACCAGGATCGTTCTCCTTTGACCATCCGGGGCTACCTGGCCGACCTGGAGCTATTTGCCCGCTGGCTGGAAACAGAGCAGGGCAAGCCGCTCGAGCCTGCCGGGCTAGACAGCGCCGATGTACGTGCTTACCGCCAGGCACTGCAAGAAGGCGGGGCGCGCCCGCAGACGATCAATCGCAAGCTGGCTGCCATCGCCGCCTTTGGGCACTGGCTGGTGCAGACCGGTCAGGCAGTTTCTAACCCGGCGCTGCATGTACGCAGCGTCGAAGATCTACCGCTGGCACCTAAATGGCTGGATCGCCGCCAGCGCCTGGCCTTGACTCGAGCCGTGGAAAACGATCTACAAGCGGCGCTCAAGCGCTATCCGCGCCTGTGGGTGCTGCGCCTGCGCGATGCGGCTATGGCGCTGCTCTTGCTGCACACCGGTTTGCGTGTGGGCGAGCTGTGCAATCTGCAGGTAAGCGATGTGCAGATCAGTGAGCGCAAGGGAAGCGTGACCGTGCGGCGCGGCAAGGGCAACCGCCATCGCTGCGTGCCGCTGAACGGCGCGGCCCGCCAGGTGTTATCCGAGTGGCTGACCAACCGGCCAGACGCCGGCAGCGAAGCGCTGTTCGTTGGTCAGCGCGGCGAACGCGTGATCGCACGTTCGGTACAGCGCGCCGTGGAGCGTTTTGCCCTGGAAGCAGGCCTGACGGATGTTACCCCGCACACCCTGCGCCATTCGTTCGCCAAGGCGCTGATCGATGAAGGCGTAACCCTGGAGAAGGTGGCAGCGCTGCTCGGTCACAGTAACCTAAACACTACCCGCATCTACACCACGCCCGGCGAGCGCGATCTTGAAGAAGCCGTAGCCACGTTGGGGTGAACTCTGGAGGCGCTAACATGAAACGATCCCTGCTATATCTTCTGTGCCTGGCGTCACTGGCTGCCTGTGTACCATCTGCGGGGCCGCCCTCCGATCCCTACAGGCAGATGGCGCTGGTCAAAGGATCCATCCAGGCTACCCAGGCAGCGCTGGCAGAACGCGCTTTCTCCGCCACCCTGGAAGCGGCGCATACTGCCCAGGCTGCCCAGGTTGAAATCGATCTGCTCCTGGCGCAGGCTGAAGCCACACGCCAGGCGTTTACTGATTTGCAGGTGCAGGCCGAAGCCACGCGCCAGGCGGAGATCTACCAGGCGACAGCAACTGCCCAGGCAGCTCAAACCTCTGCCACGGCGGATGCAGCCGCTCAGTCCACCAGCCTGGCGTATCCCGGGCAGGCGACTGCCACGCAGGCTGCGCTGAATGAGATCGCCCGCCTGGACCGGCAGCGTGAGTTACAGGCGCGTTGGGAAGCCTGGGTAATCCCGCTCCAGGCATTACTGCCATCCATTCTGTGGTTCACCATTCTGGTGTTGCTAATCCTGGGCTCGATTCTGGCTTACCGGAGATTGCTGCCCGTATTGGAAATGCGCTTGCGCACCGTATCGCGGGGCAGCGGCATGCACCCACTGTTCTTGTTTCCTGACCTGCTGGTCGATCCCAGCCGCAGTTTTGGCCCTGCTCTACGGTTGGGCGCGCAGAACGTGGAGTCGCAGGGCCATGCGCCAACGCCGGAACTCCAGGCAGGAGTAACCGGGCGCGCCCAGATGGTAGAAGCCATCCGCGCCGCCAGCCGCATCCCGCCGGAGCGTCGCGTGCCACGACCGCCGTTAGGCATGGTTCCGCCTGCACCGCTGGTTATCCAGCCGCCGCTCGAAGCCATTTCGCTGCCCGAGCAGGCCCCCTGGCATATGCTGAACGGCTGGCAGGGCGGCGTGCTGCCGCTGGGCCTGGGCAAGGCCGGGCTGGTGCTGGCCGAACCGGAGACCAATCCACACCTGCTTTTCGCCGGAGCCACCGGCAGTGGCAAGACGCGTTACGGCCTGCGCCCGTTGATCGCCTCCGCCCTGGCGGATGGCTGGCAGGTGGCCATCTTTGATCGCAGCGGGTTGGATTTCCTGCCCTTCCGCCAGCACCCCAACGCCCGCCTGGTGCCGATGGATGCCCAGGAAGAGCGGAATTCCTGAGAGTAAATTTTCCCGCTCATCGGCTGTCATCCTGGCGACCAGTGAATCAATAGGGGTAAGGAAATGTTTCCTGACCCCTATAGAACTGACCCACATAACGGCGAGCCTTTTCTCCCGGCGCACCACGCCAGATGGAATGGATAATCCTTTGGAACTCAGTATTAGAAATCATCAATCTATGCCTCCGTAAACCATCACTTGATTCCTTCCTCATGCTCTCGGGCTGGTTATCCATCCGTAACCCTGTTACCTCAACCCGGATCGCCCCCTATCTCAATCCAACGTCAGGAGATTTCCATTGACCTCCAGCCAATCAATTCTTTTTTGGTAATCCGGCATCGCCAGCTTCATCTTGGACCAAAATTCTTTGGAATGGTTTTTCTCGACCAGGTGCACCAGCTCGTGAACCACCAGGTAGTCAATGACTGGCATGGGCGCCATGACCAGCCGCCAGGCAAAGCTGAGCACGCCGTTGTCGCTGCATGAACCCCAGCGTTTGCGCGCATTCGTGATCCGGATCACAGGTTGGGGATAGCCATGTTTTTCGGAATACCATGACACCCGCTCCGTAAGGACTTGCCTGGCCTGGGAACGATACCATTGTTCGAAAACTTTAGCAGCCTGAGGGAGAACAGTTCTTGCCAGGTAAAAGCAATCATCCAGCCAGAGCGGTTCTTGAGCGCCATCCACAATCTCAAGCCGGTAAATTTTGCCCAGGTGCCAGAAACCCTCCCCATTGACATATTCTTTTGGCTTGTAGGTTGGATAAGTCTCCCTGATCAGCTTCTGCTTGGACAGAATCCAGTCTGACTTCTTATTCACCAGCGTGTAGATGTCATCGTCGGAGGCAGCCAGCGGTGCGCGCACCACCAGTCGTCCATCCCGCTGGACGATCAAAGCAATGCTTTTTCGTTTGGTGCGGATAACTTCAGCGATCGGCAGCATGTCAATCGGGCAGCAACCTCAGGCGGTTCGCCGCCAATTCCATGATCTTTTCGGCTACCTGGTTGCGGTTGCGAATCAACTCGCGCTTGTCGCGGAAGTTGGTCAGCAAGCGGTTGAGCAGGAAGGCTTTAAGCTTCTTCTGCGCCGGGTAGCTGTCCCAGAAATCCACCTGCGCCATTTCTCGCTTCATGATCTCCAGCATATCCTGCGTGGTGGAGAGCAGCAGCTCACGCTCCCCTTCCGGCAGGTCGGCCAGGTTGGTCTTGCCGTACACTTCGCGCTTGAGCAAGGCCAGGAAGGGCAGCTCACGGCGCGGGTCGAAGCCATAATTGTTTTCGTTGGCGCGCCCCTGCTGCAAGTTCTCCAACACTTCCTGCAGCTCCTGCGCCAGGCGCTCCCAGTTATCCCGGTATTCTGCCAGCACCCGCTCCAGCTTCTCGCCCAGCCGCTCGTAAAATTCCGGATCGCTTTCGTAGTTTTCGTTGATATGCTGCCGGATGGCGTGGGTCATCTCTTCGGCGCTGGCGCGCGGCGATTTGTGCGCCTGGATGCGCGCTACAAACTGCGGCGAGAATATCTCCAGCGGCGGGATCTTGGGGTCCACGCCTTTTGAGGTCAGGTATTCATCCACGATCTCACGGATTTTACGGCTGGCATCCTTGATGCTCAGTTTTTCATCGCGAAAGCGGTTACGGGCCGCTTCGCTGATGAACGAGAGCAGCTTCAAGTCATGGATATAGCGCAGCGCTTCGGGGTTGGGCATCACCCGGTCAATCGCCTTGTTGAAAGAACGCAGGCGAGCGATGAAATCATCGCGCACTTCTTCATCCGCCAGCACATCCACGCAGGCATCGATATCGCCCAGATCGGCCCCAAAGTTGCTAAAGAAATTCTTGATTTCGGCGTAAGCATACTTGAGCGCATCCAGGTCAGCCGACGAGCTTTGCATCACCTGCAGCATCTCATCGACATCTTTTTCGTCGTAGCTGGCCAGCGCCTGGCGCAGGTGGTGGGCGATGCCCACGTAATCCACCACGTAGCCGCAGGATTTGTTATGCGCCACGCGGTTGACGCGTGCGATCGCCTGCAGCAGGTTATGCTCCCGGATGATGTTATCCAGGTACATTACTTGCTCCACCGGGGCGTCGAAACCGGTGATCAGCATATCGCACACCACCAGGATGCCCACATCGCCGGTCAAGCCTTTCTCGTCCGTCTGGTCATAGCCCAGTTTGAAGCTTTTGATCGCTTTCTCATGTTTCGCCGGGTCGCTGTGCGCCTTGTAAATGGCTTCATCGTTGTTCGCGCCAGAGATGGCCACATCTATGCGCATACGCCGCAGCAGATCGACATCCTCCGCCTTAGCCGGCTGCACTTGCAACTCGCTGATCTTGCTCTCCCGCGCCGCTTCCAGGGCTTCCTTGTAGCGGATGGCCGCCAGACGGCTGGAAGCCACCACCTGCGCCTTGAAGCGGTTGGGGAAAACCTGCTTCACATAATGATCCAGCATATCGGCGGCTTTGTCGCGGATCACTTCGCTGGCTTCCAGGTAAGCTTTCCAGGTATAGCGGTTGAGAATGCGCTGGCGCTCGTCTCGATCCACCAGGGCAAAGACATCCTCGAAGCGGCGGCTCATTTCATCCTTTTGGGGCACATCGCCACGGTGGGTGCGACCTTCGTAGACGATCTGCACCGTCACGCCGTCTTCGAGCGACTGGCGCATCGAGTATTTGTCGATGTAATCGCCAAACTCGCGCTCGGTCTTTTCGATGGGCGTGCCGGAGAAGGCGATGCGCGTGGCGTTGGGCAGGGCGACCTGCAAGTTCGCCCCGAGCAGTTTGTACTGCGAGCGGTGCCCCTCGTCGATCATGACCAGCACATCGGGCGAGTCGTTCAATTCCGGGAAGGTTTGTCCCCAGCGATCGTCCTGGAATTTGTGGATCATGCCCAGGATCAGATCGGGCGTGCGCGTGCGCAGCAGATCACGCAAACCAGCTACCGAATCGGCGATCTGGAGCGAATACCCCACCGTGTCCGCCGTCCCGCTCAACTGCCTCTGCAAATCCGTGCGGTCGGTGATAAACACCACCTTGAACTTGCTCAACTGCGCATCGTGATACACTGCCCGCGCCACGAACATCATGGTCAGCGACTTGCCCGAGCCTTGCGTGTGCCACACGATCCCGCTGCGCTCCCTGGGATCTTGCGAATCTTTCAGGCGCTTGACGATCTTGCGCGCGGTGCGGTACTGCTGGTAGCGCGGGATGAGCTTGACCGGGCGGCCCTTGCTATCCGTTCCGAAGACGGTGTAGGTATGCAGCAGGTCGAGCAGGTTATCCCGCGAGAGCATGCCCTGGATTAAAAGCTGCTGGCTGTTCACCGCCTGGCTGCCTTGCGTGTCGATCTCGCTGATCGCATAAGGATAGGGGTCTTTCCACTCGATGAAATCATCGTATTCCCCGGTGAGGCTGGCGTAACAGCATTTGTGCCGGAAGGTGGCGATGCGCCACTGGTTGTACCAAAAGAGCTTTTCGTTGCCCTCGACCACGCCGCGCTGGTTGGCATAACGCTGCAACTGCACAATGGCCTCGCCTAACGGGTCGGCGATGGCCGGCGATTTGCATTCCACCACCCCCAGCGGCAGCCCGTTGACGAACAGCACAATGTCCGGGATGATGTGCTTTTCTGTGCCGGGGATGCTGACTTTGAACTGCGAGACCGCCAAAAAATGGTTGTTGGCCAGGTAATTGAAATCGATGTAGCGGATGGTCGGGCTGATTTCGCGCGTCTGGCGGTTCTCGCTGACCGAAACGCCTTCCAGCAGCAGGCCCAGGATTTCCTGGTTGGCCTTGAGCAACTGCGTGGACTGCGGCGCCTGGACGCGCCGCACCAACTCGTCCATCTGGTCGTCCTCCAGCCACGGGTTGATGCGCTGCAGCCCGGCGCGCAGTTCGCTCTCGATGACCACCTGGTGAAAGGACTCGCGCAGCGTCGAGCCGGGGTCGTATTTATCCCCCCGCAAAACCCGCCACCCCAACCCTTCCAGTTGCCGCAGGAACGGTTCTTCCACTTGTGCCAGTTCGGTCAAGCGTGGATCGGGCATCAAATCATCTCCTATTGAGCTTCACCAATTTGCTGGTTTCTTGATAACGCCCTTCGGATATTTTACAACCTCTGGGAATTGGCATGCCTGTAATACGCCCTCGCGCAACTGACGCACCGAAGAAGCTGCCTGCGTCAGGGATTTGCTGGTCACAAATCGATCTGGGTTGATGACCATAATTTCAAATCCCAGTTGGTCTCTAACATACCGGATTGGCATGGTCAGGTCAGAATCATTGGACAGAACAATGGCGGCTTCGTAATGTTTGTCGAAACCATCGATCAGTAAATGCGCTGCCAGGTTGACATCCGAGCCTTTTTCCTCTGTTTTCGTAACCAACACGGTTTGGGTTTTATCTTCGGCCAGGCGCATATAAACATCACGCGACAGAAACTTTCCCCTGATCACTTCGCAGCCGATTGTGCGCAGCGCTCGCAAATAGGTTTGCTGGCGAATAGGTTTACCGGCTTCATCTTTGCCGCTTACAGGGGCGGTGAAATATTTGATCCGCTCCAGTGTGTATTCGGGTACCAGCATTTCACACATCTGCCGTAAATTTAACCATTTATAGGCTGTGCCCTTGACCGCCCGGTAGTAAAGGTTGAAGCCGTCGATGTAAGCATATGCGCGTTTCATTGCCCGTTTTCCCTACCAAAGCAGAAGCCACTCCTGGGGCCAGGAGCGGCTTCGCAGCCTGCCCTCGTAAGGACAGGGGGGGTATCTATATAATACGGCAAAAAATCCGGATCGTCAATAGGGCGATTGATCTTTTTCATGATCGTTTTATTATGCCTATGCTCCGATATGTGCTATTTAGTTCTTTGGTGGAATAATTTCCTCGACCAGCAAATAAACCCGTGATCCGGCTTGATTCGGCCAGCGGGTTTTGGGATTTTGGTCGGCTGCACGTGCATTTTGAATGGCTGCACGTACACGAGGGGCAAAATATTCCATATCCGGGTTGGTTTTGTTGTAGCTTCCCAGCAATGCCAGCAGTTCCCGGTCAACGCGCGTGCGCTCGCCTGTCTTTTTGTTTTCCATAAATTCAGCCAAAACCTCAGCCGGGTAAGAGTCCAAAGATCGCACATGCAGCAGCAGCCAGATTTCGAACGCTGGATTGCTGACCGCCAGTCGGTAATATTTTTGTAAGCATTTGCGCGCTACATCAGGCAACTTTTTGCCCCAACGATCCACATCGATAACCAGCCACAATTGGTCGTAGTCTTTGCGAAGTTTGTACTGAGAGCGAAAATGATCCAGCGCCTGGATGACTTTTTCCGGATCGGAGCCGGCAATGAGGCGTTCCACGATCTCAACGTGCACCCGCGGATTGTTGTAGTGCGCTTTCAACCCCTCGAAATACAGCTTTTCGGTTTCCTGCCCTTCGGCCGCGATGATAATCAGCCGCGCATCGCGCAATCCACTTTTGCGTTTAAAGTCGCGTCTTGCGGGCATCGATGATTACTCCCCGAGCACCGAATGCGGGCGCGTGATCAAGGGAATAGCGCCGAACCTGCCCAGTATATACCCTTTGCGAATATCCTTATCATAGCGGGGCGAGAATTCCTCCAGGGAATAAACCGTTGATGCGCCCCTGGGATCTTTCTCGACGAACCAGACCTCGTCGCGCCGCACCAGGTCCAGATCGAGCAGGTTGGCCTCGTGCGTGGTGACGATGATCTGTTTTTGGTTGCCGGCCTGCAAGAAAGCGGCGATATATTCATAACTCAGGCTGGGGTGCAGGCTGCGATCCAGCTCGTCGATGATCACCACCGAGTTGCGCTGCTGGCTACCTGGATACAGCATGGGGATCAGATCCAGCAGGCGCAAAGTCCCGTCGGACTCCTCGTCCATCTCGAATAACACTTCCGAGCTGCAGGCCTCATCTCGATGGCGCAGCAGCAACTTGTAAACCTTCAACTGCTCCGCTTCTTTTTTTACAAAATACCGCTGCCCTGTTGGGTGTACTATCGTAGAACTGTGATCCTCATCAAGGGACTGTTCCAGCCTATCTAGCAGCTCTTTGGGGAGTTCGACAGATGGTTCTCCTACAGGTTGCAATGCATAACCGCATATCCCAGTGCTGAAGCGTTCCAGGTACCGAACCAGTAAATCTCCGAACTTGCTCTCACTTCCAGAACTGATCGGCGCTAATGAATGAAAAGAGCTGGGGAAAATAATTACCAACGCCTCGTCAAACCATTCATACACATCGGCAAAATGTTTGATGTTGCGCTCAATGCTTTCTTGCAGGAACAGCCGGTTGGGCGGCGTGCCCAACGCCACCAGCTCTAACAGGTTCAGATCCTTTTTGCTGGCTTTGACTCCAAATTCTACCCTGGTGGCTTCGTCTGCAGAAGTTGTTCTGTGGAACAGTTCTTTTTCCGAAGCCGGGCGAATTTCGTTCAGCCATTCCTCGTGGACGCGCCGGCTGTCCAGCGCGAACCCGTAAGCGTACATCCTGCCCTTGTACTGGATTTCGAACTCGAAACGGGAGGGTTCAGCGCCGAAAGCAGCATCCAGCTTGAAGGGTTTGCGCGGAATAGATGCCTTCGCTCGCACCCCGTCCACAACCATATCCCGGGCGAAATCGATGGCCTTGACCAGGTTCGATTTTCCGGAGGCGTTGGCCCCATAAATGAGGGCGGCCCGCAACAGGTCAACCCCCTGGCGTTCGGTGGGGCGCACCACCTGCTGCGGGTGCTGCTGGACTTTACCGGCGACCATCGAGAGCTCGACCTCTTCCTTGAAAGAGAGGAAGTTGCGCACGCGAAAGCGGATTAACATGTGGCTGCTCCTGTTGTCATGGGAGAAATTTTCTCTTTAAGTCGTTATAGATAGTATAACATAACTTGATTTAATGTGCAACAGGAGATTTTTTCACATTTCTGCGTACTTTTGCGCGTTTTATCTCGAAGCGAGTCTCTGCTACACTACCCTCACCGCCCCGCTCAACAAATCTTGCATCAGTCCCAGCCGGATCTTGCACAATTTTGTTAATTCATGCTCTTCCAAAATGATCGAATTTTCGATCGAATCATACATTCTGGCTATCATACCTTGTTCTTCAACCTCTGGAAACGGAATTAACATTGGGCGCAGATCACCGAGGTTGATATTTTTCTGTGCACTTTGTGGGGCAATGGCATTGAACCGTTCTTTATTAGACCGAATGCCCATTTCCAAGAATCTCACGTTATTGGGCTGATTGACTATCACTCCTACTAGACTATCGGGCAAATACATCGGAATTGCAAGGATAGCGGTTTCCCCAATATTAGCTGCGATAGTAACAACAATTGTTTCTGCAGGGAAGTCTCGGCTAACTGTTGTGCCAAGCTCATTCAAGGTTTGCGAAAATCTGGAGATTCGCCTACCATTAGCCGAAGCGACCTCACCTGTTTGAATAAATGGATACCCTCCATCGTAATATTTGGGATCATTCCTTGGCCTTGGCGTAAACTTACCTCGTTCTACAGTCGCGACTTTACTAAGCTCTATGATGCTCCACTCTTTTGGTAATGGCCCCAACATGGTTTTGTGGTAGATATGTGGTGCATCCTCCGGCCTCGGTCTCACCTCCCCATTCTCATCCACCCCGCGCGTCAGCAAATCTGCCATCAGGCCCTGCTTGACCCGCTCCAGCTTGCGGATCAGCGCCTGCGTCTGCTCGATCGCCGCATCCAGCGTTGACAGGATTTCGGCGATTTGGCGTTGTTCGGGTAAAGCAGGCAAAGGAATTACAAGAGTCTCAACTTCTTCTCGTTGTATGCCTTGTATGATTGACCCTTGAGCCAGGGTATCTAATGTTGGACAAATTCGAGCGAGTTGATAATACAAATATTCGACATCGACCAGGTCGGTTTTCGGGATTATCCCAGTCAGATCTTGACTAATCGCGACGTCTACACCTGATATACTAACCTTACCTACGCCCGTTCGCGTCACCATTAAAATATTGTTTTTAGGGACAATATGGGTAGAACTTCGCTTTACGCCCAAATTTGTAATTGATTTTCGAGCAGTAACTGTAGTTTTTTGTTCTGCATCTGCGCCTGTAATCCAAGGAATATCCCCGCCCCAATATTCTCTAATATGAGTACTTGGAGTACCTCCATTGAGAAATTCTGCCGTCAGCTCTTTTAGAGTGGGCAGAGACCAATCGTAGGGGTATTTATCATTTATCATAGCCCAAGATTTCAAAGTTTTTGTCTAGTTTTGTGGCCAGATAGTTTCTTTGATTCGAGATAGCCCGTAAAGATAAGCTATACTTTCCCCATAAATTTTCAAAGATCTCTACCATCTCCCGTAACTGATTCTTCAAATACCGTTCCATCTCCTCCGCCAGCAAATCGTGCAGCTTCTCCAAAATCAGCCCCCTGGCCTCGTCCGCCGTCAGCGCCGCCCGCCGCGCGGCCAGCCGCTTTGCCAGCTCGGCCTGGCGGGCGCTTATCCCGCGTTTGGCCTCCTTCAAAGCCTTCTCCGCCGCCTCGATGTGCGCCAGCGTGCGCTGCAGCGACTGCAATGCCTGCGCCCCGCCCCCGCTGGCATAGGCTGCCTGCGCCTCGGCGATCTGGCTCTTCAGCGCCTGCCTGGCGTCCACCGCCCCCGCCGTCTCATCTTCTCCCTCGGCTGCTTCTATCTCCACCGCCTCCAGCGCGTCTGCCAGGGCTGCCCCCATCTCCGCCGTGCGCCCTTCCAGCGCCTCGATCTGCGCCTGCTCCGCTCCCAGGAAAGCCCGCAAAATATAATCATCAGGAACCAGGCTGGCGCTCCAGCCCGCCGCGGCGATGGTCTTCAGGTCAAAGCGCACTGCCTCCCACCAGTTGGCGAAAATCCCCGCAATCTGGAACTCGTCCAGCACGCCCAGCGGCCCCAGCGCCTCCAGCAAGCGCCCCTGGAAGGTCTGGCGGAACTCCGCCAGGCTGTTCCTGCCCGGCAGGCCGGCAATGGCAATCTGCGCCCCGGCCCACCACGCCTCCAGCCGCGCCTGCATCTCGGCGTGAACCGCCTTCACCCGCGCGTGCTGCTCGATCAGCGGGCGGAGGCGGGATTTTTCGGTGATTTCGGGTTTGAAATCCAGGTAAGCGGCGTCACGCGGCGACAGCAGCACCATCTCGTCCAGGCCGTAGCGCGCCAGCCGCGCGGTGCAGCGCGCCGCCTCGCGCCGCGGCACGCCCCCCAGCAGGTGGGCGCGCACGTCCTCGATTTCCGCCGGCGGCGAATTGTCCACGTAGCGGCGGATGTTCAGGTTGTAATCGTTGGCGGCGATCTCTTCCAGGCTCACCAAGCGGGAATAGCGCTCGATCTGGCGCCGCCGGTGGTACACCTGGGTGATCTTCTCCAGGTCCTCCGGGCGCAGGAAGTTCTGGGCCCGCCCTTCGCCATATTCGGCGTCGGCGTTGATGAACAGGGTGCTGGCGCGCTCCTGGCGCGGGCGGTTCTTATTGAGCACGAGCACGCAGGCCGGGATGCCCGTGCCGTAGAACAGGTTAGGCGGCAGCCCGATGATCGCCTCTACCAGGCCATCCCTGACCAGCCCTGCGCGGATGGCCTTTTCCGCCCCGCCGCGGAACAGCACGCCGTGCGGCATGACTGTGGCCAGCTTGCCCGTTGGCTTCAGGCTGGCGAGCATGTGCTGGACGAACATCAGATCGGCCTTCTTGCCGCTTTCGGGCGTGAAGCCGTAATGGAAGCGCTGCTCGAACTTCATCCCCTGGCGGGTGTAATTCTGCGAGAAGGGCGGGTTGGCGATGACCCGGTCGAACTGCTTGATGTAGCCACGTTCCACGAACAGCGGGTTTTCCAGGGTGTCGTCGTTCTCCACGTGGGCATCGGTGATGTTATGCAGGATCATGTTCATCTTGCAGATCGACCAGACCGCGCCGTTGAGCTCCTGCCCGTACACGGCCAGCCGCGCCGGGTTCTCGCCCTGCTCTTCGACGTACTGCCGGGATTGGATCAACATGCCGCCCGAGCCAGCCGTCGGATCGTAGACGGTCATGCCGGCTTGAGGCGCGATGATATTGACCAGCAGCCGCACCACGCGGCCGGGCGTATAGAACTCGCCGCCCTTCTTGCCGGCGCTGTCGGCAAAATCCTTGATCAGGTATTCGTAGGCGGCCCCCAGCAAATCGGGGAACTCGAAATCTTCGTTGGTCAACCGGTAGGCGTCGAAATGGTGGATCAAGCTGACCAGTTGGGCGTCCTTCAAGCGCGTTTTGCCCTTCTCAGCGTTGAAGTTGATGTTGCTCTTCAGCACGCCGCTCAGCTCCGGGTTGGCGTCTTCCAGCGCGGCCAGGGCTTTGTTGAGATGGTTGCCGACATCCTCCTTGAGATTGACGATGGGGATGATCTCCTCTTTTGGGCTGGGGGCGATGGCCGAGGCGCGCCAGCGCGCCCGCTTCGGCACAAAGAAGGTCTCCCCGTACAGGTTGGGGTCTTCCACCAGCTCGGCGGCCTGCCCTTCGCTGAAGCCTTTCTGACGCCAACTGCGGTATTCCTGCTCCTGCTGCACCTGAAACTGGTCCGATACGCGTTTGAGGAACAGCATCCCAAAGATGAACTCTTTGTATTCGGAGGCGTCCATCTTGCCGCGCAAATGGTCGGCGGCTTTGAAGAGATGGTTTTCGAGCTGGGCAAGGGTGAGTTTGGTCATGCGCTTCTCCATATGGCTATAATCTACCATCATTTGACCGCCTTGACCAGATGACCAGCCATGCAAAACACGGTTTTTATTCAGACCCGAACCTGCCGGGCTGACAGAGCGCTATTGATCGTAATGTCAGATAATTCCTACAAAATTCCCCCTGAGAACATTGCATCCGGATAGGCTGTGATAACGGATCAGGCCCAAACAAGGGGGCGAGTCACTAATGGCTTAGAACCTTCTTCAAATGTCTGGAACGGATTTCGGCCAGCGTTTTCAGCAGTTCCGGAACCACCAGCGGCTTATACAGGCAGGCATATGCATCGATCGCCAGCGCCCTGGCAATGGCAGAAGCCATCTCTACTCCATAACCAGTGACCAGCAGAACAGGCAAATTAGGATAACGCTGGCGAATTTTCCTCAACACCTCATCTCCGCTGGCGTTGTTCAGCTTCATATCCAGTAGAATCACCTGCTCATTGCCGCTGATGCTATCCAGGGCTTCGCGATCATCCAGAATTAACTTGACCGAATACCCTCGGGAGGTCAGTATATTGCTTAGCGTACGGCAAAATTCAGGATCATCATCCACAATGGCAATGGTTTGTGTTTTTTTCAAGAAATCCAGGAATTGCAACAGGTGAGCAAGATCCAGGGGTTTGTTCAACACCGCTAAGGCGCCTTTTTCTAAGCCTTTGGCAGATTGTTGTTCTGAAGCATATGCCGTCATCAAGATCACGACCATCTCCGGCTGAAGCTGGCGTAAAGCCGCGCACAGCGCCACGCCGCTCATCCCTTGCATCACGATATCGCTGATCACACAATCAAATTCCGCCTGGCGCGCCAGTTCGAGCGCATCCTCAGGAGAATACGCCAGCTCCGTATGGTAGCCTTGCATATTCAAAATATCGATCAACGTGGAGGCCATATAGCGATCATCATCAACGATCAGAATGCGAAGCGCATCATTCATGTAATCAACTCCTCAATGATGGGTAAAGTAATCACAAATGTGCTGCCTGCGCCCGGCTCGCTGAAAGCGGTGATCTTGCCACCATTGGCCTCGGTCAGTTTCTGGCTGACAGCCAGCCCCAGCCCCATACCACGCGCCTTGGTGGTGAACAACGGCTCAAATAATTTTGCCATGTTTTCTGGCAAAATCCCCACGCCATGATCTCGAACAGAAATTGACAGCCAGCCCATCTCAGCTTGCTGCGCAGAAAGGATAATTTCTCCGCCAGACGGCATGGCCTGATAGGCATTCACCAGCAGATTGCCTACAACCTGGATGATTTGCTGCCGGTCAATTTTCAACTCGGGCAGGTTGTCTGGCAAGTTGTTAACAACCCTAACATTACCGGGCGTTGGGAAACGCAACAGCGCATCTTTCACCAGTTGAGAAACCTGAACGGGTTCAAGGATGACGGAATTGGAACGCCCAAAATTGAGCAGATCGTGGATGATTTTATCCGCAGTGTGCACTTGAGCTTCGATAATGCCCAGGTATTCTTTTACCTTGTCATCCGCATCGGGCTGGAATTGGCGCAGGAAGAATACTGCGTTGCCGATCACACCCAGCGGGTTGCGCAGCTCGTGCCCTACGCTGCCGGCCAGTTGCCCCAGTATAGCCAGTTTTTCCTGGCGAACAAGCTGCTCCTGGGCTATCTCCAACTCACGTGTGCGCGCCGCGACACGTTCTTCCAGTTCGGTGTTTAGCTTGCGTATTTCTTCTTCAGCCTGCTTACGCTGAGTGATGTCGAGAACGCTGGTTAGAAAATAGAGCGGCTTGCCCTCAGCATCGCGGCGCAGGGCTGTGCTGACATCTGTCCAGATGATAGCGCCATTCTTGTGGAAATATCGCTTTGTAAAGCGGGCGGATGCCTTTTTACCAGAAAGCAGCGCGTCAACTTCCGCCTGAGTGGCTTCGATATCGTCCGGGTAAGAAATCTCCTGCCAGGTACGGCTTTTCAGCTCTTCAGGCAAATATCCTAGTACACCCTGGCACAAAAGAGTCTTTAGTGGTATAGCATAGGGTAATCCCAAACTGGAGAAACCAGATGCCAATACCGAAAGCCCAAGAAGTGAAATTATCGGATGCCGAACGACAAGGACTAG
>JBFMFR010000013.1:0-115622 GCA_040752025.1 Chloroflexota bacterium | reverse complement strand
ATCAAACTGGACGTAAAGTGGCGGAAGATTTCAAAGCTAACATGCGTATTATCTTTGATATGGTTTTACCTCGATGGAACTACCGTGCCATTCCAAACCGGACTCTTGTTTAATTCTAATTCCTTAGCCATTTGCAGCGCATGGGTTTCCCCGCGGCGCGCCCGCTGCCGCGCCGGGGTGGTAGTCTATACCGGGGAGTACTGGCCCCGGAAGGCCGGCGCTACGTGGTTCTGTTCAGCGAAGCGCCCGGCCGGCTGATCTCTTATGATCAAGAACCGGAAAAGACGGCTTTCCGCTACGGGCAGGCAGTCGCTCAAATGCACCAGGCCGTTGCGGATTTCCATAGCCCGCACCAGCGCTTCGAGATCGACCTGGAGCTGCTCATCGACGCGCCACTGCGCAACATTGCTCCTTTCCTGGCGCACCGCCCGGCGGATTGGGCCTATCTCCAGGGATTTGCCACCAGCTTGCGCCAGCGCATTCTGGACTTGCCCGCCAGCGCGCTCGAAAAGGGCTTCTGTCACGGCGATTTGCAAGGCTTTCACGCCAACGTAACGGAAGATGGCGTAATGACCTTTTTCGATTTCGACTGCGGCGGATACGGTTTCCGCGCCTACGACCTGGCGGTCTTCCGCTGGTGTGCGCGATTGAAGGATCAGGAAGCCGTTTGGTGGGAGCCCTACCTGGATGGGTATCGCACGGTGCGCCCGCTCAACGAGTTGGATGTGCAGGCCATTCCCTTATTTGTCGGCGCTCGCTACATCTGGCATATGGGCGTGCACACCCAGAACGCACCGGATTGGGGCATTGGCTGGCTGGATGATGAGTATTTCGATGAAAAAATCGGGTACTTGCGAGCAGTGGAAGCTGACTATTTTCCCTCTGCCGTGTAAATTTATCAGTGCAGGATTTCTCGATTGGCCCGGTCGGCTTCTTCGAAGATTTTCTTCACCTCGTTTTTCATCTCGTCCGTGGCGCTGGGAGTGTAGGGGATGAATTTGACCAGGTCACGCGCTTGCTGTAAGATGTCTTTTACTTTGGCGATGTAAGAAAGATCGTATTTACCGGTTTCCGGTACGGGTAACTGGCGCGCTTTTTGGATCAAGGCCCGGGCGCGCTGGATGCGTTCCGCGGCTGGAATTAGGCGAGACATAGGCGCTCCTGTATGGACGGGTAATGCACTTGACTTGCAGTCAAAACATTGTATCATAGCTACATGGACAAGCAGTGAACGTAACACCTTCTTCTACTCCTTCAACCACTCGCAGTCTAGTGACCGGGCTGGCGCAGCTCGTGATCGGCCTGGCGGCCCTGGCCTGGACCTGGAATGCCTGGTCGGCCTGGGACGAAGGAACCAACCGCAGCGCGGGCTGGGCGCTGTCCCTGGCGCTGCTCTGCTTGAGCCTGGCGGTCATTAATTTGCTTTTGCCTATCGTTGCACCGCTTTTGAGCCGTCCAGGCCACGGCAGTCTGCTGCCGGTGCGTCTGCCGGCCCAGTTCGATGAAAGCGCCAACCTGAGCATCCCGCTGATGGGGCTGGCTTTCGGAATAACGGCGATCCCACTGTGGGTGATTGTCCTCGCCGCTCCAGGCGATTCGATCGAGCAGTTTGTAGCTCTTGGATTTGGGTTGATCACGACAGTCCTGGCGGTTATCCTGCTGGCGATCAGCGCCCGCCAGGTGTACATTATGCTGAGCGCCCAACGCCTGGAGATCGAAATCGAGACCAGGCAGCTCTTGCCTGGCCAAAGCGTGGCATGCTTCATCCTTGGGCAGCGCGGGCGGCTGCCGGTGCAGCGCATCTCGCTCTACTTGATTTGCCGCCGCACCAGCCGCCCACAGAGCGGGAGCCAGCCGTTAATAACTGAATTTCTGCACCAGGAGTTGTTGTACGAAGTGCCGGCCCACGAGCTGGAAGCAGATATGTGGCGCAAACACCTGACCCTATCCATTCCCGGCGATACCCACCCCAGCCTCATGAGCTGGTATTATCCTGTGACCCGCTGGGATCTCCAGGCGCGGGTGCAGCTTGCCGGGTTCCCCGATTACAGTGAATATTTCCCCATCGAAGTGCTGCCGCTGGAGGAAGATGGGAGTGCGCTAGAAGAAGGTGAACCAGGATAAATCGTGCGCCTGCTGCGCGCCTGATCCTTACGGGGCGGATCCAAGACGGTACCGCCCCGTAGTTCATCCAGCTTTATGCGGCGCGTGCGTTCTGTTCGATGCGTTTCAAGATCGCCTGCCATTCAGGCGTTCCATGTAAAGCTCGAAAATCTGGGTCGTTTTGCGTGTGCTCCAGGGCCGACCAGCCGCGCTCGGCGGCCGCCAGCAGGTATTGGATGGCTTTTGAGGTGTTCCCAATCTCGCCCCAGGCGCTTGCGGCCAGGTAATAGTAATAGTCAGGATTTTCTGCCCGGGCGGCGAAGACGCGCTCGTAGTACTGGCGGGTTTTGTCGTGCTCGCCGAGTTGGTAGTAATGCCAGCCCAGCTCGGCCAGGTGGTCGACTGGATCGAAGATGTAGAAATAGTACGCATATTCCCGGTTCTTGACAAATCCCACTTTCTCGGCGGTTTTCCAGGAGGCAGCGTTGATGGCGTTGCAGTGCCAGCCCACTCTCTGGAAGCCTTTGGCCAGGCAGTGTTCAACCGTGGCAGCAACGGCCGCAGTGGCCAGGCCGCGCCGCCGGTGGGCGGGATGGGTGGCGATGCCGATGTCGATCTGATCGTTCGTTTTGCAGTCCGAACTACACCAGGAAACGATGTTATTTTCATGGATAACACAAAATCCCACACCTTCATCCAGGAAGTTCTCCAGCGAGCCCCAGCCGATTTTGATGCGCTCGAAATCGATCAATTCACCGGGATCATTGATCGTGCCATCGTCTACGATAGAACGGTCATACCGCTGCACAACGTAACCTTCCGGCAGGTTTGTGCGCCAATCGTACTGAACCTGGCTGCAAAGGTAATGGTAACGCAGGTTCTTTTCTACTTCGTGCGTGGGGATGAGTTCGGGCAGTTTATTTTCCCAGGATTGGGGGTGAACTGCTAGCGACAGGTTCGTGTCATCATCCAGGAAGACTTTCCCGGTGAAGATCGAGTCTTGAAAGAATTGGCGCATGGCCTTGAGGCTGGCTGGATCCTCGCTGTCGCCGGCCAGCAAGTAGCCTTCGAAAGTAAGTGCAAATGCCAGGCGTGGATTGAGATGGTTATCCACGAAGATACGGCCCGGGTTGTAGCCGCCCAGCACGGAGCGGATAGATAGGCTGTAATCGAAACCGGCGAACAAAGCGTGGGTTTTGTCAAACTCCTGGAATCCAAGTTCTTGCAACATAGGAATCTCTCCATATTCATGATACGCACAGGTTGGTATCTTCTCCCTGGGTCCGGGGCGCGTCGCTCCCTTCTTTTCGAGAAGAACCAGTGGATGGATATTTGTGGCATCAAAAAAGCCACAGGTGATGCACGCCTGCGGCTGGAATGGAGATATTAAACGCCTGAGGACGCGCATCTATACACGTAAGAGAAGTGTATGCAATTGTGCGGTCAGGCTATGGCAAATTCCTTTTTCTGCAAACTTGTAGCGGTATTATATCACCTGGATAGGCCGGTGTGGCTTTGATTACAATGCTTCGACTGCCTGTCCGGCGCTTTTCATCAGCCAGACATAACCATCTTCCAGGCCAGGTCGGACTGCCTGAGCGGCGAGGTAGTCGGTGATGCTCTCGCCTACCAGTCGATACGGTGTACCTTCGCTGCGGTAGCGCCCGGCGTCGCGCCAGACAACAATGAGCGCTTGTTGTTGATTTCAGGGCAGGTCACGCTGCTCTTCCCAGAATCTGTTCGACTTCCAGGTATTGCTCGTTTGTCAGCGGGCCAAAGTGCATGGCCCGGCAGTTTTCATCCACCTGGGCCACGGTGCGGAAGCCGGGGATGGGCAGGGTCTTGGGGCTGCGCGACCACAGCCAGGCCAATGCGCCTTGGGCGACTGTGCGCCCATTGCTGGTAAGGATTTCGCGGACCGCGTGCACCTTTTTTAGAAAGTCAGGGCTTGGCTGGCCGTTCTTGAAATACTTCATCCAATCTGGGCTTTTGGCGCCGCGCACATCATCGGCGGAGACCCCGGTTCCGGCGGCGTATTTGCCAGTCAGCAGGCCCATTGCCAGGGGACCGCGGTTGATAGCGGCCAGGTCATATTTCTCGCAGATGGCGAGGATGCCGCGGTTGTCATCCAACACGTTCAGTTCGACCTGGATAGCTGTGCAGTGCTCGCCCCTGGCGAAGAACTCGGCATTTTTAGGGAAATCGGTGCTCCAGCCGTAGGCGCGGATTTTGCCTTCCTTGATCAACGCTTCCAGGGTGTCACGCACGGGCTGCGCCTGCTCGGCGGGGAAGCCGTTGTCGTGGAACTGGTAGAGGTCGATATAGTCGGTTTCCAGGCGGCGCAAAGATTCCTCACAGGCCTGGCGGATGCCAGCCGGGGACGAATCGGAGCCAGTTACCTGGCGGGTGGTTTCATCGAACACGGCATTGAACTTGGTGGCGATGACCACCTTGCTGCGCCGGCCGGCCAGCGCACGCGCCAACACCCGCTCGCTGTGCCCGGCGCCATAAACGTTGGCCGTGTCGAGGAAGGTTACGCCCAATTCCAGGGCATGATGGATGGCGCGAATGGATTCGTTGTCATCCACCTCACCCCATCCGAGGGGTGTTTCCCCTGACCAGAACGGGCCGCCAATCGCCCAGCAACCCAGGCCGAGCGGGCTGACCTGGATACCGGAGCGGCCCAGGGATCGTGTAAAAGTTGTAGTCATGCGAAACTCCTTCTATGTTTTCAAGAACCGGATATTTTATGCTGAAGCCATGTTCAAGGTAGAGATTTGATTTTGAGTAAGCTGGATGTTCAGCGCAGCCATGCAATCTTCGTATTGCTCTAACGTTCTCGCCCCTAAGATGGGAATCACCCGGGGACTGTGGTGTAACAACCAGGCCAAAACAAGCTGGCTGTTGCTGGCGTTCAATTCTATGGATAATTGACTTAGCGTTTTCAGCCGGGCACGGGCATCGTCACTGTTGAATAGATGCCAGTTGTAATAAGCGGAGCGCTTCTGTTCGCTCTCGTAAATGCCTTTCAACAGCGGGGAATATGCCAACAGGGTAACGGCTTCGTTGGCGCGCAGGTAATCCAGCAGTTCATCATCTACGTTAACCCCGACGCCAAAGTCAGCGCCTGGCTTGGGCCTGAGGTATGAATATTGCTGTTGGATACCCACGTAGGATGCCCAACCGTGCGCCGCGCTGATGTTGCGGGCGCGTTCCAATCGCCAGGTACGGGTATTACTGCACGCAATATACCTGACTTTGCCTTCTATAACCAGGTCATTCAACGCTTCCAGAGTTTCCTCCAGAGGGGTGGCGCGGTCATCGATGTGCGCATAATAAAGATCGATGGTATCGGTTTGCAGCCGCTGCAGGCTGCCTTCTACGGCTTTACGGATGGCCGGCGCTGAAAGATACTCATAGGCCTGAGGAACGAGCGGCCAGTTGATCTCTCCTTGTGCGTCGCGCACCATTCTAACATCTTTCAGCCGGGCGCCGGCTTTTGTGGCAAGGAAAATCTGCCCACGATTGCGGCGTGCTCGCATCCACTCGCCCAGCAGGATTTCACTCTCATCGCCAACCGATTCTTTGTCCAGCCACCAGGCGTAGCAGTTGGCTGTATCCAGAAAATTGCCACCCGCATCCACGAAGCGATCCAGCATTTCGTAGGAAGTGGACTGGTCCGTTAATGTGCCCATCAACATACAGCCCAGGTTGTATTGGCTGACCATTTCACCAGTTGTTCCAAAGGGTATCTTTTTCATGATTGATTCCTCCGATTGATCTCGTAGTAACTGGTCTGATTGTATACGAAAAGTGGCTCTATTGGTAGTACCACAATTAGCGAAAAACATTAATTCCACTAGGCATTTTCTGTCGAATTGGGTCGGTAAAATCCCTCTTGTTTGGTATACTGGTCCCATGCGCATCCCGATTGACCGGTCAAACGACATCCCCCTTTACCAGCAGATCGAAAATTGGCTGCGGGAGAATATCCTCTCTGGCAAGCTGCTTCCGGAGACGCGCCTGCCTGCCACGCGCGCCCTGGCTGACAAATTGGGGGTCAGCCGCATCACGGTCAAGAACGCTTATGCCAACCTGGAAAGTGACGGGTTGATTCTCACTCGCATGGGCAGCGGCACTTACGTAGCGCCGTTGCCGGCGGCTCCAGCAGCCTGGCAAAACGAGGCCGGGAGAAACTGGCCGCTCTGGCAGATGGAAGCGGCGGGTGATAGTGCTCCACCTGAAGATTTTCCCAGGCCGCGCTCTCGCCATCTGAGCCCGATATCCTTTACCGGGGTAGGCGACCCGCGCCAGTTCCCCATCAAAGATTTTGCCAAGACCATGCAGGAAGTCTTGCGCCAGGATGGGGTTGCCGCCCTGGAATATGGCCGCTTCGATGGCGGCTACCCTCCGCTGCGGGCGACGATTACGCACGTGTTAGCCAGCCAGGGAATCCAGGCGCATCCGGAGCGCGTATTGGTTACATCTGGCTCTCAGCAGGCGCTGGCGCTGGTTTGCAGCCTGCTGTTGAGGCCAGGGGATGTGATTTTTGTGGAAAACCCAACCTATAACCTGGCCCTGGAGCTGTTTCGAGAACTGCGCCTGAAAATTATCGGGGTCCCGCTGGATGAAAACGGGATGCGTGTGGACCTGTTGGAACCACTCCTGCAGAAGCACCACCCCCGGCTGATCTACACGATCCCGAATTTTCAGAACCCGAGTGGAGCCTGCCTGAGCGGGGCGCGCCGTCGCCAGTTACTGGCCCTGGCGGATCGCTATAATGTGCCAATTTTGGAAGATGATTTCGTGGGCGATCTGCGCTACGAGGGGCGCGCCCAACCCGCCATCAAGGCCATCGATCCTGGTGGGCGTGTGATTTACGTGGGGACTTTTTCCAAGATGCTGATGCCCGGCCTACGGGTGGGTTACATGCTGGCCGATGGCCCGATTTTTGAGCGTCTGGTACACATCAAGCGGGTCAATGATCTGACCACCTCTACGCTGATTCAACGCACGCTGGATGTGTATGTGACTGTGGGGCGCTACCAGGCGCATCTGCGGCGCTCCGCGCGCCTGTATCGCCAGCGGCGGGATGCCATGCTGGCAGCTATCCGGTGTTTCTTGCCGGCGAATGCGAGCGTTTCGCCGCCCCAGGGTGGCCTGTTCATCTGGTTGAAACTCCCGGAGGAGATATCGGCGCTCGAATTATTGCCACTGGGATTGGAAGCAGGCGCGGAGTTTGCTCCGGGTACACGGTTTTTCGTCACCCCCGCCGAAGGCGAGCGTTACCTGCGGCTCAATTTTGCCACCTGCACACTGCAAGAGATCGAGATCGGGATACAGCGGCTGGGTACAGCAATGGGCAGGTTGAGCACAACTGCGCATTAGCGAGTAAATGTTGAAGCTCAGCGAGCGGTTCGTGCACCTGAGCAGGCTTTGTGATCTTCATCCGGCGATCGAAAGATCATATGCTCTCAAAGAAGACAGCCGCGTAGCGCTGCGCCAGCGTCTGGCAGTTCTCTGAACTGGTCAAGCGAAATTGGCCGGCGACAGGGAAGAAGCCTGGCACGAGCATCGTAAATAGGATCGAAGAGACAACTTGTGAGAGTAAGAAACGGACCTCGTCCGGGTCTTTACGCGGGTATTCCTCGATTGCTCGCTCTGCCATTCGGTCGAAAACTTTGTTGATTGCCAAAGCGCCAGGCGAGTCGTAGTGGTTTTGCGTAACGGCGTTGTACAGGTGGGCGGTGGTGATGCCTGGAAAGCGGAAGCCCCCGTCGATCAGGTAAAAGAACACTTCAACGAGCGTTTCTTTGAAGGGTTGCTGGCGGTTGTCGATGGCCGCGAAGACATCCTCCATCATGTGGTTGATGCTCATAGACAGCGCTTCAGCTACCAGGTCATCTTTGGTACGGAAGTGGTAGTTGATCGAAGCAATGTTGGTTCCGGCTTCTTCGGCGATTTTGCGCGTGGTAAGCTTGTCGATGCCATATTTCTCGATGCAATCTAAAACTGCTTCGATGATCAGTTGGCGAGTAGGCACTTTGTTCATGAGTTTTCCTTCAGGGGATCCCGCGCCAATTTATACCACACATTTGCGCCGATAAATCCCAAAGCCGTGATGCCGCGCTTGCATCCAGAGCATAGCGGTTTGGAGCTTTCGGTTTGCCATGTTTCCAGTAGATCTCGGATGAGTTTTGAATGGAAGATTCGGTGACCAGAAAAGCCACGCCCCTGGCCGATTCGGCCGGGGAGATGCCGCCTCGCCGGCGTAGATCCCAGATCCAGCGCGCCAGCCCAGGGTTGCTCTTGAAGCCGATCTCGGTGTTCACCAGGCCGGGGTCGGCGGCGAATGCCCTGACCGTAGAACCTGGCCCCAGGCAGCGGTTGAGTTCGGCGGTGAATAGAACATTGGCTAGCTTGGTTTGTTTATAGGCCAGCAGCGGGTTATAGCCGCGGCGCAACTGGATATCATTCCATCTGAGGCGTGTGCCATAATGCGAGCCTGAACTGACTGTTACGACGCGAGCGGCGGGTGAAGCGGTGAGCAAGGGCAGCAGTTCATGTGTTAGCAAGAATGCTGCCAGGTGGTTTACCGCCCACTGCATTTCGAAACCCTCGGGAGTCAGCGTCTGCCAGAAAGTGAAAGTGCCGGCGTTGTTGACCAGGCCATCCAGGCAATGGATATCCCAGGTGTGCAGTTGCTGGCGAACCGCTTGTCCCAGGCTGCGTACCTGCTTGAGCAAGGAAAGGTTCGCCACGAGGAAGGCAACCCGGACAACTGGGTTGAGCGAGCACAGGTCCGCCTCAGTCCGCGCACAACGCTCTGCTGAACGGCCTACCCCGATTACAGAAATGCCCTGCTGCACCAAAATCTGAGCCGTAGCCAGCCCGATGCCCGAGGTCGCGCCCGTAACGACGATGGTTTTACTTGAAAAAGAATCGCTCATGCGCATGCCTCCATGTATGAGCATAATCATAAATCCGAAGTGGAATTTTGTCAATTGTTTTATACAATTGTTTCAAGCAAATGATTGACAAAACAGGATTACTGGAGTATATTCAGCGTGAGAGTATTTGATTTTGGCTAAGGAGGCAGAAATGCAGAACATGGTTTTTATCACCGGCGCGACGGGTGGATTGGGGAAAGCTTTTGCGGTTGAATGCGCCAGCCGCCGCTGGGATCTGTTCCTCACCGACTTGGACGCAGATAGGCTGGAGATGCTGGCCATGAACCTGAAGAATACTTATGGTGTAAAGGTAATGTACCAGCCTTGCGACTTGACGGCTGCGGCCTCGCGCGAGCACCTATTTGATACATTGCGTGCAGATGGGCTGAGGTTTCAGGCACTGATCAACGTTGCCGGATTGGATTACGAAGGGCTGTTCTGTGAAAGAAGCCGGGATGAGATCGGCAGGATTGTGCGTTTGAATATCGAGGCCACGTTGGGGGTTACCCATGCGTTGATGGAGCATATGGACTCATCGAAACTTTTCAGGATCATCATGGTTTCCAGCCTGGCCGCCTTTTTCCCGATGCCAGTCAAGGCTACTTATGCCGCTTCCAAGCGTTTCTTGCTGGATTTCTCGCTGGCGCTGCGGGATGAGTTGCGCAGTCGCGGGGCCACGGTAACCGTGTTGTGTCCGGCTGGCCTGCCAACCACCCCGGAATGCATCCAGGCCATCGAGGCGCAAGGCCTGATGGGACAGCTCACCACGCAGAACATCGGAAGCGTGGCGGCGCGAACGCTGGATGATGCCCTGAAAGGGCGCGCCGTCTATATTCCGGGCTTTTTGAACCAGGTTTTACAGATTCTTAGCAGCCTGGTGCCGCCGGTTAGCCTGGCAGAACTGCTGGGCAGGCGCTGGCGAGCGGCGCACCAGAGGCGTAAAGAAATGCTCGACGCTGCGCAAGTTTTGTAAGGTGAAATCTTTGCCAGAAGAAGTATCTCTGGAGGAAGGGCACGTAAGGATGGCTGATACATTGTTGGATTACGCCGCGGCAGTTTATGATCTTTCGGCCTCCCAATTAACACCCATGTCGGGTGGGTACACCACCCGGGTTTACCAGTTTGCCAGGGATGGGCAGGAGTACGTACTGCGTATTATCCCCCCGGATGTGGACATCGATTTGCGATCCACCCTGGCCAAGCTGGCGTGGCTGGAATTTTTGGGATCGCACCGTGGACCTGTCAGCCGCCCGGTCCGTTCTCCGCAAGGCAATCTGATCGAGTCTGTGGCCTACACTGGCCAGACTTATCTGGTGGAGGTATTCGAAAAAGCAGCGGGTGTGCTGGCAGAAAACATGACGCCGGAGGATTGGAACGAGGCGTTGTTCGTGGCGTTGGGAGATACTGTGGGGCGCTGCCATGCAATTGCCCGGGATTACGTGCCTGAAAACGAAGAACTCAGGCTGCCGCAATGGGATCAAGCCGTTAATTGCTTCAATCCCATGCAAGAATTGGTTGGGGCGGAAGGTTTCATTTTGGAGCAGCGCGCCAAAGTGGTGGAGGCCATCCAGGCTTTGCCGAAGGATCGCCAGGATTATGGCCTGGCGCACCTGGATCTGCATTTCGCGAACTTCTATGTGGATACTGCCAGCCAGCAGATTACGTTCTTCGATTTCGATGATTGCGCCTACGGTTGGTACATTATGGATATCGCTATGCTCATATTCGATGTGCTGGTGGTCTATAATGGCCTGGATCGCCAGCAATTCGGAGCGCGTTTCTTGGAAAGCCTGCTCAGAGGATACTTACCTCAGAAACCGATGCGCATTTTCTGGATGCAGCAACTTCCGCACTTTGTGAAGCTGTTGGAGATCAGTATTTATGCGGAGTTATATCGAGATTACGATCCGGCTACGGCCGGTGAGTGGGTGAATAAATTCATGTTGGGCCGCGAACAGTGCATTCGGCAAGGCGTGCCGTATGTCAGCCTGGATTTTGATGGCATTTATCGAAAGGCCACGCTGGGAGAGTATGAAAGCAATTGATGCGTTTCTCGTGAAGGAGGTCAGATGAATACGCCAATCCGAAAGCTCAAAGGGGCGAATATGGATATCGATTTAGCCACGCCTGCTGGCGCGATTGCATGGCAGCAAGATCAATGCCCCTGGAACGAAGCTGAAAACACCAACGCGCACCAATGTGCGCGTAAGAATGTTTCGATTTGTCCTTATTTCTGCGGGATCGAATATCTGGATACCCTGCTATGTTGTTACCCGCATTCCAATCCTTTGAAGGAAACTGGGGAGACGGCTTCTGCCTAGAATAACAGATTGTGTGGGAAATGATCCCTTGATTGCTGGAGAGGGTATATTTATAGGCATTCAACCTAACCTGCTTCATCATAGGAGCTGTTCAACATGAAAACAGTCGGAATCGTTGGGGGGATTGGGCCAGAGTCTACGATTGAATACTACCGCCAGATAATTGCTCTATACCGGCAGCAGAGAAGGGATGGAAGTTATCCCCGGATTCTGATCAACAGCATCGATATGAAGAAGATGCTGGATTTGATCGGTGCCGGCAACCTGGCAGGAGTGACAGGATATTTACTGGAGGAGATACAAAAGCTGGCCAGGGCTGGCGCGGATTTCGGAGCGTTGGCTTCGAATACACCGCACCTGGTATTCGACGAACTCAGACGCCTTTCGCCCATACCACTGATCAGTATTGTGGAGGCTGCCTGCCAGAAGGCCGCTGGCCTGGGGCTGAGGCGGGTGGGGTTGTACGGGACGCGTTTCACGATGCAGGGAGGCAGAGAATGAAAATAAAACTGGGTGCAATTCCTTATATCTACCCCGTCCCAATTATCCTGGCAGGGGCAAAGGTAAATGGTAAGCCTAATTTCGAGACCGTTGGAGATGTAGGGTTGATGGGCATCAATCCGCCGATCGTGTTCATTTCCTCGGGAGCAACACATTACACCAACCAGGGCATCCTGGAGCACGGCACGTTCAGCATCAATTTCCCGACCACAACCATGCTGGCCCTGGTCGATTATTGTGGGCAGACCTCGGGCCGGGATGTGGACAAGGGCGCCCTTTTCGAGGTGTTCTACGGTGAGCTGGAAAGCGCGCCGATGATTGCTGAATGCCCGGTGAACCTGGAGTGCCGGGTATTGAAAGAGTTCAGCATCCAGCACCGCCAGATTTTTGTCGGAGAGGTGGTGCAGGCGCACGTGAACGAGACTTTGGTAAGCGAGCAAGATAGTCGACATTCGATCGCTGACCTGACCAGATTGGATCCGATCCTGTATGCCCTGGACAACCGGTATTACCGGATTGGCTCTGCCATTGGTATCGGGTACCGGGAGGCGCAAAAGCTGAAAGAAAAGGCTTGATTGCTTGAATGAGCCCGGCAGTGCTTGTTTGGCCGGTTGCACTCTTCGGGTTGGTGATTTTTTATAGGGGGTGTATTTTCCGTATATCCTCCATCTGCCTTTCTTAAGGCTTGACCTTTAGGTGAAAATTGTATAGACTTACCCTGGAAATTGGGTTGGTTGGCCCCGATATTGCACGGATACCCAGTAGAAGGATTCTCAGTGCGTAATCAGGAGCTGGAGATGATCAGATTGATGGGAATGGTAAAGGCGATCCTGGCGAACCGGAAGGTGGCTTTGGCCGGGTTGGTGATCTTATTGGGAGTAGGGGCAATCTTTATGGCCGTTAGTGATTGGGCTGCAGCTGCTGCATTACCTGATGAGCGGCTGACCGCCTATCCGGCTGGCAGCAGCAGGCCGGCGATTGAGGCGCGCTGGGAGGGGGATAAAAGTGCGATCTACCTGGTCTGGCCGGATGGCCGAAGCCAGAAGGTAGCGGAGGAAGATAACCAGGCGCTGTGGCTGCCGATGTTCGAGAAATTTATGGCGCTGTCTCCTGATATGAAGTACCTGGCTTATGTGACCGCAGATAATGTAGGCCTGGAAAACGCTCGCTTGTGGCTGGTCAATCTGCAAATGGGGCAGAGCCTGCTGCTGGCAGATTTAGCTAATGATTTTTGGGTCGCTCCGCTGGTATGGTCTCCTGATAGCGCTCAGATCGCTTTCGTCAAGGTCAATGCGCGCGTCTCTGGCAGCGAGACAATCGAATTGTGGACCATCCAGGTACCATCCAGGGAACAATCGTTGATGGTAGCTGATTTCTCTTTCCGCCCGGAGCTGTTTCAACCTTCGCTGGCGGTGGTGCAGTGGGCCAGCTTGAATGAAATTACTTATACCGATTATACAGGCTGGGTAGGGGCTAAACGACGCTACTCGGTGAACCTGGTTTCAAAAACAATCAGCGCCACAAGCGCGCCGATGACCATGTTGGAAAGCCAGCAGGTGACTGTCCTGGCGGAATTGCCTTGCCCTGTGGATCAGCTCAGCCAGAACGATCCGGCCTGGAAAAGTATCGTGATGAAAACCTGCGGCGAGACGATCGGCAGATCCGGGTGTGCTTTGACCTCCACAGCGATGGTCTTCCGCTACTACGGTGTGGCTACCGACTCGAAAATTCTCAATACCTGCCTGGGCAATTCAGCCTGCCCAATCGTTTGGAGCAAAGCAGCCTCCAGTTGCAGCGAAGGTAAGGTGCTGTGGGTGAACAACCCGGCTTTTAGCTGGCAAACGGTGGAATCTGAACTGGCTGCAGGGCGACCCCCGATTATCAAGTTTAGCTGTGCGAGTTACGATCACTTTGTAGTGGCAATTCGGGGGAGCGGCAGTGACTCCGCGGATTACATGATTAACGATCCCTGGGATGGTCAGTTGAAGAGCATGTCGGCGTATGATAGTTGTGCGCTCAACGGTTTGCGCCTGTTCGATGGCACACCTACCTGTTCCGTGGGGGCCTGCCAGCCTGGCCCAGATCAGATCGCTCTCTTCGCGGATGCAGGCTACGGAGGCGCGTGTGTTACGTTGGATGTGGGCGATTACCCGGATGCCAATTCGCTCGGGGCGTTGGGAGACAATAATGCTGAGTCGATCAAAGTGGGCAGCGATGTCCAGGCAATCCTGTTCTCACAGATAAATTTTGGTGGGACCCTGGACACTTTCACCGGGAGCGACTCGAACCTGGGGGATAATCTGATCGGGAGTAACACAGTCTCATCAGTCAAAGTGCAGTTTAAGTCGCCTCCACCGGCAAACTGGTCAGTGTCTTACTTCAATGATACCAACCTCAGCAATCTGTGCAGTAGTACCACGCTGCAGGCGGTGTATGTGTTCAAGGATTGGGGCGATGAGGCGCCCATGGCAAACTGCAATGTAGATAACTGGAGCGCTCGTTTCACACGGCAGGTATATGTTCAGGGCGGCGCCTATACATTTGCGCTGGGCAGCGACAACTGGGGGCGCGTCAAGATCGATGGCAGCCTGGTGATCGATAACTGGCAAGGCGCCGGGCAGCATTATAAGTCAGGCACGTTAGCAGCCGGCTGGCACGAGGTGGTCGTCGAGTTTGCCGACACTTCTGGACCGGCGCGCTTATCTGCTTGGTGGTGGGGGCCGGGATTCAATATGCCCAGGGAAACGCGTGACCCCAGCCAATGGTATGCCCAGTATTGGGGCAACCGTGAAGTCTGGTGGGATGCAGTGATAGCAGTTAACGAGGGCAGTGGTGATCTGAATCATAATTGGGGCTATGGTAGCCCAGGCTACGATTTGCCCGAGAACCGCTTCAGCGCTCGCTTTGAGCGGACAGTGGATTTTGCGTGTGGTGCGTACCGTTTCCAGTTGACTAATGATGATGGGGTGCGTTTCTGGGTAGATGGACAGTTGCAGATCGATGCCTGGTACCCCCAGGTAGGAGCATATAGTGTAGATATCCAATTAACTGGAGGCCCACACGAACTGAAGGTTGAATATTTCGACGAGGGCGGCGCGGCAGCGTTAAACCTGGGCTGGAGCCGTGTCACAGGCTGCACACCCACCGCGCCCAGCGATTTGAGCGCGGTGGCAGTATCCCCTTCGCAGATCGATCTGCGCTGGATAGATCAATCTACAGAGGAAGATGGCTTCAAGATTGAACGCTCACTGGACGGCGCCAGCAATTGGGTTCAAATCACAACGGTGGCGGCCAATGCCACGGCTTATTCGGATACTAACCTGCCCTGCACAAGCCAATATTTTTACCGCGTGCGGGCATACTCGGTGGGTGAAAATTCGGAATATACGAATAATGCGAACGCCACCACCAGCGCTTGCCAAAGCGGGGTATGTATCCCCAATATGCCGATTTTCTGCGGGAGCACGTACAACGGCCGGAACGATCAGCCCGGGTCCAATAACCAGATCACCAGCTATCCATGCTCAACGTGGACTGAAAGCGGCCCCGAAGTGACTTATCGTTTTTCTCCCAGCCTGACGGGGCAGGCTACGATCACTTTGACCAATATGTCGGCGGACCTGGATTTGTTCATCCTGGATGGCGCTAGCGGGGCTTGCAGTAATCAAAACTGCCTGACTAAGAGCGACACGGCTGCGAATGAGAGCGTAACGCTCAATATCCAGGCTGGACAATTATTCTACATCGTTGTAGATGGCTACAAGAACGCCATCAGCGATTTTACGATCGGCGTGCAGTGTTCAGGGCAAGGGTTTTTCTACCTGCCGCTGGTATTGATGGGCGGCGTTCCGTAGTTCAGCGCTTGATGGCGCTTTGCGTTTTCTGTGAGTCTAGGGTGCGCCATGCAGCGGTATGCGCGCCCCATTGATCAGGCTGGCTGTTTCTGAGCACAGGTATAGGATGGCGGCAGTGATTTCTTCGGGCGTGGCCCAGGATGCCTGGGCCGGGGTGGGTTTTTCTTCTTTCAGGTTTTTGACGTCGATGGCCCGGACTCGGATGATATTGGCAGTCACGCCGCTGTTGGCAATTTCCGATGCCAGGCTGAGGATGAGTGTTTCCTGAGCTGCTTTGGCGGCGGCATAGAGGGCATTATTGGCACCGGGTAACCCTGCCAGTGGAGATGAAATTGCAATGACGCGCCCCCACCGCTGTGAGACCATGAGCGGTAAAAAAGCCTGGATGATATAGAAAGTGCTCCAGACATGCTGCTCGAGCATGTAGTTGAGATGATCGGAGCTGGTCTCTAGCAATGGAGACCCGCCAGTCCAACCGCCAACGAAGTGCAGCAGGATATCAGCGCGCGAGAATTTTTCCAGAGTGGCTTCTGCGGCCGTCTGGGCTGCGCTGGAAGTGCGTAAATCACCGGCAAGCGTCAGATAGCGGTCACCAGGTAGGCTCAAGCTCTCAATCAGATGGTCTAGATTTTCCTGGCTGCTGCTGAACAGGCCCAGTTTCGCCCCTAGTTTAGCTAAACGGAGCGTAACGTAACTGCCCAGACCTCCGGTGGCTCCGGTGATGGCGACCACGCGCTCTTGCAGGTTCATGGCATCCTCATATACGATCTCTCGGATCAGATCCAGGTGGGCTCTTCGTAAATTCCAAAAACTTCTTTCATCACACCAACGATCTCGCCCAGGGTGGCGTATGCGTGCACGGCTTCCAAGATCAAGGGCATGGTGTTTTGAGTGCCCTGGCAGGCCAGGCGCAGGCGGTCGAGAGCCTGACCCACGCGTCCGGCGTCGCGGCTAGCGCGCACCTGCTCCAGGCGGTCGCGCTGGCGTTCGTAGCCCTGCGGGTCCATCTCCAGGAGCGGGATCGTCAGTGGTTTATCGTCAGCATAAGCGTTTATCCCTACGATTTTCCGCAGGCCCTGGTCGATTTCGCGCTGGTAGCGGTAAGCGGCATCGGAAATCTCGGTTTGGAAGAAGCCTTTCTCGATAGCTGGCAGCACGCCTCCCAGTTCTTCGATGCGGCGGAAGTAGTCGTAGGCCTGGGCTTCGATGCGGTTGGTCTGCGCTTCGACGAAGTAGGAGCCTGCCAGGGGATCGACTGTGTTGGTAACGCCCGATTCTTCGGCGATTACCTGCTGGGTGCGCAGGGCGATGGTGACTGCCAGCTCGGAGGGCAGGGCCAGGGCTTCATCCATGCTGTTGGTGTGCAGGGATTGCGTGCCGCCCAGCACAGCGGCCAGGGCCTGGATTGCCACGCGCACAACATTGTTCTCGGGCTGTTGGGCGGTGAGTGAAACGCCAGCGGTCTGGGTATGGAAGCGCATCAGCCAGGAGCGAGGTTGTTTGGCGCCGAAGGTATTGCGCATCTCCCTGGCCCATATGCGGCGGGCGGCGCGGTACTTGGCGATCTCTTCGAAGAAATCGTTGTGCGCGTTGAAGAAGAAAGACAGGCGCGGGGCAAAATCATCGATATCTAGGCCGCGTTGCAGCGCCCAGCGTGCGTATTCCATGCCGTCAACCAGGGTGAATGCCAGCTCCTGGGCGGCGGTGGAACCGGCTTCTCGGATATGGTAGCCCGAGATGCTGATGGTGTTCCATTGAGGGACTGTGGATGTACCAAATTCGATGGTGTCGGTCACCAGGCGCATGGAGGGCTGTGGAGGAAAGATGTATTCCTTCTGGGCTATGTACTCTTTGAGAATATCGTTTTGGGTGGTGCCGCGCAGTTGGTCGGCGCGCACGCCTTGTTTTTCGGCGGCTGCGATGTACATGGCCCAAATGATCGCCGCCGGTGAATTGATCGTCATACTGGTGGAAACTTTATCCAGAGGGATGCTCGCCAGCAGGATTTCCATATCTTTGAGCGAAGAGACCGCCACGCCACATTTGCCGAACTCGCCTAAAGCCTGAGGGGCATCGGTATCGTACCCCATCAAAGTGGGCAAATCAAAGGCGATCGATAAGCCGGTCTGTCCCTGATCCAATAAGTATTTGAAACGCTGGTTGGTCTCTTCAGCGGTGCCGAAGCCGGCGAACATGCGCATGGTCCACAGACGGCTGCGGTGCATGGTGGGGTGCACGCCGCGCGTGTAAGGGTATACACCCGGCAGCCCCAGGTCTGTGATGTAATCCAGGGAGGCAATGTCCAGTGGCGTGTACAGGCGCTGGATTAACTCAGAGGAGGTGGTGATGAATTCCTGTTTGCGCTCGGGCAGGCTGGCGATGCTGCGCTGGAGATCGTTTTCTTCCCAGGCTTGCATCTCCTGGCGAAGTTGCTCTAATTTGTCTTGATCGAACATGCTTCCTCCTCACTGTGGGTTTCGGAATAAGTCATGCAAGCAGAACAAGAAAATTATAGCACGGCTGGAAGCCAGACAACGAAGGTGCTACCCTTGCCAGGTTGGCTTTGTACGGTGATATGTCCATTCATTTGCTCCAGGATTTCATTGGAGATAGCCAGGCCCAGGCCGGTGCCGGCCGCTCCGGTCTGGCGGCTGGCTGAGCCGCGGTAGAAACGCTGGAAGATCAGGTGAATTTCATCTGATGAGATGCCGACGCCGTTGTCCTTGATCGAAATGGTGATCCAGGTATTGGCATTGGAACGCTGGCATTCGCAACTTACATGGATTTGGCCATCCGCAGGGGTGTAGTTGAGGGCGTTGGTGAGCAGATTGGAGAGCACCTGCGTCAGCAAGCGGGGGTCAGCCAATCCTTGTGGGATATCGGCATTGTGCCCATAGGTAAGGTTCAGGCGTCGTTGTTGGGCCATGGGGGTACGATCCTGCACCAGTTGGCTGGTGAGCAAATCGATGTCCACGGGTTTGATGTAAATCGCCATGCGCTTCGACTCGAGGCGGGAGATGGTCAGCAGGTCTTCGATGAGTTGCGTGAGACGTTCGGTTTCGCGGCGCAGCGTAGCCTGGTAGCGCTTTTGCCGTTCGATATCCGCCTCTTCCGCCAACAAATCCAGATACAGGCTCAAGTTGGTGAGAGGCGTGCGCAGTTCGTGGGAAACATCTGAAACGAAGCGCGTTTTCATCTGATCCAGTTCGCGGAAGCGAGTGACATCGCGGAAAACAATCACCAGACCAGATTGCCCATCTGGTAAAGGCAGGGGGGAGGCGTGGGCCTGGTATGTACGCTTCTGCAGTTCACGGAGTGTATTCTCGTCCAAAGGCTTGCCCGAGGCCAATTGGGATAAGAAGTTGGGTTCGAATAGGTTGATGTTGTTCAATTGAGCCTGGAGGCGTAATGCCTCACCGGCCTGGTTGGCTTCGAGGAGCTGCCCGTTTTCATCCAGGACGAAAACAGCATCAGGCACAGAAGCCAGGATAGCCTCGATATGTTCTTTGGCCGCGCTCAATTCGGCGGTGCGCTCACGCACACGATTTTCCAATTCCTGGGTGTGTGAGCGTAAATCTTGGTATAGGCGGGCGTTATGGATGGCCGCGGCTGCGCTGGAGGCGAAGGCTTGCAGGCGATGGGTGGTTTCTTGATCGAAGAAGTTCGGCCGATCACTGTTGACATTGAGAAAACCGATAACTTTCTGCCGGATCTGCAGCGGGGCAGCCGCATAGGAGCGGATCCAGGTGGTTGTTTGAAGGGAGAGCCAAATGGGATTGCCTACAGTATCTGGGATCAGTAGCGGCTGCCTGGTTTGCAGGATATGCTGCAAGGTGGCGGTATTGAGGGGCAGGTCTGGACCGCCAGCCATGCTTTGCACTTTGCCGGTTGGCGAACGGTGCAACTGGCGAACGACGCGCGCTCGATCGTCTTCGATCAACATCAGGTTGACCGAACGGCAAGGTACAACGCGGCTGGTTTGCTCCAGGATTTGATCCAGAACGGTATCCAAATCCAGGCTGCTGTTGAGGGCATTGGTAGCCTGGAAGAGCGCTTCGGCCAGTTGGCTTTGATTATGTTCAGCCTGGTACAAGCGGGCATTTTGCAGGGCAATTGCCAGACTGTTGGCAACCGTCAGACCAAGTTGTATTTCACTGTTCTGGAACTGGCGCGGCTGGTGATAGTAGAGCGCCAGAACGCCTAACGGCCTGGACTGATAGAAAATGGGCAGGTTCAGAAAAGACATCAGACCATTTTCCGCCATCAGGCGCATGTGCCCCTTAGGGAGAGGGTCTTTGGACGTGTCGGGCACAAAATAAACCTGGCTGGAACTGCCCTGTACATCATCGGAGAAGACCAGCGGATAAATCTCGATTTGTTTGAGAAATGGCTCCGGTAAACGGTGTGGATGAATCGCCTCGATACGGGCGTCTTCATCAAACAAGAAAATGGCACTGGAGTCGGCCTGGAAGAGTTCCTCGCTGGCGTTCAGGATGGTTTGATAAAGTTCTTGTGGGTTGTGGATTTGGACCAGTTCGGTGGTGATTTGATTGAGGGTCAGCAAGCGATGTTCGTAGATACGGTGGCTGGTGATATCACGCACGCTGATGACGCTGTTTTGAGCCTGGTTTCTGGCGCTGCGCACCAGGGCAACTTTCAGTGAGTAAACGCGGTTGCCATGCGGTGCGGGTAGTTCGACTTCGGTTGTGAAGGAGCCCTCCTGGCGTAGGGCAGGCAACAATGAGCGCTGTACGAGTTCAACTTGATCTGGGGACATGAACGAAAAGATGCTATGCCCTTGTAAATCTTTTAGCTGGTTGTCGAGCATTTCAGCAACAGCGGGATTGGCGTAAATAATTTTGCCACCCAGATCTGTGATGATCAGGCCATCCCGCATGGTTTTAGCTGCGATGCCTAGGAAGGATTGCTGCTGGCGGGCTTCCAGGCTGACCAGGGCATATGCCAGGTTGTCGGCCAGTTCCTGAAGCAATTCTACCTCCTGGGGGTTATCAAAAACTCGCAAACGGCTGGAATGCACGCCCAGAATGCCCAGGATGCGCTCCTGGTGCCGCATGGGAAAAGCGGCGGCTGAGCGAAGACTGGTGGCCTGTACCCCTTTCCGATTGTGCAGTTCAAAACGAGTCTGGCGTGAATCTGTCTTCCACAACACCGGTTGGAGCAGTGTGGAAACTTTTTCGATCATTTCGGCCGCCAGAGGCGTAATAGGAGACGATGTAGCTGTATCCAGATCACTTGCTTGCTTCCCTGCTCTGGTAGCAAAATGTGGCGTTGAGGAGTTTCCCTCCAACAAACTGATCCAGGTAAGTTCGTATTCGCGACCTTGAGCGAGCAGTTCGCAGGCTCCTTCGATGAGTCCTTGTGCATGCTCGCTGCGCAGGATCAACTGATCGATTTGGCTGATTGTGCGCAGCAGGCTGTACTGATAGCGGGCGCTAGCTTCCAGTTGCAAGGGCGTCATAAACATATCAAAGACCGGGCGTTGCTTTGTGGCCGCGCTCTCCAAGAATGTCTCGGGAGCGCGCCAGAGGTATAAAGAAACCAATGGCCAGAGCAACAGACCGACCAGGCTCTTTCCCAACAGGTTTATGGGAATCTGGCTGGCCCAGCCAGACCTGCCCAGGTAGGCCAGGGTTGGAAAGAGCAGGGCATCGCCCCAAAGTGTGACCATCAGCGCCAGGCCACCTGCCAGCCGGCTGGGGAAACGGTTACGCAGGTTGCTGGCCGTCTGGTAGACCAGTACCAGGAGCATCATATCTAGGATTAAGGTCAGCGAAGATGCGATCGGGATCCGAGGCAAAGGCCCCGCCGGATTTCCCAGAAGTACTACACCTTTTGTGGTGGATGGGTAGATCGCTGGTAGAGTTTGGAAGATGGCAGTAATGAGAGAAATGATGAGCAGGCCATAAAAAGTATGGCGGGCTTTTTGGGAACCGTTGATAACATAGATCACCAATAGTCCCATCAGGATTACGGGCAGTAACATGAAGGAGCCCTGGGCCAGGGTGATTGTCTGCCCTGGCAGTGTGATAGTAAACATGCCTGGCGCACTCAATTGCAGGGCCGAGGACAACCCACCCATCAGGAAGACCACCGGAAGCAGGCTGATGACAGGGCTGAGGCGGTGCAGCGCCAGGATAGCTCCGGCGAGGCAGATGGCCTCAATTGCCAGAATCAGGATATTGACCAAGCTGGACATAGAAAAAACCCCACTGATGCGAGAATCATTTGGATAACACCTGGTTTATGGCCTGGGCTAATTGCCGCAACCGGGGCAGTTTGAGCAGCCAGGCGATTGGTTCCTCTGTTTGCAACTTTTGTAATTCCTCCTGCATTGGGTGCCCGGTGATGAATACCACTGGCAATGCCAGCCCTAGTTGTCGCATACTGCGCAGGAGTTTGATACTGCCCATCTCGGGCATGGCTACGTCGCTAAGCACCAGTTAATCTCCGCTGCGCTTTGTTGCAGAATTTCCAGGGCTTCACGACCATACTCACAGTGATATGCCCGCTATGTTGCTTGATGATACCATAAACCTGAGCCAATCCCAGGCCAGTGCCTTGCCCAGGCGCTTTGGTGGTGAAAAAAGGTTCGAAGATGTGGTTGATGATTGCTGCCGGAATGCCGTCCCCGTTATCATGGATGAAGATTTGTATCCAGTTCCCCTCCATCACCTCCCCACACGTAACACATTTCATCGGCTTTCGCAGCTCAGATCTGGAGAGGGTAATGAGTAATTCGCCGCTCTCACTCATTGCGTCGCGAGCATTGAAAACTAAATTCATAATGGCTTGTTGCATGCGCGTGGGATCGGCGTCGATGAAAAACTCGCCACTTTCAAAATTGGAACGGATCACGATGTTTTCCGGGAAGGTGCGCTGCAGGAGTTTGACCAGTTCTTTCAAGAAGGGGGATAGGTCCATGGGATGGCGATCTAATACAGAGCGGCGGCTGAAATCCAGGATCTGGAGCCGGGGCTCACTTCAGCATCGCTTGCAGAGTGCTGGTGGTGCTCAAGACGCGCTCACAGAGCATTTGGGCAATGTAGCGATGGAAGGTAGCTGCGATGAGCGGGGCCTCTTGTTCCATACGATCCAAATCGTCTGCGGACATGCGGTAGATGACGCTAGGTTGAGTGGTAACTACCTGAGCCGAGGTCAGCTTCCCCAGGTAGATGCCCATCTCCCCAACCACCGTTCCTGGGCCGGTCTTGCGGATGCGCAGGGTCTCATCCTGGCCCTCCAGTTGTACGGTCACCTGCCCGCTGGCGATGTAATACAGGTTCTTGGAAATATCGCCCTGGCGAATCAAAACATGGTCGGCGCCCACCTCGATGCGCTCCATGTATTTTTCCAGTCCGGCTACTGGCAAGGGCTCGAGCTGCGGAGCCTCGCTGCTTTCGTACAGGTCGGCCAGGCCGGGGTGCGGTGGGCCAGATCTCCCCTCCTGCAAGCGCTGCTTCATGCGGGCGGTCATCGGGCGGGTCTGCAAGCCAACCTCTTCGAAAGTGTGGATGATCTGTTCCTCGCACCATTCCATGCCGTGGTCCAGATCTGGTTCGATATGCCAGAAGGCCTGCTCGCTTTCCAGGAAGATGTCATTTTCCAGTTGGTGTCGCAGGCGCGGCTTGAGGTCGGTGAATATCAGTATGATCTGGTGAGCCTGGGTTAACTGCCTGATCTTGGTAAAGCTAACCACCGCCGAGGCGTCCAACCCGTTGACCTGGCGGAAATCGAGCAGGATGAAGCGCGGTGTTGGGATGTTCTCGGCCTGGATGCGCTGCCTGACTCGCTCGAGCAGCCTGTTGGCTGTGCCGAAGAAGATAAAGCCTTGCAGTTCAAGGATGTAGAGCCAGTCGCCTTTTTTACGCAGCAGGTTCTCGTACAGGCGCGGGCGCTCGACGGTGCTGTGGAAGTTGTTGCCAGTCAGGCAGTGCTTGACCACGTCGATGCGGCTGTATTCGAAGACGAACAGGACTACTGCCAGGCCCAGGCCCAGGCCAACGCCCTCCATTACGCCCACAGTGCCCATAGTGACCATGATCAAAACCACGATCAGATAATCGATCCTGGAGAGCTTGAACCAGGCATCGTACAACCATTCCACCAGGAAGGCCAGGCCGAGGAAAAACAGCAGGCCGCCCAGGATCATCTTGGGGAAATAGTTCAGCAGCGAAGCGCCGAAGAAGAGCATGCTGCCGACCAGTAACAGCGCAAATACGCCGATCAGCCGGCTGTTGACGCCAACGCGCAGGCCCAGGACGGAGAAGCTCAGGGCCGGATAACCAGCATGGCTGCCGACCAGTCCGGCTGCCAGGTTGCCCCAACCGTTGACACGCAGCTCGCGATTCAGATCGAGGTCACGCCGGGCGGTGACCTCGATGCCGCTGGCGTTCAGCAGCATCGAAATTGTGCTGATCAACATCACCGCCCCCAGGCTGCCAACCTGGCTCAAGAGCACGCGCCAGTCGACCAGCTTCCAGGCTTCGAATTCTAATGGATACCACAGGCCGCCCTGGGGGATGGGACCCAGCAGCCAGCCCTGCGCCCCGGCCTCGGCCGGCGACAGGCCAACGATGCCTGCAACCAGGTAAAAGGACACGAAGAGCGCCAAAACCATGCCGGGGATGATCAGGAAATGGCTGATCCGGCGCAAGATCGCCAACAGCAGGAAGGCGAAGAGCACACCGGGGAGCCATTTGACTAAAACCTCTGCTAGGAACAGGCGGGGCAGCGTGGATAGATGCGGTGAGACACCGGCCATGACGCCAACAGCGCCGCTGGCCAGCAGCCAGCCAGTGCCAGCCAGGAAGCCGCCGATGACCGGGTAAGGGATGTAGCGCACCAGCCCGCCCAGCTTGAAAGTGCCCAGGGCCAGGGAGAACAGCCCGGTCAGGACGGAAGCCAGGATGATGGCGGCGACCACCGTGGCGAACAGGGCCTCTTTCGGCGCGGCTGCCATCTGGCCGGCGATCACTCCTGCGGAAATCGCCAGCAGGGCCGCCGGGCTGTCCTGCGGCAGGGAGATCATCCCAGGGAAAGAACTCAGCAGTGTGGCGACGGTTTGCATCGCCAGGGCGCCGAACAGGGTGAAGCCAATGCCGCGGGAGATGTACCCGGCCAGGTCGCCGGAGAAGATCAGGCTTGCAAAGGATAACTGCACGAGGATGGTCATTATGCCTACCACCAGCCCGGCCATCAGGCTGGGCAGCAGCTTTTCGGGGCGGAATTCTTTCAAGACATTCGACTCAGTCATTTGAACTCCTTTTTACTCTGGCGCTGGTTGGCGGAGGATCGATCGGCAGGATAATTATCGGATTGCGCGCGCCTGGCGCGGCGGCCATCCGTATCTTGCATACCTATATTTTAGCGCATAATCCACCCTTGACAGATTCCTTCTTCCTTTCTAAAATGGATGGAATTTGAGGTTAAGATGCCAAGAATGATTACTTTCACTATGTCCATGCCTGAGGCGGGGGCTGTTGCCACCGCCAGGGCGAAAGCGAAGCCTTTCGCAATCAGCGTGTAAACCACGGGTTTACCCGGTTTACCGACAGGCGGCGGACAGCCATCCCGCAAATTCTCTGAGTTTGCGCCGGGCTGTCCGCCGCTTTTTATTTCGCCAGATTACAAAGATCAAGGAGACTCACATATGACTACAGATTCTGCAAGCCGGAAGTACGGTTTTACCACCCGCCAGGTGCACGCCGGGCAGGCGCCGGACCCAACCACAGGGGCCAGCGTGACGCCGATCTACCAGACGGCGGCCTACGCTTTCCGGGACACGGACCACGCGGCGCGCCTGTTCAGCCTGGAGGAAAGCGGCAACATCTATACTCGCATCATGAACCCGACCAACGCGGTCTTCGAGCAGCGTATCGCCGACCTGGAGGGCGGGGTGGGCGCCCTGGCAGCCAGCTCGGGGCATGGGGCGCAGACGATCGCAGTCCTGGCGTTGTGCCAGGCCGGCGACCACATCGTTTCTTCGGCGGCGATCTACGGCGGCACCTACAGCCAGTTCAACAGCACCTTCCCGCGCCTGGGGATCGAAACTACCTTCGTCGACCCGCGCGACCCGCAGAACTTTCGCCGTGCCATCCGCCCCAATACACGCCTGATCTGGGGCGAAACCCTGGGCAATCCCAGCATCAACGTTTTCCCGCTGGAGGCTGTGGCTGGGATCGCCAGGGAGCACGGCCTGCCGCTGGTGATCGACAACACCTTCGCTACGCCTTACCTGTGCCGGCCTTTCGAATGGGGGGCGAACATCGTGGTGCACTCCGCTACCAAGTTCATCGGTGGGCACGGCACTTCGATTGGCGGGGTGCTGGTGGACGGGGGCAACTTCGATTGGGGCGGCAGCGGGCGCTTCGCCAACTTCACCACGCCAGACCCTGGCTATCATGGCCTGGTGTACGCTGACCTGGGCCCGCTGGCCTTCATCACCAAGGCGCGCGGCCAAATCCTGCGCGATATCGGCGCCTGCCAGTCGCCGTTCAATTCCTGGCTGTTCCTGCTGGGCCTGGAGACGCTCAGCCTGCGCATGCAGCGCCACGTGTCCAACGCCCAGGTGGCGGCAGAGTTCCTGGCGGCGCATCCCCAGGTGAGCTGGGTGACCTACCCGGGGCTGGGGAGCCACCCGGATCACGAAGCCGCCCGGCGCTACCTGCCCAAGGGGCCGGGCTCGATGCTGGGCTTCGGCGTGCGTGATGGGTTGGAGGCGGGGCGGCGCTTCATCAATCGCCTGAAGCTGATCACGCACCTGGCCAACCTGGGCGACGCCCGCAGCCTGGCGATCCACCCGGCCAGCACCACGCACAGCCAGCTCACCCCCGAGCAGCAGGCCAGCAGCGGGGTAACGCCCGACTTCGTGCGCCTGAGCGTGGGTATCGAGGATATCGAAGATATCTTGTGGGACCTGGACCAGGCCCTGTCTTAGAACCATCTTATAGGAGGTTTGTCATGCCTGTCGTAATTCCATCCACTTTACCTGCCCGAAGCATCCTGGAAGCGGAGAACATCTTCGTGATGGGGGCCAGCCGCGCCCAGCGCCAGGACATCCGCCCGCTGCGAATGGCGATTCTGAACCTGATGCCCACCAAGATCGCCACCGAGACGCAACTGCTGCGCCTGCTGAGCAACTCGGCCATGCAGGTGGAGGTCACGTTGATGCACATGGCCTCGCACGACAGCAAGAACACTCCGGCGGACCACCTGCTGGCGCATTACGCCAGCTTCGAGCAGGTGCAGGATAAGAAGTTCGACGGGCTGGTGATCACCGGCGCGCCGGTGGAGTACCTGGCTTTCGAAGAGGTCGATTACTGGCCGGAACTGCAAGCCATCCTGGATTGGTCGGAGAAGCACGTCTACTCGACCTTCAACATCTGTTGGGCGGCGCAGGCCGGGCTGTACCACCGCCACGGGATCCCCAAGTACGAACTGGGTGAGAAGATGTTCGGGGTGTTCCTGCATAAGGCGCTGGCGCGCCACGAACGCTTGCTGCGCGGCTTCGATGACCTGTTCTTCGCGCCGCACTCGCGCCATACCGAAATCCGGCGCGGGGACATCGAGAAGGTGGCCGGGCTGGAAATCTTGGCCGAATCGGAGGAGGCCGGTGTGTACATCGTGGCTTCGCAGAACCGGCGGCATTTCTACATCACCGGGCACTCGGAGTACGATCCGCTGACCTTGAAGGCCGAGTACGACCGGGATGTGCACAAGGGGCTGCCCATCCAGCCGCCCAGGAACTACTTCCCGGCCGATGATCCCAGCCAGCCGCCGCTGGTGCGCTGGCGCGGCCACGCGCACCTGCTGTTCGCCAACTGGCTGAACTATTACGTTTACCAGATCACGCCGTTCGACCTGGCGCAGATCCCTCAGGGCGGCACGTACGCGGCTTTCTGATCAGGCGCCGGGCTGAACTTCGGGAGCGTGCTGTTCCAGCCAGGCGCGCAGGGGCTGCTGGGCGGCCAGGCCGTTGAGCGTATCCGGATAGACGAAAGCGTCTTCGTACACCGGGCAGACCAGCTCGTCCAGGGTGGCAGGCTGGTCCAGGGGGGGCACCTGGGGGTGCATGTGCAACGGGTAGCTGTACTCGGGGGGCAGGATGCGGAGTTGCCCCCGCTCCAGCCGGCTGGCGACCAGGGCGCTCAGGATGGCCTGGTGCAGGAAGACCTGGTGCAGGGTATCCGAGCAGGCGCGGGCCTGGAAATCCTGGTCGGCGGCCAGGCGCTCGAAGTGCGATTGCCAGGCACGCAGCAGGCCCTGCGCCGGATCGACGGCGAAGCAGTGGGTGTTGAAGTAGGGCCGCAATTCCTGCCGGTCGACGAAGGACGGCAGGCTGAAGGGCGCCTGCCGGAGGCCGACCGCCTGGTAGATAGCCTGCCAGAAGGCGTCCAGGGGCTCCTGGGCGGTCAGGCCAACGTTCTTGTGGTGCACGGGGCGGAAGGCGGCGGCGTGGTCCGGGGCCAGGTCGAAGAGCACGGGCGGGTTGGTGATCAGGCAGGACGGGTCGAGCCAGACCAACGTGCGCGCCTGTGCATCTGCCAGGGCCTCGGCCCGGGCGCAGGCGTGCACTTTTTCGCTGAAGAGGTAATCCGGAACATCGGGCTCCAGGCTGAAGGGGATGAAATGCACGGGGTCTAAGCCGGAGAAGCGGCCCGGGTCAATTTCGGGGTCGAGCGGCGCTGAAGCGGAGTGCGGTAAAAATACCCACAGCGGGGCCCCGCTCAAAGGCCCGCCAAAAGTGCGCAGGCTGTGCGCCAGGAAGCGCACGTGCTGCGCGCCAAGGGCGGAACGGCACATGCTGACGAAGACGGTTGGTGCGAGGGGTGGTGTGGGGTTCATAATCCTCCTGAATTGAAATTAAGGTGCAGGCGGTGGTCCGGACCCGGCCAGTTCCAGAATGGCGACCAGGCCGGCGCCGCCGTCCACGCGCAGGCGGTCGCCGGTGTGCAGGCGGGCGGTGGCGTCGCCGCAGCCGACCACGGCCGGGATGCCCAGCTCACGGGCGACGACGGCGGCGTGCGAGAGCGGGGCGCCCACGTCGGTGACCACGGCGGCGCAGCGCGGGAAGAGCGGCGTCCAGGCTACGTTGGTCAGGGCGGTGACCAGGATTTCGCCGGCTTGCAGCAGGTCGCCCTGTTCCGGGCTGTCCAGGCGGCGCACGCGGCCCTCGACGCAGCCAGCAGAGCCGGGGGCGCCGCGCAACGTGGCGGGCTTATCGCTGGCGGCTGGCAGGGGCGGGGCAGAGGCGTCGTACACGCCGGAAGAGCTGCCCGAAGCGGCGGCGGTCTGCGCCCACTGGAAGGGGTCGAAGCGCCCGCGGATCACGGGCGGGTAGGGCGGCAGGGCGCGCAGGCGGGCGTCCACCTGCCGCCGGGCGGGGACGTGCGTCAGGGGGCTGCGATCGCCGCCCAGCAAGGCCAGGGTTTCGGCGATGCTCAGAAAGAAGACATCTTTGCCAATGCCGCTGAGGGCGCCGGCGCGCAGGGCCCAGGCGCGCACGATCCAGGTGACGCGGCCCAACTCGGAGCGGGAGGCCTCGCGCAGGCGGCCGCGCGGGGCGATCTGCGCCACCTGGCGGAGCAGGGCCGCGGCCTGGCGCGGCTGGCGCTCTCGCAGGCGCTGGCTGGCGGCCTGGGAGGCGGCGCGCTGCTGCGCCAACATGGCGTCGACGTCCACGGGGGCTTGCTCGAACTCGGCCAACTGCCGCTCCAGCCAGGCGGGGTCTTCGCCCAGGCGCGGCGCCGAGACTTCGAACTCCTGCGGCCCGCGGTGGCCGTTTTGCTCCAGGTAGGCCTGGCGGGTGATCTGGCCGCGGGCCAGGCGCGAGAGGCCTAACACCAATCCCAGGCTGGCGAGGGTTTCGCTCGGGCTGCTCAGGCCGGAGATCAGGGCGTCGGCGTCGTCCTCGCCCACCAGGCGGGCCAGTTTCTGGCGCAGGGGGGTGCAGTAATTGGAGTAGTAATTGGCGCTGCTCAGCACGCCGGACCAGACCTTTTTCATGTGCGGGCGCAGCTCCTGGCTCCACAGGCGCGCCAGCTCGGCGGCGGTTTGGGCCTGGTCGAGGCGCTGGCGCATGGCCCGGTGCCAGGCCGGGTTAGCAGCCAGCAAGCGCGGCAGCCCCCAGATATCCTGCATCTGGCGGATTTGCATGGCGACCAGGCCGGGCAAGATCGACAACAGGTAGCTGCGGGGGGCGGGGATGAGCGGGATGGGCATGTCCTCCGGCAGGCTGGAGTGCAGCACGCCTTCGATGGCCTCCAGGGCCTGCTGGCGGTCGCGGCCCATCAGGTGGAAGATCGAAGCCAGCACGCTGACGTTGAAGTACAGCCGCCCGCCCAGGTTGCCGAAGGTGGGCTGGCCCCGGAACTGGATCCAGCCAGCCAGGGCGCCCTGCTGGAGCAGCGACCAGGTGAAGGGCGTCATCACTTCCGGCATGGCCTCGCCGAAGTTGGAATTGGTCCACAGGAAGTCGCCTTTGAGGCTGTCGTTCCAGCCAGCGGGCAGGTTGGTGTGTTCATCCGGTAAAGCTGAGGGTTTAGGGGCGTTGGGGTGCATAGGCCTCCACTGAAGTAGATACGGGATTGCGGCGGAAAAGGTTCACTTTTATTATAAGGTACATGGTGGTCAGGTAGTCAGGCAACAAGGTAATCAGGTAATTGGGGCGGCTGGAGGAACGCAGATTTTCGCTGATACTCGCAGATATTTTGAAGAGGTGGGACACGGATTACAGGATTTGCGCGGATTGTTTTTCGGAGGAGGAACTGGATGTGCGCTTGCGAGGGGTGGTCGAGGGGGCGATGATCGAAATAGTAAAATGGGAGGCTGATTCTCGCAGATGTTTTAGAGATGGAACACGGATAGCGGGATTGGCACGGATTGGTTTCCTGGCGAGGTCTCTTTCGAATACGTGAGAATTTTGTGATCAACAATGACAGAAAACCTACTAAAATACTGTATCCGAAGTATAAGGATCGATGATATGGCTGATCATTCAAAGAAGATCAACGAGTGTTCAGGCTGTACAGGCAGATAGAATCCGGGTCGAGGATAGAGGCCCTAGTACTTTACAAACGATAGAGGTGTACGCGATATGGTCTCAAGGGCGCAATATCTGGGCTTACGTTTACAAGAGTGGTGATGAAGCGATGGATGCACAGGCGCAAGAAATCGTTGAAAGTATTCAATTTACCTGCGACACGGCACAATAGAGATGCAAATGAATGATGGCGATTTCCAGGGTTAGGATTATGCACATGGACAAGATAGCTGTGACTTTGTGAGTGTAGTTTCAGAATAAATGTTGGGCAGGTTTTTGAGGTTTCCTGGCTCACCCAGATTGAGAAAAAGTGAAGAGTAGGGATAAATCTATGGAAATGGAAGAGGTTATTCACCTGACTTCGGAAGATATGCTAATGTTAGAACCCGCACTTGACCTCGTATTTCGGCGATGTGGTCGCAAGCTAACGCTTGAATATTTATCACGCAGATGGAGCCGATTCGTTAGAAAAGTTGAGCAGGGTTATCCGTATATTATTGATGAGTATACAAATGAATTGACCATCAGGGACATTTTTCAGATGGTAATGAACAATTGCCCCCCCAACATTTATAACGAACTATCATCATGGATCAATGGCTGGGATGAACGTTTCATTCAAGCAACTGAAAAAGTGGAAAAGCCTCTCTTACCATTCTTAGGGGAGGAGGAGGGCTGGTGGTGGTTTCGGGTGCCACTCAATCCGGGAGAGGAGATGAAACGGTCTTTAGAAAATTGGTGGTCCTGATATAAGACAGCTTTTCGCTTTCCGCGGGGCACGCCGGAGCAGGGCGGGCTGTTGTAGCAGATGCTCAGCGGAGTGCCGGCTAAATCCATAATCAAGGTACACCCCAAAAACGTACAGTGCCATCCATGCCACCAGAAACCAGATATTGTCCATCTGGCGAAAAAGCCAGGCGGCTGACACTGCCCAGGTGTCCATTGAGTGTGGCAATAATTTGGAAGGTATTTGTCTCTATCAAAAGAATCTTCCCATCCGCCAGGCCAACTGCGATCAACCAGGCATCCGGGCTGATCGCCAGGCCAGCCGGACTTACATCTTCGCTAAAGGATATGGTTTTGTATAACTGCCGAGAAGCGGTATCCCAGATTACCAGGGATGGAGTCTTGCCCCAGTCTGCTGTGAGTGTTCCTATCCAGCGTTTATCGGAACTGATGGCGTAATCGTTTCCACATCCATAGGCATCCATAACGGTCTCGCCAGACTGCGCATCCAGGATGCTTTGCCCCCAGTCGTATAGGCAAGTGATCAGCCATTGGCTGTCGGCGCTAAAACTGGCCGACTTGACCTCCTGGGTATTGTAGCTGGGAAACTGGTGGAGCAAGCGCCCATCTTGTGCGCTGTAAAGCCACACGCCGCCTGTGCCAGCGCTGGCTAACAGGCTGCCATCCGGGCTAAAAACAGCTTTGCCAAAACCGCGCAGCACCGGTTCACCGCGGTAATAGTCAAACCAGATCTCTTCGGCCTGTCCTTCCAAAGTCTGGCGGTAATCGCCGGTGCGAGCATCCCACAGCGACATTCGATAAGGGGAATAAACCGCCAGCCAGTCACCGATCGGGCTGGCTGCCAGGATGGTGCCAGAATAGGTATGCGTGATATTCAACACAGCGCCATCGGGTGGGTGAATCGTCCAGTAAGTGCCTCCGTCCCAGGCTGCCAGGTTGCCATCTGTACGGAAAACCAGTCCTTGAATCTGTCCAGTATGTTGAACCAAAGCGCTTAACAATTTTCCAGAGGCGGTTTTCCACAACATCAGGTTGCCATCTTGATCGATCGATAATAAAGAAGCACCATCTGGACTGAACCGCAAACGGTGAATCGCATTGGAATGGCCTTCCAACTTGCGCAGCAGCGTTTGGCTTGCTCGATCATATAACCAGATATTGTTCCTGCTATCGCCAATGGCCACAGTACGATCGTCGGGGCTGATGGCAAGCGCAGTGACCCGGTGTGCGTAATCCACCAGCCCGTAATATGCCATGTTTATGGTGGGCTCATAAAGTTTGATCGAGACTGGCTGTATCCCCGGACGAACATCCCAAATCCAGGCCGAACCGCCCGCCGCCCCGACCAAATAGCGGCCACTCTGACTAAAAGATAAATCGGTAATCAGGTTATCCGGCCCACCCACGGCGTTAACGACCGCGCCCGTATCGCTATCCCACATGCGCACCGAGTCGCGAACAAACGTGTTTGTTTCACGCGACTGCGCAGCCGCTACCAGCCTGCTATCCGGGCTAAAGACTGGCAAGCGCGAATATCCGGAATAGTTATGCAGGGAGGCCTGTACCTGCCCGGCAGTCAAATTCCAGACCTGCAGGGTGTTGTTCTCACCCATGTAGACCAGCTTTTCGCCGTCCGGGCTGAGCGCCGGCTGGCCACCACCATTCACTTCGACGAGCGCTTCGCCGGATGCCAGATCCCAAACTTTGATGCGATCCGCGCTCACCCCAGCAGCCAAGGTGCGCCCATCTACGAGGGCGATCGCACTATAAAGCCAGGCATGCACATCCAGGTGATCGTATTCACTCATGGTCTGATCGGCGGGTTGGACTGTGTAGCGGTAAACGCCCAGCGGCCCCACGGCCGTGAAGGCTGCGCCAGATGGCGCCCAGGCAATTTGTTCAACAACGCCGGCGCCAAAACGAGAAATTTCAGTCACCTGTTGTGCATTGGCAAGCGATATGGCGCCGGCCAATGGCGGCAAGGGGGTCCTGGATTGAGCTGGATGAGGGGTGGCCGTTGGTTTCTTCTGATTTGACGAGCCTCCCCAAGGGGTGGAACTGGGCGGAGGGATCGCCGGCGTAATCTCCGGCTGCCTGGCGCTTTCAGCCAGATTGTGGATATCCCAAATGTCCACTTTCCCCATGCTGCCAGAGGCCAGTGAGGCATTATCAGGGCTGATGGCAAAATCATCCATATCGAATGTCTTATCCGTAACATGCACAAGCTGACCGGTGCCGGTTTTCCAAAAGTACAAAAACTCATCCCTGAAATTCATGCGGTTGACCGCCGCCAATAAACTGCCATCCGGGCTGAAGCGTAAGAACGCACTTTCGCGGGAAGGCATATCCAGCCTGAACATTTGTCCATTGTCCAGATTCCACAACTCGATCCAGTCCTGGTCTGCCGAATAGTTGCTGCGGACAAATAGCGGCCCGTTCAGGTCTGAAGCTGTGTAGGCATTCGGATCGACATGGGGCAGATGCACTTCACGTAGGAGTGCCCCGGTGGACGCATCCCATATTGCCGCCCGCTTGTTGCGGTTGAGAACGGCATAAATTCGCTGCCCATCTACAGCATAGGAGATGTGGGAAGCATAGGCGGGTGGCTGGTTTTGCTCCAGGACAAGTGTCTTCCTGGCTTTTTGGATATCCCAAATCTCAATGGCTGTTCCATTTCCAAAAACCACCTGCTCTCCATCCGGAGAAAAGGTTATTCCACCCTGGGTTGTACTTCTAGATCCAATCGCCACACCTAAACCATTTCCTGGCAAGTAGAGCGCCTGCTGTGCGCGCAAAGTTTCACTCGTCAAATTCAAGGTAAGTTTTTCCGAGGCGATATCCCATACCCATACATCCCCTTGCTGGCTATGAGCTGCCAGGCGAGCGCTATCTGGACTATAGGTGAATGCAGCAATCGCTACATCCCTGGGTTTTTCGAGTGCTGCCAATATTTCCCCAGATGTTTTATCCCATACGAGAATATTCCCCATGGCAAGGGCCAGGCTGCGCCCATCCGGGCTGAAACGAACGGCTGTCGACCAGCTATACTGGATATATCCCTGTCGGTGCATGTGAACACTGAGTGGGTCAGGAGTATGTTGAGTCTCAGGTTCAACCATAAATTGCCCACTCTTCAAATCGTAAACCTGATCCGGCTGTTCGCTGATACTGGCGATTAGCTGCTGACCATCGGGCGAGAATTTTATGGTTGTGATATCATCCAGGAATCCAGTCACCACGCGCAACAGCTTACCCGTAGTGGGACTCCATAGACGCACAGTGCCATCCCTGCTGCCAGAAGCGATCATCTGCCCATCAGGATTGAAAGCCACGCAGGTTACCTCGGCCGCGTGCCCTTCAAGGGCGAAGTATCTCTCGCCGCTCTGCAGATCCCAGATATAGACGCGCTGATCAGAATGACCCGCAGCCACCAGGCGGCCATCCGGGCTGATCGCCGGGAAACTCATCAATTGATGAGGAAGGTCTGGAGATAGGGCCTTGAAGCGCAGCCCATCCCCGACAAACGGTTCGCCGCTGACATCTCTGCCTTCAACGAGATCATATAGACCGATATTATGATTCGATCCTTCGGTAGTAATATGGTCAGCCAGGTATGCCAGGTAGCGATTGTCCGGCGAAAAAGCAAAACCATAGGCTTCGCTGACACCCCCCAGTATGTTTTGGTTGGCTAAATCGATGATGTCGCCTCCCAGCGCTAATTGCACAACAACCAGTTTGCTATCAGGGCTGAAGTAAATTCGATTTGGCCCACCGCCGCGATAATCACTGAACTCCACAGAGCCTAACTCGGCATAGGTTTGTGCGTCAAACCAGCGCAAGATGGCGCCATCCTGGATAATGACTGCCAGCTTACCATCCGGTGAAGCATACACGGGAGAAATTGTTCCTTTGCCAAAATCGACGATTCTTGTAATTTGGATCGGAACCGGGGAAGGCGCTGGCGTGGCAAATGTAACAGGAAGTGTGGGTGAAGAAAGAAAGCGCGTGCTGGTTGAAGTATAGGGAAGGGCAGTTGGTCGTTGTGTCCGCTGGTAACTGAGCGCAGTGGGGGTTTCAAGTTGACCCACTGAGTCTATCCGTCCGCGCCAGATCACTGCAAATAATCCGATGAGGAAACAAACTACGAATAAGCTCGCAATTACGAGCTTATTCGTGCGGTTGGAACTTTTTCTTGCATCGTTCATCATACACCCCAACCTTACCGAGCATCTTTCTATGAATTTTGCCACAAAAAAGCCACAAGCGCAACGGTTCATTTGGGTTGTCTGGCTGATTGTTTTCCTGGTGGCCTTGCTATCTCCAGCCGTGGCACCAGATAACGAGCTGCCAGGATTATTGCTGGAGGCAACGATCCAAAATAGGGGAGCTGGTGCACGGTATGCCTGGCGAGGCCGATTTCGCGTAGGTGGGAACTTTGTGATCAACAATGGCAGAAAATCTACTAAAATAATGTATCCGAAGATAAGGATCGATGATATGACTGATCACTCGAAGAAGCCCAGCGAGCGTTCCGGTTATTCAGGCAAGTGGCATTGGCTAAGCTTTCTACTCATCCTGCCTGGTTTAGTATTCCTGGTTTCGGGATGTACCCCAAACCCGCCGCTGCAACGTTACGAGAACTCAGAGGCTGGCATTCGCCTGGAAAAGCCTGCGAACTGGAAAGCAGAATATTACGAGCGAAACGGCCAAATCTTATTAGATGCTAAACGCTACTTTTGGGATAAAAGGGGCCCTCTAGTTGAAATCCATGGGGGGGCCTGTCTTTCAAATTCTAAGGCTGATAGGCCTGATTTAGAGGATGACATTGAGAGAATAAGGAATTTATATGGCTTAGATTCGGTTTCGGTGATTCAGGAGCCGGCTATAATTAGAACCGGAGACTTTGAAGCTAGCAAAGCCGTTATAGAAATTCCAATTGCAAAAATGCAAGGGGATGACAATAGAATCCGGGTCGAAAATAGAGGCCCTGGTGCTTTACAAACAATAGAAGTGCATGCGATAAGATCCCAAGGGGGCAATATCTGGGCTTACGTTTATAAGAGTGGCGATGAAGCGATGGATGCCCAGGCGCAAGAAATCATTGAAAGCATTCAACTTGATGGGTCTACCACAAAGATTTTGTCAAAAACGCGAAGACTGATTTTTTACAACCGGAGTGTATGCTATGTCAGTAGAGAACGAGTTAACATTTCCCCAGAGACTTAGGCTGGCTGCGTTTTTTCTATTTCCAACCCTCCTTGGCTTAGTTTTGTCACTATGGTTTGGATTGGGTTGGTTTATCCTACTTAATACCATTCGCAGAATTCTCTTTGCCACACCGGTAATATATTTGAAGATCGCTGATACCCTTGTCACTTCTGAATTCGCTGAAGAGGAAAGGTGCAGAATAATGAAAAGAGGCAACTTGTGGTTTTTATCCATCCCTTCCCTAATGGTAACGGCCTTCTATGTTATGTTCACAATTTTTATATTCTGGAAAGTCAATATTCCGTTAATTTCTATATTCGAATTCTTAGTAAGTTGGTGAACAACTCCTTGAGAGAATAACGATCTTACCTTAGTTTTGCGCAAATAGACGCCAATTCTATTTTTTAGTGCAAACACGGGACCTTCGCCAGTTTCGCCTGCTTCGACCTGGAAACGCGCCTGACCGACCCGGGCGGCAAACGCCACGCGCACGCTGTACGATGTGTGGGGGCGGACAGCGCAGGTGATCCCCTTGAACGGCGTGAACGTGAACAGCCCGCTCAACCTGCAGATCACCTACAGCTACGACGCGCTGGACCGGCTGGTGCAGGTGGACAACAACGGGCAATATACCACCAGCTTGAGCTACAACTACGCCGGGCGCAAGACGCAGATGATCGACCCGGACATGGGCACCTGGCAGTACGGCTACGACACACTGGGCAACCTGGCGAGCAAGGCTGGTGTGGCGTATATTCAGGTCACTTCACCGGAAGGATGACCGCCGAGGGATGATCGGCATCATGCAAAATCATGGTATGGGCGACCTGTCCCGCTGCACCTGCTTCGAGATAGATGTCGCCGGTGTTCGGGTTCGGGGAAAAGCTGGGCGCATTGGAGGAGGTGATGCTGATGCGAATGCGATGACCGGCGTTGAAGACAATGCTGATCGGCCCCATATCTACCGCCAGCAAGGCCGGCTCCCCGGGCCGCAACAATTGCTCGCAGGAATAATCGGGACAGTGGCGATAGCGCGCCTGCAAGATGCCTTCTGCCACCAACATCGAGCGCTCATCAGGATAGACATCGTTCAGGTTGCAGCATAAAGAATATGCCGACCAGCGGTTTCAATAGCTTTCTGCCGTCCATTTGTCCCTCCCTTACTTGAAACAACCAAGGTTACTTTCATTATGCTCTCTTATACAATTCCCACAACCTCCCCAACACTTCTTCCAACCGTTCTCCCAGCGCGGCGCCGCGCTCTGTGGTCACATCGTCGGCGTTGTCAAAGACAACGTAGGGCAGGCGCACTCCCTGGATATCCAGGTATGCCGGATCTGCGGCGCTGACCTCATCCCAGTCTATTTCTTTATACAGTTGCTCCAGCTTCCAGTCCGGCAGGGCGTGTTCTAAGATGCTGTCGGGTTTATCGGGGTTGAAACGTTTACGGTTCTTGCGCAAGGATTCTTCCCAGGATACATCGATGTAGAGCACCGCCATTTTGGGCAGCATCTGCGGGTCGAGGTGGGCGAAGGCCGAACGGTAGCCGCCGTGTTCTGTGCCGCGTGAGAATTCGATGATCGTGGTGCAGGTCTCGGCATAATCGGGAATATCCCGCAGCTTCTTCTGGTACTCCAGCCCGATGCGCTCGATCAACAGGTCCCAGAGATAGGCATTGTGGAAGAAACCACGCTCGTCGCTGTGCAGGCGGGGATGGCCCATCTTCTCCAGCAGGGCATCCTCTTCGAACCAGGTCCACAGCATGGGGAAATCGTCGATCTCGGCGAACGGGCCGATGTGGAAGCGCTCCGCGCGCACATCGGGGGGCGTCTTTTTCAGGTAATCGATCACTTCGCTTTTGCCGGCGGCGGGACGGGCGATGAGCAGGAGGATGTCAAAGGTGTTTTTTTCGGTCATGGATTTTTCCTAATCAATGGTCATAAAATCTTTGGCCAGGGCCACTTTGCCGGGGAAGGTGGTTTGCGCATCAGCCACCAGATCGTGGCGAGCCTGTTCCCCAGCGGGGTAGTGGATCAGGTACAGGCTGCCGGCCTGCGCCTGCCGGGCGATCTCGCCGGCCTGCCGGGCGGAGGAATGTCCGGGCATCTCGCCGGTCGCTTCGTGGATGAGCACATCCGCGCCGGCCCCCAGGCGTACAACCTCTTGGCAGGGGGCGGTGTCGCAGGAGTAGGCCAGGGTCTGGCCGCCGGGCTTGAATTCCACCCGCAGGCCGATATTGGGTATGCCGTGGTGCACCGGCGAGGCCTGGATGCGGAAGTCGGCGCACTCCAGCACCGGCGCCATTTCGGCCGCTGGCAGGCATTGGAAGACCACCGGAAAAAGATTGGGCCATGCCTGCCAGTCGTACAACCCCAGCAGGGTTTGCAGACGCTCCAGCACCGGGGCCAGCCCGTAGATATGCAGCGGGCGCCGGCGCCCCAGCAGCCACATCTCGACCAGGAGCGAGGGGATGCCCAGGCTGTGGTCGATATGGAAGTGGGTCACGATCACATCGCTCAATGTGTTGAAATCGACCCCGGCCTGTTCCAGGCGCAGCACGGTGCTGCCGCCCGGAGCATCCACCAGCACGGTGCGCTCCCGCCCAGGAAAGAGCATATGGGTATTGGCGCTCTCCCGGGTGGGAACGGCGGCCGAGGCGCCTAGAATAATCGCTTTTGTCATTGTCATCCGATCAAGGCGTAACCAGGATAACCTGGCATAATGTACTTGCAAACTTCTAACTTCTGCCTGCGCCTGCGCAATGCAGGCCTTCCAGTGGTTGCCGCGCTACTTAAGCCCCGAGTGCAGAAAACTGCTGACGAACTGCCGCTGGAAGATCAGGAAAAGGATAAACAAGGGTGCAATCACCATCAGGGTAGCCGCGCTGAGCAGCGACCATTGGGCGCCGATTTCGCCCAATTGGGTGAAGCGCACCAGGCCGGCGGTCAGCGGGCGGCTCTTGTCGCTGTTGGTGATGATCAACGGCCACAGGAATTCGTTCCAGTGCCAGATCACTGAAGACAGCCCGAAGGCGACCAGCGCCGGCAGGGAAGGCGGGAGGTAGATGTGCCTGAGCAGTTGGGGCCACGTACACCCGTCCATGATCCCGGCGTCCACCAGGTCACGCGGGATTTCCAAAAACGCCTGGCGCATCAGGAAAACGCCAAAGGCCGAGCCGAAGTAGGGGATGGCGATGGCCAGGATGGTGTCGAAGATGCCCAACTGGCGGATGGTGGCAAAATTGGGGACGAGCAGCGCCGAGGTGGGGATCATCATCTGCAGCAGGATGAAAAAGAAGAGCGCCTTTTTGCCGGGGAACTGGTAGTGGGCCAGGGCAAAGCCTCCCAGGATGACGGTCACCAACTGCGCGCTGAGAATCAGCAGCACCAGGGCAATGGTGTTCAAATAATACTGCCCAAAAGGCGCCAGCGACCAGGCATGCGTATAGTTTTCCGCGGTCAACGTGCTGCCAAACCACACATCGCCTCGGGTCATGGGCTCGGTTTCCGGACGGAAGGAGGCCACCAGCGCCCAGGCAATCGGGATCAGCCAGAGCAGCGCCAGCGCGGCGGTCAGCAGAGTGCCCAGCCAGCTTCCAATCTTCGAAAGCAGATACGTGGGTCTCATCTCAGGCCTCCTTGCGCTCGGATACCAGGAAGTTGGTAACCGTAAAGACCAGGAGCATGAGCACGAAGATGACCGTGATGGCTGCTGAAACGCCCACGTTCTGGTTCTCGAAGCGTTCCAGCCACAGGTCGAAGAGCAGGACTGTACTGGCAAAGCTCGGCCCGCCGCCGGTGAGGACGAAGATATGATCCACGGTGCGGAAGGCGTCGATAAAGGCGACTGTGGTGATGAAGACGGTTGTGCGCCGCAGGAGCGGGAAGGTGATGCGCCACAAGGTCTGCCAGCCATCGGCGCCGTCCAGGGCGGCGGCCTCGAAGACCTCCGCCGGCAGGTTTTGCAGCCCGGCCAGGTAAAAGATCATATAGTAGCCTGAGTTTTTCCAGATCGCCACGATCATCACCGACAGCAGGGCCAGGCTCGGGTTGCCGGTCCAATTCTCCGGCCCACTGTAGCCCACCAGGCGCAGGGCCGTGTTGAACAAACCGTAATTCGGGGTGAAGAAGAACAGCCAGATGGTGGCCGCGCTGACCATCGGCAGCACCATCGGGTAGAAAAAGGCCAGGCGAAACAGGCCCCGGATGCGCAGTTTGCGATTGACCATCAGGGCGAAGAAAAAGCCCAGCAGGATGCTGATGGGCACGGTGCCGACCACGTAAGAGATCGTGTTAGCTACCGTCTGTGAAAAATAGGGGTCTTCGATGAGCGACTGGTAATTGCCCAGACCGATGAAGGTCGGCGCCCGGAAGCGGGCGATATTCAATCTTTGCAGGAAAAAGCTCTGGTAAATGGAAAGGAGCACCGGCCAGGCGGTAAACACGGCCACGAAAACCACCGTGGGCAGCACCAACAGGTAGGGCAAAACCGAAAAGCGCGGCCTGGAAGCTTGTCCACTTTCAAGGTGCATGGCCTGTCTCCTTTGACGAGTTTCGTAGCTGCCGGTAAATTCACCCGGACGTTGTTGCGAGGAGTGCGACGCAGTGAAGGGGCAGGGACAGGCCCTGCCCCTTCACGAACATTCTTACTGGCAGAACGGCTGCAGTGCGGCTTCCGCCTCCGCCTGGGCGGCGTCCATGGCCTCGGCGGCGCTCATCTCGCCGTTGAAGGCCTTCTGGATATAGCTGTGGAAGATGCCGCGCACCTCTCCCAGGTCCTGGATGGCCAGCTCACCCTGGGCGTACTTCAGGGCGTCGCGGGCCTGCAGGGCCTGCGGCACCTTGGCCACGTAGGCTTTCATGGCTTCAGTATCGAAGGCGCTGGCCCGGCTGGCGATATAGCCGGTCTGGATGCTGAAATCGGCGGCCAGCTCGGGCGAGGTCAGGAACTGGATGAACAGCCAGGCTGCGTCCTGCTCGGCCTGCGGGGCGCCCTTCAGGATGTAGAAGTTGCCGCCGCCGGGGACGCTGGCGTAGGTACCAGCTTCCTTGCCCGGATAAGCCATCACGCCGACCTCGAACTGGGCCTGCGACAGGATGCCGCTCAGGCTGCCCGTGGTGTGGGCGATCATGGCGGTCGAGCCGCTGGAAAAGTCGCTCGGATCGGTGGCCCAGCTTGCCTGAACGCCGGCGGGCATGGCATTATATTTTTCGGACAGGTCGATGTAATACTGCACAGCTTCAACCACCTTGGGGTCGTTGAAGGCGACGTGGCAGTCGTCGATAAAGATATTCTGCCCGTTGCCGATGGCCAGGGGTTGGAAGAGCCAGTAGGGCCAGTCGGATGAGAAGTGCAGGCCCCAGTTGGTGGTGTCGCCGTTGACAGTCGTCAGGGCCTGGGCGGCTGCTGCCCAGCTTTCCCAACTATCGGGCGGTTCCAGGCCGGCAGCTTTGAACATATCTACGTTGTAATACAGTACCACCGCGCTGCGCTGGAAGGGAATGCTCCAGAGTTGGTCATCGTAGTAGGAGTTGGCCAGGAAGGCGGGCAGGAAATCCTTCAAATAGGCATCGCCATTTTCCATGGAAACCACGTAGCTGTCCAATGGGGCGATATAGTCGGCGTTGATCAGATCGTACAGGCTGGTGGCGAGCAGCACGGCCAGGGCGGGCGGTGTGCCGCCGCCATCGATAGTGGTCTGGATGGCGGTCTGGACATCGGCATAGCCGCCGGAGAACACCGGCTCGACGGTGATGTTGGGATACTTGGCCTGGAACTGCTCGATATAGCCGTTCAGAATGGCGGCGATGGGTGCATCCACGGCTACCGGGTAGAACACCTGGATGGTGACAGGTTCTTCGACCACCGGCGCTTCGGTAGGCGCAGGCTCGGTTGGCTTCTCAGTGGCCACCGGCTCCGCTGGTTTTTGCGTGGCTGCCGGCTCGGCTGGTTTCTCTGTGGGGGCCGGCGCGGTAGTGGGAGCGGCGCCTCCGCAGGCCGTCACCAGGATCACCAGGATGGCGATCAAAGCAGATAATCTTTTTTGGGTGCTGTTCATCTTACTCTCCTTTTATTGGAACATGGTTGGTTATGTGCGGATATTGCGCACGATATTCAATTCCACGATATCTGAATTGAAACAAACCCTGCTGAAGGTGATGGGTTGGTTATCCATGCCGAAGATGGTTGACCTGACACTCAGGACGGGTGTTTTTTGTGCTAATTGCAGATATTGTGCTACCTCTGCAGTGGGCTGCGCCACGCGAATGCGCGATTGGATTTGATGCGGGGCCGGGTGCACCGAGGCCGCCAAAAACTGAACCATATTTCCATCGAAGGCCTTCCAATCCAGCCCGGCGGATTCGACGGCAGGTGCGATGAAATCATCCACAAAGATCACCGGCCTCTGGTCGGCGTTTACCAGGCGTTGGATGCGCCGCACTTCGCTCCCTGGGGGAATATGCAGGACTTCACCCACATCGGCTGGCGCCGCCTCGAAGCTCATCGACAGTGTCTGGAAGCTGGGCACATAGCCGCTGTTTTGGATGATCTGTGCAAAGGGCAGAAACTCGTTCAGCGGATCGTGGATGAAGTGTGAATGGGCCACGAAGGTGCCGATGCCGTGCCGGCGCACGATGACCCCTTCGTTTTCTAAAGATACGTAGGCTTCGCGCAGTGTGTTGCGGCTGACGCCCAGTTCTTTGGCGATGGAGGCCTCCGAGGGCAACTGGTCGTTGCGCTGCAACTGGGCCTGCTCGATGTAGCGCAGTAAATATGCTTTTACCTGTTGTAAGCGTGTGCTGGAGTTGAGGTGCATGGCAGGATTCCTGCATGAAAGAGGCGGCTAGCTGGTTGAGAGGTAGGTCGTCCAACGTCCTACTTCTCATAGTATACTCATTTTTAAATTTTTGTCAATATGTGAACTCGCCCACGACCAGGGTTTGTGCACCTGGCGATCGTTCTGGATGTATTCACTCGATCCGGGGTTGGCGCTGAGGCGCTCAACTGGACAATTTAGCGAAGATGTGTACAATGAGAAGTGATCAGGTTTATGATTATGAGTGATGTAGCCGCGGCGAGTTATGCTTACAGATGAAGCTTAATAATGTGTTGCGAACCGAATTGAATTCAACGGGACGCTATCTCATGCGACCCTTGCGCATTCTGCGCGGCTATCGCAGGGATTACTTACGCCCAGATTTATTGGCGGCGCTGACGGTGGCAATCATTATGCTGCCGCAGGCCATCGCCTTTGCTTTGATCGCCGAACTGCCGCCGGAGATGGGGCTGTACACGGCGATTGCCGGAGCGATCATCGCCGGGCTGTGGGGTTCTTCCAACCATGTACAAACCGGCCCGACCAACACCACCTCACTGCTGGTGCTCTCGGCCTTGCTGACGGTGGCCAGCCCGAACAGCTCCAAATATCTTATGGCAGCCGGGATTCTGGCTTTGCTGGTGGGGATCTTCCGGCTGCTGATGGGCCTGGCCCGGCTGGGCGTGATGGTCAACTTCGTCTCCGATTCGGTCATCGTCGGGTTCACGGCCGGGGCAGGCGTGCTGATCTTTGCCAACCAACTGCGCCACCTGCTACGGCTGGATATCCCCTCCACGCCTGGCCTGAAGGAGACCCTGGCGCTGGTCGCCGGAAACATCCAGCAGACCCACTTGATCAGCCTGGGGCTTGGACTGGCGGCTGCGGTGGTGATCGTGGCGCTCAAGCGCGTAAACGAGCGCCTGCCCGGGCCGCTATTGGCGATGATGGTCACTTCTTTGTTGGTGGCGATTTTCCGGCTGCACGAGGCGGGCGTGCGGGTGATCAGCGAGATGCCGCGCGGCCTGCCGGCGATGGCCGACCTGGCCGGGCTGGACCTGGAACTGGTCGGCAGGCTCGCAACCGGGGCGCTGGCGGTAGCCGCCATTGGGTTGGTGGAAACGATGTCGATTGGCAGGGTGATCGCGGCCCAGACGCGCCAACACCTGGATAGCAACCAGGAATTCGTCGGCCAGGGCCTGGCGAACATCGCCTGCGGACTGTTTTCGGGCTACCCGTGCTCGGGGTCTTTCACCCGCTCGGCTGTCAATTACAAGGCGGGGGCAGTCACCTCCATGGCGAGTGTTTTTGCCGGGCTGATGGTGCTGGTGAGCATGCTGGCGCTGTCGCCCCTGGCGCGCTATATCCCCATGGCCGCCCTGGCAGGGGTGCTGATCTTGACTGCCTATGGCTTGGTCGATCGCAAAGAGATCGCCCGGATCTGGCAGGGCGGTCACGGTGACCGGATCATCATGGTAGCCACCTTGGTTGCGACTCTGGTCCTTCCGCTGGAATATGCCGTGCTGTCTGGCATCTCGATTTCATTGATTCATTATCTGCTGAAGACCAGCACTCCCAGGGTGCGGGCCGTGGTCCCGGATGAGACTTTCGAATTCCTGGTGACTGACCAGGGTCGAGCTTGCTGTCCCCAACTGGGGGTGATCGAAATCCTGGGCGATCTATATTTTGGGGCCATTCATCACGTGGAGAATTATCTGTTATATTATCGCGAACAGCACCCAGAGCAGCGCTATCTTTTGCTGCGGCTGCAGAGCATGGAGCACTGCGACATCAGCGGCATCCATGCGCTGGAGGGGATCGCCCGCACTTACCGAAAAGTGGGAGGCGATGTGTACATCAGCCGCTACCAGACCCCCGTGATGGAGATCATGCACTCGTCCGGGTTTGTCCAAATGCTGGGAGAAGACCATTTCTTGGGTCGTGAGCAGAACGCCATCGCTCATATGTTTTATAAGGTTATCGATCCGGCGATCTGTATTTACGAATGCCCGGTGCGGGTGTTCAAGGAGTGCCAGTCTTTAGCCAAACGGCTCGACCTGGTTGGAGAATTTCCGCTGACCAGCAGGCCGCAGATTCCTGTAAAGGAAGTTGCCCCACGAATACTATGGAATGAGCTGCATGCCGCTTTCCCGCCGCTGGTGATCGATGTGCGCGAGCCGCGCGAGTTCAGGCGCTTGCATATCCCTGGGGCGCAGTTGATCTCTCTTCCGGATTTGATGAAAGATCCCTACCAACTCGAGCGTGAGCGTGATACGGTTCTGGTTTGCCAGGGCGGGCGGCGCAGCTCTCGCGCCGCGTCCAGGCTGGCGGAAGCTGGTTTCAAGGCGGTGCGGATTTTGCAAGGCGGCATGAGCGCCTGGGAGGCTGCCAACTTGATCCAGGCGATTGAGAAAGAAAGAGGTGACTGATGGAGGCCAAACTTCCACGTAACCTGGGGATGGAACTGGTGCGGGCGACCGAGTCGGCTGCTTTGGTAGCCGGGCAGTGGATTGGACTGGGCAACCCTTTCGAAGCCGACCGGGCGGCCTCGCAAGCCATGGCGAACGTGCTGGAGACGGTGCGGATCGATGGCCGAATCGTGCTGGGAGAGGAGGATAAACCCGGTCACGATCTGCCTTTGCACAGCGAGCAGGCGGTGGGGAGCGGGGAAGGCCCGGCAGTGGATATTGTAGTCGATCCGGTAGACGGCCGCCAGCAGCTCGCCCAGGGGTTCCCTGGTGCGATTTCAGTAGCGGCAATCGCGCCGCGCGGGGCGATCTGGCGCCCACCCCACGCGATTTATATGGAAAAGATTATTGTAGATGGAACTGTAGCGCCCTACCTGGTGGACGAGTGCATGGACGCCCCCGCAGCCTGGACGCTTTCCCTGGTTGCCAGAGCTAAAGGGATGAAGGTAAACAATCTAACGGTCTTTGTGCTGGACCGCCCTCGCCATGCGGACCTGGTGGCCGAGATCAGGGCTGCCGGAGCGCACGTGATGCTGCGGCCGGACGGCGATATCGCCGGGGCGCTGATGGTTTGCACGCCGCTGAGCGGGGTGGATATCCTGATGGGCACCGGCGGCATTCCTGAAGGCTTGCTGGCGGCCTGTGCGGTCAAGTCGTTGGGTGGGACGCTGCTTGGCAGACTGGATCCGCAGGATCAGCAAGAAAAAGACGCCATCCGGAACACGGGTTACGACCTGGGCACGATCTTTGATACGGATGATCTCGTGAAGAGCGACCAGATCTTCTTCACTGCCACGGGGATCACCGACGGGCCTGTGTTGAAGGGTGTGATCTACCACGGCGAGAAGGCGGACACGAATTCGCTGATCCTGCGCTGCGAGACCGGCACCCGCCGCATGATCCAGGCGGAACACCGACTGGGTAAGTGGATCGAGCTAAACTCCTGAAAATTTAGTTCGCCAGAGCCTGGGCGATGGAGTCGACGCACAGTTGGGTGGCCTGGGCAACCGGCAGAGGGGCGATGATGCGGCCCTGGGAGCGCGTGCCCCAGGTTTCCTGGGCGGCAACGGACTGGCCCAGGTGGGCCATCAGGCCGGCCAGGTCCAGGCCAGCCTGATCGACGAGCGCCTGGCGGCACTCGGAGACGACCATGGCGTGGGCGCCCTGGGGGAAGCCGATCACGTTTACATCGCTGCCTAACTGGGTGAGCAGGTCGAGCAGGGTGAAAGCGTGCTCGCGCGTGTCGGTCTGGGCCACCAGGATGTTCCAATCCCGGCAGGGGTGCTCGCGCAGGTTGTGCAGGGCGGCCAGCACGGAAGGCCTGGCGCTGGCCCGGCGGGCGGGGCCGGCGATGATGGCGAGGACATCTTCGACGTACAGGCCGACCGGCTCCAGGATGCGCCCCAGGCGGCGCAGGGCCGGGCCGTGGGCGCGGCTGAGGTAGCCGGTGTCGGTGAGCAAGCCAGCGGCCAGGGCCACAGCCATTTTGCGGTCGATGGGGACGGCGTGGGCCTGGAACAGGTCGATGAGCAGGGAGCAAGAGGATTCGAGCGGCCTGACCCAGGCCCATTCGGCGTGCTCGGACAGGCCGTTGCGTAAGCTGCTATTGCGATGCCCGCCCGGCTCGTGGTGGTCGAAGAGGGCGTAGCGCCGCGGTAAAGGCATGCCTAGCAAATCGGGTTTCAGGAGGTCGTGGAGGATGGTGTAGTCATAGGCCGCCGGGTCGGGGTCGAGGTGTACATCAAGATCCAGCCAGGCGGCCAGGTCCCGGGCATTGTCTTTGAGGCCGGCGGCGCAGCCCACCGCGCCGGGCAATACCCGGCTGAGGGCGTAGGCGCTGCCCAGGGCGTCGCAGTCAGCGTCTTTGTGCCCCAGGTGCAGCAGGCGCTTGCCCTGCATGCTGGCGATGAAGCGGGGGAAGTTATCCCAACGTTCGGTCAATGTGTTTTCCTTATTCCAGAATGAAAGGTCGTTCAGGTTCGAGAGCAAGCTGCCAGGAGACTGGGGCTGAAATATGGCGGGCAAGCCAGCACTATTATACCCGCAAGGCGGGGAAAAACCAGGCAAAGCAGTGCAAATCTTCTCAAAGAAGGTCATTCGATGTAAGGAGAGATGGGGCGAGGCGAGTAGATATTTGCCACAAACTCAGCGCTTAAGTTATAATTTGAACAATCAATGCAATTGTCCCGGCGCAGGTGACCGGGGCGACCTTCGGGGCAGGGTGAAGGCTTGCCTGGGCAGGCCCATTCCCGACCGGCGGTAAAGCCCGCGAGCGCGGGGCGCATTTTCGGCAGTTAGCCCGCGCACGACCCGGTGAGACTCCGGGGCCGACGGTACAGTCCGGATGGAAGAAGGATGGTAGGCCGGGCGCGCCGTCGAGGCGCGGCGGACTGCCTGCTTGGAGTTGCCCCCGAACGGATCACAAGTTCTGGGGCTGTTGTTTTTCTCGGCCAGGAGGATGGTTGGGCATGGATGGCTTGGATACGGGCAAAGAGGCGGGCCGGCTGGCAGCCGCAGCGCTGCGGCGCAAACAGGGTGGGCTGGTAGTGGTTTCGCTGCTGGTGGGGTTGGCGTGCTGGCAGGCGGCGGTATGGCTGGGAGGTTTCCCGGCCTTCATCCTGCCGCCGCCCGGGCTGGTGTGGGCGCGGCTGCTGGAAGCGCTGGCGGACGGCAGCCTGGCGCGGCACGGATTATTCACCCTGGGGGAGGTGCTGGCCGGGCTGAGCCTGGGGGCGGCGTTTTCGACTTCGTTGGGCTACCTGCTGGCCAGGTCCAGGGCGGTGGAGCGCCTGCTTTCGCCGTACATCGTCGCCAGCCAATCGGTGCCGGTGGTGGCGATTGCCCCGCTGCTGGTGATCTGGTTCGGGCCGGGGCCGTTCTCGAAGGTGCTGATCTGCGCCCTGATCGTGTTCTTCCCGGTGCTGGTGAACACGGTGGTGGGGCTGCGCTCGGTGCCTGAAGATCTGCGCGACCTGATGCGCTCGCTGCATGCGACGCGCTGGCAAACCTTCCGACTGCTGGAGGTGCCGGCGGCGCTGCCAGTGTTCCTGGGCGGGCTGCGCATCGGGGCGACGCTGGCGGTGATCGGGGCGGTGGTGGGTGAGTTCGTGGGGGCCGACCGCGGGTTGGGGTTCATGATCAACCGGGCGCGCGGGCAGTATGATACGGCGCTGGTCTTCGTGGCGGTGCTCTCGCTGGTGGTGATGGCGATGGCGTTGTACGGGACGGTGGTGCTGCTGGAGACGCGTTGGCTGGCCTGGCGCGAGCGGATTGAAACATGATTGAACATCGATAAGGAGTGCAGAATGAACCGGAAGATTGCGAGTGTGTTGATCGTTATAGCTATCCTGGTGGGCGCGTGTGGTAAAGCGCCGCAAGCCACACCAGCGCCGTTGGTGAAAGTGCGCCTGCCGATGGGCTACATCCCGAACGTGCAGTACGCGCCGTTCTACGTGGCAGTGGAGAAGGGCTATTACCAGGCCGCCGGGCTGGAGGTAGAGTTCGATTACAGCTTCGAGACGGACGGGGTGGCGCTGGTGGGGGCAAACGAATTGCAGTTTACTCTGGCCTCGGGCGAGCAGGTGCTGCTGGCGCGCGCCCAGGGGCTACCGGTGGTGTACGTGATGGCCTGGTGGCAGGATTACCCGGTGGCGGTCGCGGCGATGGAAAAGGAGGGCATCCGCACGCCGCAGGACTTGAAGGGCCGCAAGATCGGCCTGCCGGGGCTGTTTGGGGCCAGTTACGTGGGTCTGCGGGCTTTGTTGAGCGCCGGCGGGCTGACCGAGCAGGATGTGACTCTGGATTCGATCGGCTTCAACCAGGTGGAGGCGCTGGTGGCGGGGCAGGAGCAGGCGGTGGTGGTGTACGCCAATAACGAGCCGGTGCAACTGCGCGACCAGGGCTACGCGGTGAGCGTGCTGCGCGTGGCCGATTACATGCAACTGGCTTCGAATGGGCTGGTGAGCAACGAGGAGACGATTGCGAAGAACCCCGAGCTGGTGCGTCGCATGGCGCAGGCGACGATGAAGGGCATCGCCTACACGCTGGAGAACCCCGAAGAGGCTTACGAGCTGTGCAAGAAGTTCGTGGAAGGCCTGGAGCAGGCCGACCAGTCGGTGCAGAAGGAAGTGCTGCGCAGCTCGATCGAATTCTGGCGCGCCGAGCGGCTGGGCTATTCAGACCGGCAGGCCTGGGAGAACATGCAGCAGGTGCTGCTGGGGATGGGCATGCTGGCGGCGCCGGTGGACCTGGAGGCGGCGTTTACGAATGCGTTTGTGGAGGGGGGTAATTAGGCAACCAGGTAATCAGGTAGTACGGACGAGAGGAGTGAGGCAATGGTGGATGAGGGTGTGGCGGCGATCCGGGCGGTGGGGGTGAGCGCGGTGTTCCCGAACGGGAACGGCGGGCTGCGGGCGCTGCATGGGGTGTCTTTCGAGGTGCAGGCGCAGGAGTTCGTGTGCGTGCTGGGGCCTTCGGGCAGCGGCAAGAGCACACTGCTGCGCATCCTGGCGGGCCTGCTGGCGCCTACGGAGGGCGAGGTGTATTTTGCCGGGCAGCCGCTGGATGGGCCGCGGCGCAGCACAGGCTTTGTATTCCAGAGGGCCAACCTGATGCCCTGGCGCAGTGTGCTGGAGAACATCACTCTTCCGCTGGAGTTGGAAGGGCTGCCGCCCGCAGAAGCCCTGACAAAGGCGCAGGAAATGGTAGAATTGGTGGGATTGCAAGGCTTCGAGGTCGCCCTGCCGCGTGACCTTTCGGGCGGCATGGCGCAGCGCGTGGCTATCGGGCGGGCGCTGGTGCACGACCCGGACGTGCTGCTGCTGGACGAGCCGTTTGGCTCGTTGGACGCGCTGACGCGTGAGCGCATGGGCAGCGAGCTGCTGCGCATCTGGCAGGCGCGGCGCAAGACGGTGGTGATGGTGACACATTCGATCTCCGAGGCGCTGTTCCTGGCCGACCGGGTGCTGGTGCTCAGCCAGCGACCGGGGCAGTTGCGCCTGGACCTGGCGGTGGAGCTGCCCCGCCCGCGCCTGGAGCAGATGCGCTATACGCAGGCCTTCGGTGAGCTGGCTAGGCAGGTGCGGGCGGCGATCGGTGAGAGCTGACCGAAAACTCTACAACGAGGATGAGAGAGATTTTTGATAGGGAGTAGATGGCTATGTTGAAACGCGTGGTGATTGTGCTGGTGATCCTGGCAGCGTGCCTGCCAGGCGCGGTGCGTGCGCAGGCGGGGGTGGCGCTGGCGGCAGTGGAGATCGACCTGTGGCCGGAGTTCGACCAGCCCAGTATGCTGGTGATCTACCGCCTGACGCTTTCGCCGGAGGTGAGGCTGCCTGTGGAACTGGGTGTGCGCATCCCGGCCGCGGCCGGGACGCCCAACGCGGTGGCGGCGCGCCAGCCGGATGGGGCGCTGTTCAATACGCCTTACACGATGCAGGATGACGGCGATTGGACGCGGCTGGTTTTCCAGGCGACTTCGCCGGATTTGCAGATCGAATATTACGATCCAACGTTGAGCGTGCAGGGCGAGACGCGCCACTTTGAATACCGCTGGCCGGGCGATTACGCCGTGGCGGCCTTTATGGTGCAGGTGCAGCAGCCAGTGGGAGCCAGCCAGATGCGCTTTTCGCCCAGCCTGGGGGTTGGCGAGACCGGGGCAGACGGGATGGTGTATTACACGCAGCAGATTGGGACGCTCACCCAGGGCCAGGTGTTTTCGATCAGCATCGATTATGACAAAACCAGCGATGAGTTGAGCGCCGGGAGCGTGCCGGTGGAGGCCAGCGGGCCGATTGACTCGGGTGGAACCAGCCGCCTGACGGGCACTGCGTTGCTGCCCTGGCTGTTGGGGCTGGTAGGGGTGATCTTGATCGTGGGCGGCGGGCTGTGGTACTGGCAGTCGGGCCGCCAGACGGCGATCCCCGAAGCGAGGCGCGCAGGGCGCGGGCAGCGAAAATCGCCTGGCGGGGCGGGCGGCGCCCAATCGGCGCCGAACGGCCCGGTGTACTGCCACCAGTGCGGCAAGCGGGCTGCCGCCGGGGATCGCTTCTGCCGGGCGTGCGGGACGCAGTTGCGCATTGGTTGAATTGAAGTTCGAAGAATCAAAATGGCGGGACCGGAGCGGCCCCGCCATTTTTGATTCTTGGGGGATTACTAAGGCCGGGTCAGGCCAGTGGTATCGCCTCCGACTGCTTCGATGCTGTCGTACAGGAACTGCATGACGTACTTGGCGTTGTGGGCGAAAGCGCCCGGATCTTTCTGCCAGTACTGGTAGTTGTAGGCAGCTTTGAGCAGGGTGGGCGTCCAGGAGGCGTAGCCACTGCCATCTGCGCCGAAGAAGTACGGGTAGCTGGCGGCTTTATACTCGATGGGCGCGCCCTTGGCCTCTGCGTAGGCTTGCATGGCGGCGTACAGGCGCTCGCCGAAGCCGGCGATTTCGTCCTTGACGGGCTCAGCCGTGCCATCGCCATCCCAGTCGGTTCCGCTCATGTTGTAGGTGGCGGGGTCCTTGGGATCGGCGGCGGCGGCGTGACAGCCAGCGCAGTTCTCGACCTTGATTTCCAGGGCGTGCACATCGTGGCAAGAGGCGCAGGTGAAGCTGGCCTCTACGTGCGGGTGCTTGCCCACGTATTCCTTGCCTTCGAACTCGTAGGCGCCCTGGGTGTCGGCGCCGAACAGGGTGGCGCCGGCGGCGAAGTAGTGCACGTTCAGGAAGCGGATGGCAGGATCAGGGGTCTCAGGATCCTTGCCAGCCAAAGCTCTGTTGACGGTGGGCCCCGAGGAGCGACCCTGGTGGCACATCAGGCACAGGTTAGCATCGTTGGCAACCGGTTTACCGTCGGCATCCGTGCCGCCGAAGGTGACCTTGGCCCCAGAGGGGAAGGTAACTTCGGCCACGCTGTAACGGTTGGGCCAATCGGCTTCGTTGTGGCAGGTGCTGCACATGAAGCCATTGCTGATCTCGTTGCCGATGTTGGCGCCGTACTCGATGAACTGCGGCAGGCCGGTGGCGGAGTGACACTTGGCGCATCCAGCTTCTACCTCGCCATCCTCATCCCAGTGGCGGAAGGCCTCGGTGGCGCCAGCGAAGTGACCGGGGTCGTCGCGGTGCATCTTGCTCATGTCGATGGTGCCGAGCTTGGCGTTGAGGTCTTCGAGGCTGTCGTACATCAACTGGATCATGTACTTGGCGTTGTGAGCGAAGGCGCCGGGATCTTTGGTGACGGTCTGGTAGTTGTAGGCGGCCTTGAGCAGGCGCGGCGTCCAGGCGCTGTAACGAATACTGGCATCCTTGTCATCCTTGTCTGCTGCGCCATCGCCATCCGCATCAACGAAGAAGTAAGGATAGGCGGCTGCATCGTAAGTGATGCCTGCGCCAGCCACGGTCTTAGCATATTCCTGAATGGCCGCGTACAGGATCTCTTGCACGCCAGCCAGTTCATCGGCGATAGGTTCCTTGGTATCGCCATCGCCATCGTAGTCGGCCAGCGAGCCCAACATGCGAGTCTTCTTCAGTTCCTCGAGGCTGGTAGCGCCTTCGTGGCATTCCTGGCAGGTTTCGAGCTTGACTTCCAGGGAGTGGGAGTCGTGGCAGCCGGTGCAGGAGTCGATGCCCTCGACGTGGCGGAACTTGCCGTCGTAGACCTTGCCATCGTACTCATAGCCGCCCTTGGCCTGGGTGCCGTACAGGGTGGCGCCGGCGGCGTAGTAGTGGATGTTCAGGAAGCCCAGAGGTACATCGTTGCCGGCATCATTCTTGATCGGCGCAGGCACGGCGTCGAGGTCGGTGGCGTTGTAATCCGCCAGGCGCTTATCGACGCTAACCTTAGACTCGCGGCCCTGGTGGCAGACCATGCAGCGGGCGGTTGGACCTACACCCGTGACCTCCAACCCGGAGGGGAAGGTGACCTTATCCAGGGTGGCTGTGGCAGCGTTGTGGCAGGCGACGCACTGGACGGTGCCGGCCGGGGCGGGCACTGCCTGGTCAACTTTACCAGCTTCGCTGCCGTCCGCGCCGAGGAAATCCTGGTAACCGGCTGTGCTATGGCAGGTAGCGCAACTGGTGGGAACTTCCGCCGGATCATCCTCATTCCAGTGATTGAAAGCCTCGGCCTCGCCATCGTTGTGCGGCGAAGCGGCCCACAAATCCTGGAAAGGGACATCCTTGACCACCGGCTCGGGCGGCGGGGGCGGGGTGGGACAGGTGGGACACTCCGGGCAGGGGGCCGCAGTCGGGCACGGCTTCTCTGTCGCCGGAGGCGGCGTCTGGGACTGGCAGGCTGCCAGGCCCAGCGCCAGCAGGAGCAGTAGAGCTCCCACAATGATTAGTTTCGATCGCATAGCATTCTCCTCTATCGGAAAGGATTGAATTTCTTCTGATTGCGTGAGTTAGAACGTAACTGTGTAATGGGTGTGGCGCTCACCTCCTTTTATGTCAATGTCCAAATATGGCAATATTGAGTTTTGTAGATGCGAATTATACCCCAATAATTAAAAAATGATTAGGGTAAATAGCCCATTTGGATGGCAAGTTGCTTACAAATTTAACAGGCTGGCGGATGGATCTATTTCTCCGGCGCACCAGCCTGGATCCATTGGATCACCGTTTGCAGCTCTTCGGGGGTCAATTGTCCAAAGTGAGGCAAGTCGCCGCTTTGTTTTTGCACCAGCAGGCTGTTTTCAACATCGCCGGGTAGCACGACCGGACCGTTCTGCCCGCCTTGCATCAGGGATGCAAAGGTGGTGACATCCAAGCCCTGGATGCCATTAACGCTGTGACAGGCGCCGCAGCGGGCCTGCAGCAGCGGGCCGATGGTGTCCTGGTAGGTGAGCGGGCCGCCGGAGGGCAGCGGCGCAGGGGTTGGCGTGGGCGGAAGCTGTGAGACCAGCACCTGGCGCAATGCCGGAGCATCGAAGCCAGCGTATTTCCACACACTTCCGTGGCAGGCACTGTTGGAACAGAACGAGGTGTTCGAGACGCCACCGGGGTCAGCAGTGGTGTGGCAGTTCGCACAGGTCTGGTCTATAGCCTGGTTGTGCAGGCCGATCCAGTTGGCGCTGAGGTGGGATTGCGGCTCGGGGCCGCGGCTGATTTCGATTTCAGTCTTGAAATCGTACGGGCCGGCGACGACCGGTATGGAGTGGCACAGATTACATTCCAGGCGGATGGCTTGCTGATTGGCATCCAGGTGTTTGCCATCGTGGCAGCGGAAGCAGCCGGGCGAATCTTTGTGGCCCACGTTGTTGGGATGGGAGGTCCAATCGGAGTTCTGCTCCGGGTACACGCTGGCACTGTAGGCAGTTTGTAAGGCAGTGATGGCATCTTTGACCAGTTGGCTGTTGGCAGCGTAGAAGTCTGAATGGTAAGTGCTGTAATAATCCTCCAGCCCAGCGATGCCGATCAGGCCTTTTTCGGTCGTGTCGTAGACGCGACTGTAAACTTCGAGAGCTTTGCGGTGGATTTCGGGGATGGCGGACGAGATCTGGCCGCGTGCCAACAACTGATCGATGGTGTCTTCTGGAGACAAGACCAGGTGGGTGATGCGGTTGTGGCAGGTGATGCAGTCCATCTCTTTGAGCTGCGCCGGATCGATGGCGGCCGGATCGATTTCGGCCTGCAGGTCGATGTATTCGTTGACCGTGCCGTCCGAGTTGGTGACCCGGATGTAAGGAATGTCTTGCTCTTCTGCATCGATTGGCAGATAGTCGATTTTGTTCTGGATGTGCCAATGGATGCCGCGCCCCAGGCCCTGGCGCTGGCTGCCGCCGCCGGTCTTCAGGGTCAGGTAGATCGATAAGGGGGTGTTATCCATATCACTGGTATAACGTTTGATCTCACGCAGGCTGTCGTCGGAGAATTTATCGGGGAAGTGACATAGCTCGCAAGTTTCACGCGCCGGGCGCAAGTCTCCGGCGCGGATCGGGAATTCATAGGTATGGAAGGCGGTGGCGAAGACGTGTTTGAGATCGCCAGCTTTGCGGGTGACACGCGTAGTGATGAAGCCTTTGCCGATATGGCAGTCTACGCAAGCGATGCGGGCGTGCGGTGAGGTGAGATAAGCGGTGTATTCGGGCGGCATGGTGTGGCAGGATGTGCCGCAGAATTCGGGCGAGTTAGTGTATTCCCAGCCATACGCGCCGGCGGTGAGCAGCACCAGGGTCATCAATCCCAAGACAACGTAAGGCAGGACGCGCACCCAGGTAGGCGCGCCCGCTGGCGGGAGGAAAAAGCTCTGGAGTTTCTGAAACAGGTTTTTCATAAGAGCTCCTTTGGGCGATTGGTTTATTTTGCAAAGCGTGAGTGTAGGCTGCGTTGGGGGAAATAATGACTGTCATTGGGGATTATACCCCATTTATGAGTAGAATATTAGGGAAATAAACCCATGACAAAAATATTAATCTGGCATACGCCCGGGGCTCCTGGAACCTGGTGAGGATGTATAATGTGTTTCAACTCATACAGGAGATATAAAATGTTTCGTTTGAATGAATTAGAGGTTTTCTTAGCTGCGGCGGAATACAGCAATTTCAGCCAGGCGGCACGGCGCCTGCATATCTCCCAACCGGCGGTCAGCCAGGCGATCGGCAGCCTGGAAAAAAATTTCGGCATGGCGCTTTTCACGCGCCAGGGGCGCACCGTGCGCCTGACGGAAGCCGGGCAGGCGCTGAAGCCGATGGCGCAGGAGCTGCTGTCGGCCTCCCGGCGAGTGGAAGAGACGATGGCTTCTTTGCAAGGCGAAGTGGTGGGCGAGATCAGCATTGGCTGCTCAACGACATCGGGAAAATACCTGCTGCCGGGGTTGATTGCTCGCTTCCGCCAGCGCTTCCCCAAGGTGCGGATAAACGTATGGGTCAGCAGCCGGGATACGGCGCTGGACCGGCTGCTGAGCGGGAGGGTGGCGATGAGTGTTTCCTCCAAACGCATCGAGCATCGCGACCTGGAGTACCAGGAATTCTTTAGTGATGAAGTGATCCTGGTGGCGCCGCGCTCGCATCGTTGGGCGCGCTTCGGGCGGATTTACGCCGATGATCTATTGGATGAGCCGATTATTTTACGGGAGGAAGGCGCTGGCACGCGCGAGGTTCTAATGGAAGGCTTGTTGAGCCGGGATATTTCGCCGGATATGTTGAACGTGGCCATGGTTCTCGGCAATACCGAGGCGATCGAGCTGGCCGTGGAAGAAGGGCTGGGCGTGGCGTTCATCTCGCGCCTGGCGGCGGCGCGGTGCCTGGCAGTGGGGCGGATTGTTGAAGTCAAGGTGGAGGGGATGTCTTTGAAGCGCCAAATTTTGCTCGCACGCAACCGGCGCTTACCGGCGACGCGGGCGCAGGGGGAGTTCTGGGACTTCGTCAGCGCTGCCGACACCCAGTCCGGGCTGTATGAAACAGCCCTGGGAAAGATGTCGGCAGCCTGAAGCGGTTATTTTTGATTGTTGTTGGATTCTGCTGTGCGGGTGCGGCGGGCCAGCAGTAAGATGGCCAGGATGACCAATTGGCCAACGATCATACCGGCGACTTCGGGCCAGCGCTCGGAGAACTCGAGCACCCAACCGCGTCCTCCGACGCTGGTGGTCTGGCTGAAGGAAGCTGTGGCAGCCATAATCTCGTTCATGTGGTCGGTGACGTAGGCCAGGCCAGAGAGCGCCAGGGCAGTGAGGGGGATGGCCAGGAACAGGGTCCAGAAAACGGCGGCGAACTGTACTTTACGCATGAGATTCTCTCCTTTCGTGTATCTGTTACTCTTACTTTGATCATACAGGAAAGGAGCGCTTGAGACAATAGGGGGTGCGTGGGATTTTTTTAGGACCCGGCATAGGGTGGATAACCCATGCTGACTGGATGGGCGAGGTGGGCTGATCAGGGCTCGATCAGGCCCTTGCGGATGGCATATTTGACCAGTTCGCTGCGGCTGTGGAGTTCAAGTTTGCGCATCAGGTTCTCGCGATGGCGAGCGACGGTGTGCTTGCTGATCACCAGGTGGTCAGCGATTTCTTCATTCGTGTTGCCCTCAGCAAGCAACTCTAATACTTCTAATTCGCGGGTGGTGAGCAGGTCCAGCGAGGCTTCACCTGATTCGGCCTGGGCGCGCCCGAGGAAGTCCGTGACCAGGGCTTTGGCCAGGGATGGGTAAATGTAGATCTCTCCGCTGTGGGCGGCGCGGATGGCGCTGATCAGATCCTGTGGGGCAGCGCGCTTGGGTACGTAACCAGAGGCGCCGGCCTGGAGCATTTCGAAGAAGTACTGTTCATCTTCGTGGATGGTGAGGGCGACGATGTGAATGTGGGGGTGGGCCTGTTTCAGCCGCCGGGTGGCTTCGATGCCCGAGAGATCGGGCAGGGTGATATCCATGACGACTACATCTGGCTCCAGTTCAGCCGTCATTTGGATGGCTTCGGCGGCGTTACTGGCCTCAGCCACGATCTGTATATCTGGCTGGCCCTCCAACAACATACGCAAGCCCGTGCGCACCACTTCGTGATCGTCGACCAATAACAGTTGGATGGCGGTCATCGTGATTCTTCCCATGAAACTTGCATTTCGATGAGTGTACCCTGGCCCGGGCTGGACTGGATCGTGCATTCGCCGCCGATCAGGGCAGCGCGCTCTTGCATGCCCAACAGCCCCCAGTGGGGGCGGTCTTCCTGATTCTGCAAGGATTTGATATCGAAACCCTGGCCATCGTCTTCGATGCGCATGTAAAGTGTGTTCAGGGTGCGCTTGATGAGTATGGAAACCCGACTGGCGTTGGCGTGGCGGACGGTGTTGGTAATGGCTTCCTGTGCAATGCGAAAGACCACGATACAAATCTCGAGCGGGCAAGGCTCGTTTTTGCATTCGCAGGTAAGGGTCACGGGTAGGCTATAGCGTTTTTCGATCTCGCCGGCGTACCAACGGATGGCGGCGCGCAGGCCCAAATCCTCTAACTGCGGCGGGTGCAAGCCGCTGATCAGGCGCTGCAGTTCCTCCAGGCCTGAGGTGGCCAGGCCCTCCAACTGGCGGGCCTGCTGCACGGCGCGCTCGGGATTCGAAGTGAGGGTCTCGCTCAGGGCGCGCAGGCCCATGCCCAAGGCGGTCAGGCTTTGGCCGGTTTCGTCGTGCAGCTCGCGGGCGATGCGCTGGCGCTCGCTTTCCTGGGCTTTGACGGTGCGGTGCAGCAGCTCACTGCGTACGGCTTCCAGGCGGCTGCGCTCGGCCAGTTGGGCTTCGCGCAGGGAATCGATTTGGCGGCGATTCTCTTCTTCGAAGGCGCGCAGCGAGCGGATGATGAAGATGGCGGCAAAGCAGGCCATGACGGCGCGGAAAACCTGGACGGGGAAGCCAAACCAACGGATGAAGAGGTCAGAATTCAGGTACGTGGAGGGAAAAATCGCGGAAGGCGAGGCAAAAAGCTGGCCAGCGCCGCCATACAACCCGAAGGCAAAGGCCGCCAGGAGCACATCCATGCCGAAGCTGCTCATGCCAGCCTGGATGAATTTCCGGCGCTGCAGGACCAGACCCCAGACGGTGAGGGTCGCACCAGGTATAGCCAGGGAATAGCGGCTGTAAACATCGGCTGCCACCAGGCGTTCCGGACCACCGGCCTGGGTGCTCAACACCCACATCAAGCCCAACCCCCAAACAATGGTTACAGCCGCCAGGGTAGCGAATTTGAAGCGGTTGCGGCTTGGACCGGCGATCAGGCGGGCACCAAAAGCTACCAGCATCAGGAAGGAGCTGCTCAACAGCAGGATGCGCAGGGTGCCGATCCAGGCGTTGGCCGGGTCCTGGGCAATTTCCGGATGGTCGAGCAGCAGCATTTCGAACCACTCGTGCCCGCCGTGAACCAGGCCGAAGCCCGCCAATGGGCGCAGCGCCTGGGCGAAGTCCAGCTCGGAGGCGCGACCGGCTTCTAGCCATACGGCCAATCCCATGCTGAAAAAGGATAGGCCGTAGAAGAAGAAAACAACGCTGATATTTTGGAGAAAGAATTCGGCCAAAGAATTCACTGGCCCGCTCCCCTTTTCGACAATCTGCTCGATCTATTGTTCAGGCGCACCAGATTTGATCCATGCGATGACCTGGTTGAGTTCGTCGATGCTGAGCTGCCCCGGGTGGCTGCCAACCGATTGGATCTGGACCAGGATGCTGGCGTCTGGATTGCCGGGGACGATGGCAGGGCCACTGTTGCCGCCCTGCAGGGCCTGCGGGTAGGTGGCTAAGGAAAGGCCGCCTACGGCGGTCACCCCGTGGCAGGTGCCACAGCGGTTGCGGAATAGAGCATCGTAAGCGCCTTCCCAACTGTCGGCTGAGACGCCCGCACCCAGAACTGGAGTAGCAACCGGGGTAGGGGAGGGGCGTGGGGTAGGCGTTACGGGCACGAAGATCTGGGCAGTCTCACCGCGCGGGATAGTGGTGATGGCAGTCTTCTCGATGGTGACGAAGCCAACGGCGCCTATACTCATCACGATGGTCAGGACGGCGGCAGCCGGGATGAAGTAGCGCTGCCGTTTGCGGATCGACTCTTGAGGCGGACGCTGCCAGGCCTGACCGGCTTTGATCTGAGCCAACTCGGCCGGGTGTTCGTGAGCCATCTCCTCCGCGCTGATCTTGCCGGTAAACATGCTCTTGTTGAATTGTTTCAAGTGCACGTGGTAGAAGTGCCAGAGGATGATGGCCGCCACGGCCAGGATGGCCTCGCCGCCGTGGGCGGCCTTGGCGGCCGGGATGGCCTGGCCGGGCAGGTAGCGGGCGGTGGCAATGGGGTTCCACATCATAAAGCCGGTGAGCCCCATGACCAGCGTCCCCCACACGACCGCGGCGTACTCGACCTTCTCGGCGTAGTTATAGCGCCCGTAATAAGCTTTGTGCTTGCGGAAGCCCAGGTAGTAGCGCAGATCATCGAAGAGGTGTTTGAAGTCTTCGAACAGAGGCATCATACTGAGCGGGGTACGCAGCACGAAGACCCGGTAGAGCACGGAGATCACGTGGTAGATCGATACGGCCATCATCACGAAGGCTGAAATGTGATGGATCTGGCGAGCCATCTCGATGCCGCCGAAAAAGGGCAGCAAGCCGTTGCCCAGGGGCGATTCGGGGAATTTCTGAGGCAGGCCGGTGATCCCCAGTAAAGAGAACGAGATGAGAAAAACCAGGTGTTCGACGCGTTGGGAGAGATCGAAGCGCTGGTAGTTGGTTTGCGAAGCCTGTACTGGCATATCTGCGGCTGTCTGCGGTGTGGGTTCAGGGGTCTGCATTTCAGGAGTTGAGTTTTCCATGCTTTAGGCCTCTGTTTGTGGATCGGTTTCAGATGCGGCGCGGCCGGCATCGCTGTCCGAGCCCGAAGTTGTGTCCGGGGGGGCAGCGTCATCACCGGGCCTGGCTGGCAGGCCGGCGCTCGCCTCGCTTTCAGGGGCGGACTCCGGTTCCGCTTCTTCCTCCGGGGTGGTGGGCTTCCGCATGGCCTGGAGTTTGGGAGCATAACGGTTGAACAGGCTGCGGCTCATATCGAGAACAACCAGCAGCGCCATGCCGCCCAACGTGCCGGGGATGAAGAACTTATAGAACAGGTTGATGTAGTAAACCAGGGGGTTCTTCTCAGGCGAGGGGATGTAATGCGACATCCAGGAGTCGGGGAAATTCACGGATGCATCCGGGTGGCATTCCTGGCAGCGCGCCAGCAGGTTCTCGCGCACCAACAGGCCTTTCTGGGGGTCATCGGGACGGGCGATGTCGTGCACGCCATGGCAGTCGTAGCACACCGGTTTGTTGGTCTCGGCGTCCGGCGACTCTTTTTGAAAGAGCAGTACGGTTGTGCCGTGGAAGTCGGCCACGTAGGTATTGAGCACATCTGTGGACAGGCCGTATTTGCCGACGATGGCTGGGTTGGTATGGCATTTGGCGCACAGGTTGGGCGAGTTCAGGCGGAATTGGTTCGTGGTGGGATTAGAGATGTTATGCACGCCGTGACAATCGATGCAGGTAGGCACATCCGGGTTGCCTTCCCCAATCAGGGCTGAACCGTGAACGCTATCTTTATATTTCTGGTAAATGGCGTTGTGACACAAAGCGCAGGTGGTGGGGATCCACAGGCGCGCTTCTGGCGTAAGTTTGTGAGTCTTTGGGTCGTTCAGGCGGCGCACATCGTGTGCGGAGTGGCAATCTGTGCAGACGGCAGCCTGGCGGTTGCCGCCAGCCAGGGCAGTGGCATGTACGCTATCCTGAGCCAATTCGTAAGTGTGGGAGTGGCAGCGTTTGCAGACGTTGTAAAGCTGCAAGCTGACATCGCGAGAATCTTGGGCGCTGAATGGCGGGTGGGGGTATTCGCCCACCGTGGTGTGGCACTGCACGCAGGCGTAGCCAAGCTGGCCATGCACCGATTGTTGATGTTCCTCGGCGGGTACATACAGGTCCAGGGTTTCGCCGTTCCCAAGAGGGAGTGTCGGGCCAGGCTGCCCGTGACACCCCAGGCAGACTTCGTCGCTGATGGAGAGCTGCATAGGCAGTTCCTGGCCAGTACCCGCGCCGGAGCCGGGTTGCGGTGTGGGGGTGACTTCCTGGGCGGGCTGAGCGGCTGCAGCGCTGGATACCAGCCAAACCAGGGCGAACAAGGTTGTGGCCAGGGCGGCTATGAGGGCGGGGCTAAAGCGGCGAGACAGGCAGGCTCGAAGGTGTGGCATTACGAGTTTCCTCCTGTTTGGGGTTCGGCGGTGGTATGGGCAGCCGGTTGGTCTGCGTCAGGGTCGAGTTTCTCCCCGATCAGGCGCTCGTACTCGGCAGCGTGATAGGTGCGCATTTCTGTTTCGCTCAATCGCTCGGTGAAGATGCTCAGGTTCAAGCGCTCGATGTGCACGTGGTAAAAGTGCCAGATGACCACGAAGATGGCGGCTACGATGGCCTCAGTGCTGTGGGCCAGCCTGGCAGCGGGCACCACGCCGCCAGGAAGGAAGCGGGTGAAGAGCAAGGGGAACCAGATGATGAAGCCGGAGAGCACCAGGATGCCGATGCCGAAGAACAAGAACCAGTAGGTGATCTTTTGCTCGAAGTTGTATTTGCCGAAAGCGGGTTTATCTTTGTTCAGGAAGAGCAGGTATTTGAGCATTTGCCAGGCATTGCGCACATCTGTCGTGGTGACCAACATATCGCCGGGCAGGCTGCGGCGCGCCAACTGGAGGATAATCTTGCCCAGGTGGTAGAGTACTTCTAGCGTCAGCAGGATGGCCGCGATGTGGTGAATCTGGCGCAGCGTGTCCAGGCGCTCGGGAGTCGACAGGATTTGTTGGCTCCACTCCGCGGCGCGGTATTTCTGCGGCAGCCCGGTCAGGAACAGAACGGTGACGCTCAGGAACAGCAGGGTGTGTTCCCAGCGCTGGCCGAGGTTGAAGCGCGGGAAGGTGCGCTCCAGGCGTACGCCGCTGGCGGCAGGCTTATCGGGGGTGGCATTCTGGTTACTCATGGCAGGCTGCTCCGGACACGCTCGACTGTGGCGCGGATTATTTGCAGGATCACGTAAATGGCACACATCCACAGGATGAGCGGGGTGAAGGAAGTGTAGAAGGCTTGTACATAGAACAGGAAGGGCGTGCGCTCCAGGCTGATCTGGTTGTGCCCGGTCCAGGCGCCGGTCCAATTGGGCCCCGCTCCGGGGTGGCATTTCTGGCAGGTAGCCAGCAGATTTTGCGGGTTGACGCTCGACTGTGGGTCATCAGTTTTACGCATATCGTGGATGCCGTGGCAGTCGGTGCATACAGCGCTCTCGTGCTGGATGGTTGGCCAATTGGCCTTGTAGACTGAAACGTCTACCCCGTGCCAGGAGAGCTCGTAGATGTTGTAAACATCCGCCGAGAGACCATATTTGCTCATCTTTTGCGAGTCAGCGTGACAACTGGCGCAAAGGTCAGGACTTTCGACACGAAATTGTGCGGTGCGTGGATCCTGGATGTTGTGAACGCCGTGACAATCGGTGCAAACGGGGACATCGGGATTATCTTCGCCGAGCAACGCGGCACCGTGCACACTGGTTTTGTAGGCGGTATTGATGTCTTCGTGGCAGCGGCCGCAGGTTTCCGAGATCAGCGCACGCGGCTCGGCCGGCGGGTGAACGTAGTGCGAACCATGGCAATCAGTGCACACCGGAGCATCCAGATTGCCAGCCGCGGCCACCTGGGCGTGCATGCTGTCCATAGTTTTGTCGTAATTCAATGCGTGGCACTTGCGGCAAGATTCGTAGTAAGCGCGCGAAAGCTCCCGCTTGCTGGTGTATTCGAGTTTGGGGTGCGGGAAGGTTTTTATCTGGGTATGGCAGGCTTCACACTCGATGCCTGCCGGGCTGTGCACTGAGCCGCTCAGTTTTTCTGGAGAAATGTAGAGCGAGAGCAGCTCGCCATCGGGCAGGGTTACGCTCAGGTCGGGATTGCTGTGGCAACTCAGGCAGTAGGCTTCGGTCTCTTGTGGATCCTCGCCTGCCTGGGCCGGGATGGTCCCAGCCAGGAGCAGCCACATGGCCACAAGCAATGCCAGCGCGCCGATGATTGCCAGCCCAAAGAAGCGTTTTGGATCAGGCTTTCCCATGCGCCAGTCCTCCATTGTCATTGTTGTGATTGCCGTTATTGGACTCGGCAGGTGGTTTGGGTGACTCTGCGATTAGCCCAAACCTCTTGAGCAGGTAAGAGACTCCCAACATGATCGCTAACGGCACCAGGCAGCGCGCCGCGCAGATCAAGGAAACCAGGAACGGATTGGCAGTGGCTTCATGCATGTCAGCACCCTCCATGCTGGGGCGGCATGTGCTTTGGGGCGCATGCCGCGTGCTTTAGATCAGGGACCTTTGGTGGTGTGGGCGGCACAGCAATCGATGCATGCGGTGTCACTGGTGGGTGGATCAGGCGTGCTGGTCGCTTTGTGCTTCAAACAAAGGCAGGAAACGCACACCCAATGTGAGCATCAGCAAGGCGTAACCGATGATTCCCAGGGCTATACCCCATTCGGTCAGATTGGGGAAATAGCTGCCTGGCGGCAGTTCGTAGAGCACACCGGGCGAGTAGGCCAGGGGCACGAACAGGCCGGATACGGTCACATTCCAGCGATTGATGATGACACCCAACACAGCCAGCCCGGCGCCCAGCACCAGGTTGGCCGGGTTGCGGTTGAAGCGCGGCGTGAGGAACAGGATGGCCGGCACGATGATCCCGAGGATAATCTCTACCACCCAGAAGCTGAAATTGTACGGGGTTTGCTGCCGGAGCAGGTAGAGCGCCTCGTTGACCGCTGGTGTGCGTCCGTAGTAGGTTACAGCCGCCAAATCCCAGAATTTCAGGTAGCCATAAACCAACAGGCCGAAACCGCTGAAGCGAGCTACAGTGCGCAGGATGTCATGGGAAATGGTGCGTTTGCCTGTAATCCATTCTATCACAAAAGCCGAGGCCATTGTCAGAGCCGGCCCAGAGGCAATGGCTGAAATGATGAACAACATGGGCATGCTGGGCTTGAACCAGATGGGGCGTGATTTGACGATGCCGTAGGTGGCGCCCAAGGAGGATTGGTGCAGCAAAGAGATGCCCAGGCCCAACAGGGCGAACAATGGAGCGCCTTTGTGCAAGAAGTGGGCGGCTCGTTGAAACCAGGGCCAGCGCTTGAAGAGGGGCAATTCTGCGATCACCGGCAGGAATTCCATGATCATAATGGTCAGGTAAATGGTGATGCACCAGGTAATTTCCCATAGAACGGAGTGTACGTTCCAGTAAACCCAGGGATGCCAAAACCGGTCGGGGCGGCCGATATCCATGACCAGCGTGAGCAGGGCGGAGGTGTAGCCGATAAAACCGACGAAGACCGCCAGGCGTACGATGGATTGGAAGCGCTTGAGCCCGAACAGGTAAACAACCGCTGAGAGGGTGAAGGCACCAGCACCCAGGGCGATGGAGGACAAATCGATGGTGATCCACAGTCCCCAGGGCACCATGTCGCTCATGTTGGTAACAACCAGGCCATTGATGAAGACTGACAGGGCAGAGGCTATGCCGACCAGGAGGCACAGCCCGACCAGGCCTAACCAGGCCAGCATACCCGGGCTGAAGGGGAACAGCTTGCGGTTCAGGGTGTTGGTCGCCATGCTACAGGCCCTCCTTGGGTGGCAGATAGTACACGCTGGGTTCAGTGCCCAACTCTTCACGCAAGACGAAGGCCGGGTTATTGGCGATCAACTGCGATACTTCGCTGTTGGGATCCTTTAGATCACCGAATTTGCGCGCTTTGACCGGGCAGATGTTGACACAGGCCGGGGTGGCTTGCATGTCGACGCCGGGAGTCAGGCCGACTTCCATACCATAGTCGATGCGATGGACACAGAAGGTGCATTTTTCGATCACGCCACGCGGCCGGCGCTCGACTTCGGCTATGCCCCAGGTGGGGATGTAAGGGTTCACGTCGGTGCGCGCTTCCCAGTTGAATTTGCGAGCGTCGTAAGGGCAGGCTACTTCGCAGTAGCGACAACCGATGCAGCGATCATAATCCATGATCACCAGCCCATCTTCACGCACGTAAGTGGCTTTGACCGGGCAGACCTCGACGCAGGGAGCATCCTGGCAATGCAGGCAGGGACGGCTGAAGAAGAACGGGCTGCCGGCCGAATTCTCTTCGGGAACAACGATGTTCCAGGGTTTATCTGTGGCAACATCGTTGGCGGCAGAGCAGGCTCGCAGGCAGTATTCGCAGCCGATACATTTTTCCAGGTCGATGACCATGCCCCAGTGATGTTTGCCACGCTCATGGGCTGCGTTGGTATCCTCCAGGGTCAGGTGCTCTTGTTTGAAACCGGCAAAGGGTGAGAGTGGACCGGTGGTGAGGAACTGCGCTGCCAGTGCAGACCCGGCCGCGGCGCCGGCAACCGTTAAAACGTCGCGGCGGGTGATCTCAACCTTTACCTTCGTTTTTTTCTTCTTATCACTCATTCGTCTTCCTCCACAACGCGAATGCGCCGGCTGACCACCCAGGCAGCTACCCCGCCGGTCACCAGGCCGACGATGGCGCCCTGCACCAGGCCTGTGTACAGGCGTACGGTGGCGGAAGTCTTCAGATCGCTGATAGTTTCATCTTGATTCTGGATGATCTGTTCCAGAGAGTCGATATCAACCTCCTTGACCTGGGCAATCTGGCCAGTGAGCTTGACGATCTCATCGCGGGTGTGCACCGTTTCCTGGTGGCAGCCGATGCAGGCATCGGAGCCGACCGCGAAGGTATGCCCGGTGGGCACCAGGCCGCCGATGGGATCATCGGTGCGGGGCGAGGTGTACATATGGCAGTTGCTGCATTCCAGCCCGGCATTGGCATGCGTGCTGTGGGTAAAGGAATCGCCGCGCTCTTTGTGGCAGTTGGTGCACAGGGCGGTGACCGAATCAGCCATGGGCGTTTGGGAGTGCGGGTTGTGGCAAGCCTGGCACTGGATGCCGGCCTGGTTATGTGGGCTGGCGCGCCATTCGTCTGTGGTGCCTTTATGGCACTTGCTGCACAGTTCGGCATCTGGCGTGATGGGCATTTTTTGCGCCGGGTGGTTGGTCTGAAATGCTCCGTGACAGGATTCACAGGTAACGCCCTCTTCAGCATAGATGCCGGTTTGGGGGTTAAAGCCGGTGGTGTGGCATTCCAGGCAGCTTGTTTGCCGGCTTAGTTCGGTCCAGTCGCGCTGAAAAATGGGCGAGGAGAAGGCCTGGGCATGCCGAGTGGAGACCCAATCGGTGTGGATATCCTGGTGGCACATGGCGCAGGCAGATGAGCCTGCGAATGTGCCCTCCTGTGCAGGAGGGGCGGCAGCGCCGGATTGGCTGAGCCCCAAAGCAGCTCCTACGGCCAGGCTGAGGCTGAAGGCTGCCATGAATGCCAGCCAGATCCAATGTCTACGGTTTAGTTTTGTTTTCGTCATCTTTGCAACTCCATTTGTAATGGGGTATTTGCCCTAATTTTAAAATTACACAATGTGGCATTTAGCACAATACCATTCTAGGCAGTTTATTAGGATAAGGTAAGTAAGGAATGTCACATACGCTCTTGATGGATGTAATATCCGAAACCATCTTCATCATACATCTCTTCGATGCTTTTGGAAGTTTCTGCTCATGATAAAGCCGAGGGTTGCCAGGGGATTCTGGCAACCCTCGGCTGTTGTTTACGGTGTGACGGCAGGTTGCGGCGTGTGCATGCCGCTGGCCATGTTGATCAGTTCTTCATCGCTCTTGGCGAAGCTTGTACCGTTAATGTGGCAGTGGCGACAGGCGAAATCCAGGCCGACCTGCCCGGAGACCAGCGAACCATCCTCATTGAAGGTGTTGATCTGGCTGGCATCGATTGCCATCAGGTGGGTGCGAATATCGCCTGTAAAGCGGGCGATGTCGCCCCAGGCGCTCTTGATCACCCAGGACATGTGGCATTCGGTGCAAGGGATGGCAATGTGCTGGATGTGCTTGGCCTGCTGGTAGTGGCAGTTCTCGCAGCGGGTGCGGGTGGTTTGTTCGCCAGCTTCTTGCAGCTGGGTCACACCCGAATGTGGATCGTGGCACAGCACGCAATCCATGATCACGTGTTTGCTCTGGAACAGTTCTTCGTATTGTTCGTGATGCTCGATGAAGCCGTTCGATGCATTTACATTTTCAACATTATCGCGGCTGTGGCACTGGCCGCACATCTCGCCGTCGCGATCGATTTTCATAGCGATGCCGCGCGGGTTGGTGATGTGCAGGCTGCCGGGGCCGTGGCATTCTTCACACTGGACGCCAGGCTCGGCCCAATCGCCGACGATGCCAGGCAGCGCGTTGGTGGCGGTGGGGTCATAGCCGGTAGAATGGCAGGCGCCGCAGTTGTAAGGAAGTTTCTCTTCGCCGGAGTGATAAGTAACCCAACCGGCCTGTTTGTTCAGGATCGAGTTGGCGAAGTTCCATTGGTTCAGGTATTCGGCGTTGCCTGTTTTGCCAGGCTCATCCGTGATGATGTAACCTTCTTTGTCAACAAAGCGCGCTTTCCAATTATAGCCACCAATGACGTACAGGATGTCGTTCCAGGTGTAACCGGCAGGCAGTTGGGAAATATCGGTGAAAGGATACTCAGGCGGTTTTCCATCTACGACCGGGGTAAAGTTCCAGGCGTGACCGGATTGGCTATAAGTATCATAGATCTCTGTGTGACAGCCGGCGCAAACCTGGGCACCAACGTAACTGGCGCCTGATGGGCCGGGCGCTCCGGCCGGGCCGGTTTCTCCGGCTTTGCCGGGCGGGCCCTGAGGCCCCTCTGGTCCTGCTGGCCCAACTGGCCCAATTGATCCTTCCGGTCCGGCAGGGCCGGCGCAGGCTGCCAATGTCAGGGCCAAAATCAGTAGGGCAACAAGGGCGATGATTCTTTTCATCCTATGTGCTCCTTTCAACGCAACGTTGTTTGGTGAGTTTCTCCGATGTGGATTTTGCCCCCAATCGTGGAGGGTGCTTGGATTTTTACCGGCTTATTTTGGGTAAAAAGCCCTACACATTTTACCACAATCATGAGAAATGCATTAAAATATAGGTACTCTAATTGTACCCGGTTCTGCATAGTGATCAATATTACTTTCGTCTTTTTTATTTACGGGCTGGCGTTTTTTTGCATGGGGCTGGTGTTGCTGCTGGAGTCGAACCGCTCACCGCTGTTGGCTGAAGGGCGCGTGTTACGACCTCTGGCAATCTTCGGCATGGTGCACGGCGGGCATGAATGGTTGGAAATGTTCCTGGACAAAAGCGACTGGGTGGTTTTTCAAGACCCGGTCCTGGTGGGCTGGCTGCGGGTGGGTATCCTGGCGGCTTCATTCACTTCATTGACTATTTTCGCACTGCGCGTCTTACAACCCAGGCGCAGCCTGACGCGCGGCGAAATCCTGGGTTCCTTGATTTTGCTTGGTTTGTACGTATTGCTGATCGGCTGGGTTGGCTGGCGTTCGGGCCAAAGCCATGCAGATTGGCTGATGCACATCGATGCAACACTGCGTTATTTATTGGCAGTTCCTGGTGCAATCCTGGCGGGGATCGCTTTGCACCGCCAGGCAACACAAGCGCCGTTGCGCAGGCTGAGCCGCGGCCTGTTTTTGGCGAGTTGGGGCTTTATGGTATATGCCCTTACGCAGGTGGTCGTGCCGCGCCTGGACATTTTCCCCGCTGATGTGCTCAATACAGCCTCGTTTACCAGTGTGACTGGTTTACCCATCCAACTCGTGCGGGCGGTTTGTGCAGTATGGGTGACCATTGGTTTGCTAATCAGTGTTCAGGAAGCCGATGCTGAGCGTCAGCGCCAATTCCAGACCGCATTCCAGGAACGCCTGGATGCCATGCAGCAGATACAGCATGAGACGAGCAAGCGTGAGGCTTTACGGCGTGAATTATTGCGCCACACGGTGATCGCTCAGGAGGATGAGCGCGCACGCATTGCTCGTGAACTGCACGATGAGACCTCACAGGTTTTAACGGCTTTTGCATTGCACCTGGCAGCTTTGCGCGATTCCGTATCTGATAATAACAGGGCAGATGACCAGGTGGCGCACTTGCAGGGCTTGAGCCGCCAGATGGCAGCCGGTTTATACCGCCTGGTGCACGATCTGCGCCCGGCGCAGTTGGATGATTTGGGCCTGGTAGCAGCTTTACAATACCTGGTGAGCGAGGCGCGCCAGCGACTGTCACTGGAAGTGACCCTGGAAGTGGAAGGTGAGCGGCGCAGGCTGGATACACTGGTAGAGACAGTCTGTTTTCGGGTGGCGCAGGAAGCGTTGACCAACGTGGCGCGCCATGCTGCGATTCGGAGTTCTCGTTTGCGACTCATTTTCTTTGAACGGGAAGTGATCTTGCAGGTCAGCGACGAGGGTGTGGGATTCGATCCACAGGCAAGTTTGATCCCACCACGTGGCTGGGGATTGGCTGGTATGCGTGAGCGGGTCGAGGCCGTGGGTGGGCAGTTACTGCTTGCCTCGGCTCCTGGAAGGGGGACGATCGTGGAGGCAACCATCCCACTTGATCAGGTCGATCGTGATGCTGCAACGGCGTAGCCTGGGAAACTTGTGTTAGTAGTAGGCTGAATTGTAAGGAGAATCGATTATGGAGATCATCCGCCTGATGTTAGTAGATGACCATGAAGTTGTGCGCACCGGATTACGTTCCTTCTTGACGGGGCAACCGGGTTTGGAGGTAGTGGCTGAAGCGGGTAGCGGGGAAGAAGCTTTGCAAATCGCGCGCGAGCAGCAGCCGGATGTGATTTTGATGGATATTTCGATGGAAAAAATGGATGGATTGGAGGCGACGCGTCGCCTGGGAGTGATTTGTCCACAGTCTAAGGTGCTGGCTCTCACCGTACATACCGATAAGCAGTATTTCTTCGAGATGCTGTCCGCCGGCGCGGCCGGGTACGTGACGAAACAGGCCGCGGCTGATGACTTGCTGGAGGCGATTCGCACGGTAGCGGAAGGCAATGTTTATCTGCAACCCGCGCTGGCTTCCTGGTTATTGGAGGATTACCGTCGCTTGCTCTCTCAATCCCCCATTTCGGCGCAGCGCCAGGGCGAGGCCATACCCGGCAAGGGATTGGATGTGTTGAGCGACCGTGAACTGCAGGTCCTTGAATTGGTAGCCGAGGGGTTGTCCAACGCTGATATTGGCGGGATGTTGAACATCAGCCCGAAGACGGTGGCGCGCCATCGTGAGCGCATCATGAGCAAATTGGATATCCATTCTTGCACAGAATTGGTCAAATTTGCCATCCGCATGGGCCTGATCGACTTGCATTAGCCTTTCTCATTCTATCTTTTTCACGGTCTCAGGTTGTATTAATCTAACTATGGAAGAATTCCTAAAGATGGAATTGGGTAGAAAAACCCAATTTTGGTCTTGTGGCATGCTTGCACTTCACGTCGAAAGAATTTGGAGGTATTTGCTTTATGGAAAACACAGCTACCCTGGAAACTGGCGCCCCTGGACGAGCCAAGTTCATTATCGGTGGATTGCTGATCGTGGCAGCGATCATCTATCTGATCGTATCTTCAACTCAGGCCAGCGCACAGTATTTTCTAACCATCGGTGAGTTGCAGGCCAAAGGCGCCAACGTGAGTGGCCGCGAGCTGCGCATCTCGGGGGCGGTGATCGGCGACAGCATCCAGTATGATTCACAAACTCTAAACCTGAGCTTCACGATCGCTGATATCCCAGGGGAAAATGATCAGATCGAGGCACAGGGTGGTTTGGCAGAGGTGCTGCACCAGGCTGTGATGGATCCCAGTCGCCCGCGCCTGGAAGTGATCTATAACGGCCCCAAGCCGGATTTATTGCGCAACGAGGCTCAGGCGATTATCACGGGTAAACTGGGAGATGATGGCGTTTTTTACGCCGAAGAACTCTTGTTGAAATGCCCTACCAAATACGAAGAAGCTGTTCCCGAGCAGGTTGAATAGAAGCTTATGGTTGCCAATTTCGGGTACGGCGCCCTGATCGTTACGCTGCTGATCTCGTTTTATGGGATCTTTGCAGCGGTGTATGGTACGCAAAAGAAGGAAACCGCCTGGGTGGAAAGCGCTCGCCTGGCGATGCTGCTCACCTTCCCACTGGTGACAATCTCTGCGCTCAGCCTGATCTACCTTTTGGTGACCGGGCGCTTCGAACTGGAGTATGTCTCTTCGGTCACCAGCACCAGCATGCCGATCTATCTGCGCATAACGGCTTTGTGGGGAGGGCAATCGGGGTCATTGGTGTTCTGGTCCTGGCTGTTGGCCTCCTTTACCAGTGCGGTAACGCTGCGCAAGTGGGAACGCGACCGGGAATTCTTGCCGTGGGTGATCGTGGTCGCCCTGGTAACGCTGGCGTTCTTTTTGAGCCTGGTGATTTTCTTTGAAAATCCTTTTAGTCGCTTGTGGCGTTTGCCGAGCGGGAGCGTGATCTCGGCGATGTTCCAGCCCGCTGGGGCGGTCACTTACGTGCCGCGCGACGGGCAGGGCCTCAACCCGCTGTTGCGCCATCCTGGCATGATCATCCACCCCCCCATGCTGTACCTGGGGTTTGTGTCTTTTGTGGTCCCGTATGCCTTTGCCATTGCGGCCCTGGTGACCGGGCGCAGCGACGATCGCTGGATTCGCATCACCCGGCGGTGGACGCTGGTGGCCTGGTTGTTCCTGTCCCTGGGGTTGGTGCTGGGCGGTCGCTGGGCTTACGATGTTCTCGGTTGGGGCGGCTATTGGGGCTGGGACCCGGTGGAGATCGCAGCGTTCATGCCCTGGTTGACCGGCACGGCGTTCCTGCACTCAGTTATGATCCAGGAAAAGCGGGGCATGCTCAAGCACTGGAACATGGTGCTGATCATCCTGACTTACTGCCTGGTGATCTTTGGCACTTTTTTGACGCGTTCGGGGGTGTTGTCCTCGGTGCATTCCTTTGCCCAGAGTGCTATCGGGCCGATGTTTTTCTTCTTCATCGGTTTAACCTTTATCGTTTCTCTGGTGCTGCTGCTCTATCGTTGGGACAGCCTGAAATCCGAAGCATTCATGACCTCCTTGCTCTCGCGCGAGGCGCTGTTCTTGCTCAATAATCTGTTGTTCATCGGCATTTTGGTAGTATGTTTTTGGGGCGTAATTTACCCGCTGATTTCCGAACTGCTGATCAACCAGAAGGCATCGGTCGGGCCGCCTTTCTACGAACGTTCCACCGGTCCATTGTTCGCAGGGTTGTTACTGTTGATGGGCATTGCGCCGCTGGCAGCCTGGCGGCATTCCACGGCCAGGACTCTGGGGCTGGCGATTTGGAAGCCGTTTATCTTTTCGCTGTTGGGCGTGATCGTCCCGTTGATTGTGGGCATGCGCCAGCCAGCGGCGCTGCTGGCTTTTTGGCTGGTAGCGTTCGTCATCTCGGTGACCCTATATGAGTTTTGGCGCGGCGCAATGGCGCGGCACAGAAAATCGGGCGAGAGCCTGCCGGTGGCGCTCTGGCGTCTGGCGGGCCGCAATCGACGCCGGTATGGCGGCTATGTCATCCACCTGGGCGTGGTCTTAATGGCCCTGGGTGTGATCGGCATTGAGATGTTCCAGACAGAGACCCAGGGTACTGTCCCACAAGGCGGGCAGATCTCGTTGGGCGAGTATTCGCTGACATTCAACTCGCTGGCTGTTTTCGATACCAATGACGGCCGCAACGTGGCCAGGGCGGTTGTCGAAGTGCAGAAAGACGGGCGTTTTGTGGGAGAATTATACCCACGGCGGGATTTCTTCTTCGAATCGCAACAGCCCATGACGATCCCTGGGGTGCGCAGCACCTGGGAGGATGATTTGTATGTGATTCTGGTGGATTGGCAGCCGGTATCTACTCAAGGTGCGACTTTTAAAGTGTACCGGAATCCGCTGGTGAACTGGTTGTGGTTTGGCGGGATCGTCTTTATCCTGGGTACATTGGTGGCAGCCTGGCCTGATAAAGAATCTGAAGAAGTGACCGCTCCAGCCAGGCAAAAGGCTTACGCCAGCGCCAGGCTGTAAGGGAGGCAGGATGAAACGAGGTTTTTGGGTTCAGGCGGCAGGCCATTTTGGCGGGAGCAAGATTGGTGTCCTGTTGGTTGTGGCGCTGGTCAGCCTGGCGCTGGTAGGCGTAGCTCGAGCGCAAGACGCCACGCCGACAACGCCTACGGATGACCAGGTGAACGCGATTGCCAAGCAAATGTTCTGCCCGGTGTGCGAAAATACTCCCCTGGATGTGTGCCCTACGCAGGCCTGCGCAGAGTGGCGCGAATTGATCCGCGAAAAGCTGGCTCTAGGCTGGAGCGAGGCGCAGATCAAGGAATACTTCGTGGAGCAGTTCGGGGCGCGTGTGTTGGCCGAACCGCCGCGCAGCGGCCTTCACTGGCTGATTTACATCGTGCCTCCAGTGACGTTTCTGGCGGGCGTGTTCATTTTGTACCGCACTTTCCGGGCCTGGCGATTGCAAACGGCTAACGAGACGATTACACCAGAGGCCAGTGTTCCGGCCGATAACGAATATATCGACCAGTTAGAGGATGAACTGCGCAAGCTTCAGGAGAAAGCATGACATCTGAAACGAATGTGACTGAAAAACTACCTGAGACCGAGCAGCCAATTCCCGCACACAGCCGCCCCCGCTGGGGGCGGATTGTTGCCTGGGTGGGATTGGGGGCTTTGCTGGTCGTGCTTTTCCTGGGGCTGCTCAGGTCTCAACAGGGACCGGTTGCAAAGGGCCAGAAAGCGCCTGATTTTACGCTGACCAGTTTTGACGGCCAAGAATACCGCCTTTCTGACTTACAGGGCAAGGTTGTGGTGATCAATTTCTGGGCCTCCTGGTGCAAGCCTTGCGAACAGGAAGCCGCAGACCTGGAAAGCGCCTGGCGTTATTACCAGGGGCGCGGCGACGTGGTTTTCCTGGGGGTTGCCTGGACGGACACTGAGAAGAAATCCCTGGAGTATCTGGCAAAGTTCGACATCACGTACCCGAACGGACCAGACCTGGGCACGCGCATCTCACAGGCGTATCGCACAACGGGTGTACCGGAAACCTACATCATCGATCGCAACGGGTTCCTGGCTGATTTCAAACTCAGCCCTTTCCTTTCGGTGAATGAAATTCGTGCGACTATCGACCCCTTGTTGGAGTAATCATTCCTATGGACCTCGGCTCTATTTTCCTCATCCTGGCTTTGTTAGTGCTGGTGGGTTTGTACGTCAGCCGTCCTTTGCTCGAACGCCAGCCAATGGATTTCGTAGCTACACCCTCCAATGATGAGCACGAACGCTCAGCCTTGCTGGCGGAACGTGATCGCGTTCTGAACGCTTTGCAAGAATTAGATTTCGATTACGCCCTGGGCAAGATTCCTGAAGCTGATTACCCGGCGCAGCGTTCAGCGCTGCTGCAACGCGGTGCGGATGCATTGCGCAAGCTGGACGCGATGCGGAGTGAACAGCTTATGGAGCAAGATGGTTTTCAGTTGGAAGACGTTCCTGCTGCTGAAGATCGCCTGGAAGCGGCTATCGCTGCTCGCCGCGCCGACGCCAGCCTGGCTGGCGCGGGACAGGCCGTCCGGACAGGTCATGGTGATGGACGCAAGCGAGCAACAATTGTTTCTGCCCCGGATGACGAGATCGAGCGCCTGCTTTCTGACCGGCGGCGTTCACGCCAGGGGAAAGCTGGCGGATTTTGCCCGAAGTGCGGCGCGCCAGTGCAGAAGACGGATCGTTTTTGCCCGAAATGTGGGACCAAAACAGCATAAACCCAGAAAAGTGAAGCAAACCAGGTATGAAACTTACTCGCCTATTCTTTTTCATCTCCCTGACGCTGCTGCTCACGGCATGCAGTTTTTCCCTGGCCGAGGATATCAAACCACCGGCGGGGTACCAACCGCCTCCAGAGATGCAGGCTCCAGTGGCCTCGGTGACATCGGGGCCATTGTTCCCGCTTTTGCCGCCTGACCCTTCGAAAGGCGAGGCGATTTACGCCGAGAAATGCGCGGCCTGTCACGGCGAACTGGGCCTGGGCGATGGAGAGCAGGGCAGCCAGTTACCTAACCCGGTGCCGGCGATCGGTTCACCGCAGGTGGCCCGCCAGGCGGCTCCGTCCGACTGGTTCCAGATCGTCAGCCAGGGAAACCTGGAGCGCTTCATGCCGCCTTTCCCCAGCCTGACCGACCGCCAGCGGTGGGATGTGGTGGCGTATGTCTTGAGCTTGAGCGCTACATTGGATATGAGCCAGAGCGCCGAAGTATATCAGGCTAATTGTGCAGGTTGCCACGGCGAGGCCGGTAAGGGGGATGGCCCGGCAGCCGCTGGCCTGTCTGCAACGCCGGTTGATTTTACCAACCAGGAATATATGGCAGGAAAATCTGCCCAGGCGCTATACCAGGCGATCAGCAGCGGCGCCGGCCAGGCCATGCCGGCATTCGAGGGCAGCCTGGATGAGGCGCAGCGCTGGGCGGTGACGGACTACTTGCGATCTCTGACTTTTGCCTCGGCAGCGGCTCAAGCGGGGCTCGAAGCCCAGGAGACGCCAGGCGCAGCGATAACACCCTCTGGTGAAATCACCTCCACCCTGGCAGTCAGCGAAAGCCTGAGTTTAGGCAGCGTTTCTGGACAGGTGGTGAGCGCTTCGGGCGGCGCTGTGCCAGCCGGTCTAACAGTCAGTCTGCTTGGATTCAATCATATGCAGGTGGTCATCAGCGATACCGTAAAGCTAGATGATCAAGGCAAGTATTTGTTTCAAAATGTGGATATGCCCGAAGGGCTTATTTTCTTGACCACGGTGGAATTCGATGGGATCACTTATGGATCAGAGGCTGTAACGATCGAGCAGGCGGGGCAAACGCTGGATTTGCCAATCGAAGTGTACGCCACAACCACGGATGCGTCCGTTCTATCTGTGGACCGCCTACATTTTTTCTTCGAGTTGATCGATGCTGAAAATCTGCGCGTTGTCGAGTTGTACATCATTTCGAACCCAGGCGCCGAGACGCTTGTTTCTCCGGCTGAAGGCCAACCCGTGATCACTTTCAGCCTGCCAGCGGAAGCCAGCAACCTGGAATTCCAGGAGGGCGAACTGGGTGATCGTTTTGTCAAAACCGTGGATGGTTTTGGTGATACTGTGCCTGTTCGCCCAGGCTCAGGCAGTTACCAGGTGTTGTTCTCTTATGAGATACCCTACAAGCGCAAACTGGAACTGGTGCGCCCGGTCAACCTGGATACAAACGCAGTGGTGATCCTGGTTCCGGAAGATGGGATCAGCGTCAAGGGCGCTACGCTGGAAGACGCAGGCGTCCGTGACGTACAAGGTGTGGCATATCATCTGTACAATGGCTCTGGAATGCGGGCCGGCGAGTCCCTGGAGTTGACGATTTCTGGCAGCCAGAGTCTGCAAATCCCCAGTTCGTCCTCCAGCTTGTTGATCGGGTTGGCGGCTTTGGGAGTGGTGTTGATCGTGGCTGGCCTGTGGCTGTCCCGCCGCAGCCGGATGGCAGATGTGCAGGTGGATGACGGTGCGGTGGATGAGGAACAAGGGGCAGAATCAGGCGAGAATGCTGAAACTGTGATGGATGCAATCCTGGCGCTTGACGATCTGTATCAGGAAGGCCAGCTTCCTGAGGAGGCTTATCACCAGCGCAGGAGCGAGTTGAAGGCTCGTCTAAGTGAACTGCTAGATCAAAGTTAGCAGCTACAAGGTAGTTGTTGATGACGCCTCAACCAGCGCAACCCTCCATCTCCCGGCAGCCGGATCGGCGTGTGCAAATTCATGTCAGGAAGCTGGTCAAGCGCTTTGGGTTGAAAACGGTGCTGCACGGCCTGGATTTCAGCGTGGAACCCGGCGAGTTTGTGGCGCTGCTGGGGCCTAATGGAGCGGGTAAGACCACTTTCCTGCGCATCCTGGCCTCGTTGTCGCGCCCTTCGCTGGGTGAAGTCCGCATCGCGGGTTATGCCCTGCCAGGGCAGGCAGCCGCCGTGCGGCGCAAGTTGGGCGTGGTTTCGCACCAACCCCTTCTATATGGCGACCTGACAGCCGAGGAGAATTTGCGCTTCTACGGGCGCATGTATGGGGTGGCTGAGCTAAACCAACGCATCGAGGCGGTGTTGGAGTTGGTAGGGCTGGCTGCCCGGCGCCGTGACCTAGTGCGTACGTTCTCGCGCGGTATGCAGCAGCGCCTGGCCATTGGCCGGGCAGTCTTGCATGACCCCGAGGTGATGCTCTTCGATGAGCCTCATACCGGCCTGGATCAGGATGCCTGCGCCATGCTAGACAATGTGTTGCGTGAAGTGGCGGCGCGCGGGCGCACGGTGGTGATGACCTCGCACGATCTGGCGCGGGCGGCTGACCTGGCGTCGCGCTTCGACGTGCTTTCGCGTGGGGCCATCGTGGCCTCTGCCCGGCGTGAGACCATCGCGCCTGACCAACTGCTGGCTTTCTATCGCAAGGCGATCGATCCTGAAATGCCCGCCCCTATGGTGGTTGAAGCGGGAGCAGCGCGGAATGATGAAGGGGATGAGGTGGGCGCTTGAAAGCTTCAGGTCAAATACACAGTGAACGGCGCTCTTCTGCCTTCAAAGATTTCTTGCGCGCCCTGGGGGCGGTCATCTGGAAAGATCTGGCGGCCGAAATGCGCAGCCGCGAGATGCTCTCGGCGATGCTGGTCTTCGCGCTTCTGGTGATCTTGATCTTCAATTTCGCGTTGGAGCTGGACCCCAAGACGCGCAGCGGCGTTACGGCGGGTGTGCTGTGGGTAACGTTCGCATTTGCCGGTACGCTGGGGCTCAACCGCTCGATGGCGATGGAGAAGGACCGCGGCTGTCTGGACGGCTTGCTTTTAGCCCCGGTTGACCGCAGCACGATTTATTTCGGCAAAACGGTTGGCAACCTGATTTTCATGCTGGTGGTGGAAGCAATCGTCTTGCCGGTGTACAGCCTGTTGTACAACGTAAATCTGTTTAATTGGGGGTTGATTGGAGTCATCTTATTAGGTTCGCTGGGTTATGTAGTGGTAGGCACTTTATTATCCAGCATGGCGGTGCAGACGCGCACGCGCGACGTGCTCTTGCCGATCTTGCTTTTCCCCGTGGTGATCCCGGTTTTTATCGCGGCGGTGAAGGCCAGCCAGGGTTTCTTGCTGGGCATCGAAATGAGCGAAATCTCGCCCTGGCTGAACCTGTTGATCGTGTATGATGTGATTTTTACGGCAGTGGCCTTTATGGTGTTCGATTATGTCGTGGAGGAATGAGATGGGCCTATTGCCAGGGCGCTTTCGGATAGCGCCTTGATGCGACCTGGCTTTGAACTCCTGACTTGTAGATTTTGATTTTTTGTTTTTGGAGAAGTATGATGGAAAAGAAGCCGAAATTGCTCTCGATACTGGATGGCATCACCGTGGTGATGCTGGTAGTTGCTACCGCGATGGTGTTGTTCTACGCACCGACCGAAGCCGTTATGGGCAATGTGCAGAAGGTGTTTTACTTCCACGTAGCGGCTGGCTGGGTGGGGATGCTCAGTTTCCTGGCTGCAGCGGTCGCTGGGATCGTGTACCTGCGCACCGGCGGGCGCAATTGGGACATCATTGGCCTGGCGGCGGTGGAGATCGGCATCGTTTTTGCGTTCATCAACATCGTCACCGGCTCGATCTGGGCTTACCCGGCCTGGAACACCTGGTGGACCTGGGACCCGCGCCTGACGACGGCTACGATCATGGAGTTGATTTACGCGGCTTACCTGATGCTGCGGGCGGGCATCGAGGATCCTAACCGGCGGGCGCGCTTTGGCGCTGTGTACGCCGTCCTGGGCTTTATCAGTGTGCCGCTGACCTTTTTATCGGCGCGCCTGTTCCGCACGATCCACCCGGCGGTGATCGCCACCAACCAGCCGGGCGGGGAAGGCGGCTTCGACATGACGACAAAGATGGTCCAGGTGTTCCTATTTAGTTTGCTGACGTTCTCGTTTATTTTCATCGATCTGTTGTGGCACCGCGTCCGGCTGGGCCGCCTGGCGGATCGCATCGAGCAGCTCAAGCTCAAGACGATGAGTTAGTTTTTGGAGTGTGAAAAATGTTATTCCAGGAAGGACCTGCACAAACAACGGGTTATTTGATCGCCGGTTACGCGGTGATTTTCGGGGTGATGTTGGTTTATCTGATCAGCCTGATCTTGCGGGGGCGCAACTTGCAGCAGGACTTGCAGATTTTGCGGGACCTGGATAAGCCGGAGGGTGACCCCGGACTGACCCTGTAATAAATCGGCAGTTTTCGCCAGACCAGGTAGCGCAAAGGATGGGCATGCGTTCCAACCAGCGGAGGTTGAAAATGCAACAAGCAGTGCAAGGCGAGGATGTCATTTTACGTTCGAGCCGCCGGGGCGTTATTCTGCAAGAGTTTTTCACCAACACCTTTCATTTTCCGGCAGTACTGATCCTGTTGGAATTGATCCCAGAAGGATGGAGATTTTTCACCGAGGACCCGGCAATATATGCATTGATCGCGGCCAGCCTTTTGCAGGCGTATTTCCTGGGCAGTTGGCAATATGATGGGAAGCCGCGCCCTTTTCTGGGGAATTTGATTGCGCCTGGGCTGTATACAATTGTTGAGATTTTACTCGAAGGGCCGGAGTTCTTCTCGGAGTCGCGCCACCTGGCTTATTGGGGGTTTGCCCTGGCGATCGGGTTGATCCAGGAAGTCCGCTTGCGCATCGGCGGGAACCTGGGGCGAGGGCTGGTGTTGTTGGAAAACACCGTGCGCACCAGCATTTTACTGATAGGGTACTGGATTTTCGAGATCGCCACCCATTCAGAGGCGAAAACCCTAACAGGGTTTCTTTCCGATGACAGCCACGTTTTTGTTGCCCTGGCGGTGGTGTTGATCGGCCTGATCGTGGGTTTTGCGAACCTGAACGCTGAAGCCTATTTGAATTCTCTCCATCGCACTGCGGCGCGCCTGCGCCAGTATTCGGAGTGGCTGTTGGGACGGCAGTTGCTCTCGCAGATTATGGCTGATCCAGAAGCTTTGAGCTTGCAGAGGCAGCAGCGGGCGGTTTTGTTCATTGACATTCGCGGTTTTACGCGCTGGAGTGAAGCCCAGGCCCCAGAAGCTGTAGTAGGGATGCTCAACCGTTATTTCGAAGTGGGGGAACGCATCTGGACCCGGCACCAGGCGATAAAGGCTAAACCATCGGCCGATGAGATTATGGTTGTTTTTTCAAATGTTATGGATGCCGTGCAGGCCAGCCGAGAGCTTTGCCACGAGGTGGGAGAGTTGCTGGCAGCGTTTGGCCTGACGGCCGGAGTTGGCTTGCATTATGGCCAGCTCGTTGAGGGCTTGTTGGGCAGCAAAGATGTGAAAGGTTACGATGTGATTGGTGACGCGGTCAACACGGCCAAGCGCATTTGCGATCACGCGGTTGGCGGCGAGGTGTTGATTTCACAGGCTGTGTTGGATGAGTTAGCAGGGCAGGTTCACGTACTGGCGAAGCGCCAGGTAACGGCGAAGGGTAAAGAGAGCCCTCTGGATGTGTATGCTCTGTGCGCTGCGTGAGCAGACCTGGCAGCGGAACCCATTCCAGCCCGCGCCAGCCATCCACCGCCGACCCTGACTCGTCTCTTTCACCCTGAGGCATCAGCGCAACTTTTCCAGAAAATCCACCAGCAGGTTCCGGAACTCGTCTCCCTGAGGGGTGGTAAAGATGTCGGTGCCATGCACTGTGCCGGGGAATATCTTGAGAGCTTTGGGCTCCGGGGTGGCTTCATAAATGGCCTTCATCGCAGCAGGTACGCCGTTCCCATCATTTTCGGTGGTCACAAAGAGTTTGGGCAGGGTGAGCTGGGACAGTCCCTCAAAGCTCACGATCAACGCGCCGCCGGTATCCCCGCGGCCGGTGGTCCTGAGGCTGGAGATGACCACTATCCCGGCCAGGTCTGTGTCCAAGGCAGCCTTGAGACAGGCGGTGCCTCCCATGCTGGCCCCCATGCAGACGATGCGCCGGTAGCCCTGGTCGCGTAGGAACTCGAAGGCTGCCCGCACGTCAAAGTCCAGCCTGGATCTATCCTCACGAAAATTGAACGTGAGCGCGCCAAATCCCCGCAGGGCGACATGTTGGGCAAATGAAGCCCAACTGCGTTGATCGGCCCCATGTGCACCCATGTGCGCAAGCACCACCCCGATTTCCTTTTTCTCCTCACCGATGAACACCATGCCGGATAGTTTCACGCCATCCGCGGCGACAAAGCTGACCTTGACAGCCTGCACCTGCTGCGGGGCGGGCGAGGGCGCCGGGGTGTTCGTGGGTGGGATGGTGGCTGTGGGGACGGCTGTCGGCGTGGGAGTATCCGTCGCCGGGATGCTCGTGGGCGGGATGGCTGTCAGTGTGGGGGTATCTGGCGCTGTGCTGCACCCGCTCAAGAGCAGCGCCATCATCGTTATCAGCAAGAACCAGCCAGTAGATCTCCTATGCTCAACGGCCATATCGTCTTTCCTCCATTCAAGCTGGCTTGAAGCGTTTCTCCAGAAAATAACCCAGGCCAAAAGCCAGCAGGGTTGTGACGATGCCGATGATGTGGCTGGCGACAGGCTCTCCCCAGGCGTTGAAGGCTACAAGACCGGCGTAGGGGCCGAGCACGGCGCTGAACCACAGGGCGGAGCGCAGCGCCTGCTGCGGTAAAAGGCGTGCCAGGAGGAAGTCTACCAGCAGGGCTGCCAGTGCGAAACCGATGAACAACGCCAGGCCGATGAAGAGACCTGGCGAGCGATAGGGTACGTATCCCCAGCCTTTGAGGATGGCTGCCACCCACTGGTAGCACAATAGTCCGAGAAGGAAGGCGCCTACTGCGGGGCGGTAGGGTGGGCGGCTGGATGTGTGCATGTCAATCTCCCGATCAAGATTTGATAGGCTGCGCCTGGCGCAGAGGTACCAGCTTTCTGGAGATAAAAAAGGCGATCAGCAGGCTGAGGATGCGCCAGATGAAGTTGACCGCATCCGATCCCAACCAGGCCAGGTAAGGTGAGAACCAATCAGGCACCTGTACGAGCAGACCTAACACAACGCCAAACAGGGCCCAGCGCCAGGCGCCGCGGCTGCCGTAATAGGCTGGGCCGAAAAATTTGTACTGCCAAAAGGCGGTGGCAGCGATGAGCAGGGCAAGCGGGAAGATGGTCAGGACCACCACGAGGGTGATGCTTGCGGAAGTAGATAACAATTGGGGGTCAGCAATGACGGCGATATCCCCACTGCGTAGATAGGGAATGAGCATGTAGGATGCAGCGATCACAGCGGCAAACGACAGCACGGTGATCGTGCCCAGGATGAGGGCGCTGGTTTTGCTCTTGGCTAGCATGGGGGCAGTTCGCAGAACCCTTCGTAAACTTTGGCCACCGGTCCGGTCATGGTGATGTTGAAATCCGGATGGATCCGGATATCGAGCTGGCCCCCGGGCATGTGCATGGTGACGTGCGCCTCGCACAAACCCAGGCGGTGAGCGGCGGCCGCGGCGGCGCAACTGCTGCTGCCGGAGGCCAGGGTATATCCTGCGCCGCGCTCCCAGATCTCGATGCGCAGATTCTCCCGATCAAGCACTTGCAGGAACTGCACATTGGTGCGGCGAGGAAAACGCGGCTCGGTTTCGATCTGTGGCCCCAGGCGGTGGGCCAGCTCGGCGGAAACCTGCTCGCAGAGTACAACACAGTGCGGGTTGCCCATCGTGACGGCGCAGTAGCGCAGCGCTTCGCCGTCGATCTGCATGCGCTCATCCAGAACTTCCCGGGCAGGGCCTGTAACCGGGATACGCTGGCTGTCGAAGCTGGCCTGGCCCATCTCGATGGTCACGCGTTGGCCATTGGACAATACCTGTGATTGCACAATGCCGCCGGGCGTGTGGATGCTGAAGAGCGCTGAATCTTGCCCCTGGCGCTCCAGTCGCCCGCTATCCCACAGGTAACGGGAGAAGATGCGCAGACCATTGCCGCTTTTCTCGGCTTCGCTGCCATCCGGGTTGAAAATGCGCAGGCCGAAATCGGCCTTGCGGGTGGGTAGTGGGCCGTAGAGGATGCCATCCGACCCTGCGCCATAATGGCGGTCGCACAACCAGCGGATGTGTTCGGGCTGCAATTGCCCACCGACCTCGCCTGGTTCGACTACCAGGTAATCATTACCCAGACCGTGATATTTAGCGAATTTCATCTCTGTTGCCTTGTGATTTTAGGATATGTTCGAGCAGCCATGTGTGAATCGTGTGCGCGGTTTGTTGGTAGTTGTGTTCCATCATCAGGTTGTGCCCGGCCGCCTCGATAACCACGTAATCGGCCTGGTAAAAAGCCGCCGAGCGGCGCAGGCAGGGCTCGGGAATGCCAGCGTCGGCTTCTCCGGCCAGCCAGAGCATGGGCGTGCGCACCGGAGAGGGGGGCGACCAGAAAGGCGGGCGATGCTGCATCATCACCAACACCGACTCTGGCCCTAGGCGAGCGTGCAGTTCTTCAGGCGAAACTACGGCTCCCTGGCCGAGCAGCAATCTGCCAGTGTAATAGGGCGTGCGCACAAAGGGCGTGGCATCCCAGGTTTTCATCACCAATGGAACGGCGAGGGGATCGCGCATGACTACCTGGAGGCCCCCGTCGGCCATTAGATTGTGCGAACTCCAGGGCGCCACCAGCACGGCGGCGGGTAGATCGTCGCCCACATATTTCAAATACCACTGGGTCAAAGCCCCGCCCATGCTGTGCCCCATCAGCACGGGTTTACGCGGCAGGCGTTCAACTTCAGCTTTGAGGAAGCCCAGGTAGTAATCCAGGGTGCAGGCGGCAACGGGGCGCTGCACGGGCGAGCCAGCGTGACCCGGCAGGCTGTAAGCGTGGCTTTCCCAACCCCAGGCGGCGAACAACTCCTGCCAGTTTCGCCAGCACCAGGCGCCATGCCACATGCCATGCTGCATGAGGATGGGCGTCTCGAAACGCGGCTGGCGAGGCTTATAGGCAATGCGCTCGATGCCATCTTCGATGGTATGCAGCATGGTATAGTTTTCGGTTTCATGACTTACTACCAGGCGGCGGCCTTCGGCTGCCTGGTTGGCGTGCTGGGCTAATGCCTGGGGCACATTGACCTGCATCAGGCGGCGCAGCGCCCAGGCCAGTTCGAAACTGAAATAACCTGATAAAGCTCCCACCCCCAGCCCAAGCCAGAACTTACTGCGTGTGAGAGCGTTCTTAGCCAATGTTGAAACCCTCCTGGCGGAAGACATGGCGCAGCTCAGCAGGCAGGTGTGCTTTGAGCAACTCGGCGCGCTGGATCACGTTGCGCAGCCAGTGGCTTTGTGGCAAAAAGGCCAGGGCCTCTTCAACGGTAACCCAACGCATTTCGGAATGCTCATCGCCCATCGTGACCGCCTGGGCATCTTTGATAGTGCAGCCGTAGATCAGGCCCAGCAGTTCGTTTTCGGGCTTTTCTTCGCCGCGATAGAAGTGCGTGGTGGCGATGATGAATTCGATCTGCACTTCGGCAGCGATCTCTTCGCGTACTTCGCGGTGCACGGCCTGTTCGAAGCTCTCGCCCTGATCGACGCGCCCGGTGACCGACTCCCAGGCGCCCTGCCCATAATCACGGTGGGCGGCGCGGCGCAGCAGTAGATAGCGACCTGTGTGTGTGTCCCAGATTACAGCGGCAATGCCAGCCAGAAAGTGACCGATCAGCATGCCCTAATTATAACCTGAGGATCGAAAGTCAGGACCTTTCAGGGCTGCCCGGCGAGCAATACGCGCAGAAACTGCGCGTCTGAAAACTGGCTGCGCTGCAGGCCGGTGAGCGAGGCCAGGATGCCTTCTGCCTGGCGCACAACGACCAGGTTGAGCTGGCGGCTGACGTACATGCGCTGCTTGCCGGCTCCGGCGGCGAAAACCAGATCCTCGGGAATGCCTGGAACCCCCCAGGTGACATCGGTGGCAGCGGTGAGCTGCGGGATGGCGGCGCGCAATTCAGGAGCAACTTCGGCGTTCAACCACCAGGTCAGGCCGTAAGCCGGGTTAGCGGGTGTGCCCTGGAAACACTGTTCGAGCAGGTCGTAAGGCAGCAAGGTTTGGCCTTGCCAGCTCCCACCCAGGCGCACGAGTTCGCCGTATTTGGCCCATTGGCGGGCCGTCAGAAAGGCCCCGGAGGGCAAGTGCGGGTTGCCATCTGCATCTTTGCGCCAGCGGCCGACTTGCAGGCCGATGGGGTCGAAGACACGCGCCTCCAGGTAATCCAGCGGGGATTGCCCGCTGGGCTGCAGTTTACGGCGCATGATCTCGCCGAAAACCTGGAAGGGCACGGCTCCATAGGTAAATTTGCTACCGGGTTCATCTACCAGGGGCGCCTGGATGGCTTCGGCATAAGATGGCACGCGCCCGTTTTCACCGCCGGTTTGCAGCCCGCTGGTCAGGCTGAGCAGTTGACGGATGGTGATGTAGGCTTTGGCAGGATCGTTTTGCCATTCGGTGAGTGTATCGGAAGCGCGCTCGTCCAGGTCGAGCAGGCCGTCGGCAGCGGCGGCCACGGCGATGGCGCAGTTGAAACTCTTGGTGCCGCTGGCCAGTTCGTGAGGGCGGTCGGCGCGGCCGCCATTGGGGTAATCTTCGAAGATCACCTGGCCATTTTGCATGACCAGCATGGAGATGCCATCGTTGGCGGCGTTGTACTCGGCGGCCAGGCGCAGGTTTTCGGTGGGAATCGAGCTGCTGGTCGCCTGCGGCGCAGCAGTGGGTTGGGCGAAGGCCTGAGTGGGCAGGGCCGCAGCCTGCGTTGCCTGGGCAGAGGTTGGTGCAGCCGGGGAGGAAACCGGCTGGCGCGGCTGCCTGGCGGAAGCGCGGCAAGCCAGGGGAAGCAGGCAGGCCAGGCAGATGCTGATGAGTAATGGGCGTGAGAGGTGATTTTTCATGCCCGCATTATACTGCCCGGCTGTGACGCGCTGGTGAAAAGCGTGTAACCGGGTTGTAAAAGACAGGGGCTGCCTGGTTTGCAGACAGCCCCTGGTCGATCGTATCTCCTATGGATTGACAGTCAACGTTTGCGGTCCCGTCTCGCCGTTGACCTCCGGGTTGTAGTAATCGTAAACCTGGCTGGCAGGGGTGAGGGCTACCAGGGGGAACCTGGCGCGCAGGCGGTAGGTGAAGGACAAGGGCTGGTCGCTGCTCAGGTTGCTGATGTAGATCAGGATCTGGCGACCGGTCAGCTCGAAGCGTTCGATCTTGGGCCCGGCGTAATCCTCGGGGAGTTCTTTGTAATAGGCCACCAGGGCCGACAGGTCTTCGGACTGCACATCGAAGCCGGGCGGCAGCCCCAGGTCGATGAGGGCCGACTCGGCGCGCCCGCCTTCCTGGTTGAGGGTCACGTCCACTTTGACGCTCACCGTATCGTCGACGGTTAGCTCAGTGCGGTCGTAGGCCAGGTCGATGCTGACCAACTGTTCTCCCAGCGCCAGTTCGGGGTAGCGGGAAAGATGATCCCAGGGCAGGTAGTAGCTGCCGGAGACCTGGTACATCAGGTTGCCTTCGCCCTGCACCTGGATATCGATCACGTTCTGGCCCAGGTTGGCGTCTTCGAAAGCTACCAACTGGACTACGTCGAAGTTCTCACGGTTGACGCGCAGGGTGCGCTGTTGGCCGCCATTGAGCGTGATGGTGACGGCCGCATCCACTTTCTCTGCGCCAGCGCGCACGCTCTGGATGAGGGCCTTGAGGGCCAACACGGTAGCCTGGGTGCTGTACCAGGTGCCGTAACTATCTTTCTGGCGCACCAGGTAAGTGAGGGCAGCGTTGCCCAGGTCGGGGTAAGCATCGGCTCGCAGCAAAGCCAGGGCCGCCAGGGCGGTGGTCTCGATGCTGCCGGTCTGGCCCTCGCTGCCCATAAATGTAGCGATCTGGCTTTGCCAGTAAACGCCGCTGCCGTCGTGCTGGGCCAGTTCAGCCAGGCGCTCCAGGACCGACTGAGTCTCAGGCGAGAGTTTATCCCCGGCCTGCAAGTCGGCAGATACCAGGGCGTTGGCTACCAGGGCCAGCACGTAGGGGTCTTTGGCCTGTGATTGAGCAGCGCGCACGTAATCTACTCCGCGCCGGGTATCTCCTTCATCGCCAAAGCCAGCATCCACCAGGCTCCAGACGATGTAGGCGGTGACGGGCAAGCGGTCATCGCCCAGGCTGGACCAGGTACTCTCATGCACCAGGCCGCGGTCGTTTTCCCAGGAGCCGTCGCTGGCCTGCTGTGAGAGCAGCCATTCGGCGGCACGGTGGACCAGGGCGGGATCGACATCGTGGACGCGGCCCATGTCAGTAAACTCTTGCAGGCCGTAGGCGGTCAGCATACGATCAGCGGGCGGGTTGCCGAACAGGGAAAAGCCGCCGCTGCTGGCAACTTCGAAGGTGGTCAGGCGCTGGTAACCCAGGTTGATATATTCTTCAGCTTTAAGCTGCGTCTCTGGCGAGGCCTGGTTGGTAGATTTGAGATAGTCGAGCACCAGCACGTTGGGGTAGGTGGTGGAGGATGTTTGCTCGAAGCAGCCATAGGGCATGCGCAAGATGTTGTCCAGTCCCTCTACAACCTGGCTGAGGATACCGGGGTAAATCTTGACCAGGATCGATTGGGTGGCGGGGACAGCTTCGGAGGGGATCGAGATGGTTTGCTGCACCGGGGTGCCGGGGTTGAGGCGGTCGGATTGGGTGAAGGTGATCTGCTTGCCGTTGGGGAAGACGCGCACTTCCTTCTGGATAGCATCGGACATCTGCGAGCCCCAGGCGGTGACTTTGAAAGCCTGCTGGCCAAACTGCTTGGCGCGCACCCGGAAGTAGACCACGCTGATGTCGTTGGAAGCGATGCTGATTTCTTTGCTGGGCTCATCCAGCAGATCGAACCAGGCGGCCTGGTCCAGCTCCAGGCGCACCGTTTGGGTTTCGCTCAGGTAGTTAAAAACGCCGACCGGCACGGAGATTTCATCGCCAACGGTGAGCGCCAGGGGCAGGTCCAGGTCGATGAAGAAATCCTGGAAGACGCGCAACCCGGCGGTGGCAGAGCCCAGGCGCCCATCCTGGGAAGAAGCCAGGGCAGTGATGCGCCAGGTGGTGATGCTGTCAGCCACGGGGAAATCGAGCTGCAGCGCGCCGCTTTCATCGGTGACGGCCTCGGGCAGCCAGAACATGGTCTCGGGGAAGTACTGGCGCAGCCGCGGCGGTTCGGCGCCCCCGGTGGCGCCGGTGGCGATTCCTTCAGCTTTCTTTTCCAGTGTTTCGTCATCCAGAACGGGACCACCGCCGCCAAAATTGCTCAAAAGAAGCTCTTCGCGAACAGCGCCTGCCTGTTCGAGAACGAGCGGGGCGGCAGCCATCATGGCGTTCTGGCGCGGTGCAACCGTGAGGGCCAACAGGGGCAGCGTGCCAGCCAGGACGAACAAACCGAAAACGAAGGCTGCCAGGGCCGGTACAGCCCTGCGTTCCCAGGCATAGCCCGCGCCGCGCAACATAAAGGACAGCGGCAGCAGGGCGAAAGCCAGCAGCCCGGCAATTACGTAGCCCTCATCTGGAGAAAAGTTTGTATTGGCAGAGGCATACACCATAGCGATGAAAATGGCGATGTACAGCAGCCACAAAGCCAGGCTCCAGCGCAGCCTGATCTCACGCTGGCGCCAGGCGATCACGATCAGAACCAGCAGGCCGGCCAGGCCGAGCAAGAGCAAGATGATCAGCCACGCTTCGCTGTCGAGCAACCCATCGAGGATATATCCCACCCGGTCCAGGGGCGTGTCGATCCAGGGACGGTCTCCGAGCGGCCAAAGGAGGATGAGCAAGACGAGCGCGGCCAGCAGGGCAAGCAGCAGGCCCAGCCCGCGCCACAGGCGTTTTTGCTGCCACAATTCGTGGGCGTTCAACCCCAGCACAGCCAGGGGCAGCAAGAGCAGCAAGATCGCCAGAGCGTTGCTGAGGCGGCTGAAGTAGCGCGATCTCTGCTGGCGAGCTTTGCTGAGGGCCTCCTGGCGGGCGCTGCCTTGCAGGCTGAAGCTGGCGGCGCGCGGCGCGGCAGCAGCCAGGGAGGCCTGGGCGGCGCTATCGACGGCTGCCTGGAGCTGGGTGTCTTCCAGCACCGGCCGGTCCAAGAGTTCCGGGAAACTGTAGCCGTGCAAATCATACCTGGGTTGGAGCAACTCCTGTTCCAGCAGGAAGTACAGTTTGGCGAAGCCGGGATCTTGCTCGGCCAGGGCGAAGACCGACTCGTCCACGATGGCCAGGCCCAGGGCAGCCTGCACACCGCCGCCATCCTGGCCATTGACCTGCACCTGCAAGGAGGCCGGGTCGCCTGGGAGGTAGGTTTCCTGGCCAGGGGTGAGCAGCAGGTTCAAATCGTTGGCGTTATCCACCACAACCAGGCGCGTATCGCGCACGATAGAACCGGATGAAAGCACCTGGTAAGCGTGTAACTCGAGGGTGCCGTATAGATCAGGGGTCAGGTCGATGACCACTTCGGCATGCCCCTGCTGCACCTCCACGCTGCGCGTGCTAACGGTCTGGCCTTCGCGCACGATATCCAGGTAAATCGTACTATCGGGGCGTTCGCTTAGCAAGGTTAAGTGCATGGCTTCGCCAACTTTGTAAACGGGTTTACCCGGGCGTAAGAGCACGCCCTGGCTGGCGTTATCGCCTTCGAAGGAAAACTCTTTCTGCGTGTCGTTGCCTAACTGGTCCCAGGCTTCGACGGTAAAGTTTTGCCAGGGACTAGCAGGAGTCAGGCGCACTTCCGCCAGCCCATATGGACCGCTTTCGGCCTGCAGCACCTGGCCGCTATCGTAGAAGTTCAGGCGCAGGCTGGCCTGGGCGGGCGAACCGTCGGGGTAGCTGGTCAAAACGTAGAGAATGTTCTCAACGCCGGGGTGAAAACGCCCACCTTCTGGAATAGCCTCCACGATCAGGGCGCTGGCCGAAACGGGCAGGGACAGGTTGTCTACCTCGCTGTGCTGGGCCAGGTCGGTGACATTGGCTTGCAGGTAGAAGCGACCCAAACCGCCTTCCAGATCGCTGCCGGCGATGTAGGAGGGCAGGTCGAACTCGAAGTTGAAGTTGCCCTGTTCGTCGGTGGCGCCTTCCAGGCTGAAGATCAGGTTTTGTTGAACATCAAAGGTATAGCCTTGCAACTGCACCTGCCCTCCGGCAACTGGCTTGCCGAAGAAGTAGCCGGCGTTCAGGCTGCCGGTCACGTGCTGCCCGGGGAGGTAGAAGGCGCGCTCAGTATGCAGCCTGACGTCGAACTTGGGCAGTACGTAGTGTTCCACGGTGACAGTCTTTTCCGAGGAGGTGTTTGCTAACACCGCGGTGATTTTATAAGGGCCGGTGTTCACCTGGCTGGCAAGCTGGAAGTCGACGCCAGCCACGCCGTAAGCAGAGGTGGTCAGCTTCTTGCGAAAGACACGGTTGCCCTTGCCGTCGGCGATGGCAATCTCGATTTCTTGATCAGCGGCCGGTTTTAGATCGAAAGCACCGAGCGCCAGGGCGCGCAGGTGAATCACCTGTCCGGGCTGGTAGAGCGGCTTGTCGGTGGTGAGCAGGACGCGGTAATCGCGCTGAAGCGTAACCTGACGCTCCAGGGTGCTGCTGCCCAGGTTGGATTGGGTCAGCACGATCAGGGTAGCGGAGTCGCTGCCAGCGAAAGCGGCATCCGCCTGGGTTGGCACCTGAAAGGCCACCTGGACGGTGCCATTTCGATCAGTCTGGCCGGTGTAGAGGGTTACAGCCTGGCCTCCCTGGGCGGGGCGCAGGGACACCTGCACCCGAGCGCCGGCCTTTGGGGCCTCGTTCTGGCTATCCTGGACGATGATGCGCAGGGCTGCCTGGCTGCCGGGCACCAGGCGGTTTTGACCGAATATCAGCGTCTCCTGGCGCTGGATGCGCTCGGGCAGGCCGTTGTAATAAACCGTCAGTGCCCCTAAGCCGAAAACCAGGAGCAATAAAATGATGATCGGAGCCAGGCGCAGGGCGTTCGATTTGGGCGATTGGGTGGACATTGGGCACCTCCAGAAGGGCGGGTGAAAATGGGGGTGAAGGTTCGGATGATGAGCGCGGGGCTGGCGTTAGCGCCACGCTCGACAAGTTGTGTATTTTCGACAATTTCAGGACGCCAATCCTCTGGAAAAGGTTCCGAAAAACAATGCGGAGGATCTACCCAGGGGCGATCCTCCGCAGATGTTACACCAGGCTGTCAGGCAGGCTATGGCGCTCTCGAGAAGCGCACTTTCAGAGCATGATAGATGTAATTCTCCCAGACCAATTGCATGGATTTGTAAGCGAGCTGGTGAGAGGAAAAAGTCTGCCAGAGCAGTTGCCCGTTCATGCAAACTGTCAGCGTGCCGTTCCGGGTCTTTTCGTCGGGAGTGGTGCCCAAGAGCAGGGTGGCGTCTCCTCCACGACCCAGTGCGACCAGGTCGCCGATATCGTAATACTTGCCCTTGGCTGTGGTGGTCCAATAGCTGGTGGTGGCGGTGAAGCTCATATCGTTGTTGGGTTCGTTGAAGATCGGGTTTGTGGGATCCAGCGAGAACATGACCATGCGCGAGGCCGGCACCCTGACCCAGTTGTTTTCGTATTCGATGCCGCAGCGAGCCGCCATGGTACCCACCACGCCAGCGTGCAAGCTGTCCAGGTTGCCCATTTCCAGGATCACTGAAGAGCCCTGGTCGATGGCCTCGAGGATACCTTCCGTGTACTCAGCTGGGAAGCTGCTCTTCAATTCCGCTGTGCCTTTCTTGGATTCGGAGGCAACGATGATCACATCCCAGGGCTTACCACCGGGCGCGCCCCCGGCTAACTGCTCTTTCAGCCAGCCCTGCGCACTGCCCACATCCCGGCAGGGCGTGCTGCCATCCTGTTCGCAGGGCACGCCCAGAGCGGTGAGCGTGTCTTTGATGTAGCGGTTGGTATCCAGGTTGCCGATCATGTCCTCGAACAAAAGGATATTGGCGGATTTCGCCATCGTGGCCAAATCGCCGACAGGCGGGGGAGGCTCTGTGGTTGCCAGGGGGGCGCTCGAAGTGATTTCAACCGCCTGAGTGGCTTGCATTGCCTGAACGGTAGCCTCAGCCGCCTGGTTGGGGTCGATGGTGGCTTCGGGAGCCTGCTGGGTGAGGTGCTCGGGGACTGGTAGCGTGGGCTGCCCGGCCTGGCGTGTTTTTTCAAGCACCTGGTCGGTGCTGCGCTGGACGGCGAGGGTTTGTTGGACGCTGAGTTCGAGCTGCGTTTCGCGTAAGGTTGGATTCCCGGGTCGAATCAGCGAATCGCAGCTCATCAGGCCAGCGACCAGCAGCAAACCCAGGGAAATCACAAGAAGCTTTGAGCAGATAGAGCGCGAATACGGATAAGGGTGGTTTTTGCGCATCAAGGGTTACCTCTTCGAGTAGCGAACTTGCAAGGCATTGTAGATGTAGTTTTGCCACAGGGGGAACATGCGGTCGTATGGGAAGGAGTGGCTGCTGAAAGTTTGCAGGGTCAACTGCCCACCGAGACAGACTGCCAGGGTACCGTCCTGATATTTCTCAGTGGCGTTGGTGCCCAGCAGCAGTTGGGCATCGCCCGAGCCGGTCAGGGCCATGAGCGAGCCAAGGTCGAAGCTGAACAGCCAGGTATCCAGGGCATAGGTGAAGCTCATGCCACTGTTGGGCTGTGAGAGCACCGGGTGAGGGATGCCCAAGGGCCACATAACAACATCGTTGAGCGTGCCGGTCTTTGGGAAGTAAGGATACACCTGCACGCCACAGCGCGCCAGGATGGTGCTGACCGTGCCCTGGGAGATTTCATCCAGGTGCCAGGCTTCGACAATCACAGAACTGCCCTGGTTGAGCACATCGTTCAGATACTCGAAATATTCGCCTGAGACCTCGCTGCGCGCTTCGATGGCCAGGATGACCAGGTCCCAGGGCTGCCCGTTGGGCGCGCCGCTGAGCAAATCCGATTTGAACCAGCCCTTGGCGCTGCCGTCATCTTTGAATTGCAGGCTCATGGCCTTCAAGGTGCGCTGCACATAGGGGGTGTACTGCGGCTCGTTGACGATATCCTCGTATAAGACGATGTTAGCGGAGCGCATCCAGGTTTCAAAATCGTCCCCGGTCGTGGGGGGCAGGGGCGTCTCGACCGGACCGCCGGGGGTGGCGGGCGGCACTGAGCCAGCGGCCATGGTCTCCTGCACGGATATGGCTACTTGCGTGGCTGCCAGGTCGGGTGTGGGCAAATCAGGAATATCCGTTGGGGGAGACACATCAGGTGGGGGAGAGGTTGGGGCGCTCAGGGTGGCGCTTTGGGCGGTGGCGGTCTGCGCCAGCAGAGTCTGTTGGATGCCCAGGGCAACCTGGGTCTCGTTGAGCGACCCGCCAACGGCGGGTAAAGAGCAGCCAGATAACAGAACGATCAAAACCAACAGGGCCAGAGAGCTGGTGGAGACGAGTCTAGATTTCATGAATACCTCCAAGGGTGAAAGGAGAAAGGGTTGTTTGAAATGCCTGACAAAGGTGCGATTCCTCTGAGGCAGGGAGAGCCATGCTTATTATAAGGTTTTTGATCGAATTACGCAAATCTATAGGGATATCCAGCCAGGAAGGATGATAGAATGTGCTTAGTTCGCATACCTATCAAATATTGGGAAATGCATTATGTCAGAACAAGTTGAGCAACTCCTTCAATCGGTTTTTGGCTTCAGCAGTTTCCTGCCTCTGCAGGGCGAGATCATCGCCAACCTGTTGGAGCGCCGCGATACACTGGCGGTGATGCCCACGGGTGGGGGCAAATCATTGTGCTACCAGCTTCCAGCCTTGATCTTCCCTGGCCTGACCGTGGTGGTTTCACCGCTGATCGCTCTGATGAAAGACCAGGTCGAGCAGCTCGACCAGTTGGGTATCCCGGCTATTTTTCTGAACAGCTCGCTTTCGTTGGAGGCGTATGCTGACAACATGGATCGCCTGCGGCGAGGGGAGGTCAGGCTGCTGTATATTTCGCCGGAGAGCCTGCTCAACACGCGCATGCTGGCCTTTTTGGGAAGTTTGCAAGTCGACTGTCTGACCATCGACGAGGCGCACTGCATCTCGCAGTGGGGCCACGACTTCCGCCCGGAATACCGCCAGTTAGCGGAGGCCCGCCAGCGTTTTGCTTCAGCGGTGTGCCTGGCTCTAACTGCCACGGCGACGCCGCGCGTGCGCCAGGATATCAAGGCGGTGCTGCGCTTCGACGACGCCAACGAGTTCATCGGCAGCTTCAACCGTCCCAACCTGTTCCTGGAAGTGCGCCCCAAGCAGGAGGCGACGGCGCAAACGGTCGATTTCCTGCGCGGTTTCCCCGAGCAGTCGGGGATCATTTACTGCTTCTCGCGCCAGCAGGTAGACGACCTGGCGTTTGCCCTGGCGAGCCGGGGATTCTCGGTGCGGCCGTACCACGCCGGGCTCTCGGATCAGGAACGCCAACAGAACCAGGAGGATTTCATCCGGGATGAAGTCCAGATCATCGTGGCGACGATTGCCTTCGGCCTGGGGATCAACAAATCCAACCTGCGCTTCGTGATGCACTACGATTTACCCAAGAGCCTGGAAAGCTATTACCAGGAGGTGGGCCGCTCGGGCCGGGACGGGCTGCCGGCGCACTGCCTGCTGCTGTACAGCTATGCCGACACGAACAAGGTGCGATACTTCATCGACCAGCAGGAGGAACCGCTGCGCAGCAACTCCTACCAGCATTTACAGGCGTTGGTGGATTTTGCGGAAACTTTCGAATGCCGCCGGGCGCCGATCCTGGCGCATTTTGGCGAGCGCTACGAGCAGAAGAACTGCGGGATGTGCGATAACTGCCGCTCCAGTGAGCAGCCGGAACTGGTGGATATCACTGTCCCTGCCCAGAAATTCTTGTCCTGCGTCAAGCGCACCGGTGAACGCTTCGGCGCGGGCTACGTGGCTGACGTGCTGCTCGGCTCGCAGGCCGAGAAGGTGCTGCGCAACCGGCATAACGAGCTGTCTACCTACAATATTGGAAGAGAATTGAAAAGGCGAGATTGGATGCGCCTGGCGCGCCAGCTTGTGCAGTTGGGCTTGCTCGAGCGCTACGGAGAATACCAGGTCTTGAGGCTCACCCCGCAGGCCTACGAAGCGCTCAAGAGCCAGGAGCCGATCCGGGCGGCGCTGCTGCTGGAACAGCGCCAGATGGAAGCGGCAGAACTGCCTCCGGCCGAGCGGCCCAGATATGACCCGCAACTTTTCGAACTGCTGCGCAAGAAGCGCAAAGCGCTGGCGGACCAGGCCCACGTGCCGCCGTACGTGATCCTGTCAGACCGTTCGCTGGTCGAAATGGCTTCGTATTATCCCATGTCTTTGAGCAGCCTGGAACGCATCCACGGCATCGGCGCGGTCAAATTAGCCCGGTATGGCGCGACCCTGATCGAGATTATCCAGGGGTATTGCAACGAGAAAGGCCTGGGCGAGCGACATAAGCCGGGTACGAGCAATGAGAAGCGGGGAGAACAACCGGATAAACGCCCGCGCTACCAGGTGGTGGGCGAAGCCTACAACGCCGGGGCGTCTGTGCAAAGCCTGATGCGCGAGTACAGTGTGCAGCAGCGCACGATCTTGAACCACCTGGCGCGTTACGCCATGGACGGGCAGCCGCTGCGAGACGGCGACGACCTGCCGGCGAGCGAGCTCCCGGCCGAGATGCAGGCGCGCACCCTGGGAGCTTTCGCCGAACTGGGGGCGGCGTTTTTGAGACCGGTCTTCGATGCGCTGGGCGGGGCGGTCAGCTTCGATGACCTGCACATCTTGCGCCTGCATTACCTGTGCAAGCGCAAAACATAACCCGGATCAATCCGTTACGGCGTTCTCCAAAATCGAAAAGCGCCGTGCAGTGCAGTCGATCTCGGCCTGCACACCGTAGGGCAGCACGAACACCGGGTCGGTGTGGCCGAAATCCATGCCGGTGACGATTGGCAGGTCAGTCAGGCCCTGTTCTTCGGCGACAACTTGCAGGATGGCCTGGTCGTATTCGGCGAATTTTTCGGGGGGGACGTGCCCGCCCGGGCGAGCGAAGAGGATACCTGCCAGGCGCTCCAGGATACCCAGGGCGGCATACGTGCGCATGTAAAAAAGCACGGCTTCCGGAGAGGGCGCGTCTTCGGAGGTCTCCAGGAACAGGATGGCTTCCTGCCAGGATTGGGACGCCGGCCAAAAGTCCGTGCCGCGCAGCCAGTCCAGGACTTCGATGCAGCCGCCGATCAGGCGCCCACGATGCAGGCCGTGCCCCTGCAGGAAATTCCACCCAGGGCAGGGGTTGAGAATGCGTTTGCGCGATTGGTTAGACGGGTCGGCCCATTCCAGATGTTCGACCGTCCAGCCAGCGGCATTGGGCTCGACCGCTCCTATAGGGGCTGATGAGAACAGGGTTTTGCGCACAGAAGCGACCATGTAGGGGAACAAGCCGCCGTTCTCGGCGAAGCCAGCCATGAAGGCCGGCCCGTAGAACGAGCCCAACCCGGCGCGGTAGCAGGCCAGGTGAGAGATGGTAGTGTCCGAGAAGCCCAGGAAGATCTTGGGGTTGTCCTGTATGACTGCCAGATCCAGATAGGGCAGGATGCGGATCGAATCACTCCCGCCAATGGTTGAAATGATGACTTTGATGCTCGGGTCAGCGAAGGCCTGCATCAGGTCATCGGCGCGGGCGCGCGGGTTGCGCTGCAGCCAGGCAGCATCCTGTAGGGTATGCGGCATTTCGATGACTTGCAGACCGAACTCGTCCTGCAACTGCTGTTTGCCGGCCTGATAGCGCTGCGGGAAAGTACCGGGGCCGCCCCAGGACAGCGAAACAGCGGCGACGCGATCGCCGGGGAGCAGTTTTTGGGGTTTGAGCATAACTACGATTGTATCTCAGAAATCGATAACGTAGTTGCTATTCCCTGGCAGATCCCTCGGGGTGTGCAGGTGCAGTTGTTGTATAAGCTGGCGGTCTTGAGAGGATAGGAAAACGATCAGGAGCACTGCCTGTTGGTCTGTCTGGTTGTGGTAGGCGTGCGCCTGGGTGGCGTCGAACAGCAGACTGTCGCCCTTTTCCAGGGTGAAGGTGCGGGCTCCGGTTGTATACTGGATTTCGCCTTCCAGGCAGTGGACGAACTCCTCGCCTGGGTGGGAGATCGGGTCTGGCGTGCTGTCTACATTGGGCTGGATCACCATTCGAAATGGTTCGAGCTGCTGGTTGAACAATCCGATTCCGAGGCTCTCCATCCAAACGCCGTTATTTTGAGAATGGAGACCTAACTCGCGTTTGACGAAGATGGTGGTCTGGCGGGCTTCCTCCTGGAAAAGATCGGTAATCGAAATGTGGAGTGCATTGGATAAGCGGTGCAGCGAGGCAACCGTGGGGGAGTTTTCGCCGTGTTCGATCTGGCTGATGGCTGTGACGGATAACCCGCTGCGCTCGGAGAGAGCACGCAGCGATAAACCTTGCTGCTCTCGCAATGAGCGTAAACGCTGTCCCACGTTAGGTTCTGTATTTGCGGCCATGATTTATCTCCGGAGTGAACAGGTGTGGCTCTGATTATACCAGAATAGTTGACAATGTACAGTATAGTTGTATAATGATGTTAAGAGGTTTCGCGATCCGGAGGTGAATGAATGTAGGTTACGAATGTAAGCGTGTATTGGAGGTGTGAAATGTCTGAAGCGAGAACGGAATTGGATCGTTTGTTATCGCATGGGCCGCAGTCGGCTTTGGAGCATAGAATTATCGAGGAATACTTGCTCGGAAAAGGCTATCATCTTGCCGACTTGAAGGATTTGCCCGAAGAGCAAGCCAAGGGTTTGATGAAGGATGCCTGTTTACACGCGGCGCTTAAATTGGCCGAGATCGAATCCAGGGATAAATTTCGCCACAAAATCCAGGCGCCAGGTGTTTAGCCAATGAAGTATGTCTTCGGCCCGGTGCCGTCACGCAGATTAGGTCAATCCCTGGGAGTCGATCCGATCCCACACAAAACCTGCAACTGGAACTGCATTTACTGCCAGCTTGGTCGCACCAGGCCTTTAACGAACCTGCGCAAGGAGTATTTCCCGGCTGCAGATATCCTGGCTGAAGTGCGCAGCGCTTTGCAAGCTCACAAACCTGGAGAGATCGATTGGGTGACCTTTGTGGGATCAGGGGAGCCCTTGCTGAATGCCAGCATCGGGTGGCTGCTGCGCCAGGTGAAACGGTCGACCGAGCTGCCTGTCGCTCTGATCACCAATGGTTCTCTGTTGTATTTAGGGGATGTGCGTGAAGAGATCCTAGAAGCGGACGCGGTTTTGCCAAGCCTGGATGCGGGCGGCGCCCGAATTTATCGCCAAATCAGTCGCCCACACCCTGATATTACCTTCGACCGTTTGCTAGAAGGCTTGATCGATTTCCGAGAAGAGTACCAGGGCAAAATGTGGTTGGAGGTGATGCTGGTTCGGGGGATAAACGACAACCCACAAGTGCTTTGGGATCTGGCGAAAGCGATCCAGTGGATCAAACCAGATGCCGTGCACATCAATCTGCCAACGCGCCCACCAGCCGAGACCTGGGTGCAACCGCCGTACGAGGAAAGCCTGATGCAAGCGGTTTCTATTTTAGGAAACTCTGCACAGGTAGTGCATCCCGCCGAGGGCAGCTTCGACCTGGGCGGCTACGATGACCCGATGGAGGCGATTATCCGGATTATCTCCCGGCATCCCATGCGTCAGGAGGAACTCGAACGCTCTTTGAATGGTTGGTCGCCAGGGCAGGTGAGCCAGGCGTTGGCTGATCTGGAAGCCAGCGAGCAAGCCCTGGTCGTAGAGCGCTATGGGGTGCGCTTCTGGACGGCGCCAGTCGCTTACTATCCGGACAAAGTTCGCAGTTCGCAAGCAATCCTCGGTCAACGCTACCAGTATCCAGAAAAATAACTTTTCTGTCGGTAAAATGATCGAAATTCTGGGGGAGTTTCTTCGATCCTGAAAAGGTGAATGGAACGTTGAAGATTCCTTGAGACGCGCGCCTGGCTATCAAGAATTTCTATACCCAGCCATTCAAGAAAACATTGAGTAGAGTGATGATCTACATCTTTCGGATTGGATCAAGGCTGTCTATACTAAAGCCGATCCTTAATTAAGCCGTTTCTGGAATTCCGATCCGCGTTCTTGATGGAAATATTGATGGACGATGCCGTAATCGATCTTGCTGAAAGACAGGCTGCCTTTTGCAGGATGGTGGGGAACAGCCGCAGGCTCATTATCCTTTGGATGCTCTCGAAAGAGGAACTATCGGTGAATGAGATCGCGGATCGGGTCGGAAGCTCTCTGCAAAACGTCTCCCAGCATCTGAACTTGCTCAAAAAATCCAGGATTGTGACCAGCCGTCGCGATGGCCAAACGATTTATTATCAGATTGTCGATCACGAGTATCTTCGAAATTGTCCCGCCCTGCTGCGGGTACCCGAGAAGCTCGAATAAACCATTCTTTAGAGAAGGAGATTTCCCATGACTACAGTAGATTTAACCTCCGTTCAGGCTGCAAAAGTAGTAGACGCGCGGGCGATGTCTTGCCCAGGGCCGCTGCTGGAAGCCAAAAAGGGCATCGGCGCGGTGAAAGTCGGCGAGATCCTGGAAATCTGGTCCGGCGATGCCAATACGAAGAATGACATGCCCCGCTGGTGCGAGAAGGTCGGGCATGAGTTCCTGGGCATCGTCCCAGGCGATGGTTACGAGCGGCTGTTCATCAAGCGCAAGAAATAAGGATCAACGGATATGGAGACCCGCAAACCCAAGATACTGATCCTGGCGACTTTGGCGGGTGGGTATGCTGGGGCAGACTCCACCGGACAGGTGTTTGCAGAATATCCTGCAAACACCTATGTCCTGCCCGTGATGTGTCCGGTCATGTTCCCGCCCGAGTTTTTCGTACGCGCCTTTGAACGTGGTATCGATGGGATCATTCTGATGTACAGCGGCACTGACAGCCCCTACAAAGTCGAGGCAGATGGTACGGCAGAATTGATCACGCGCACCTACAGTTTGATGAAGCAGCGGGGCATCGATATTCGCCGCCTGCGTCTGGCTGCAATCTGCACAGTGTGCGTCAAACCATTCCTGAAAGAGGTAAAGCAGATGGAGGATTTGCTGGACGGAATTGGTTTCATCAAGGACGAACTGGCTGCGCCAGCCTCCCAGGCAGCAGTCTGAAAGGCGATGCGGAGGAACCATGGAAGATAAACGAGTGGATGCTCTGGTGGTGGGCGGCGGGATTGCTGGTATGCAAGCTGCGCTCGACCTGGCTGACCAGGGCAATAAGGTGGTCCTGGTGGAGCGCCAGCCGAGTATTGGCGGGAAGATGATCATGCTGAGCAAGGTGTTCCCAACGCTGGACTGCTGCAGTTGTATCACGACCCCGAAGATGTCGGCAGTGGCGCACCATCCCAATATTGAACTGTTCACCTACTGTGAGGTGCAAACGGTCAACGAGAACGGCACAGGTTTTGATGTGCGTGTGCTCAAGAAACCGCGCTACGTGGATGAGAAAAGCTGCACTGGCTGCCGCCAGTGCGAATTCGAATGCCCGATCACGGTGCCCAGCCATTTCGATCGAGGGCTGGGGTCGTATCGCGCCATCCGGGTGCCGTTTTCCACGGCAGTACCGCAAACGGCTGTGCTGGATATCGACAACTGTTTGTTGTGCGGCAAATGTGAAAAGGTGTGCCCGGTGGGTGCGGTGGATTTCACCCAACAGGCGGAGTATTTCGATATCCATGCTCAATCGATCGTCCTGGCGACTGGTTTCGAAGTGACCGACCTGGAAGCCAAGAAAGAATATGGCGGCGGCAAGCTGATGAATGTCATCGACCCGATGATGATGGAGCGCTTCCTGGCGCCCACCGGCCCTTACGGGCGCGTGCTGCGCCCGGGAGATGGCAAAGAACCCACCACGATCGCCTATATACAATGCGCTGGCTCACGTGACGATACCCTGGGCATCGAATATTGCTCGCGGGTATGCTGCATGTATGCCATCAAGCAGGCGATGTTGTTGAACGGCGCGCTGCCCCTGGCGGAAATCACGATCTATTACATGGATATTCGCACTTTTGGCAAGGGCTACGAGCAGTTCTATCAAAACGCACAGGCGATGGGTGTGGAGTTTGTGCGCGGCAAAGTGGCCAGGATTAGCGAAGATGAGGAGCACAATCCGGTGGTCAAAGTGGAGATAACAGATACCGGGGAAGTGGTGGAACGCACGCACGACCTGGTAGTGCTCTCGCTGGGGATGGTCCCGGCCTATGACCCGCGCCAGGTATTTCGTGCCCCCCTGGGCAAAGATCAATTTGTAAACGTGCCCTCGCCGAACAGCGAGCCTTGCGCTACTGACCGGCCTGGTATCTTCGTGACCGGCACGGCCATGGGGCCCATGGATATCGTTGATAGCATTGTAACGGCTGGGGCTGCGGCCGTATCGGCAGCGGCATACATCCGTGAGCACGCCAATGGACACGCTGCGCCTGCAAGAGCAGCAGAAAAAGAGGCTGTTTATGCCTGAGATGAAAGAAATTTCCCCTGAAGAACAGATTGCCAGTACGCAGAAGCAGACGGACGGTGAAACGCCGCGCGTAGGCGTATATACCTGCTATTGCGGCGGCAACATCAGCAAAGTGGTGCAGTGCGAGCGGGTAGCCAAGGTGCTGGCGAAGATGCCAGATGTGGTTGTCTCGCGCACCAATATGTCTTTGTGCTCGGATGCCGGCCAGTCGATGATCGAGCAGGATATCCGCGAACTGGGGGTGAACCGGGTGGTGATCGGGGCATGTGCGCCTTCACTGCACGAACAGACCTTCCGCGGCACTGTGAGGCGCGCCGGGTTGAACCCTTATTTATACCAGCACATGGGTTTGCGCGAACAGGACTCGTGGGTACATCACGAGGACCCTGAAGGGGCGACTGAAAAGGCTATCCGCCTGATGGCGGCAGGCGTTGCTAAAGCCCGCTTGCTGCAACCTTTAGAAAATATCCACCTGGGGGCTGAAAAACACGCCCTGGTCATCGGCGGCGGCGTAGCAGGTTTACGCGCAGCGCTAGAAATTGCTCGCCAGGATCTACAGGTGACGTTGATCGAAAAGTCGCCTTTCCTGGGCGGACGCATGGCCCAATTGGAGACGCTGTTCCCCACGGATGAAGCGGCGCTGCCTTTGCTGCACGAGCTGATCAACCGGGTGGTCGCGCATCCCAATATCCATATTCTGACTTACACCGAGATGGTTGGCATATCTGGCTATGTGGGCAATTTTCAGGTCTCACTGCGCCAGCACGCGCGCGGTGTGGATCCGGCGGATGCCGAAGCGTTGATGGCTGCCTGTACGCAGGAAGTGGCCGATGAGTTCAATTACGGCCTGACGCAGCGCAAGGTGATTTACCAGGCTTACCCGGGTTGTTATCCTGCGGCGCCAGCCGTGGATTGGCAAAACTACGCGGGTGAATCTATCCCCCTGAACGGGAAAAAGGCGATCTTCGAAGATCATCCCAATACGATGGCGTTGAACGTTGGTGCAATTGTACTGGCGACTGGTTTCGATCCCTACCAGCCGCGCACCGGTGAGTATGGTTACGGCGAGATTCCCGAAGTGGTCACTCTGCCGCAGTTGATCCGCTACATGGCGCTGCACAAAGATGAAAAGCAATTGCGATGGAATGGACATGACGTACGGGATGTGGTGTTGATCCAGTGCGTTGGCAGCCGGCAAAGGGAAGGCGTTTCGGAACCTCAGGCAGATGGGAGCGTGAACGATTACTGCTCGCGGGTGTGCTGCACAGCCAATTTACACATGGCCAATGAACTGCATCAGCACTTCCCGGAGCTGAATATCTTCAACCTTTACCAGGATATCCGCACGTATGGGCGCGGGCAAGAAGATTATTATCGCCAGGCGATGGAGAACATGGTGCGTTTCATCCAATACCGGGGCGAGGAACTGCCTGAGATCGTGGCGGCTCCACCTGGCAGCGCCCAGCCGGTGCTGGTGCGGGTGAAGGATTACCTGACCTACGGGGAGGAATTGGAAGTGCCGGCCGACCTGGTGGTGCTGGCGGTGGGCATCATGCCGCGCCAGATCGATGACCTGGTGCAAATGCTCAAGGTTTCGCGCGGGAATGATCGCTTCTTACTGGAAGTGCATCCCAAGCTGCGCCCGGTGGAGACCGCCGTCAATGGCGTGATCCTGGCTGGTACAGCCCAGGGACCGATGAACGTCCAGGAAGCGGTTACGGCGGCGTCGGCAGCAGCAGCCAAGGTCAGCGCCTTGCTGGGCAAGGGCTACGTGGAACTGCCGCCTTATGTGGCCGCAGTAGACCCTGCAAAATGCGAGGGCAGTGGAATTTGTGTGCAAGTTTGCGACTACGATGGCGCAATTGCCTTACAAACCCTACAGGAGAACGGCAAAGAAATCCGCCGGGCAGTGGTCACACCGGCCAACTGCTCGGGCTGCGGGGCGTGTGTGAGCGCCTGCCCAACGGGCGCCATCAATATCCAGGGCTGGACGCTGGCGCAGTATGAAGCCATGGTCGATGCCATCGCTGTCGATAACCTGGTCATGATGGAGGTATGAGAATGGATGCAAAAGAACAGGCCCGCAAACGCACAGAAATGCTAAAGGCATTACGCGAGGAACATCAGGAAACGGTAGGACGCACGCAGGAATTGCTGAAGGAGCAAAAGCGCATCCAGCAGGCAATCTGCAAAGTGGTGCGCGAAAAACCAAAGACAGTGCTCGAGATCGCTAAAGAAACCGACATGCCTCTCCATGAAGTGTTGTGGTACATCACCTCGTTCAAGAAATACGGCCTGGTAGCAGAAGCGGGCATGTGCGGCGATTACCCGCTCTACGAACGAGTGGAGGAGAAATAAGCATGAGCACACGGATTGAGCCTCAATTGTTGCGCGAGCTAAAAGAGTACGGCGCGGTCGGACTCGAGAAATGTTTCAACTGCGGCAACTGTACCGCTTCCTGTCCGTTAGCCAGCAGCGAGCATCCTTTCCCGCGCAACCTGATCCGTTTTACGCAAATGGGTCTGAAAGACCGCATCCTGGAAAGCACGGATGCCTGGCAGTGTTATTACTGCGGCGACTGCTCGGATACCTGTCCTAAAGGCGCCGAGCCCGGCGAGACGATGATGTCTGTGCGCCGCTGGCTGACAGCGCAATATGACTGGACGGGTCTGGCGCGCAAATTGTACACATCTCCAGCCTGGGAGATTGGCTCCATCATCGTGGTGGGGGTCTTCATCCTGGTGATGTTTATCCTCTTTGCCGGCCCAATGGAGACCAGCCACGTGGCGCTGAACACTTTCGCCCCGGTGCAGCGCATCCATTACGGCGACTGGGTGCTGGCAGCTTTCCTGTCGTTCTTCCTGCTTTCCAACATCTTCAGGATGTATCTTCTGATATTGCGCAAAGGCGCAAAAGTCAAGATCCCTTTTATGCTCTATCTAACCGAGGCCTGGAACCTGGTGTATCATTTCGCCACCCAGAGACAGTTTGCAGAGTGCGATGAGGAACAAGAGGGTTTCTTCAAGAAAAAGCGCTGGCGCAATCACTTTTTCCTGGTGACGGGTTATGTCCTGATGTTTGCCCTGGTGGTGGGTTTTCTCCCCTGGTTCCAAACGGACAATATCTACCCGCTGTATCACCCGCAGCGCTGGCTCGGTTACTACGCGACCATTGTGCTTTTGTATGGCGGCGCAGACATCCTGTGGGGCAGGATCCGGAAAGCTCACCAGATGCACCGCTTCTCACATCTGAGCGATTGGATTTTCCCAATTTTGCTGCTCTTGACCACGGCAAGCGGCATTTTAGTGCACACTTTCCGTTATTTGGATATGCCGCTGCCAACTTACTACATGTATACGGCGCATCTGATCATCCTGACGCCCATGCTGGTCGTGGAGGTGCCATTTGGCAAATGGTCACACCTTGCCTATCGCCCGTTTGCGATCTATTTCCAGGCAGTCAAGGATAAAGCCAGGGTGTTGGCCGAGCAAAATCAACCCGAGGCGTATGCGCCTGCTGATTGACCTGGCGGACCAAGTGAGTTGAGTGAAACTGGCCGCAATCGGCCAGTCGAACAAACCAAGTGAAAGAATATCCATTTCAATACCAAACTTCGAAGAAAGGAAACTACAATGTCTGAAAAAATGGTTGTTGTCTGCAATGGCGATGAGGCCAAGAATATCATGCCGACGTTGATCTTCGCTTCGTCGGGGCTGGCCCTGGATTATGAAGTGCACGTTTTCTTCTGCCCGGCTGGGACCAAGTGGGTGCTCAAAGATGAGCTGGAAAAGCTTGGTACGCCCAAGGGACTGCCGAACCCGGTCAAGCTTTACAATGACATTATGGAATTGGGCGGCAGGGTCGTCTTGTGCGAACTGGCATTGGAAAACAAGGGCGTCACTCCCAGCGATCTGCGCGACGATCGCATCATTATCGAAAAGGCTCCGCCGTTCTTGATGGCGGCTCAAGGAGCGGCGATGACCTACGTGTTCTAAATTATCCGGCTGGCCTATCTAAAACACCTGCCCCTGACTTATGCCTCAGGGGCAGGTGTGCGTAGGATCACGAGGTTTGCTCTGGCAGGCGGATCAGGTCCGCATTTTCAGGGGCATGGATGAAGCTCCAGAAAGCATCCCTCGGGCGGTGAGGGCTGCCTCCAACTTTGCGGGCCATGTAAATGATGCGCTCGAGATTCAGCCCATCGACATCGATGTCGACAACGTTGCCCCTTTCGAGCGGGCAGGCGGTTGCCAGTTTGGAAACAAAGGCAACCCCGTATCCTGCTGCAACGGTGCGCACGATGGCCTCGGCGTTGCCCAATTCCATGAAAACATCCAGATCATTCAGGCTGATATCATACTTGGCCAGTTCAGATAGAACTACACGGCGAGTGCCAGAGGTCTCCTCTCGGATAATGAGCGGTTCTTCCAGTAATTCGCTGGCTTCGATGTTTTTTCGGAAGGCCCAGCGATGGTTGGCAGGGACGATCAGGGTGATGGTGTCGCGGAAGAACTCCTGCGATTCCAGGCCAGCTTCGGGAACCTCGCGGCTGAGAACGCCGATATGCGCCTCTCCGTCCAACAGCCGGATGGTGACGTCCTCTGGCATGCAGGCAAGGATGCGGACCTGGACTCCAAGGAAGCGCTGGCAGAAGCGAGCTGCCAGTTGCGGCAGGATATATTTACCGGCGGTGGTGCTGCAGGCGATGCGCAGCTCGCCGACGACGTTATCCTGTAAAGAAGCCATCATGGCCTGCATACTGTTGGTGTCGTGCAGCAAACGCCGCGCCCAGGGCAGCAAGACTTTACCCGCTTCCGTCAATTCTAAGCCGGTGTTGGTGCGGGTAAAAAGAGTCACCCCCATTTCTTGCTCCAGAGTCTTGATGTGGTGGCTGACGGTGGGCTGGCTCATGTGAAGATGTTTGGCTGCCTCAGAAAAACTCATTGTTTCGGCTGAGCGCACAAAGGTCTCGATCTTGTTGATGTCAACCATACTACTCTCCCTGTAACCGCTGCTATGAGAATTTTTTCAGGCTCTTTTATTGACTGTATCGGTGCACCTGGTATTATACCATAATATTGGTTGTTTATACTTGACAAATTGCATTAATCAACTATAATTTTAGTAGTCGCACCAATCAAATTGGGAGAGTGAGATATGCCAAGAAAGGCGCATTCGCCTCTAAGGCGAGGCTTACGCTGGCATTACCGGCAAATGCAGGAAGGCGCCTCAGGAGGAAGCACAGTTTCTACAGCAGAACTCGATGTCGGGAGCTGCTTGCGACGGCTGCGCGAAGAGCGTAACCTGACCATCCGTACGCTGGCCGAAATCAGCGGCCTGGCGATCAATACGCTCAGCCTGATCGAGAATGGGAAAAGCTCTCCCAGCGTCAGCACACTCCAGCAGTTGGCTCTGGCGCTGGATGTGCCGGTCACGTTGTTTTTCGAAACGGAGGCGGCCCAGCAGAAGGTCGCTTACGTCAAAGCCGATTGCCGGCCGCGAGCCTCCTTCGAGCACGGCTTTATCGAAGACCTGGGCCCCGGCGCTTGCATCCGGGCAGTGGAACCCTTCATGGTAACCCTGGAACCCAATGCGGGCAGCGGGCTAAGCGAGATCGTGCACACCGGCTACGAGTTCGTTTACTGCCTGGAAGGGCGCATCGCTTATTGGATCGATAACTGCACTTATCTTTTGGAGGCTGGCGACAGCTTGCTTTTCGAGGCGCACCTGCCACATCGCTGGCAGAACCTGAACGCAACGCGATCGCGCTCCATCCTGATTTTGTATCCTACGGATGAGCGCGATTACCCGACAGAAAGGCATTTTATCCAAACGCACAACCGATGAAGTCAGGCTTTGTGGCGCGAACACAAGGCATAAATTCTAAAAACTCAGGAGAACAAACATGAAAATCGCTGTAATTACGGATGATGGCAATACGATCAGCATGCACTTCGGGCGAGCTCCATATTACATGGTGGTGACAGTCGAGAATGGGCAGATTGTAGAGCGCCAACTGCGCGACAAAATGGGCCATACGCATTTCGTGAACCAGCCCCATGAGGCTGAACAGCCTGGACAGCTTCATGGCATGGACGCTACTTCTCACAACAAGCACTTGCAGATGTCTGAAACGATTGCAGATTGTGAAGCGCTGCTGTGCGGTGGGATGGGCATGGGCGCATACCAGAGCATGGCGGCGCGCGGCATCAAGCCAGTGGTTACAGACCTGCGCGACATCGACCAGGCCGTGCTGGCTTACGCACAGGGAAAGATTGTAGACCGGGTGGAACGGCTACACTAACAGGAGGTTTTCAAATGTCCGATCGAATGCTACGAGGCAGAGGTAGAGGTGGGCAAGGATCAGGCCGTGGCAGCAGCCAGGGCCAAGGCGGCGGGCAGGGCGGCGGCAATAAGCCTGGCTCCGGTCCTGGAGGCTTTTGCGTTTGTCCTAAGTGCGGGCACAGAGAGGCGCACCAGGCGGGCGTCCGCTGCATGGACAAAACCTGTCCCGAGTGCGGGACCCGGATGATCCGGGAGTGAGGCGGCGATGAAACTGCTGATATCGGTGACATCCCCTGAACTCGACGCCCAGGTGGACCCGCGTTTTGGGCGGGCCGCTCATTTCCTGGTGGTGGAACCAGAGACCCTGGAGTGGAGCGCCTTTCCAAACCCGGCTCTCAACGCTGCGGGCGGCGCCGGCATCCAGGCGGCGCAATTCGTCACCGCCCAAAAGTGCCAGGCGGTGGTCAGCGGCGCCTTCGGGCCGAATGCCTATGATGCCTTCGATGCGGCCGGAATCCCAATGTATCTGTTTGGGTCGTGCCGCACCGCTCGAGAGGTGATCGAGCGCTTCAAATCCGGCCAGCTCGAACAAGCCGTTACTCCGGGCGAAGCCGGCCACAGCAGGCGTTGAGTTACGTTACAACAGGCGCCAACATCTTATGATCATTGCAGTTGCCAGTGGCAAAGGCGGCACTGGAAAAACGACCATAGCTACCAGCCTGGCGTTGAGCCTTGCGGTGGATCGCGGACGGTCTGAGGCTGAAAGCGATCCACCGCTGTTCCTGGATTGCGACGTCGAAGCGCCCAACGCTCACCTGTTTTTGAAGCCGGCCTTCGAACAACGCCAGGAAGTGGGCCTTCTGATCCCTGAGGTGGATGCAGAACGCTGCACGCATTGTGGTAAATGCGCCGAAGTATGCCAGTACCACGCCATTGCTGTGCTGGGCAAAAAGACGCTGGTCTTTCCGCAGCTTTGTCATGGCTGCGGAAGCTGTACTTTGATGTGCCCCGAGGGGGCGATTTCCGAGCGCCTGAACGTGATGGGCGTCTTGGAGCGCGGCGGCGCGTTATCCGGGATCGATTTTGCGCGCGGCACGCTCGATATCGGCGAGCCCATGGCTGTGCCGGTGATCCGCCAGCTCAAGCAATGGGCTACGCCTGAAGAGGGCCAGGTCGTGATTGTGGATGTCCCCCCAGGGACCTCCTGCCCGGTGGTGGAAGCGGTGCGCGGCGCCGATAATATCCTTCTGGTGACTGAGCCAACGCCTTTTGGATTGCACGATCTGAAACTGGCGGTGCAGGTGGCGCAGGAGTTGAAAATCCCGGCCGGCGTGATCATCAACCGGGATGGCCTGACCGGGGATTGTGGGATAGACATGGAAGCGTTTTGCCAGGAGCAGGGGATACCGGTCTTGCTGAGAATCCCCTTCGAACGGAAAATTGCCGAAGGCATTGCACAGGGGCGCACTTTGGTAGAGATCCACGCTGAATTCAAGCAACGCTTTCAACAGTTGGTGGATCGTTTGCGAAGCGAGTTACCCAATGGCAACGAATTCGAAGCGTAAGGGGTTTGGCGGCATACTGGTTGCCAGCGCCCTGATCGTAGCCCAATACATCCTGGCCTTTTTTGTCCTGAACATGCCGGGCATCCCCGCGCTGCACTGGCTGGGCTGGGCCGTTTGGGCGCTGTCATTGTATTTCGGTTTTGCACCTATGTTTATCCTACGCCAGAAAGGTGAGGTAGCGAAAGGGGAAAGCTACGTCCGTACGAAGAAGCTGGTGGATACCAGCCTGTACGCCATCGTGCGCCATCCGCAGTACCTGGCCGGGATATTGTTCAACCTGGCGATGATGCTGCTGGCGCAGCACTGGCTGGTCATTGTGATGGGTGTGATCTCGATGGCGCTAATCTATTACGATATGTACGGCGCGGATCAAGAAGGGATCGAGAAGTTTGGGGATGAATACCGGGAATACATGCAAAGAGTGCCGCGGGCGAATTTCTTGCTTGGCCTGGCGCGCTGGATGCGGGCCAAGAGGACAAAACAGAACTTATGAAGCAATTGGTGATTTTAAGCGGTAAAGGCGGCACGGGTAAAACCAGCGTGACGGCCGCGCTGGCTCATTTGGCCAGCAGCGGGCCGGCGCCATTGCAGGTGGTGCTGGCGGATGCCGACGTGGACGCGGCCAACCTGGAGCTGGTGCTCCAGCCGCGCCAACTTGAGGAGCACGAGTTCTATGGCGGGGCGGTAGCGGTGATCGATGAGAGCCTGTGCCAGGGCTGCGGAACTTGCGAAGAAGTGTGCCGTTTCGATGCCATTTCAGCGTACGAATCAAGCGGCAACCTGGTTTATGGCGTCGATCCGATCGCCTGTGATGGCTGCGCGGCCTGTGTTTACCAGTGCCCGTCGCTGGCGATCCGCATGGAAACGCAGCTTGCCGGGCACTGGTTCCGCTCGGACAGCCGCTGCGGCCCTTTGCTGCACGCTGAACTGCGCCCGGCGCAAGAGAATTCTGGTAAGCTGGTGACAATGGTCAAGCAGCAGGCGCGCCTCCAGGGCCTGGATGACGGGGCGCAACTGGTGCTGGTAGACGGCCCGCCCGGGATTGGCTGCCCGGTGATCTCGGCCGCTTCGGGGGCCGACCTGGGCCTGATCGTGGCAGAGCCAACTGCAGCCGGCATCCACGATATGGAGCGCGTGCTGCAGATGGCGCGCCATTTCCGCCTGGCAACCCTGGTGTGTATCAACAAGGCGGATATATATCCGCAAGGCACGCAACAAATCCTCGATTACTGTGACCAAGAGCAGATCGAAGTGGTGGGCGAGATCCCCTTTGACAAGACCGTGACGCAGGCAATGATGTGCGGCGAGCCGGTGACGGCTTACGCGCCGGCTGCGCCGGCCAGCCGGGCGTTGGCAAGAATCTGGCAGCGCCTGGAGGATTATCTAAACGAAAAAGGTGAGGCATGATCGATCCGGCAGTGTTGCACCAGGCGGTCCTGGATAAGCTTTCGGAGGTGATCGACCCTGAAACCGGGGTGGATGTCGTGCGCATGCGCTTGATCGAAGACCTGGCTACGGATGAGAACGGCCACGTAACGTACAAATTCCGGCCTTCTTCGCCCTTGTGCCCGATCGCCGTGCCGCTGTCGGTCATGATCCAGGATGCTGTAGCCTCGGTCCCCGGTGTAAGCGGGCAGGATATGGAGATCGTCGGCTACCTGCAGTCGGAAGAGTTGAACGCGCTCTTGCGCGAATGGTGGGAAGGAAAAGGGTAGGAGGAACCTCTTATGCCGCAGTTGGTGAAGGGTGGTAAGTGGGTGTTCGGCTGGACGGTGGTTGGGTCTGGCCGAGAGATCTTGATCCCACCGCAGGCTTACGCCGAGTACGGCTTCCAGGCCGGGGAAGAGGTGCTGTTCCTGGCCGGCAGCCGCACCTCCGGCGGTTTTGGCATCGGGCGTCCTGAGCGGTTGGCGGGCAGCCCGGTGCGGTTGCAGTCGCGGACTCTTGGGCAAGGGGTGATCGAAGCCGGCGGGCTTGTCAAAATCCCGGCAGGGATCGATCTACAGCCCGGCGCGCGCTTGCTGGCGGCGCGCGGCAGCGGCCTGGCTTTGGGCTTCCTGCAAAGGGGGCGCATCTACAGCGAAGCCCTGCAGCACCCTGAAATCGAGGTTTTCGAGGTGGGGGACCTGGCAATCGGGCCCACGCATCTTCGTTGATCGAGTTACCCTGGCTTGCCAGGCTGCTGGCCAGCGACTGGTCGTAGTTGCCGCTGGCGCCGTTCTCCGCCTTGGCTCCTGTCAGGCGGTAGAGCGCGCAGGATTATTACACCACAGGATTTGTTGCAAGCGCCCGTCCTGCTCATCTCGGATCAAAAGCCTTGCTAAGGTTGAGGCGTTTGCCAGATCTTGATTGGCGTCTCGAAGCACGCCGGTTGATCGTCCCGGGTGAATCGCTGGTAGAAAGCCTCAACACTCAAACCTGAGGCTGCCTCGATATCCAAAATGCCAAGGTCTTCAAAGCTGGTCAAGTAGCCCATTCTTTCCAGCGGCGTTGGATCGTCAGGTGACTGTAGGTGCATTTTCATTGCAGCAATCTCCCGGCCATCATCATAGATGCATATGTGAAAGATGTCTTCATCAACCTCCAATAGACCCTCATAGTAGAGAATAAACCCTTGTTGATCATAGATCAGCCAGAGATCATACCCATGCGAATGACCCATGAGCGATGGATAAGTCCAGAACCAAATACGAGAAGGAATACCATATTCTCGTAAGATGACTCTGGGCATTTCGTTTATCCATAACCGTTGAAACTCAATGTAATTGGTGAATCCAACAGCATTTACATGTATGCGCTCAACAATTCCGCCTTCTTCGACAAAAAACAGAGTATTATAAATGTATCCTGGAAGTCCATCCGTTTGTTTCTTCACCTTCAAATCGAACCCGGATGGAATATACAGTGTTTTGCTAGCCATGATCGTACGAGAAGAGATTTTCTCCGGGCCTAGGTAGGTTAAAAACTGCCTGGTTTCTGCCCAGGTGCTTTTCCCCGGCGTGATCCCCCACCAGCACGGAAAACGGCAGCCCAGGTTGGTTGTCAGTAGTTCGCGAAATTTATCTATTCGCTCGGATGCAGTCAGGGTCGGTAATGGGGTTTGCGTTGTAGTAGGAATGACTAATGTACTTGTTGCAATAGGATAGGCCGATGTCATAACAAGGGTCGAAGTAGGTATCGGCTGACTGGTTTGTGTGGCGGTGAAGGAGGCTATAGGACTCATTTTGATAGTAGAAGTTGGTAGTGGTTGCGTAGCTTTCACTGGCTGGCAAGCGCCACAGATCAGTAATACCAAAACGCCAAACCATTTTGCAATTGAGGAAGCCGAACTAAGCCGAATCTCCTTATAAAATACAAGGTACAAAGCCTGGGATTTCATTGGATAAACTCCGCCATATTCGTCATCATCCACCAATAACGACTCCAACCCGCTCCATTTGCTTCTAGAGTCAAATCGAAACTATCAAAAGCCCAGTTCATGAACATATCCGCCCAATCCTCATGCCAAGCAATACTGCCAACATTCCAATCTTCCTCAAAGTCTATAGGACCATGATACATGTAAGGTGGAACATTACCCTTGAACCCTGAAGTTGTTCTCAGATAGCCACTACCTGAATCACCAGCCACCAAATGGCCCCCACGGTCCATGATTTTTGCTTCTCGAAGTTTATTGTATGGCTTGTTATCATACCTATATGCGAAAACATGTCCCAGTTCGTGAGCAATCAACCGAGAGTCAATGACTGTTGCTCCACCACATGTAATTACTTGGTAACCAGCATCGCATCCGTTTCGATCGCTGTCCGTAAGGATGATCGTGATTTTCCCGAAGACTTTTACAAAAGCATCTCGAGTGGAGCCAATTTCTTCCCCCAAGAGATCAGACAAGATTTCCAAAAATGCGCGGCCGATTCTATTTGCTGCGAGCACAACCGCGGCTTTGGCTTCTTCAGTCCATTTCCCTTTTCCACCGAACGTTATGCCGTATAGAGCAGCCAGGTTATCCCAGGTCCACAAAAGTTTTGGGGATGCACAATTTTTGAATGTACATTCTCCCAAAACCTGTGAATGCCCGCTCGGATCCGCATAATTGACAGCGTTATTATTCATCCCCGCATAACGGTCCCAGGCCTGCACACCCTGTGCATCTTCAGGGATGATGGTATCCGCCTGCGCGAACCGTCCCAGTGAACTGTCATACCACCTCGCCCCGTAATAATGAAGCCCAATGCTCGCCTCATTCCGCTGCCCGGTGTACTGGAAACTGGTGGGGATATCTCCGCTCGCGAATCTCGTTTCACCCCAGGCTTGATAGCCCAGCTTCCCGTGCGCTGAGCCGTCGTAGTTGGCCACTACGCTGGTGCTGCCCAGGTGATCGCCGAACAGCCACAGCGGGGCGCCGCCTTCCTGGCGCATTGCCACCCGCGTCGTCCCGGCATAGTAGTAAGACTTGCTCGTGACCGCCTGCGTGCTCGTATTCTTGGCCCACTCGAGGTAGTTACTCAGGTACACCGTCGTCGTCACACCCTCCGTGGCAACGATGCGCTGCCCGTCGCCGGTGTAGGTGTAGGCCGCCGTCGCCGCCCCGCTGACGGAGGTCATGCGGTTCTCGGCATCGTGTTAGTATGTTAACGAGCGACCCGCAGGGACGCCTGCAAGGGGTTGCGGCCGGGCACGTTTCGGGGTAAGCTTCGTTTGTTACAGAACGGGGACGCGTACCCCGGGAACGCTGCGTCAGGGCC
>JBFMFR010000012.1:0-123825 GCA_040752025.1 Chloroflexota bacterium | reverse complement strand
AAAGTGTATGCCCGCTTGCAAGCAGTGATTTCCACTTGCCGCAAACAAGGTCGCAATGTCTTTGTCACCTTGCGTGACTTGTTCGCTCACCAGCCTGTTTCCTTACTCACTGGGTAGGTAGTTACAAAAATTCTATCTGGATAAGTGAGTGTTCATGATGCTTTCTGATGAGTTGGCATTAGGCAAAACCCCAAAGAAGAAAGCAATCATTTTGCTCTTCACTTACTTTGCATGTCTGCTTACCAGCCAGATCATTCGAGCGGTTTCCGGTAATTCTTTTTGGCCTGAGTGGGCGTATGCTTTCTATTTGCTCTGCACTTATCTCATCATCGCGCTCTTGATCTATGTGGAAAGAGATCACTTGAGTGATTTCAATATAGACGGATTGACCCTGGCAATTTACCTTATCTTCGGATCCTTGTTTCGATTGCTGTATGTCGCGGATAAGGTTTTACTATGTTTCTCTGGTATGGCCTTTATCGCCATTGCTTTGTGGCTTCTTCTGGCGCTGCGAAAAAGCGAAGTTCGAGTGGGATGGAATTTGAAAGCGAGTTGGTGGATTTTTGTGGGCATCCTCATCAGCGAGGGATTGCAAGCACCTGTGATCACTTTCTATTCCGCATTGGGTGTTATAAACCATTCTCTCGCTTTTTCTGTAGAAACGTTCAGGCTTTTTGGCACATTTTTCCTGTACCAGCTTGGAAACGTTGCGGTTGAAGAAGAGCTAATCTTCAGGGGATTTCTATGGGGGTATCTACATAATCTTGGGTGGCGCGTGCGAACGGTCTTGCTGTTCCAGGCCTTTCTTTTTACACTATTTCATTTTGCGGTACTTGCAAACAATCCTTGGTTTTTCTGGATCCATTTATTTGGTGTTAGTCTGGTATGGGGCTTCATTGCATGGAAATCGCGCTCTGTAGCGCCGAGCTTGATTTCACACGCTCTGGGGAATGCGATGAGTGCCTTATTCGGTTTAGGCGGATAGCAATGTGGCTCATATCATCCAGGCTCGTTCATGTTACAACAGCTTTTGCCCCATGTAATTAGCGAGAGGAGCAACTGCAATGAAACGTATTATTTCTACACTGGGCCTGTTATTCCTGCTCGCAGGCTGCCAGAGCACGGTTCCCGCCGCTCCATCAACCACCGGCGCCCCTGCTTTGACGCCTGTGCTTTCGCCCACCTTGACGCCAACAACTCATCCAACACCCACGGATATGCCTCGATGGCAACTGTATGAGGCGGCCTTACTGGAAGCGACTATCAAGAGGGAGGATGGGTTATGTGAATGGACGATTATGGGGGTATCAGGCAATGAAGTCTATGTGTACACGCTATGCCAGGCTACAGGGCGAATCAAAACCGCAATGAGCGTGCCGGCAGTCATCTACCTGGGTGAAAGTGGGGAAATAGAAAATGTAGTCATACCCAGGGATGGTATTTATTATGGTGAAGATATCCGCGCCTTGTTTCCAAAGGATGTTCAGGAAAAGATATTCGCCAGAGATGTGGATGGCCCCCGACGGAAGGAACATCTTGATGATCGAATGATTAACGGCGGTCCCCCTTTGATCGTGGTGTTGGGAACACCGATGCCGTGAAGCGGCACTTATGGTAGAAGCGCTCCGGCAGGTTTTGGGGTCTCTCTTCGGCAGGCGCAACTTTTGCACCGGGCGGGCTGTATTGATTTTAGAGAGGATCGCTTATCCCAAGTGTTTGTTGCGCTGAAGATGAAAGCAAGCGTAGCCTGGAGTCTCGTTCGCCTGTGGCTGGTCGTCGCGATGGCGGCCAGCGCGGCTGCGACTCCAGTTAGTGCAAAGCAGGGGGCGGTTTTCCGGGAGGAAGGCGACTGGCTGATCCTGGAGAACGACGTTGCCCGATTCGTCTTCAGCAAGTCCGCCCAGGGCGGCATCTACAGCATCGTCGACCTGCCCAGCGGCATCGACTTCCGCCCTGACAAAGATCTGCTGGCGGCGCTTTTCAACCTGACGGCGGCCCAGCCGGATGGCAGCACGCGAGACATCAGCAACCTGAGCCCGGCGTCTTTTACGTACCAGGCGGAGGCGCAGGCCGGCGGCGCCAGGCTGGCTTTGCAGTACGGCAACCTGGACGGCCTGGCTGCCTCGGTCAGCGTGACGATCACACTGCCGGATGACAGCCCGCAGGCCGAATGGCGCCTGGCTTTGCAAAATGATGAGGATGGCCTGGTCGTGCGCAGCATCGCCTTCCCTTTGATTTTCGGGCTTTCCGCGATCGGAGGGAGCGGGGAGGACGATTTCCTGGCAGCCCCACAGGCGGATGGCATGCTGCTGCGCGCTCCCACGCAGCTTTTCGAGCAGGGGGAGGGCCTGTTCTACACTTACCCGGGCGAAATGTCCCTGCAAATGATGGCGCTGTACGACGCGCAGGCAGGACTGTACCTGGCGGATTACGACGCGAGCGGGGGAACCAAGCGCCTGGCTTATGCACCGCTAAACTGGGAAGGGAAAAAGGTCTTCCTGCTCACGATCCACCACGCGCTCCCCGAGCTGCCGGGGGCCGACTTCACAACCGGGGGCGCGGTCATCCTGGGGCCGTTCCGGGGCGATTGGTACGAGGCGGCCATGCTGTACAAGGCCTGGGCTGTGCAGCAGCCCTGGGCGCAGCAGCCGCTGTCCCAACGGGAGGATGTGCCTGGCTGGTGGAAAAGCGCCCCGGCGGTGATCAGCTCGAGCGGTTACGAGGACACAGGCAAGGCGACCCTGCCGGCGCGGGAAATGCCCGGGCGGGCCAGGCAATACGCCGATACCCTGGGCATGCCGGTCGCGCTGCTGACCTTCGGGTGGGAGCAGCACGGGGCCTGGATGGGGCCGGATTACTTCCCGCCGCGGGATGGCGAGCAGGCTTTCCGCGCCGCCACCAGCGCTTTGCAGGCGGATGGAAACCACAAGTTCATCTACATCTCCGGCTCGGTCTGGCGGCTGTCGCGCAAGGAGATCGCCGGCTACGACGACAGCGCCCGCTTTGACCTCCAGGGCCGTCCTTTTGCGGCTTTGCAGGCGGATGGCGCGCCGCTGTTGGACCCCTTCTACAGCTCGATCGGCTGGCAGGCGGTGCGCATGTGCCCGGCAACGGAGGCCTGGCAGCGGATTGTGGTGGACAACGTGGTGCAGGCGGCCCAACTGGGCGTCGACGCGGTCAGCATCGACGAGTTCCCGATCGGGGCGATCTACCCCTGCTATGCGACGGATCACGGGCACCCACCCGGGGATGGCGCCTGGCAGGGCCAGGCTTACCGGTCTATCTTGATGCAGGCCAGGCAGCAGGGGCGCGCCGCCAACCCCAACCTGGCGCTGACCAGCGAGGAACCCAACGAGTTCTACCTGGATTTGCTGGACGGCTACGTCTCGCGCGACAACCGCCCGGATGGCTTCCTGTACACGCCTTACCTGCGGCGCTTCGGCGAGCGCTACCAGGCCATCCCTTTGTTCAGCGCTGTGTACCACGAATACACGCTCACCTTTGCCGAGCCGGTGCCGCTGTCCACCTCGATCTTCGACCTGGAAAGGCTGCGTACCAGCCTGGGGCGCGGCCTGGCCAACGCCCTGGTGCTGGGGAAAATCCCCAGCGGGGAGGCGCTTGGGACCGGCAAATCGGACCCACGCCTGTTGCACCTGTTCCGCCGCGTTGCGCAGGCGGTGCGAGGCTACGCCTACGATTACGTGATCCTGGGCAGCATGCTGCACCCGCCGGAGATCGACGCGCCCAGGGTGAAATTCGACTGGCTGGACGTCGAACTGACCAGCGGCGAGGTGACGTGGCGGCAGACTGAGGATGATGCGGTGCTGTCCAGCGCCTGGCGCTCCCCAGCCGGGCATACTGGCTACGTTTTTGCCAACCTTACCGAGCAGGAGCAGCGCTTCGATCTGCCCCTGGCGCCCCTCGATGCGGGTGCGCCCTTCCTGGTCTACCAGGTGCACGATGGCCGTTACGAACTGCGCTACGAGGGCGACCGGCTGCCTGCCTCGCTGGCGGTGACGTTAGCCCCCCTGGAAGTGGGCCTGGTGGCTGTTGTATCTGAGGGCAGCCAGGAAGCCCAGGCGGCGCGCAGGCAACTGGCTGCGCCGGTCACGCCTGCTCCTGGGCCAACGCGGCCCGCCTCCACGGGGCCCTGCCCGGCGGCCCTGCTGCCCGTGTTCCTGGCGGGTTTGTTGGCGTGGCTGCGCTGGTTAAAACAAGCAGGACGGATCGTGTGATCCGTCCTGGCTGACATCGTCCGGCTCCTGGCTTCAGGCGTCCAGGTGGGCTGAAAACTTCTTTTCCAGGCGGTCCTTGGGCTGGTAGCCGGTGACGCGCTCCACGGGCTGCCCGCCTTTGAACAGCATCAGGGTGGGCACGCCCATCACCTGGTACTGCGCGGCAAGCTGCGGGTAGTCGTCCACGTCCAGCTTATAGACTTTGATCTTGTCCTTCCAGCTTTCGGCCAACTGGTGCATGACGGGGTCGAGCATTTTGCACGGCCCGCACCACACGGCGGTGAAATCTACCAATACAGGCGTCCCAGCTTCGAGCACGTCGCTCTGGAACGTGTCTTCACTCACTTTTCGAATCTCGGCCATTACCACCTCCGGTTATGATGGGCTTGATTGGAATCTGGCGTACATAGTAACAAGGCTGGGGGAAAAAGTCAAGAGCGCGCCGTTGACGAGAGGGGGTGAGCGTGATAGAATGCAGGACGCAAACAGGGGCGCGTAGCTCAATGGCAGAGCAGTGGCCTTTTAAGCCATTGGTTGCAGGTTCGAGTCCTGCCGCGCTCACAGTGATGGACCCACCTCCGGGCGGGTCTTTTTGTTTCCCAGGGCCGCCGCTCATTGGGGGATGGCGCTTAGGATGCCCTCGATCTCTTTGGCCAGCTTCGGACCAACGTTCGGGATGGAGGCCAGGCCTTTCACGCCCATCTGGGCGTGGATCAGGCCCACGTCCTGCTCCAGGTCTTCGATGGCCCAGGCGGCTTTGCGGTAGGCCCACAGGCGGTGCTGCGCCTCGTTTTGCAGCTCCATCAGGTAGAGCCGGTCGGCCAGGACTTCGACCACGCGCTTGTTGCGCGCCCGTTTTTCGCCGGGGATGACCGGGCGCGGGATGCGGTCGCGCAGGCCGGCCGGCTGGCACAACTGGCGCAGGCGCAGGGCCAGCTCCGGCCAGCGCCAGCCAGCCGGGCCGTAGCTGCCGGGCGGGTAATAGCGCTGGTATAGGGGCAAGAGATCGGGGAAGCGCTGGCTGAGCACGTCGAAGAAGTAGCGGCGCTGCTGGTCGGAGAGGGTCAGGCCGCCGGTGAGCACGAACTGCCCGCCGTTCTCGGCCGTCCAGCGCACCACGTTTTGCAGGTTTTCGTCGTCGTCGCACAGGCCGGGCAGCACCGGCATGAAGCAGGTTCCGGTAGGGATGCCTGCCTGGGCAAAGGCGCGCATGGCGGCGAAGCGCTTCTCGGCCGGCGGCGCCAGGTGTTCCATCTGGCATACGCGGGCGTAGTTCGCCGAGTCGGGGGTGGTGAGGATGCTGAAGGCCACTACTGCCCGGACGCGGGCGTGGATCTCTTGGATCAACTCCAGGTCGCGCAGCACCAGCGGCGAACGCTCGAGCACGAAGACCGGGAAACCCAGTTCGCAGCACACCTCCAACATGCGCCGGGAGAGCTCGAATTTGCGCTCGGCGGGCTGGTAGTCGCCGGTGAAGACGGCATCGACCGGGGCGCGGCTGAGCGCTTTGCGCAGCAGGGCGGGGGCATTCTCTTTGACCTTGATCACGTGGGCGAAATCCTGGGGATCATCGTACGGCGAGTATTTCTGCTCGCGGCAGTAGCAAAACTCGCAGCCGTGCTGGCAGCCCAGGTAGGGGTAGGCGCTGTAGCGCGTCCAGAACCAGTGATCGGCGCGCTTGCTTTTGTTGAGGATGGTCTTGGGCTGGTAAGGCACGAATTGGGTGCGTTGGCTCATGGGTTCTCCAGGATTACGCCAATTATAACGTGCCCCGGCCTGTCAGGGTATAATTGCGGCGGGGTTGGCAGGCTGATCCGATCACCTTGAGGCAGGCGCATGAGAGCATTCTTTGGCACACTTTTCAACTGGCTGGTAGAGGCCTTCGATAGTTTCTTCGAGCTGATGGTTTGGAACCTGCTGTGGCTGGTTTTCACGCTGCTGGTGGTGACCGCGCCGCCGGCCAGCGCGGCGCTGTACTATGCCACCAACCGCCTGGCGCACGGCCAGCGCGCCAACTGGCGCGACTTCTTCACCGGCCTGCGCCAGCATTTCTGGCTGGGGTGGCGTTGGGGGCTGTTGAACCTGGTGATCATCTTTGTGCTGCTCTCGAATTACATCTTCTATGGCAGCTTCGAAGGCGGCTGGGTGTCCTGGGTGCAGGGCGTCTTCCTGGCGCTGATTTTTCTGTGGCTGCTGCTGCAAATTTTCACTTTCCCGCTGCTGTTGGAACAGCAGGACCAGCGCCTGCGCACCGCTTTGCGCAACAGCCTGGTGTTCTACGTGAAGCGCCCCGGTTTTTGCCTGGGCGTCGGCCTGACCAGCCTGGTCCTGATCATTTTGAGCACGACCCTGCTGGTGCCGGCCTGGGTGGTGATCACTGCCAGCCTGTGCGCTTACCTGGCCAACCGGGCCGCGCTGCACCTGATCGAAGAGCTGGATGCCCGATCAACACCGCCAGACGAGCCGAGAGCGCCTGCCTGAGCGGAATTTCCGGATAACCAGAGCGATCTTCACGACTTCTTCAAAGCCCGTTCACCCGAAGTTCACAACTTTTGCCTATACTTTGACCTATCAAGCTGGATGAAAAACCGGCTTACTAACTACAACAAGTACACTTTGGAGGTGTGTTATGTCGAAGAAAACCTATGCCATTGCACTGGCCATAGCGCTGATCGCAGCCCTGCTGCTGGCCGGGTGCACGTCAACAGGATCAAGCGTAACGGCAGGCCAGGCGCAAACGTATCCGAGCGGCGTGAGCGCGACCGGCTCAGCCGGCCAGGCCACTGGCCGGGCCACTGGACAGGGAACCAACCAGTTAGGCGCAGATTTGGAAACATCCAATGTACTGCCCTATGAAGCTGGGGCCGCCCAGCAAGCTTACGGCCAGGGGACCGGACAGGGAACGGGTCAGGGCGCCGGTCAAGGCGCTGGACAGGGGGCTGGCCAAGGTGCTGGCCAGGGCGGCGGACAAGGCGGCGGGCGCGGCAACGGCAATGGCGGACAGGGCGGGCGCGGCAATGGCACGGGCGGCCAGGGCCAGAACCTGGGGACTCTGTCACAGGATGAGGTCGATGCGCTGCAGCGCGCGATCCTGGAGGAATATAACGCCCAGGCGTTATACCAGAGCGTTTTGGACACTTTCGGCGATGTCTACCCGTTCAACCAGATCGTCCAATCTGAAGCCCAGCATGCGGCCGCTTTGATCCGCCAGGCTGAGAAGTACGGCGTACCCGTGCCCGAATACCCCGGCACAGATGGACAGCCGGTCTTCGATACGCTGGCCGAGGCCTGCCAGGCGGGTGCACAGGCTGAGATTGCCGATGCGGCTCTGTACGACGAGTTGATGCCGCTCACCACGCAGGCAGACCTGCTGCAGGTGTTCGCCAACTTACAGAGCGCTTCGCTGAACAGCCATTTGCCCATGTTCGAGAGCTGCCAGTAGTAGCATGCGTGTGTCTCCTCAAACAGGCCAGCGGCCAGAAACCGCTGGCCTGTTTTCTATTTGGTATAATGACCTTTCGCGCATTGGGCGAAATCAGGGTAGATCATGCTCTGAAACTAAAACAAATGTGCTATAATAGCGGGTCGGATGGGTTTTCTACATACGATTTACGGAATATAAGCCTATGTCCCAAAATGTTATTCGCGTTGTCGGAGCGCGTGAACACAATCTGAAGAATATTACCGTCGAGATCCCGCGCGACAAGCTGGTGGTGATCACCGGCCTGTCAGGATCGGGCAAATCCTCGCTGGCTTTCGATACGATCTTCGCCGAAGGGCAGCGGCGTTACGTCGAGTCGCTTTCGGCTTACGCCCGCCAGTTCCTGGGGCAGATGGAAAAGCCGGATGTCGACTACATCGAGGGCCTGTCGCCGGCCGTTTCCATCGACCAGAAGGGCGCGTCGCACAACCCGCGCTCCACGGTAGGCACGGTGACCGAGATCTACGATTACCTGCGCCTGCTTTTTTCCCGGGCCGGCATCCCGCACTGCCCGGTGTGCGGGCGCGAGGTGGCGCGCCAGTCCGCCCAGGAGATCGTGGACGCCGTTGAGGTTCTGCCGGAAGGGGCGCGCCTGCTGCTCCTGTCTCCGCTGGTGCGCGGGCGCAAGGGCACGCACCAGGCCGTGCTGGACGAAATCCGCAAGGCTGGCTTCGTGCGCGCCCGCGTCGACGGTCAGGTGCACGAGCTGGACGAAGACGTGCAGATGGATCGCTACAAGATTCACACCATCGAAGCGGTGGTCGACCGCCTGGTGATCCAGCGTTATGATAAGCCTGAAGAGGTGGATGCGGCGCGCTCGCGCCTGACCGATTCGGTGGAGACGGCGTTGAAGTTTGGGGAAGGTTACATGACTCTGCACTGGCTCAACCCGCCAGTTGAGAGCAGCCTGCCGCCCGACGCCCCGCCCTCCGGGCAAGAAACGCCCGGGCAGGACCTGCACTACTCCGAACACCTGGCCTGCCCCGAGCACGGCTCGGTGCTGCCGGAGATCGAGCCGCGCACCTTCTCGTTCAACACGCCGCACGGGGCGTGCCCGGAGTGCCAGGGGCTGGGCGGCAAGCTGGAGATCGACCCGGACCTGTTGATCCCCGACCGCGACGTTTCCTTGCGCGAAGGGGCCATCGTCGCCTCGGAATGGCACGGCCCGCGCGAGGAGGGCGGCTTTTACTGGCAGGCGCTGGAAGCGGTCGCCAAGCATTACAAGATCGACCTGGATGCGCCGGTGCGCACGCTTTCGCCGGAACAGCTCAACCTGGTGTTGTACGGCACTGGCGAGGAGAAGGTCACCATCCATTACCGCAACAAGGACGGGCGGACTGCCTCCTGGCAGTTGACCTTCGAGGGCGTGGTGGGCAACTTGCAGCGGCGCTACAACGAGACCGGTTCGGAAGCCATGCGCGAGCGCATCGCTGAGTTCATGAGCGAGCAGGTCTGCCAGACCTGCGGCGGAATGCGCCTGCGCAAGGAGGCCCTGGCGGTAACGGTAGATGGTGTGAACATCGTGGATGTCACCCAATGGCCGGTGCTGCGCACGCTGGATTGGGCGCGCAAGCTGGCGGGCCCCGAGACGCCGCTCACCCGGCGACAGCAGGTGATCGCGGAGCGCACTCTCAAGGAAATTCAATCTCGCCTGGGCTTCCTGGTGGACGTTGGCCTGGATTACCTGACCCTGCAGCGCTCGGCGGCATCGCTGTCCGGCGGCGAGGCGCAGCGCATCCGCCTGGCAACGCAGATCGGCTCGCGCCTGATGGGGGTGTTGTATGTTCTGGACGAGCCTTCCATCGGGCTGCACCCGCGCGACAACCAGCGCTTGCTGAACACACTGATGGGACTGCGCGACCTGGGCAACACGGTGCTGGTGGTGGAGCACGACACCGAAACGATCCTGAGCGCCGATTGGATCGTTGACCTGGGGCCGTTCGCTGGTGAGCACGGCGGGCAGGTGGTGGCGGAAGGCACGGTGGAGGATATCCTCAAAGCGCCCGAGTCGCTGACCGGGGCGTACCTCTCCAACCGGCTGCGCGTGCCGATCCCCGAGAAGCGCCGCAACGGCAACGGTAAATCTTTGCGCATCGTCGGAGCGCGCCAGAACAATTTGAAGAACATCGACGTGCGCATCCCGCTGGGCAGGTTGGTGTGCATCACCGGCGTGTCTGGCTCGGGCAAGTCGACCCTGATGGTGGAGATCCTCTACAAGGCCCTGGCGCGCGATCTGAACGGAGCGCGCACCCAGCCGGGCGAGCACGAGCGCATCGAAGGCCTGGAGCACCTGGATAAGATCATCAACATCGACCAGTCGCCTATCGGGCGTACGCCGCGCTCCAACCCCGGCACTTACACCGGCCTGTTCGACCACATCCGGGCTCTGTTCGCCGAACTGCCCGAGAGCAAGGTGCGCGGCTACAAGCCGGGGCGCTTCTCTTTCAACGTGCACGGCGGGCGCTGCGAGGCCTGCCAGGGGCAGGGACAACTGCGTATCGAGATGCAGTTCTTGCCGGACGTCTACGTGCCCTGTGACGTGTGCCACGGGGCGCGCTTCAACCGTGAGACCTTACAGGTACGCTTCAAAGACCTCAGCATCGCCGAAGTGCTGGATTTGACCGTGGATAATGCCCTGGAGTTGTTTTCAGCCTTCCCGCCGATGGTCAGCCGCTTGCAGACCTTGCAGGACGTCGGCCTGGGTTACATCCGCATCGGCCAGCCGGCCCCCACGCTCTCTGGCGGCGAGGCGCAGCGCGTCAAGCTGGGGCGTGAGCTGTCCAAGCGGGCCACCGGGTGCACCCTGTATGTGCTGGACGAGCCGTCCGTTGGCCTGCACGCCGCCGATGTGCACAAATTGATCGAGGTCTTGCAGCGCCTGGTGGATGCCGGCAACAGTGTGCTGATCATCGAGCACAACCTGGATATCATCAAGGTGGCTGATTACCTGATCGACCTGGGCCCGGAAGGTGGCGACCGCGGCGGCGAGATTGTGATCGAAGGCACGCCGGAAGAAGTGTGCGCCTCGGATAGTTCTTACACAGGGCAGCACTTGCGGTCGTTTGTGTGTGAGGGGCAGAAAATCGGGCGACCAAATATTTGATAATGTAAGCTTGAACTGCTTGATTGTTTTGATTGGTCGCTTTTGAATAAAAGGCACGTTATGACATTGTAAGATAGTTGGAAGGTTATTCCCCGTTGATATTCTAAAAGGCTGAGGAAGATCTATATCATGAGTATATGGAGTAACAGGCCTACCTACGAGAAGATCACGCGAGATGTAATAGACTCAATCTCAGATGATTTGCTCGCTTGGGCAATATATGATCACATTTGGCTCAAGGTTGGACAAGATTACCCAAGAACATACCAGATATTGGCAACTCTACCTCCTGGATTCAGTGTAGTTTTTCACATATTCACCCTGGATGGCGAGATCGGCAATGGCGGATTCAATCAGTATTTCTTTAACGGCCTCGACAATTATGCAGAACAACAACTTGCCGCGCTTGAGCTGATTGAAGCGATCCAGCACAAGTGTATCTTTCAGCAAGCTTTCAAGATACATGACGATGAAAAACAGAACCAGGAACTTCAGCGTCGATACGAAGAACGGACTATCGAAGCCTTCTTCTCAACTTATGAGACGACAGAGTTAGGCGAGTGTGATGAAGCTTGGTATGCATTGGATCAAGAACTTGATTCTTTGCTGATCAGGTTTATTCGTACATATCCAGAGCTTTTCATAATTTGAGTATCAGAACTCTTGGGAAATGTCATTCGTAGTTATGCCTACGGCTACCAACTTCATTCCCAGATCGCGGACTTTGGCCAGCAGGCCGTGCAGGGCGGCCTGGTCTGCGACGCGCCCGCTGAGCAGGGTGTTGCCAGAGGCGGTGTGGCTGATCGACATGCCATCGAACCAGTCGCACCAGTCTGGTTCCAGGCGGCCCTGCAGCTCGATCTGGTAAACGGTTTGATCCGGCGTGGTGGAAGCCATGCTGTGCATTCCCTTTACTCGCCGCGCCCAGGCAGGAAGGTGCGCACGGTGATGCGATCTTTGGCCGCCCTGGCGAGGGCCTGGGCATCAGGGGCGCCATCCGGGCTGGTGCTGACCTCCAGGTAGCGGGCGTATTGGGGCGAGCCCAGCACCAGGGCGCGCAGGTCATCGATCACGCCCTGTTCGTCTTCCACCAGCGTGGCGGTGGCCTGGACGGCTTTGCCCTGCAACATCAGGCTGACCGGGGCGCCGCCGCGCAGGTTGCGCCACCATGTGCGCTGGCTGAAGCTGGTGGTGAGCAGGTAGCTGCCGCGATCGCTATCGATGCGAACGTAGTTCACCGGGGTGGTGTAGGTTTTACCGCTCTTGCGCCCGGTGTAAGTGATCAGCATCATGTTCTTGCTGACGAAAGCGTGCAAGGGTGAACGCAGTAACCAGGTCATGATGGGATTGAACCACATGGAAACCCTCCGTAAGGTGTTGGATCAGATAGCTTGGGGCGCGCCGCCAGCCTCAATTCGTTGGACGAGCCATTTGGCGCAGTTTTTCTTCGCCGCCCAGGTCCAGGCCAAAGGACAGCTTGAGCGCATCTTTGGAGCATACGGTGATGCAGGTCTGGCACAAGCTGCATTCTGTGGAAAGCACGCGCTTCCCATTCTGGACGTAATCGGGGATGCGGATGTCCATCGGGCACATCCTGGCGCAGGCCTGGCAGTCATTGCAGCGGGCGGCATCTCCCTTCACTTTGAGCAGGGAGAAGCGCGAGGTGAGCTTGAGCGGCAGGCTGACCGGGCAAAGGTATTTGCAGAAGGCACGGTTGTCTTTCAACAGGAAGGCTAGGCCGATGCCCGCCAGGTAGTAGAACAGGTTGCCGGCGATGTAAGCGTAGATCGCCACGCGGCCGGTGGCTGCCTGGACGTCAAAGCCGAGCCACAACACCAGCACCAGGCCCAGGCTCAGGGCGAAATGGGGGTAGCGCAGCCAGCCCCACTTGCCGGGCAGCCGCCCGGGGCTGCGCTGGAAGGGCAGCAGATCCAGAACCATGACCGTCCAGCAGGCCCAGCCGCACCACAGGCGGCCGAACAGCAATGGGCCGGCGATCTTGGCGATCAGGTAATGCATCACTGCCGCCTGGAAGACCCCGCTGAGCAGCCCGAAGAACAGGCCTTCGATCTGCATGTTCTCCATGCCCATGCTGGCGACCACGATCATCAGGAACGAGCCGACCAGGAGCAGGGAGATGCGCCGGCCCAGGGGTTTGTGCTTCTTGGGCAGAGCGCTGTACAGCCCCAGCCCCAGCCCGACCGAGGTGCCGATGTAGCCGAACATCACCAGGGGCTGCACGTACCCGCTGGCGCGCCAGGCGTAGATCGCCAGGCTCCAGAAAGCCAGCATGACGATAGCGGGCACCGCCAGCTTGCGAACATTTAGATCGAGTGTCTTGAACATATACGCCTCCAGAACTTTATTCGTTGAACTTACTTGATTGTAGTTGTGGAGGCGATTGGCGTCATCGAGAAAAAGTACTATTCGAGGTTTATTTCATTTGGGTTCAGGCGCACTTCATAGTAAACCCGATTCCCTGGCCTGCACCAGGGCCTGGGTGCGGCTGTTGACGCCCAGCTTGCGATAGATGCTGGCCGTGTGCGCTTTGACTGTGCCCAGGCTGATCACCAGGCGCTCGGCGATTTGCTGGTTGCTCAATCCCTGCTCGATCAGCGCCAGCACTTCCAGCTCGCGCTGGCTGAGCGGGTCGAGTATCGCAGCCGGGGGCGCTGCGCTCACATCTGCCTGTAGAGCCCCCTCTGGGAAGGCCGAGAGCAGCGCCTGGGCGTAGCGCGGGGCGATTTGCTGGGCCAGGGCCTGTTCGAGCAGCCGCGCAAGCTCGGGGCCCTCATCTGTGAAGGAGCGCCGGTAGCCTTCGGCTTCTGCCTGGTAGAGCGCCTGGCCCAGAGCTTTCAGCGCCGGGCCAGCCTGGCCCTGGGCCTGCAATGCCAGGGCGCGCAGCAGCAGAATCTCGATGGCCTTACCGGCCAGGTTGTGCGCCTGGGTCCATCGATCCAGGCGTTCCAGCACCTGCAAGGCCTGGTCAGGAGCGCCCTGGGCCAGGCGCAGGCGCGCCAGCGCCCGGTAGCCGGCCTCGTTGACGTAAGAGATCGGCTGCCCCGGGTCGAAGCGCCCTGGGGCGCGGGCCCAACGCTCGACCTGCTGCAGGTCGCCCTGGCGCAGCCAAGCATATACCTGGCAATAAGCGATGTTATCGGCAGTGCCGGGCGTCAACCGGTGCTCAGTGACCATGCGCGCAGCCTGGTTGAGCGCCTGGCGGGCGCCAGTCTCATCTCCCAGGGCCAGGTGCACCCGCCACAGGCGGGCGTAACTGCCCACCTGGCTGTCCAGGTTACCCCACTGCTCCCCGAGGGTGACAGCCCGTTGGGCATACTCCAGGCTGGCCTGCAGATCGTTCCATTCGTACAGGATGGCGCTCAAGCGGCCCAGCACGTCGGCGCCGAGCAGGCCGGGGCGTTTACCGCCCTGGGTGGCCAGGTGCAGGGCCTCCAGGCAAATCTGGTGAGCCTGGTGTAAAAGTCCCTGGTCGGCGGAGAATTGGGCCAGGACGCGCAGGGCGGGCACGGCGATGTGCACGTTCCCGGCGGCCTGGGCGTGCCGGGCGGCCTGCTGAAAAGCCTGTACTGCGCCATCCAGATCGTCCTGCATCAGGTGGATGCCCCCCAACGTGAAGGTGACAAAGGCGCGCACGACGGCCTCATCCGGCGGCAGCTGCGCCAGGGCCTGGTGGGCGAGCGCACTGGCAGCCGGGACATCGGGTTGGAACAGGGCAGCGTAAGCCCGGATAGCGGCCAGGTGGCCCTGTATGTTTTGATCTTCGAGAGCGACCTGTTCCGGGGCGGTGAAATCTGCCAGGTGGGCCTCCAGGGCGCTCACCTGCCCGCTCAACAGCAGCACCCAGGCGCGGTAGATGCCCAGCCAGGGGTGCTGCCCGACCTGGTCCGCTGGCAGCGCATCCAGCCAGCTTCTCAGGGTGTAGGTATCGCCGTGCGCCAGGGCGAGCACGGCGTTGTGCTCGACCAGTTCGACCGCCGCCGGGATTTCGCCAGCCTGGAGCCAGTGCGCCAGCGCATCCGTGACGTAACCGTTGTGCGCGTACCAGTCAGCCGCCCGGCAGTGCAGGCCAGCGACCTCGTCGCGGTGTTGCCTCTGCAGGCGGTGCAGCAGCAGGTCGCGGAACAACTTGTGGTAGCAGAACCACTCGCGCCGGTCGTCCAGGTGTGTCAGGAACAGGTTGGCGCTTTCCAGGTGCTCCAGCAGCGCCTGGGCATCCCAGGTTGTTGCTGGCCCGCCTGGACCCAGGCTGGAAGCCAGTTCGGAGCGCATGGACTCCCAGGCCTGGCCTAAGAGCGCCGCGCACAGGGCGCTGTTCAGGCGTTCCAGGATGGAAGTGCGCAGCAAGAACCCCTGGAGCGCGGCGGGCTGCTGCTCGAGCACCTCGCCGATCAGGTAATCCAGGATATAGCGGTCGCCAGCGGAGAAAGACTGGATGAATTGAGACGCCCCGGTTTTCTCGCTCTGCGAGCGTTTCGAAGCGCTGGTGAATGCCAGCGCGGCCAGTTGCAGGCCGGCCGCCCAGCCCTCTGTGCGGGCTTGCAAAGCCAGCAGATCGGGTTGCGCCATCTCCAAATGCATGACTTCACGCATAAAAGCCGTTGTTTCTTCGGTTGTGAAGCGCAGGCCAGCCTGGCGCAGTTCGTTCAATTGGCCGCGGGCGCGCCAGCGCGCCAGGGGCAGCGGCGGGTCGGCGCGCGTCGTCATCACCAGGTGGCATTGCGGGGGCAGGTTGTCAACCCAGAAGGACAGCGCCTCCTGGATGGAGGTGTTTTGGATGAGATGATAATCATCCAGGACCAAAAGTAAACGATCTTCGCAGCGCGCCATTTCGTTGAGCAGGCTGCTTTGCAGAGACTGCCAGGCTGGGATTTGCGGCGCGCCCAGCAGTTCCTGAGTAACCTGCCCCACTTCGGGAGAAGCCTGCTGCAGGGCAGCGATGACGTAGCCCAGGAATTGTAGCGGTTCGTTATCCGCCTCGCTCAGCGTGAGCCAGGCCAGCTTGCGCCCCGGGTCGCTCTGGCGCAGGCTTTCCAGCCAGGCGGCGACCAGCGTGGTCTTGCCATAGCCGGGCGGCGCAGAGACCAGCGTCAGGCGGCAGTTCTGGTTCAGGCCTTCATCCAGGGCGTGCAGCAAGCCGTCTCGCTCCACAAGCTTACGGCGCGGGGTAGGGATATACAGCTTCGTTAACAGGGGTTGGACGACTGCATTTGCTGCGTTCACTGCATTCAGCATCGCACTCCTGGCGGTGATTTCCTGGGATGCTGATCATATTTGTGTTGAATGAAGGTTATGTATGTTGCATTTGCCTGCGTTGGAAGATCAGCACACCGATGGCATAGTATACCCCAGAAAGCAGCAGGGTCAGGCCCAGGCGAAAGGCGATGCCCTCCAGGCCGATGCCGTAGGAAAGCACCTGTTTGAGGGCCAGGGACCCCGAAGTGGCGGGAAAGATATCGAACACATCGATCTGGTGCCCGGCCAGGGTGAAAATCGTCATTGGCGGCATGGCGAACCAGGCCCCGCACAGGAAAACCTGCAACATGGCGAAGGTCGCCCCCAGGTTGGCGGCCTGGCTGTCGTTCTCTACGAAACAGGCTACGATCAGGCCGGGGCCGATGGCGGACAAACTGAGCACCAGGCCGACCAGGATCGCCAGTCCCAAAGAGCCCTGGTTGTGGAAGCCCAGGGCCTGGGCGGCGAAGAAGATCAGGACCACCTGGAGCAGGGCCACTACCATCTGCGCCAGGCTGACGCCTGCCAGCAACTCCCAGGCATTCAAGCGCGTCAGGCGCAGGCGCTGCAGGGTGCGCCAGCGCAGCTCGCGGGAGACCAGCATGGCGGTTTGGGGGATGATCATCAGGATGGCGAAGACGATCATCCCAGGGGCATAGAGATCATACTGGCTTTGTGGGCCACCCGATTTGCCGCCTTCTGCAAAAACAGGCTGCTCGACCAGGCGCACCAGCGGCGAGCGGCCGGCGGCGCGGTCGGAATAGTCGCGCAGAGCCGATTCGAGGAAGATGCTGGCGCGGTAGAAAGCCGTGGAGATGGCGTCGCCGCGGATGGTGTAATCTGAACGATCCGGCGACAGGCTCAGCAGCACCGCAGCGCGGCGGTCTTTGAGGGCGGCTTCGGCCTCATCCAGGCTGGCGGTCTGGGTGATGGCGAAGACCGGCCGCCCATCGTAGTAGCGTTGGCTCTGGAGCTCTTCGTACAGGGCAGCATGACCAGCGCCTGGATCGTAAATCCATAAGGAATAGGTGGGCTGCAAGGGTGTGCTGTACATCACCAGGGTTATCAGCAGGAAGATGATGGGCATCGCCAGGACCAACAGCAGCAACTGCGGCTCGCGCAGGATTTCAACCAAATATTTGCGGGCCACCAGGACTAAACGAGAAGTTCTCGATGTTTTCACTCGCGCAACCTCCGCCCGGTGAGCTGGATGAAAACGTCTTCCAGGGTGTTCTGGCGCAGGCGCACTTCACCGGGCTGCAAGCCCGATTCCGAGCAGGTTTCCAGGATTTGCGGCAGCGCACCGACGGCGTTCAAGGCGCGTACAGTGAGTAGCCGGTTGGGGATATCGACCAACACCTGGCTGACGGATGCGCCCAGGCGATCCTGCAAGCTGGAAGTCAGCGCTTGCCTTTGATCTTCACCCAGGGCGCCAACCAGGCCGATCTCGAGCACATCTCCGGCGCCCACGCACTTCTTCAGGGCTTTCGGGGTGTCCACCACCAGCAGTTGCCCGTGGTCGATGATCGCCACGCGGTCCGCCAGGCGTTCGGCCTCGTCCATGTTATGCGTGGTCAGGATGACGGTCTTGACGTGCGCCAGGGATTGGATGTATTCACGCACCCGCACCCGGCTCTGCGGGTCCAGGCCGGCCTCGGGCTCGTCCAGCACGACGATTTCCGGGTCGTGCACCAGCGCCATAGCCAGGTTCAAGCGCCGCTGCAAACCGCCTGAGAGCGTGCGGGCCTGCTTGTTGCGCTTCTCGAGCAGGTCGAGCTCTTCCAGCAGGCGCTGGCTGCGCTGGCGCGCCTGGGACGTGCTGATGCCATACATCTGCCCGATGAAAACCAGTTGCTCGAAGCAGGTCAGGCGCTCCCACAGCACGATTTCCTGCGGGCAGACGCCCACGCGGGCGCGCACTTCGGCATTGCCGCCGTCGAGCGTTTGCCCGTGGAGGATCACCCGCCCGGCGTCGGGCTTGAGCAACCCGCACATCATGCTGATCGAGGTGGTTTTGCCGGCCCCGTTGGGGCCCAGGAAGCCGAACACTTCGCCTTCGTGGACTTCCAGGTTCAGGCCGTCCACGGCGGTCAGCTCGCCGAAGCGCTTGGTCAGGTTCTCGGTTTGTAAGATGATTTTGTCCATTTTTAGCCTCTGCGCAGTTGCAGCTTTTGGTAGAAAAAGATTCCCACGGCGAACAGCAGAGATGAAAGCGCTACCAGCCAGCCGACTTCATAGCTGACCGACGACAGGCTGTCGCCCAGGATCAGGATGCGGCGCATGGCCTCAGCGGCGTGGTTGGTAGGCAGCAAATCGTAAATCTGGATAGCATGCCCGGCGATGGTGGCAATGGGAGCGCGCGGCGCCGGATACATGGCATTGGACAGCAGCACTGACAGCACGCCTGCGGTTGCAGCCACATTGGCGGCTTCGCTGTCCGTATGCGTAAAACAGGCCACCAGCAACCCTATCCCGATGGCGGACAGGCTCAGCAAAACGCCTACAAAAATGGCTGCCAGCAGGGAGCCGCGGCTGGAAAAGCCGGTTGCCAGGGCCACGCCCAGGGTGACCGGGACGATCGCCACTGCCAGGAGTGTCTGCGTCAGGGTCACGCCCAGCAGTAAGTCCCAAGAGTGCAGGGCGGTCAGGCGCAGGCGCTTCAGGGTGCCGCTGACGTTCTCGCGCACCATGATCATGGCGGTGCTGGCTGCCAGCAGCATGATGCCGAAAACGATCATACCTGGCAAGCCGAAAGCGAAATCGGACATCGTACCCGTGCCGGGGATGAACTCGTAGTTGATCGTGGCTGTGGAGGCCTGGTTGGTGGATGCCCGGACGAACTCGAGGATCATGCTTTCCAGGAAGCTGCGGGCGAAAGCGAAGTTGTCGGAGGCCGGATCGCCGATCAGTTGTATGGTGGGCGGGTCAGCCGGCGGAGCGCCTTGCGCCAGGGAGCGCGAGAAATCGGTTGGGACCACAACCAACAACAGGCTCTTATGCTCTTGCAAAGCAATTTCGGCCAGGCGCCGGTCGGTGACGTAGGTGATTCCGAAAAGCGGCTGGCCCTCAAAGTCGGCGGCGGCGATCGTCTTCACCAACTGGTCGCCCAGCGGTTGGCCGAGCGCCGGGTTGCCAAGATCCTGGTTCATGACCTGGATCTGCAGGAAGCGCGCCAACCCCTGGTCCGTCTCGCCGTAGGCGAAATCGTACAGCCACACTAACGCGGCAGGGAATACGAAAAGAATCACCCACAACATGGGCTCGCGCCACAGTTCTAACAGGGTCTTACGGGCAATGCTGAGAATTTTCATACGGGCTCCGCGCCGATGCCTTTCAGGACCAAATCGAGTAAGGCGTTCAAGGTGCGCTCTGGCGGCAGCGAGGGATCGTTGAGCTGGAAATAGTTATCCAGGTAGGGCAGCAACTGGCTGTCTCCGACGGCGATCATCAGGGCATTGGCCAGACGGCTGGCGGCTTCCACATCCACATCCGGGCGCACTTCGCCGCGGGCGACGGCCTGGGTGATAATTGCGCTCATCATCTGGCGCAGCACTTGCGCAATGGGGATCACCAGGCGCTCAGCCAGGGCGGCGTCGCCCTGGTAGGCTGCCCGGGCGAAAAGCTGCAGGAAACCGGTTTGCGCCTGGCTCCATTCGATGCCTCCCAGCAGGTAAGCCTGCAGCGCCTCGCGCAGCGGCATTTCTGCCAGCATGGGACCATATTGTTCGAAGGATTCGGTGACGTAACGCACGCACAATTCGACGGCAAAATCCAACATCTGGCTGCGATCGCCAAAGTATTGATACAGCGAACCTACCGCAACACCGGCGCGCCGGGCGACCCGTTTGATGTTCAGATCTGTGGGGCCGCTCTCGGCGGCTTCGCCCAGGATCGCCAGGATGACGGCTTGCTGGCGCTGCGGGTCGAGCCGCCGGAAGGTGCGCGTAACCTTTCCTTTCTGTTCCAACTGGAGGATGTAGAGGTGAAATTGGGGCCATTCGGAAAACATCATGAATTATGAACCTTATATTCATATTATATGAATAATTTATTCATGTGTCAAGACCCAATTTTATGTTTATTCGCAGCAATCGTCTTGCTGAAAGCGGCCGAACCACGGGGAATTGGGGCCAAAACACCTCTTGACATTTCTAGCAATCTTGGTAAAATCATTTCGATGTACATCGAAATGATTTGAGAGGTTACTATGAATGAAACACAAGACCATACTGCAACTATGCCTGCTCCATCGAGCGAGGCCTTCGAGAGCCTGCTGGAGTTCTTCAAGGCTCTGGCGGACGCAAACCGGCTGAAGATCGTGGGCATGCTGGCAACGCAGCCTTTGACCGTCGAGCAACTGGCGGAAATGCTCAACCTGCGGCCCTCTACCGTATCGCACCATCTTTCTTACCTGTCGCACGTTGGGCTGGTGAGCGCGCGTGCCGAGAGTTACTACAATGTGTACCAGCTCGAGGCCGGCGCGCTCGAACAGATGGCCCGGCAACTACTCCAGCGCGAAACGCTGCCGGCGGTTGCCGCCGAAGTGGACATGCAGGCTTACGACCGCAAAGTGATCCGCACTTTCACGCACCCGGATGGGCGCATCAAGGCTTTCCCGGCGCAACGCAAGAAGATGGAGGCCATCCTGCGCTACGTTTTGCAAGCTTTCGAGCCGGGCGTGCGTTACAGTGAAAAGCAGGTCAATGAGATGCTGGGGCGTTTCCATGAGGACACGGCCTCCCTGCGCCGCGATCTGATCGACTATGGTTGGTTAGAGCGCCAAGGCGGCGGTGGAGCATACTGGAAACCAGACAGCCAGCCGTAACTGCCATGCATGAACTCTCTGTAACCGAAAGTCTCCTTGAGATCACCCTGCGGCACGCCCAGCAGGCGCAAGCCGGGCGTGTTACCGATCTGCACCTGGTCATTGGACAACTTTCCTCGATTGTTAATGACTCGGTACAGTTCTACTGGGATATAATCAGTCAAGGCACGCTGGCCGAAGGGGCGCGGCTGCATTTCCGTCGCATTCCCGTCGAGCTGTTGTGCCTTGACTGCAATACCCGTTACTCACCTGGCGATGAGGACCTGGCCTGTCCGGCCTGCCAGAGCACCCGCATCAAAGTGATTGCGGGCGACGAGTTTTACTTAGATTCGATCGAGGTCGAATAGATGCAAAAACAAGTTTCTATGGAGGTTGCATGCCGCAACGTGTAACAGTCGTCGAGCAAATCATGGACGCCAACGATCAACTGGCCCAAGATAATCGCGCCCGCCTGGATGCTCATGGGATCTTCGCCATCAATGTCCTGGCCTCGCCGGGAGCCGGTAAGACCAGCCTGATTCTGCGCACCATCCAGGCCCTGGCCCCGCGCCTGCGCCTGGCGGTGGTCGAAGGCGACACCGCCCCGGTCACGATCGACGCCGACAAAGTCACCGCCCAGGGAGTGCCCGCCGTGCAGATCAATACAGGCGGCGGCTGCCACCTGGATGCCGTCATGCTGCAAGCCGCGCTGCCGCAGTTCAACCTGTCCCAGTTGGACCTGATGATCGTCGAAAACGTCGGCAACCTGATCTGCCCGGCCAATTTTAAGTTAGGCACACATTGCACTGTGTTGATCGCTTCGGTGCCCGAAGGCGACGACAAGCCTTACAAATACCCGGGCATCTACCGCGGCGTGGATGCCTTGATCATCAACAAAATCGACCTGCTGCCTTACGTGCCCTTCGACATGGAGTACTTCCAGCGCGGCGTCGAGATGCTCAACCCTGGGCTGGTTACCTTCCCGCTTTCCTGCCGCACTGGCGAGGGCGTGGCGGCCTGGGTGGAATGGCTCGAGGCCTCCAGCCAGGCGGCGCGGCGCTCGCCATAAGAATCTTGCAACCCCCTATGGCTTTACAAGGCGCGGTTATCCACATCACGGGCATCGTTCAGGGGGTGGGTTTTCGTCCATTCGTTTATAACCTGGCCCAGCGGCTGGCACTGGCGGGCTGGGTGCGCAACACCTCGGCTGGCGTGGATATCGAAGTGGATGGGACGGCCGAGGGCTTACAGGCTTTTGTACAGGCCCTGCGCGCCGAAGCGCCGGCTTTGGCATCCATCGATGACCTGGAAGTACAATGGCGCCAACCGGCGGGCTTCCAGGGATTCGAGATTGTCCATTCGCAGGCGGTCGAGGCGGCTTTCCAACCCATTTCGCCGGATGTGTGCATCTGTGAAGATTGCCTGCGGGAGTTGTTCGACCCGCAAGACCGCCGCTACCGCTACCCTTTCATCAACTGTACCAACTGCGGGCCGCGCTTCACCATCATTCAAGATATCCCTTACGACCGGCCCAATACCACCATGTCGGTTTTCCCGATGTGCCTGGACTGCTCCAGCGAATACCAGCAGCCGAGCGACCGGCGCTTCCATGCCCAGCCGGTGGCCTGCCCGGACTGCGGGCCGTTGGCCTGGTTCGAGCAAGCTGGCAGCGCAGAGCAGGTGAGCGCGGGCGATCAGGCCATCCGCCAGGCGCGGGAGTGGCTGCGCCAGGGGCGCATCCTGGCGATCAAAGGGCTGGGTGGATTTCACCTGGCCTGCGACGCCACCAACCAGACAGCAGTGGCAGAACTGCGCCGCCGCAAGCTGCGTGTAGATAAGCCCTTTGCGCTGATGTTCCCCGACTTACCAAACGTGGCAGCCCATTGCCTGGTCAGCCCGGCAGAGGCAGCGCTGCTGGCATCGCGCCAGCGCCCCATCGTGATCTTGCAGCGGCGACCCGGGGCGGACAGCCAGTTGCCTGCCATCGCCGCCGAGGTGACTCCCGGGCAGGCTACGATCGGCGCCATGCTGCCGTACACCCCACTGCATTACCTGCTGTTCGCCGATCCGGAACAGTCCGGCATGGCCTTCGACATGCCGCCCCTGGTGATGACCAGCGGCAACTTGAGTGAAGAGCCGATTTGCACCGGGAACGAACAGGCGCGCCGGCACCTGGGCTCCCTGGCGGATGGGTTCTTGATGCACGACCGTGAGATTTACATCCGCTGCGATGATTCGGTGGTGCGCGCCAGCCCGGTTGTCGCAGCGAAGGGCGACCTTGAAAAAGCGCTGTATCCGATCCGGCGCTCGCGCGGTTATGCCCCCGAGCCGGTGCGCCTGCCGGTGGATACCCCGCCGCTGCTGGCGACCGGGGCGGAATTGAAGAACACTTTCTGCCTGGCGCGCCAGCGCTACGCCTTCTTGAGCCACCACATTGGCGATATGGAGAATTACGAGACGCTGCGCGCCTTCGAAGACGGGATCGTGCATTTCGAGCGCCTGTTTCGCGTACAGCCGGAAGTGATCGCTTACGACCTGCATCCCAATTACCTGGCGACGCGCTATGCCTTGCAGCGCGCAGAGCAGGAAGGCCTGCCAGCCATCGGTGTGCAGCACCACCATGCCCACATTGCCGCCTGCATGGCGGAGAATGGCCTGACGGGCGATGCCCCGGTCATCGGGGTGTCTTTCGACGGCACGGGCTTTGGCGACGATGAAGCCATCTGGGGTGGCGAGTTCCTGGTAGCGGATTACGCCAGTTACCAGCGCGCCGCGCACCTGGCTTACGTGCCACAGCCTGGCGGCGATAAGGCCGTGCGTGAGCCCTGGCGCATGGCGCTGGCCTGGCTGCAGCATGCCGGCATCGAGTGGGATGTGGCCCTGCCGCCGGTGCACTACGCGGCTGCACTGGCCGAGGCTTCCATCCAACCTTTGAACGTCTTGCGGCAGCAGCTTAAAACAGGCTTGAACGCCCCGCTTACTTCCAGCGTGGGCCGGCTGTTCGACGCCGCCGCGGCTTTGATCGGCGTGCAGCAGGTGGTGAACTACGAAGCCCAGGCTGCCATCGAACTGGAGGCCCTGGTCGACCCGGGCGAGCCGCGCGTCTACACCATCGAACTGCAGGGCGATGTGGTCGACCCGGCGCCCATGCTGCGCCACATGGTCACCGATCTGCGCACTGGCGTCAGCCTGCCGCGCATTGCCGCCCGTTTCCACGGGGCCGTGGCGGTGATGGTGGTCAACGTTTGCCAGGGTTTGCGCAAGCGCCTGAAAATCCATCAGGTGGCGCTGAGCGGCGGCGTCTGGCAGAACGCCCACCTGCTGGAGCGCACTACCAGCCTGCTGGAAAAAGATGGCTTTACGGTTTATACTCACAGCCGTGTGCCAGCCAATGACGGTGGTTTGTCGCTGGGGCAGGCGCTGGTTGCCAACGCCCGCCTGAAAGCTTAGCAGAAGCAAGTTCCGAGAAACGAGTTTATCGGAAACCGGTTCTAAAGGAGTAATGGTATGTGTCTAGGTGTCCCTGGTAAGATCGTCGAAATCTTCGAACGTGGCGGCCTGAAAATGGGCAAGGTGGACTTTGGCGGCGTGTTCCGCGAAACCTGCCTGGAATACGTCCCCGAAGCCCAGGTGGGCGATTACACGGTGATCCACGTGGGTTTTGCCCTCAACCTGATCGATGAAGCCGAAGCACAGGAAACCCTGGCGCTTTTGAAGGAGATCATGGATTTTGAGCAAGAGCTGGGTCCCGATCCTTCGGGGGTGTTGTAGCGATGAAGTACGTTGAGGAGTACCGCGACGCGGCCCTGGTGCACGGCGTGATGGATGAAATCCGGCGCATCATCACGCGCCCCTGGGTGTTGATGGAGATTTGCGGCGGGCAGACACATGCCATCATGCGCCATGGGCTGGACCAACTGCTGCCGGAGCAAATCGAACTGGTGCATGGACCGGGCTGCCCCGTGTGCGTCACACCCCTGGAACTGATCGACAAGGCCCTGGCGATAGCGGCGCGCCCGGAAGTGATCTTCACCTCCTACGGTGATATGCTGCGCGTGCCCGGCTCCGGGCGCGACCTGTTCAGCGTGCGGGCGGCGGGCGGCGATGTGCGCGTGGTGTATTCCCCGCTGGACGCGATCAAGATCGCCCAGCAGAACCCCGACAGGCAGGTGGTGTTCTTCGCCATCGGCTTCGAGACCACCGCCCCGGCCAACGTGATGAGCGTCTTGCAGGCCAAAGGGCTGGGGTTGAAGAATTTCAGCATCCTGGTCTCGCACGTGCGCGTGCCCCCGGCGCTGCACGCCATCCTGGGCTCGCCGTACAACCGGGTGCAGGGCTTCCTGCTGGCGGGGCACGTGTGCGCCGTGATGGGCTATTGGGAGTATCCGCCCATCGCTGAGCAGTACGCCATCCCGATGGCTGTGACCGGCTTCGAGCCCCTGGACATCGCCCAGGGCATTTTGCAGACGGTGCGCATGCTGGAGCAGGGGCGCGTGGCCGTGGAAAACGCCTACCCCCGCCTGGTCACCCAGCCGGGCAACCAGCCGGCGCAGAAGGTGATCAACCAGGTCTTCATGGAATGCGACCGCAAGTGGCGCGGCATCGGGGGCATCCCGGACAGCGGCTGGCGACTGCGGCCTGAGTTTGCCGCGTTCGACGCAGAGCAGCGCTTCGACGTGCAGGCGATCCAACCGGAGGAGTCGCCCCTGTGTATCGCCGGGCAAATCTTGCAGGGGCTGAAGAAGCCGTTCGACTGTATAGCTTTTGGCAAGCAGTGCACTCCGGAAACGCCGCTGGGCGCTACCATGGTCTCTTCGGAAGGGGCCTGTGCGGCCTATTATCGCTATAAGCGCGACGCGGCGGGTGTAGAACGAAGTCGCGCCAGCCGCTCGGAGGAGAACTAGAACATGGGAATCGAAGAAGGACCGGTTTGCCCGGTGCCTCTTTACCACAGCGAGCGGATCGTAATGGGGCACGGCAGCGGCGGGAAGATGACTCACGACCTGGTGGCGCGCCTGTTCATGCATTACCTGAGCAACCCGGTGCTGCAAGCGGGGGACGACGCCGGGGCGATTGTCTTACCGCCAGAGGGCGCCGAAGCGTCACGCCTGGCAATCAGCACCGATGCGCACGTGGTATGGCCGCTGTTCTTTCCGGGCGGCGACATCGGCCGCCTGGCAGTGTGCGGCACGGTCAACGATGTGGCCATGTTGGGAGCCGACCCGGCTTACCTGACCGCCGGCTTCGTGCTGGAGGAGGGCCTGGAGATTGCCCTGCTGGAGCAGGTGGTGGCTTCCATGCAGGCCGCGGCGCAAGAAGCCGGGGTGCAGATCGTGGCGGGCGACACCAAGGTGGTGCAGCGCGGCAAGGCGGATGGCCTTTACATTACGACGGCTGGCGTGGGCCTGATCCGGGCCGGGAGGAGTATCGGCGGCGCGCAAGCGCGCCCGGGCGATGTGCTCATCCTTTCGGGGCCGGTCGGCGACCACGGCATCGCCGTGCTGGCGGCGCGTGGTGAGCTGGGCTTCGAGACGGATTTGCACAGCGATGTCGCCCCGCTCAACCACCTGGTGGCAGCAATGTTGGACGCCAGCCAGGGCGTGCACGTGCTGCGCGACCCGACGCGCGGCGGCCTGGCGACCACCCTGAATGAGATCGCGCTGCAATCCGGGGTGGGCATCCTGATCGAGGAAAAGGCCATCCCGGTGCGGCCGCAGGTGACAGCGGCCTGCGAGATGCTGGGCTTCGACCCGCTGTACGTGGCCAACGAGGGCAAGCTGGTGGCGATGGTGGCTCCCCAGGAGGCCGAGGCCGTGCTGGAGGCCATGCGGCGCACGCGCTACGGCGAAGAGGCGGCGATCATCGGCGAGGTATTGGCTGATCCGCCAGGGCGCGTGCTGATGAAGACCGGCGTGGGCAGCCGGCGCGTGGTCGACCGCCTGGCCGGCGAAATGCTGCCCAGGATCTGCTGATCACACTGGGCGCGGGGACAGAGGAAAGCTTTCCTGCCCCGCCAGCGCTCCGCCCAGCGGCTGGGCCTCCAGGGCCAGGACGCGGCTGTTGGCGAAATAAGCGAAGTCGAAGCCGGTGGGATCACCGGCTTTTTTGCCGGGGATCGGCATCAGGCGAGCGGTCAGCGGCTTGCCCAGGCGCAATGATAAAGCCGCCAGATCGAGCAGCAGGGCGTTGAGCGCCTCTACGCTGGCGTCGCCCGGCAGGGGCACGGTGTCCAGCCCGGTGCCGCACACCGCCGAGTACAACAGCAAATCTTTAATCGACAGCGTCCCCTGGGCGGCGCGCAGGGCCAGGGTGTAATCCTCCAGGACCGGCAGCATCAGGCCGTTGAAGCCGGTGCGGCCATAGCTGGCCCGATCTAAAGTGTCGGCCAGGATGGCAGCGGCGGCCAGCGAGCCGTGTTCGCCCACGGCGGGCACGCCCATGCGCTCGATGGCGGTCCCGAAGGAAAGCGCTTCCTCCGGGAAGGGCGCCAGGGTGAAGTCGAGGCCCTTGAAGGGCAGGCCGAACTGCGCCGATAGACCGTTGGCAACCTGCTGCAAGGCGCGGGCGTGGCTCTCCACCGTGGCGATCAGCGCCTGGCGGGCGCTTTCCAGGTCGCTGGCCTGGCTGAAAGTGGTGACGGCCAGGTCGGCCGCCTCGGTGGCCAGGGCGAAGGTGGGCGCATCCCCGGCGTGGTATGCGGCAGGGAAGAAGGGCGCTCCGGCGGGCACGTTAGCCAGGGCGGCGAATCGCAGGTTGGCGAAACCGTCCGGGGAAAGACCAGCGGCCTGGTGGATGACCCCGGCGCAGGCGCGCACGGCGGGCAGCGAAACGCCGGTTTGCGGCGCGGCTATCACCCCCGAGAGGAACACGTTTTGCGTGGCGGCGATGACTTCCAGGATCAAGGGGTAGCTGGCGGGCAACTCTGGCAGGGCCGGCCCCAGGGAAACGTATTCGATGCCCAGGTCTTGAGCGGCCTGCTCCAGGGCGCGGCCCAGCTCGATCACCGTGCTGGTCTGCAAATCGGGCAGCAGCGTGGCGAAGGGCACGCAGGCCAGGCGGACGGTCTGGACTTCGTAGCCAGCCGCTTCGAAGGCCGGGCGCGCCGCGGCGAGGAAAGCCCCTGCCTGGCGCAGGGAGTGCGCCTGCAGCGGCCAGCCGGGATTGAAAAAATAGGTGATCGAGCGGATTTTCATGAGTTATATACCTCGTTGGCGAGCGACTTCGAAGAGCAGGATGGCGGCGGCGATGGCGGCATTGAGCGATTCGGCTTTGCCCGGCATGGGAATGTGCACCCGGCTGGTGGCCAGGCGCTGCGCCTCGGGCCCGGCGCCTGCCGCCTCGCCGCCCACGACCAGCGCCAGCGGGGCGCGCCAGTCGGTCTGGGTGTGCGCCTGGCCTTGCCCGGCAGCGGCCAGGTAGATGGAAAGACCGTGCAGGCGTTGGGCAATTTCATCCCAGGAAAGCGCCTGGATGGGCAGGTGAAAGTGCGCCCCCATCCCGGCGCGCAGCACTTTGGGCGAGAGCCAATCGACTGTGCCGGGCGGCAGGAGGGCGGCCTGCACGCCCGCGGCAGAGGCAGTGCGCAGCATGGTGCCCAGGTTGCCGGGGTCGCGCACTGCGTCGGGGATAAAAACGAAATCCAGTTTTTCGGGCAGCGGCAGAGGCTGCCAGTCGAGCACGGCCAGCATGCCCTGAGGCGCCTCGGTGTCGCTGGCGGCGCGCAGCACATGCTCCGGGACGGCCTCGACGGGCGCCCCCTGGGCAGCAAAACCCTCCAGCAGCGCCTGGCCGCGCTCTCTCAACTCGGGGGTGTAGAGCAGCAGGCGCGCCCGCCAGCCGGAGGCCAGGGCTTCTTCCAGCAGGCGCAGGCCCTCGACCACGAAAACGCCCTCGTCGCGGCGGGCGCGACTGCTGGCAAGCAGCGAGCGCACCCACTTGATCCTGGGGTTTTTGGCGGAGGTGATGGTCATGGCGAGGCGGCCTTCAAATGTGCCCGGCATTCTGGCTGGCAGCGCTGAGCGAATTGCTGGCAGCGATTTCTTCTTCCCAGGCTTGCAGGAAGGCCTGCAGGGTGGGGGCATCGAACAGCACCAGGCGCAGCAATCGCAGGCCGGTATCGGGAAACTCACGCGGGCTGGTCTCGGCGAAATGCTCGCGGATGGCGGAGAGCGTCACGTGAGCGGCGAGCAGCTTGGGGAAGCCGAAGATGCCGGTGGAGATGGCGGGCAGGGCCAGGGAGGAGAGCTCTAGCTTGTCGGCCAGGCGCAGTGCGCCTTTGACGGCGATGGCCAGCTTAGAGTCTTCGTTGCCTGAGCCCCACACCGGGCCAACGGCATGGATGATGTAGCGGCAGGGCAGGTTACCGGCGCGGGTGTACGCCGGGCGGTCGTGGGTCACCGGGCCGTGCTGGCGCACCCAGGCGTCGCTCTCGACCTGGATTTGCGGCCCGGCGCGGCGCAGGATGACCCAGGCCAGGCCGCCACCGTGCTGCAAGTGGGCGTTGGCGGCATTGACGATGGCGTCCACTTTTTCGAGAGTCAGGTCACCTTGCACAAGCTGCATGCGCTGGCCGGTGGGGAAAAGGTGCTCACGTAAGGGCGGCTTCATGGAGGCGTTCATCGGTCGTTTTCATCCCATCGGGTAGCGCATGCGCTGCCCGCCGATCAGGTGCAAGTGCAGGTGAAAAACGGCCTGCCCGGCGTGCGGACCGGTGTTGACGATCAGGCGGTAGCCAGCCTGGTGGACGCCTTCCTGGATGGCAAGCTGGCGGGCAACGGTGAAAAGATGCCCGGTAAGGGCTTCGTCTTCGGAGGTGAGATCGTTGACCGAAGCGATGTGCTTATTGGGCACGATTAAGATGTGCGTGGAGGCTACCGGATGGATATCGCGAAAGGCGGAGACGCGCTCATCCTGGTAGAGCATCTGGCTGGGGCTTTTCCCGGCCACGATTTTACAAAAGATGCAATCACTCATCGCGGCTGGCCTCCTGAGCGATCGGATCGTACGAAAATGCCTGCGGATGCGAGCCCTGTGCGGCGGGCAGGGGTTCGATATCGCCCAGGAAATGACCGTTCTCGAGGCCGGTCAGGCACACAGGCGTGACCTGGTTCCACAGGCGGCGGGGAGCGCGGGCGTGGACGCGCAGGTAATTATCGGTCAGGCCGCTCATTTCCCAGTCGCCGGCGCCGTTGTGAGGACCGAGGGGCGTGGCCGTTTCCCACAAGACGGGCAGCACCTGGCCGACGAAGCTGGCCCGGTAAGCCTGCCCAGCCGCAGCCAGGGCGGCGCGTAGCTCGGCGCTGCGCTGCTTGCGCACGGGGGGCGGCACCTGCTCTGGCAGGCGGGCGGCAGCGGTGCCAGGGCGCGGCGAGTAGGTGAAGACGTGCCCATCGGCGAAGCCAATCTCCTGAACGAAGGCCAGGCTTTCGGCGAACTCGGCCTGGCTTTCGCCGGGGAAACCGGCGATCAGGTCGGTAGTGATGGCGACGCCCGGGATGGCGGCGCGGGCCCGGGCCACCAGGCGGGCGTAGGCCGGCGGGTTGGTCTTGCGGGCCATGCGGCGTAAAACGGCGGCGCTGCCAGATTGCAGCGGCAGGTGCAGGTGGCGGCACAGGCGGGCATCGTCCCACAGCTCGAAGAAAGCGGCGTCCAGGTCCCAGGGCTCGAGCGAAGACAGGCGCAGGCGGGGCACAGCGGTTCCGTCCAGGATGGCGCGCACCAGGTGGCGCAGGTGCAGGGCCGGAGAGAGGTCCTGGCCCCAGGAGCCCAGGTGCACGCCGGTGAGGACGACTTCCTGGGCGGAGGCGGCCGCGGCGCGCACATCTTCCACTACTTCGCGCAGCGGACGGCTGCGCCCGGCGCCGCGCGCCAGGGTGGTGATGCAAAATGTGCAGTGGTTGTCGCAGCCATCCTGTACTTTGATGAAGGCGCGCGTGCGCAGGCGCGCCCCGGGCACGGGGGTGCGCTCGAGCGGCTCGAGGTCGAAGCTTTCGAGGGGCAGGCCGAGCAAATCGGGCACCAGGTGATCCTTGTCGGCGTTAGGCACCAGGCGTGTGACGGAGGGTAATACAGCAGCCTGCCCCGGGCTGAGAGTCGACCAGCAGCCGGTGACCACGATCTGGCCGGCGCCGGCGCGGGCCGCCTGGCGGATCTTGCTGCGCGAGTCGGAAGCGGCGGCGGCAGTGACAGTGCAGGTGTTGATCACGACCAGGTCGGCTTGCTCGGGCGTAGCGACCAGCTCGTGACCGGCAGCACGGAACTGGCGGGCGTACTGCTCGATCTCAGCCTGGTTGAGGCGGCATCCAATCGTATCCAGGTAAATCTTCACGGCGCTTGCACGGTTAAATTATCGAAACGGACATCGGTGCCGGGAGTGTCGTAAGTCCCAGCGATCAGGCCGACGTCTCCGAACATATATTCGTCATCGTGGACAGTGATCAGCTTGTGCCCGTTGACGTAAAAGGTCAAGGCGTCGCCGATGCAGTCGGCGCGCAGGTGGTTAAGGTCCGAGCCCAGGCGGATGAATTCACTGGGCTGCATGTTGGGCATGTCCACCAGGGCGTACTGCGCGTCCATAACTTTGCCCACGGCGAAGTAGCCGTCGCTGCTGATCATGAAGGTGTAGAAATGGGTGGCGTCCAGGGCCCGGCAGATCAGGCCGAAGCGGTTGTCCCGCTCCTGGCTGACTTTGAAGCTGTCGACTTCGAGGCGCACGTCGCTGAAGTCCAGTCCGGGCTTGGACCAGATGTCCAGGTTGGGGCGGTTGACCAGGATGCGGTAGACGCCGTCGGCGTAGTCGGTGAGGCCATCTGCGGCGGAGACGCGGTTCCAGCCGCTGAGCGGGTCGGAGAATTCATCCTGGAAGAGCACCTGCCCGGGCTTAGGCGTGGGGGTTTCAGCCGCGCTGAACTGGCAGGCCAGGGCGGCGGCGAGGAACAAAAACAGCAGGGCGAGGCTGCGAGTCAGGCGAGTGGTCACTTAACATTCCTTGCTATGGCGCGCTATCTGGAGGTGGTGAGGGCCCCCACGAAGCGCACGGAGTTCACAAAGAAAACCTTCGAGAAAGGCTATGTGGTAACTATTGTAGCATAAAGGCAAGAAGTGGAGATTGAAATCACGGCAATGAAAGGCACAAAGACCCCCTGCGGAGACCAGAGAAGACCGGTATGCATGGTGGGAGATCGAGTCGAAGCGCCTCGGCTTGCAACGCTATTCTACTCGCAGCAATTGTTCCAGGGCCGCAGCCAGACCAGGCAGATCATTTTGAATGGTATCCCACAACAGCGCTGGCTCGACCGAGAAATAGACATGCACCAGACGGTTGCGCATTCGCGCATTAGATGACATGAATCTGCTCCGCCAGCACCTTTGCTTTCATGCGCCCTTTCAGGCCATCCGGGGTGCCCAGGTCAACCGGGCAGCTGAACAGTTTCTCCAGGTAATCTTGCAGCGCCAGCAAGCCGAAAAAACCCACTGGTTGGTTGAACTCTACCAGCAGATCGATATCGCTTTGAGCCGTAGCCTGATCGCGCGCCACCGAGCCGAAGAGAGATAGGGATTGAACGCCATAATCACGTCTCAGGTGGTAGCGCTGCGCCTCCAAAATGCGAGTGACCTCTTCACGCTTCATGTCGTAATCAGCCCTCCAGGGTACAATCGTGCTCACCGCTCATCATTATACCTGAATTTGCTACGGTTCTAAAGGCGCGGGCGCCCGACACCGCCCGCCCTCCAAATTTGCTTATGCTGCTGATCCCTTTGCACTGGTTGTCCTTGCGCGCATCGTATCAAGAAAAGATCGGGGTCCGGGCTCAAGGAGACTCATACAACTGGACCTGCACCCCATAATAATCGCGCTGCTGGACTAATTTCATTTTGGAGGCAAGGGTTTGCGGGATCAACCCCATTGGGTCCGTATACCAGTTATGGCTGTAAACCAGCCAGACCCTCTTGCGCCCGCTCAACAATGAAAGCAGCCTGGGTATGTCGCTCTCGGTCATCTTTGGCTCCAGGATGCCGCTATCGAACATGTCTGAGGGAACCCCATGTTTCTCTACCTGGAGGGAATACTGTTTTTCATAAATTCTAAAATAATAATCGAACGGGATTTGCACCCAGGTGGCGTTGAAAAGGATCAAATCATCCTTTTGAACGAAATTGGCAACATAACCGGCAGGATCGCTCCAATCCTCGATTTGCCTGGAGCGATAATAATCGGCGGTAGAAAACAGGCTGTTTGTAGCTAAAATCCCCAGCGCCACGATCATCAGAAGACGAAATCTCAATTGAGCGATACCAGCCGCCAGCAGCAGGAGCAACGGAATGGTGATCCAGATCAGGGTTCGATCGTAAAAAATAGGGCGGCGGATGCTGACGATCAGCTCACCCAGGAAGGGGGTGGCGAACAGGACAGCCAGAAATACGAAGTGCGATAATTTTTTCGAGAAATGCAGCAGCCCGAAACAGAGCACCAGGGTGTACAGGATCCAGATCATGATACGCTGGCTGGCTTGACCTGGCGCAGTGTAATTCAAAAAGGATGTCAGCGTGTAGATAACGGTGCCCCAAGTTGGCGCAGGAATCCAAAACTCCTGATAGACCCGGCTGGCTTGCTGGATAAAGGCAACGATCCAGGGGCTCCATAGGATGAAGATGCCAATCTGAGCCTTGACCCAGTTCCCCAAAGAGGGAGCCTGGAAGGCGGGTAGAGGCTCTGATTTCTTGATCCTTTGAAAAAGCAGCAAACCCAGAACGAAGATGTTGGTGGCCAGAGGGAAAAAGACAGCCGTATTGTGGCTGAGCATGGTGGCAGCCGAGAAGACGATGAACCCAACCCAGGCCAGGTCTGTCTCGATGGCCCGGATGGGTAACCAACGATGGCGGAATATCCAGGCTCTCCATCCGGTTTGATTGCGGGGCTGATCCTTATAGCTGAAATCTCCTGCGGCGTCGGGCTCAAGCGACCCAGATGTACGCCAGGCTTGCAGGTATTCCCGAAACTGGCCCCCGATGGGCCGGGCGGCGCGTGGATCGGTCAGCAGCCTGACCAGTGCGTAAATCGCCACGGCGGCATTGAACGCCAGGCAGGTGTACATGCGCGCTTCCTGGGCGTAGTGGATATTGAAGGGCGAAAGCGCCAGGAGCAGGGCTGCCGCCAACCCCATGTCCACACCTGACATGCGTTTGCCGATCAGGTAAATCACCGGGATTGTGGCTGTGCCAAACAGTGCAGAAAGCAGACGGAGAGCATAGGGCGAATCCCCATTGAGGGTGACCCAGTAATGGAGCAGGAGATAATACAGGGGCGGGTGCTGGTCGATCTTGACAATCCATTGCAGCATATCAGCAATGCTGTGGCTGGACACCCACATGCTGAAGGTCTCATCCAACCATAAGCCTTTATTGGCGATTAGAAAAACCCGCAGGCAGCCCCCCACCAATGTGATGGCGATGACCAGCCAGGGGGCCAACTCTTCGATTTCGTTTTCTTCGTACATGCATCATCCCTCAGGATCCTGCCATGCATCGGCGCAGCCGCACAGGCGCGCCAGGGTGTGGGAGTCCGCGGCTGTCTGTGAGGCATTCAATCGCGTGGTAAACTGGCGGCTGCCCACCCCAGCCCACAAGGCATGCCCCTTCTCGAAAGCCATGTGCGCTTCCTGTGCGCGGACAACCCCGGGCGAACGCCCGGGGAGCGGGTTTAATTTTAACACAGACTGGTCTCGCTGCGTGTTCGTAAATCGTGGAGACAAGTGAAGGGCTGCCAGAGTGTGCTAAAATATGAAAGCAGGAGGCTGATATGGCGATATCACTGGCGCAGCATATTGAGGTCACCCCGGGCGTGGCAGGAGGCAAGCCGCGCATTGCCGGGCGAAGGATTACCGTGCAGAATATTGTCATCTGGCACGAGCGTATGGGCCTGAGCGCCGACGAGATTGCCAGCGCCCATGACCTTGGCCTGGCAGACGTGTATGCTGCCCTGGCATATTACTATGACCACCGCCAGCAGGTCGATGACGCCATCCGCGCCGATGACGCCCTGGTAACGGAGTTGAAACGCCGCACACCTTCGAAATTGAAAACCAAGTAAAATGCCTGAACGCATCCGTTTTTACCTGGATGAGCACGTGCACAAGGCAGTAGCCGATGGCCTGCGCCGGCGCGGAGTAGATGTGCTGCGTTCCCAGGAAGCCGGCATGATGGCAGCCAGCGACCGTCAGCACCTGGAACTGGCGCTGCGCGAGGGGCGCGTCATTTTTACTCAAGATGCCGACTTTTTACGCCTGCACACCCTGGGAAGCGATCATGCCGGTATTGTTTACATGCCGCAGCACAGCCCGGTTGGGCAAATGGTGAGGCAGTTGATGCTGGTCTATGATTTGATGGATGCGGAAGAGATGAGGAATCACATTGAGTTTCTATGAGGCTCAATTCATCGGCCATGCGCAAGGAGGACATTCCTAACCGGGAGCGGGAAGCGCGGTGTGATGCAAAGGATGATGGAAATCTACTATGTGTCGTATGCAAGCCGTGGGCGGGAAGCGCGGTTCTTCGAAGCCTTCCTGCCCCTGGGGGCAAAGCCGATTTACGCCAATTATCGCCTCCCTGCCGAGCTGTTGGAGCAGTTGGTAGACCGGCAGGCGCTGCTGGACAGCCTGAGGTATGACCGCAAGCTGTCTGCGGGAAAACGCCAACGTTGCATCGAAATCCTGCAAACGTGCCCGGCGCAGATCAAGGTGGCGCTGGATGTGGGAAGGATTTCGTGTGATATTGTGGTGGTGGCGGAGGGGAGGCCTTACTACTGGGAGTTCCACGAGGAGCAGCACCGCAAGCTGAGCGTGGATAGGCCCAAGCAGGTGTACGGCGCGGATGGCAGGGCGGTGACCGTGCCGCGCTTCGTGCAGCGCCTGGTGCGGGATGTGTGGCGGGCGCAGTATTTGCGCCCGTACACGATTGTGTGGAGCGACTGGTTCGAGGTCAATGGGGGAACGTACAAGCCGGTTTTAGCGGAAGGCTTTCAGGAGTTCTATCTGCCGGGCGCGTTTTCGTTTGGAAAGTTTTAGGGAGAATACGATTTCGATAACATCCAGAAATCGAATTTTTGCCAAAAATTCGATTTCTTTCCTCGTCATTTCTCCTGCACAGATTTTACAATATTGTTAGTACGGGTAACCTGGCGCGCAAGGCGGGCAAAATGCGGTAAGATTCTGCCCAGGCATGGACGATGAACTGATCCAACAGGCAGTTGCGGCAGGGAAGGCCGGGCAGAAGCTGCAGGCCAGGAAGCTGCTGGTGCAGGCGCTGAAGCAGGACGAGCAGTGTGCGCGCGCCTGGTACCTGCTCAGCCAGGTGGTGGAGGCGCCCGAGCAGGCGGTGGAATGCCTGGAGAAGGTGCTGCAACTGCAGCCGGGCAACCCTCAAGCGCTGCAGCGCTTGCAAAGGCTGCGGGCGGCTCCGGCGACAAGCCAGCCAGAGATGACGCCCTCACAGGCGACGCCCCCAGCGGCAGCGCCGGCAGCGGAAGTCCCCTTTAACTACGGGGTGAAGGAGCCGCCCGTAGAAGCCAAAGCGGCGGCTGGGAGCGGTTCATTCTTAAGCCTGAGCATGATCCTGCTGGGATTTGGTTTGTTCCTGTGCGTGTTTGCCTCGGGGGCAGGGCTGTTGTGGTTGCTCGGCAGTGGAAAGGCGGAGGTCCGGGAGGTGCAGCAGACGCCGGGGAGCGTGGTGCGCAAGGCGGGACCGGTGGCGGCCAGGGTGGGGGCGCTGGCGCCCGACTTCAACCTGCCGAATGCTTATAACGGCGAGACTTTGACCCTCAGCAAGCTGACCGGGCTGCCGGTGATGATCAATTTTTGGGCTTCCTGGTGCGGGTTCTGCATCCGCGAGATGCCCGACATCCAGCAGGTGTACAACCTGTACCTGCCCCAGGGGTTGGTGGTGGTGGCAGTGAGCGTGGAGGATTCGCGCGAAGAGGTGCTGCAAATGGGCAGCGACCTGGGCGTGAGTTTCCCGCTGATACTGGATAGGGACGGCAAGGTGGCGCGCACTTACCGGGTGAACGCTTTCCCGACCAGCTATTTCATCAAGCCGGATGGCGAGATCGCCGAGATCGTGACAGGGGCGATGAGCGCGGCGGAGATCGAGCAGAGCGTGCTCAAGATTCTGCCGTGAAAGAAGACAAGCCAGGCTAATCCAGCCGGCGGGGCCTCTACTCGGGCGGCGGCAGGTCTGGCGCGCACAGGGCCAGGATGGCGCCTTTCATGGCCGGGTCGAGGCTGAAGTGGCGCTCGAGATAGGCCAGGATGGCGCGGGCGGAGTGCGGGCTGCGGGCGTAGCCCTGGATGAGTTCAGGCAGTTCCTGGGCCAGGAGGGGGCAGCGCTGTTCACAGCGTCGCTCGGGGGTGAAGGGATCGGGGGGGATGAGTTGGGGTTTCTCGATGAAGGTGGAAAGCTCGACCAGGCGATCGATGGCGTAGCCCTGGATGAAGCGGGCGGCGGAGAGGCGTTCGCCGCGCTGGAAGCGGCACAGGCCAACGTACAGGTTGGTGAGGGCTTCGCCGAGCAGCCAGTCGAGCGGCCTGGGGGCAGGCGGGGTGGTCTTGGCAGCGGGGATGCAGATGTCCGGGTCGACTTCGGGGCGCTTCCAGGCGACCCGGCCGGGGACGAAGGGCACGGTGGTCAGCTCGGCGGGCTCGAAGACGGCGAATTCGCAGAAAACGCCGTCGGCGAAGAGCAGTTTGTAGCCATCGGGGGTGTTCTGGAAGTGATAGGCAATGGGGCAGGCGGCGCTGAGCCAGCCCAGGTTGTGGATGAAGGCGTTCTTGGCGCCGGGAGCGACCAGGACGAAGAAATCCAGGTCGGAGTATGGGTCCAGGCGCTGCTGCTCCTGGCCGGTGGAACCCAGGGCGATGAGGGCCAGGGCGGCGGGGAGAGTTTCGAGCGAAGCGCCGATTTGATCCAGGCGCTGTAAGAGGAGTTCGGGGTCTGGCATATAGGCTCTAATTGCTCTACTGCGCGCCAGGGCCGGGCAGGTTCTTCTCGACCAACTGCAAGAAGGCGCGCCAGTCGTCTTCGCTGTGGAAGAAGCTGCGCGGGAAGAGGTTGTACCAGTCCTCGGCCTGGTAGAGCAGCACCAGGTTGGGGGTGCGTTTGTGCTTGTGATAGAGGTTCCACTTCAGCTCGGAGGTGAGGGAGGCGGTTTTGACGGTGATGGTCTGGTCGGTGACTTTGCCGGAGATGAGGCTGGTGAGATCGCGGTCGCGCAGGAAGCCGGGCAGGGCTTCGTAGGGCTTGATGAAAGGGGCGGCGACGAGGTACACGATCATGAGCAGGGCGACGACGATGCCCAGTTCTTCGAGCAGATCCCTGGGGCTGTAGAGGATGAAGTAGTACAGGTAGGAGAGGACGATCAGGGCGACCAGGCCCAGGCGGATGGCGCCAACGGGGCGAGAGGGGCGGTGGTGGAGGATCAGGGATTGGAGCAGGTCGCTTTTGGTGAGTTGGCCCTGGTACTCGATTAGCATGGGGCGGTACTCCTGAGAAAAATAGCTCACGTGTGGCACGGATGTACACGGATTTTATCGGGTTGGCCTGGAAGCGGGCCATCAGGAGTATATTTTACTGTAAATGGGAAAAAAGAATAGGGCGGCCAGGAGCGCCGCCCTATGTGTGAAGAGGGTGCAGGGTTATGAATGCGGTTCTTGATCATCGCCGCCCGAGGCGGGGGGCTGGGGCGGACCCGGGCGGGTGAGCACGTAGATGAGCACCAGGCTGAGGCCGAAGAAGGCCGGCAGCAGGCCGAGCAGCAGCAGCGGCCAGGCGCCCTGCCAGGCGACGGGCAGCAGGCCCAGGATGAGGGCCAGGCCGATGGCGGTGAAGACGATGCCCCAGCGCAGGGCATCTTTGCCATCTTTAGGCTGCGGGTGGAGCAGGCCTTTTTCGGCCAGGGCGATGATCTCACGGTGGCGCAGGTAGCGCCAGAAGGCCAGCAGGGCGAAGACGCCAGTGAAGACGGTGACAACGACCAGGCAGGCGAGGAAATCGGCGGAGGAGTTCATTGGCCAACCTCCTCCAGGCTGATGTTGCCGCTGTTGACCTCGATTTTCAGGCTGGCGCCGCCGCCGTTGATCGTGCCCACCCAATGCCTCGCTTCGACTTCTCCTTCGATGGTGATGGGAAAGTCCGATTTGATGCGGCCGAACTCCGACTTCAGGTCGAAGTCGAGCTGGACGCCCAGGGGGAGCTGCATGGTCACGTCGCCGAACTCGGCTTTCAAGGTGTGGGGTCCCTCTCCCAGGGAGCCGCTGAACTCGATCGAGCCGCTGTTGGTGCGCAGGTCCAGGTTGGCATCTTTGGCCGCGCGGATGGTGATGCGCCCGAACTGGGTGGCGGCTTTGATCGAGGCCTGCGCCCCGCGCAGGAGGATATCGCCGCTGTTGGTGTCCAGGTCGTAAGAGGCGGCCTCTACTAACTGCACATCGATGTCGCCGAATTCGCTCTTGGCCGAAAGGGCGCCTTGCAGGGTGAGGCTGCCCAGGGTGACTTTGCCGCTGTTGCTGCTGGCGGTCAGATCTGCGCCGCGCCCATTCTCGAACTTCACATCACCGAACTGGGTATCCAGGGTGACAGACTGGTCAGCTTCAACGTCTGCCAGGCTGATCTTGCCGCTGTTGGTGCGGGCTTGGACGGCGCCGGCAGTGGCCTGTTCCAGCTCGATGTCGCCAAACTGGGTATGCAAGTCGATCTCCGCTTCTCCGGCGCGCACGCGCTCAGCGCGAATGTCGCCGCTGTTGGTGATGATCTGCAATTGGCCTTCCAGGTTGCTGGCGGAGGCGTCGCCGAATTCACTGTTCAGCCGGGCATCGCCGGTGACACCCGAGAGGGCGATATCGCCGCTGACCGTGGAGGCATTCACTGTGGCGGTCTCTGGCACCTGGATAGTGAAATCCACGGTGTCCATGTGGGTCTCGCCGACCACCAGGACTTTTTCGGGCGGTTTGTAGCGCACGGTCACCTGCTTGCCTTGCTGGGTGACCTCGATGGGCATCGTCTCTAAGGCAGCTTCGGCGCGCGCCTGGCTCGAGTGCCAGGCGGTCTTGTGGGCCTGGACGAGGATCTCGTCCCCCTGCCCGGCGGTGATGGTGACGTTCCCGGCGCGGGAATCGACCAGCAAAGTGGTGGGCCCATCGGCGGTGAAGGACCACTCCTGGTCGCCCTCGGCAGAGTAGCGGTCGACTTGCAGGACGCGCAGGTTGATGCCGGTGGTGGACAGGCGAGGAAAGCTCATCACGAGGATAGCGATCATAGCCCCACACAGGGCGATCAGGGTTACAATCAAGATGGCAGCAATCAAGGCTTTGTTTTTCATTTTTACCTCCGGTTTTGTGTTTTGCTTCTACCTGATTAGACCGGGGAACGGCGGAAAAGTTTCAATTGAATCCGGTGAAACTTTTGGGTGAAAACCTGGTCTAATTAACCGCAGGAGAGCGAAGCTTGAGCGATGAAGTTGAACTGGTGCGGAGGGCGCAGGCGGGCGAGGCGCAGGCTTTTGGCGAGCTGGTGCTGGCGCACCAGCAGTTCGCCTACAACCTGGCGCTGCGCGGCCTGGGCGACCCGCTGGAGGCGGAGGATATCGCTCAGGAGGCTTTCGTGCGCGCCTGGCAGGCGCTGCCTAACTTCCGCGGACAGGCGCAGTTCCGCACCTGGCTGTACCGCATTGTGACCAACCTGTGCTACAACCGGCTGCCGCGCCTGCGCAGCGAGCTTTGCGCCCTGGGCGAGGAGCAGATGCAGGATACCCCCGGCGAGTCGCCGGATTTGGACCCGCTGACCCGCCTGGAGACGCAGGAACAGCAGGCTTTCCTGCACCAGCAGATCGAGGCGCTGCCGGAGAGCTACCGCATGCTGGTGATGCTGCGCTTCCAGCAGGAGCTTTCTTATGCGGAGATTGCTGAGGTGGTTTCGATGCCGATCGGTACGGTGAAGACGGGGCTGTTCCGGGCGCGCCAGCGCCTGTACGAGGCCTTGCGCCAGTATGAGCAGGAGGCGGTATGGATGACGAGCTGAGCGAGCGCGAACAGCGCGCTTACGCGATTGTAGATGATGCTTTGCGCACCTATCCCATGCAGCCGGCTCCGGCGGACTTGATGGGAACGGTGATGGCGCGTTTGGAAGTGCGGCGACCGGCGCGGCGCTTCCGCCTGGCGTGGATCGATTACGTGGTCAGCTTATTCGTTGCCGGTATGGCCGGGCTGGCCTGGCTGTTGTGGCCGCTGCTGCCGCTGCCGCCGGATTGGCCGGCGCGGGTGCAGTTCCGCCTGCTGGTGTGGCAGCAGCACCTGCGCTACGGCGGGCCATTGTATGAGATGACTTTGTTCGCGGGGGCGGGTGTATTGACCCTGGCGGCGCTGGCAGCCTGGTTGAAACTGGCGAATGGCTTTGTGCGTGAATGGTGGGAGGAGGGCAGGGCCCATTAGCCAGCGGCTTATCAGCCGGCGGCCTATTAGCCAGTGGCGCGCAGCCATTCTTCCAGGGCAGCTTCCAACACCTGGGCGCTGTACTGCTCGAAAGGCTTGCCCAGCTTGAGCACCCAGTGCAGGGTGTCGAAGTATTCCAGGCCATGATACCAGGGCAGCGCGCCGGGATCGAGGTGCATGCGCTGGCAGTAGCGCTCGATCAGGCCGCGCTGTTTCAATTCCGGGCGGATGAAGAAGGAAAGCAGGAACTCGAAAAGCGGGTCGCTGAAACCGGCGTTTTCGAAGTCGATGATGCCGGCCAGTTGCCGGTCGCGCACCAGGAAGTTGTCCAACCACAGATCGCCGTTGCTAAAGCACAGCTCGGGCAGCTTGGGCATGGTGGCGCGCAGGCGGGCGTAAGCTTTCTCGGCGATGGGGTGCGAGTTTTCCTGGAAGTATTCGTTGGCGTACTCAAGCACGTCAGCGGCGCTCTGGCAGTCCGCCAGCAGATCAGCGACGGGGGCGAGTTGCTCAAGGGTGATGGATTGCAACTGGCAAACCGCATCCAGGTAGAGGTCTTCGGCCCAGGCTTCGCCAGCCAGGACAGGCGCGAGCAGGGAATCGCCGAAGATGTAATCACTGAGCAGGCAGGGCACGCCCAGGGCCGTGCCCTCGGCATCCCAATCGTAGACGCGCGGGGTGGGAATGGGCAGGCTCTGCATGGCGCGCAGGAATTCGTATTCGTGGTGGCAACCCTCGCCGCCCAGGCGCAAGACGTACGAGCGTTTTTCGCCCTCGACCTCAGCATCCAGCCGCCAGGGAGCCAGGCGCGAGCTTTGGGTCAAGGGTTCAGCATGCAAGATGCGCAGGTTGGTCCCCAGGCTGCGCTGTAGATAATCCTGACAACGTTGGTGAAGGTCAATATTTTGCATGTGCTCGATCCGAGAGTCCATATGCGGGTATCATATCATGAAAGCGTGCGCCCTGGTCAAATTGGTGTCGAGGCTTCTTATCCGCAGATTGTACAGATTTTCGCAGATGAGGGGGGGAAGAAATGGGGCACGGATCAACGCGGATTTCATGGATTCTAAGAGGGGGTATGATTTTCTTCTATCAGTCCAGCAACAATTTCAGCGATATCTAAGACGCGCATGGGGCTGTTTTCGGCTTTGGCGGCGTCGGTGAGCATGATCATGCAGAAGGGGCAGGCGACGGCCAGGGCGGCGGCGCGGGTGGCCTGGGCCTCGGCGAAGCGGCGGGCGTTGACGCGCTGGCTGCCATGCTCTTCTTCTTTCCACATCTGGGCCCCGCCGGCGCCGCAGCAGAAGGAATGCAGGCCGTGCTGGGGCATTTCCACCAGGTGCTCATCCAGCAGGCGCAGGGTCTGGCGCGGCTCGATGAGGATGTGGTTGTGGCGGGCCAGGTAGCATGGGTCGTGGAAGGTGACCCCGGATGGCTGAGCTTTGCCCGCAGGGGCTTCCGTGGGCTTGAGCTTCAAGCGCCCGGCGACGATCAATTCGTTGATGAGCTGAGTGTGATGGATCACGTGGTAGTCCCCGCCGAAGGCCGGGTATTCGTTCTTGAGGGTGTGCAGGCAGTGCGGGCAGGTGGCGACGATGCGTTGGGGCTTGACGGCGTTGAGCGTCTCGACGTTGGCGGCGGCTAACTCGTTGAACAGGAACTCGTTGCCGGCGCGGCGGGCGGAATCGCCGGTGCAGGCTTCGCTTTGGCCCAGGACGGCGAAGTTGACCCTGGCGGCGTCGAGGATCTTGGCGAAGGCCTGGGCGGTCTTTTGGGCGCGGGCGTCGGTGGCAGGGGCGCAGCCCACCCACCAGAGAATCTCCGGCTCGGGATTCTCCTCGATGGTGGGCACATTCAGACCCTCGGCCCATTTCATGCGCTCGGCAGGCGAGATGTTCCAGGGGTTGGTGGTGCGCTCCATGCCGCGGAAGGCCGCCTGGAGCGGATCGGGGAAGTTGTTTTCCATCAAAACCAGCGCCCGGCGGATGTCCAGGATGTCGCGCATCGGCTCGTTGCCCACCGGGCAGATGTCGATGCAAGCGCCGCAGGCGGTGCAGGCCCAGATGGCCTGCTCGGGGATGGCGAATTCGACCAGGGTTTGCGAGCTGGCTTCGCCAGCAGCCAGGCGTGCGCCTTCACTGTTCAGGAAGTAGCGCTTGTTGATCTCCAGGGCAGCCGGGGAGAGCACTTTGCCGGTGTTGTAAGCCGGGCAGACCTGCTGGCAGCGGTAGCACATGATGCAGGCGTAGGCGTCGATGAGCTGTTCGTAGCCCAGGTGCTCCAGGTGAGTGACGCCGAACTGCTCGATGCTCTCATCGTCGAAGTCGAGCTTGCTCAATTCGCCGATCGAGCGGCGCTGGGGCTTGAGCAGGAAGTTGAGCGGGGCGAAGAACAGGTGGATGTGCTTGGAGTGCAGGAAGTAGGGGATGAAGGCCAGGATGGTGCCCAGGGCTAACCAGAAGAAAACGTGCTCGGCAACCAGCAGGGCTTGAGGGCTGGCTCCGCCCCACAAGGAAGCCACCAGGGAAGCGAACGGCTGCCAGGCGTCGCCGCCCTGGCTGGCGATGCGGAAGGTCTGGCCGAGGAAGCGTGAGCCAACGTGGATCAGGATGAAGCCGCCGACGATGGCCGAGTCGCGGCGGATGCCAGCGCGTGCTTTGGGGTGCAGCAGGATATCGTTCCTGGCGGACAGCACAGTGGGCTTGAAGACGAAGCGGCGCACCAACATGGCGGTCATGCCCAGCAGCACGCCCACGCTGAGCAGGTCAGCCAGCAGGCGGTAAAAGTTGCCGATTGCGTCCTGGCCCAGGAAATGAAAACCTGGGAGGTAGCCTTCCAGCACGTCTCCCAGGTTGACCAGCAGGTAGTAGATGAAGCCCCAGGCGATGAAAGCGTGGAACAGGCTGGGACCCAGGCGCAGCTTGAACGTGGGCTGCAGTGTGAGGGTTTTGGCCAGCACCCCCAGCAAGCGCTGGCGCGCCAGGTCCCAGTCCGGTTTGCCGTGACCGCGGGAGATGATGCGGATGAGGCGGTCGGCGACTCGCAAAGCGGCGTAAGTGGAGGCCAGCGCAGCGAGCACGAACAGGATCTTTTCAATCAGGGTGAGCATGATCCCTCCAATGGCGGCGAAGAGCATCTCTGCCGGGGCCAAAGCTGCTGGCAGTGGGTGGGCAGGCGAGGTGTTCTGGCAGCTTCGGGCGGGCTTGCATGTTTTTCGGTGCGAGTAGCGCTAGTTTACCATAAAACCACAGCGCAGCGCCCAACATGACGCGGCGCGTCCAGGCGGGGCAGCTCAGGGCAGCGCCGAGGCGTCGAAGTGCTGTAAAGCCGCCTGCACGGCCGGATCATTCTCCAAAGTGATCTCGTCCCAATTGCTGGGCACGGTCGAACCGGGGATTATGCCGGTCTTCTCCCAATCCTGTTCGGAATGGTTGATGGGCTGGAAGGTTTCCTCGGCGATCCAGGCGCGCGAGCCATCGGGAAGGTTGTAGACCGAGAGGATTTCGACGTTGCCGTCGGTCTGCTCACCGATCAGGTACGCCCGCCCGATATTTTGCAGGACGCCGGAGAAAATCTCGCCAAAGCTGACTGTACCGGAGCCGACCAGCACCACCAGCGGGTAGGTCTGAGAGCCCTGGATGTCTTTCGGGGAGAGGCGCAGGGCGCGCCGGTCGTTGCGCTGCACGAAGTGCCCCAGGGTGCCTTTGGTGAAACAGGAGAGCACGTTGTCGAAGATGTCGCTCGAGCCGCCGCTGTTCATGCGGTTGTCGATGATCAGGCCATCCAGAGGCCCCTGGGCGCTCATAGCGTCGAGGGCGGCGTACACCTGGTCGTCGACGGTGCTGTCGTTGAAGGTCAGTAGGAGCAGGTAACCGATGCGCTTCCCGGCGGGAGTGGAGAGCACCTGGTGAACAACGGGCAAAGCGCCGTTGACGCGCTGGCGGATGAGATGCACCTGGCGCGGCGCCTGCCCGGGCGTCTGCACGGTCAGCTCCAGGGAACTACCAGCCGGGCCGACCAGCAATTCGCGGCGCATGACGCCCTCGTCGTCCAGGATCGGCTGGCCGTCCACGGCCAGGATGCTGTCGTGGACTTGCAGGCCAGCCTGCTCGGCCGGGCTGTCCAGGAAGACGCCGATGAGGGTGATGCGCTCACGCTCCGGGATCGTGACGGTCATAACCCCGATGCCAACGAAATCGTAATTGCCGGCGTATTCGTTATCCAACTCTTGCGCCTGGGCGGGGCTGAAGAAGGCGGAATGTTCGTCGCCCAGGCGCTCGATCATCTCGGTCATGGCCTGGTAGAAATCGTCATTGCTCAGGCCGGCCTGGATGCGCTGGCGGTATTTGGTGTGGACCGCCTGCCAGTCCAGCCCGTTGAAGTCCGGGTACAGGTAATTCTGATCGAAGATCTGCCAGAGTTCTTCGAAGACCTGGAACTGGAGCGGGTCGGGGGTTACCGGAAGGGCCGGGGTGAACGAGGCAGTGGGCGTGGCTGTCGGCGAAGGCGTGAACGTAGGTGTGGGCGTATTCGTGGGGGTGGGCGTGGACGTCGGCAGGGGCGTGCGCGTAGGGATGGGCGTGGGCGTGGGCGGCGACTGCCACAGGCCCATGACTGCCTGGCAGGCCAGCGCGGCCAACAGCAAAGGCGCCAGCGCCAGCAATATTCTGTGGTTGGTTTTGTTCATGTGAATCGCCTACGGGGTCCGGCAAGCGGGTCTAATATCCGCCTGGGCCGTACAGACTGGGATCAACGGGGGTCACACCGGAGGGGTCCCAGACGTAGACCCAGTCGCCCTCGGCGGCCCAATCGAACAGCCAGTGGGCGTCGCCGACGGTCAGGTTGATGCAGCCGTGGGACTGGGTGAAGCCCATCTTGGCGCGCCAGTAAGCGCCGTGCAGGGCGCGGGCATCGTCGTAATACAGGGTCCAGGGCACATCCTGGAGAAAATAGGCGTCGGAGCGATCGGCCAGGGTGGCCCCACTCATGTCGGTCTTCTCCAGTTTTTTATAGACCTGGAACAGGCCAGGGCGCGTCCAGAAGGGGTCTATACCACTGGCGATAATGGTGGCGAAGACCAACTGGCGCTTATCGTAAACCGCCAGAGTTTGCTCGAACAGGTTGACTTCGATCCAGCGGTCGCCGGCCACGCCGTTGGGCGGGGTGGTGTTGGGCGTGACGCGGGCGATGTACTTTTGCTGCACCCACTCGTCAGGGCCGATGCGGTACCAGGTCTCTTCGTCCAGGCTTTGCTCGCCAAAAACGGGGACCACTTCGTACAGGTTGAGCACGCGCCCGGTGCTGTTCCCGCCCGGCGTGTAGCGCGTCTCCAGCGGGCCGGGTGCCCAGTAGTTGAGCATCCAACCGAAGGCGCTGGTGGGGGTGCGGCTGAAGACCAGGCCCTGCTGGGCCGGCAGCACGCCGATGCGCGACAGGTCAGCGCCGCGCATCCACGCCCCGGGGGCGATGGTGTAGATTTTTTTCCCGCTAACCTCTTGCATTTCGGAGTAGGAGATGTAAACGAAGTCGCCGTTCAGCGTGCGAGCAGCCTGTTTCTTATTGCCCGCCACGGCATCGGCGATAGAGCCGTAGACCGGCGCGCCCTTGTTGATCACTTCGGCGTAGCGCGTGTCGATCTGGGCCAGGGCCGGGTCGATGGGCGCGGCTGGCAGGGGCGGGATGGGCAGCACGATGCCGGCGGAAGCCAGGTCGGTCAGGTATTGGGAAGGGCCGGCGGGAGTACAGTCGCGCCGGCTGGCGGAATAGATTCCCGGCAGGCACAGCACGACCGGCTCAGCAGCCGGGCCGGCCTGGGCAGGGCTGGAGGCCAGCACTGCCTGGAATGGAAACATGCTGCTGAAGAGCAGGCCGAACAGGACGAGTTCGAATACCAGTAATCGTTGTTTCATAGAGATTGCTCCAGGGGGTAGATATGAGCCAGGTGTTTTCAGGTCAGGTAGAGGGCGAAAAGGATGGATAAGAACAACGCCAGGCTGATGTAGGTATTGATATTGAAAAAAGCCAGGTCGAGGCGTGAGAGGTCGTCCGGGCGCACCAGGGCGTGCTCCCAGGCCAGCAGCCCGGCAGCAACCAGCAGCCCGATCCAGTAAGGCCAGCCCAGGCCCATGACCGCGCCCAGGGCGATGAGCAGCAGCGTGGTCAGAACGTGGCAGACAGCCGACAGGCGCAGGGCGAAGGGGATGCCGAAGCGGGCCGGGATGGACTGCAGCGCATCGCGCCGGTCGCAGTCCACGTCCTGGCAGGCGTAGATCAGGTCGAAGCCGCCGATCCACAGGGTGACGACAGCCAGCAGCAGCCAGGCGGGCAGGTCGGCCGGGCTGAAGAGCGAGCCGCGCACGGCCACCCAGGCGCCTACCGGGGCCAGCCCATCGGTGAGACCCAACACGAAGTGCGAAAGCCAGGTAAAGCGCTTGGTGAACGAATAGCCAAACAGGAAGACCAGGGCGGCTGGCAGCAGGCGCAGGGGCAGCGGGCCCAACTGCCAGGCAGCCAGGACCAGCACGAACGCTGCCAGCAGGGTGCCGCCCCAGGCGGTGGAGAGCGAGATGCGCCCGGTGACCAGGGGACGGTTGGCAGTGCGCGGGTTGCGGGCGTCGATGTGGCGGTCCGCCAGGCGGTTGAAGCCCATGGCCACGGTGCGGGCGGCGGCCATCGCCAGGGTGATCCACAGGAACAGGCGCCAGCCGGGCCAGCCCGAGGCGGCCAGGAGCATGCCCAGGTAGGCAAACGGCAGAGCGAAGAGGGTGTGCTCGAATTTGATCAGCTCTAAGAAGTCTCGGGCCGCTTTCATGGAAGGGAATTATAGCGTATTTTGTTCATTGTGGCCTGGCCGGAAAGCTGGGGCGATAATTGAGACTGTCATTCAAGGGCCAACTTGGGTATACTTGGGCGGCGATACTCGGGCGATCTGGCAGGTCGTCCCAATTTGATCCCAACAGGATCGCCTGTGGAGAAATGATATGCAATCAGACTCAGATTCGTTATCCAAGTCGCAAGTCTGGCTGCTGGCAGCTCGGCCAAAGACGCTGCCGGCCGCGGCTGCGCCGGTGGTGGTAGGCGCAGCGCTGGCCTGGCGAGCCGGGCAGTTCCGCTGGGATGCAGCCCTGGCAGCGCTGCTGGCGGCCCTGCTGCTGCAGATCGGGGCTAACCTGGCCAACGATGTGTTCGATTACCATCGCGGGGCAGACACCCACCAGCGCCTGGGGCCGCTGCGCGTGACCCAGGCCGGGCTGCTCACCCCGGGCCAGGTCCTGGCAGGCATGTGGGTCGTGTTTGGTCTGGCGGCCGTTCTGGGCGTTTACCTCACCTGGCTGGCCGGCTGGCCGGTGATGGCGATCGGCCTGGCTTCGATCCTGGCAGCCATCGCCTACACGGGCGGGCCGTTCCCGTTTGGATATTATGGATTGGGCGACCTGTTCGTGTTTATTTTCTTCGGGCTGGTGGCGGTGTGCGGCAGCTTCTACGTGCATACGCGCAGCCTGAACTGGGCGGCATTTTGGTCTGCGCTGCCAATGGGCTTTTTGATCACCGCCATCCTGGTGGTCAACAATCTGCGCGACCTGCACAACGACCGGGCCGCCGGCAAACGAACCCTGGCGGTGCGCCTGGGGGAGCAGCGCACGCGCTGGCAGTACCTGGCCTGCCTGGCAGGGGCCTATCTGACCCCACTGGGGATGGCGGCGGCGAACCCGTCCGGGCTGCCATTCGTGGGCGTTGGCGCGGCTGGCTCATCGCTCTGGCTGCTGTTGTCCTGGCTGTCCCTGCCGATGGGGATCTCCCTGGTGCGCTTTGTGTGGACGACGAGCGGAAAGCCGTTGAACCAGGCCCTGGCGGGCACGGGCCGGCTGACCCTGATCTATGGAGTGCTGTTCGCGCTGGGATTGATCGTGCCGGTGCTGTTGGGCGGTTAGCGCACAGTCTGCCAGGGGCACAGCTTGTGTTCCAGCCAATCCACGCTGAAGTACAGGCCCAGGCCCATCAGGCTGAGGGCCATGATGCCCGCGTACATGACGGGGTAATCGAACAGGGTGCTGCCGTTGTAGTAAATGTAATAGCCCAGGCCTTTTTGGGTGGCGAACAACTCGGCCACGTACAGCACTGCCACGGAGGTGCCGACTGACTGCCGCAAAGCGGTCAGAATGGCGGGCAGGCTGGCGGGCAGGTAAACCAAGCGGAACAGGGCGCGCCGCCCGGCTCCCAGGCTGCGCACGCTTTGCACCAGCTCGGGGTGGATGCTGGCGGCCTGGTCGCGCACCAGCACCAGGATCTGGAAGAACAGGATCAGGAAGATGATCACGATCTTGGGCAGGTCGCCGATGCCGAAGAAAAGCAGCACGATGGGCACCAGCACGACCTTGGGGATGGGGTAGAGCAGGTAGACCACCGGCGAGAACAGGCGGTTCAGGCGCTGGGATTGGCCCAAGACCAGGCCGGCCGGGGCAGCCAGCAGGATGGCCAGGGCGGTGCTGGCGACCACACGCCACAGGCTGGCCAGGAAGTGCCCGGGCAGATCGCCATGCAGCATTTGGTCGACGAAAGCCTGTGCGACCAATACCGGTGTAGGCAAGATCGGCCGGTTCACCAGCATGGCGAGCAACTGCCAGGCCGCCAGGATGGCCAGGACGGCGAAAAACAGGTCGCCGCGTTTCATCGGCTATCTCCCGTGTCCGTCTCTTCGCCGGATATTTCGAGGCTGTGGCGCAGCTCACGACACAGGGCGGTGTATTCCGCCGAGTCGCGGAAGTCCGCCTGGGCCGCGCCGGGATTATCGATGACCTGCGCCTGGGTGTTGGGCGGCTGGCTGAGCAGCAGGATTTTCTGGCCCATGACGGCGGCTTCTTCGATGGCGTGGGTGACGATCACCAGGGTCAGCTTTTGCTGCGCCCACAGGTCGAGGGTCAGGCTTTGCAGGCTCTGGCGCGTGGGAGCATCCAGCGAGGAGAAAGGCTCATCCATCAAGAGCAGGTCTGGCTGCAGGGCCAGGGTGCGGGCGATGGCGGTGCGCTGGCGCTGCCCGCCGGAGAGCTGCCCAGGGTACTTGTCTTGCAGGGCGGCCAGGCCCAGGTACTCCAGCCAGGGATCCACGCTGCCGCTGAGTTGAAAGTCCGGCGGGGCGTGTTTGCCGTCTGGTCCGTAGAAGGTGCGCACGCGCAGGCCCAACTCGACGTTCTGACGCAGAGTGGCCCAGGGCAGCAGGCCGTAATCTTGCAGGATCAGGCCGGTGTGCGGGCGGGGGCGGGTCAGCGGCTGACCATCGATCCTGACCTGGCCGGCGCTGGGGAAGCGCAGGCCGGCCAGCAGGTAGAGCAGCGTGGTTTTGCCGCAGCCGGAGGGGCCGAGAACCGCCCAGGATTCGGCGCGCCCGGCTTCCCAGGAGAAATCCTGGAAGACAGGCACGCCGTTGGGGTAAGCGTAGGTCAGCGAGTCGAGTTGGAGCATTTCCTAAGGCAGGAAGATACCGACGACTGAATCGGCGTAAGCCAGGTCTCGATCGAGCAGGCCTTTCTGTCTGGCCCAGGCGAGCGCGTCATCCCATTGGGCCGGGGTGGGCACACCGGCAGTGACGAACGGGGGCACCTCGAAGGTGCCAATGATGGAGGGCGGCACCAGTTTCTGGTCGCTGAGCAGGGTGCTCCATTTAGCGGGGTCGGCGTTGATCAGGCTGGTAGCCTGCTCGATGGCTTCCATGAAGGCCTGGATGGCCTGTGGGTGCTGGTCGATGATCGCTTTACGGAAGGTGATCGTGCTGTAGGAGAATTCCGGGTGGCGGGTGTCATCCAGGATCAGCCGGGCGCCCTGCTGGATGGCCAGGGAGGCGCTGGGCTCGGGCAGCATGGCGGCTTTCAGCTCGCCGGTGCCCAACAGCGTCATGCGGTCTGGGATCTTCGGCACGGCGATGAATTTGATCTCATCGGGCGTAAGTCCTTCGGCCCGGAGCAGGCGGTCGCTGAGGTATTCGATGACCGTGCCCTGCGAAATGCCGATCTCAACGCCGCGCAGGTCGCCGACCGCCTGGATGCCGCTGTTCCCGGCCGCCAGGATGCGAAACAGCGATACCTGGGGAGTGGCGGCCCGGGCATAACGCACGGTTTGCACCTGCACACCGTTCTTGTTGTAGAGCATGGTCGAGAGGGGCTCGTTGATCATGCCATCGGCCTGGCCGGCGGTGATGATCTGGTCGCGCTCGGCTGCCGAGGCGACCGGGATGAACTCGACGATCACGTTGTTGGCGGCGAACAGGCCCTCTTGCTGAGCCACGTACATGGGTAGCGTGTCCAGGATGGGCAGGACGGCGATGCGCAGTTTGATGGCGGCAGCGGGGGGCGCGGTGGGAGGGCTGCCATTGCCGGCCGAGGTGCAGGCGCCCAGGATCAAGGCGAACACCAGGCCGATGGACAGCAGCTTGAAAATCGACAGGGTAGTTTTCATAGGAACTTGGTTCTCCTTTAGCTTGAGGTATCAGCCAGAAAGCCCCAGGTCTTTCCAGATGCGGTCGATGCGGGCGATTACGTCGGCGTCCATGCGAGCGACCTCGGGCCAGGCGCGGGTGTAGCCTTCTTCGCGCAGCTTGGCGGTGGCGTCGATTCCGATCTTACCACCAAATGAATGCTGGTAGGAAGCGTGGTCGAGGTGATCGACCGGGCCATCGGTGATGATGACATCGTGCGACCAGTCTACGTTACCCAGGGCCTGCCAGGCTACTTGAGAAAGGTTTTGAACATCCACCCATTCATCCACCACCAGGATGGCCTTGGTCAGGGACATCAGCGCCAGGCCCCACAGCCCGAAGACAACCTTGCGGGCATGCCCGGGGAAGCGTTTCTTGATCGAAATGACCGCCAGGTTGTGGAATACGCCCTCGGCCGGCAGGTTGATATCCACGACCTCGGGCAGGAACAGGCGGATGAGCGGCAGGAACAGGCGCTCGGTGGCTTTCCCCATCCATACATCCTCCTGGGGCGGGATGCCGACGATGGTGGCGGGGTAGATGGGATCCTGGCGGTGGGTGATGGCGGTGATGTGGAAAACGGGGAAGGGCTCGACGGGGGTGTAATAGCCAGTGTGATCGCCGAATGGCCCTTCGGGAAGGTGCTGGTTGGGATCGATATAACCTTCGATGACGATCTCGGCCAGGGCGGGCACTTCCAGCGGCTGGGTCAGGCAGTCGACGAAGGCCACCGGCGCGCCGCGCAGGTATCCTGCCAGGAGGTATTCGTCCAGATCGGGGGGCAGGGGGGCCGAGGCGCACCAGATGCAGGCCGGGTCGCCGCCCAGCACAATCGCAGCCGGGATGTGGTCTTGCTGGCGGGCGCGGGCGGCGCGTTCGTGCTCGGCCCCGCCTTTGTGGCGCTGCCAGTGAACCAGCAGCGTGCGTTCGTCGATCACTTGCAGGCGGTACATGCCCACGTTGCGCACCCCGTTTTGCGGGTTGCGTGTGACCACCTGTGGCAGGGTGATGAAGCGGCCGCCATCCTGGGGCCAGCATTTCAAAATGGGCAAGATCTCCAGAGAGGGGTTCTGGCGGTGTGCCACGGCCTGTACGGGGGCGCGGCGCAGCTTGCGCGGTTTGAGGCCGATGGACTGCAGGGCGGCAAACAGGTCCTGGCCGCGCTGCATCGTCTGGCGCAGGCTGCGCGGCAGGCGCGTGTCCAGCAGCTTGCCCAGGCGCAAGTTGAGTTCTTCCAGGGTATCGACGCCTAGCGCCCAGGACATGCGCTGGGCAGAGCCAAAAGCGTTGATCAGGACCGGTATCTGGTAGCCGGGCAGGTTTTCGAATAAAAGGGCTTTGTTTTGATCTGCAGGCCCTCTACAAACCCGATCGGTAATCTCGGCGATTTCTAGAACAGGTGAGATGGGATGCTTGATGCGTACCAGTTGCCGGCGTTTTTCGAGCAGGGAAACGAAGTCACCCAAACCGTCAAAAGGCATAATTTGCACTCCAAGATTGCAAAACTGAAAGATTATAGCATGATCTCCGTTCTAGCTATAAGGATTGTGTTAAAATAATCATGAGAGTTTGCTTGACACTTTGGTTTCAGTGTGCTACATTAAAGCAGTTCTCATAGGCGCCATCATTATCATGCCAAGCGATTTCCGGTACCGAGAAATTGGACAGGTGCCAGTGTGCTGGTCTGGGGTGGTGACCCAATTCTTGGATCTTCACCGGCTTTGCGGAGATTTCAATTAGAAGGAGTGATGTACCTTGACCAAATCGCGCTCCCAACTCATGGTAGAACGTTTGCGTGACTTGCAAGCATCTTCGCCTGATATCGAGGCTTCTGCGGTGGTCAGTGTCGACGGCTTGAGCATCGCGTCTGCTCTGCCGCAGGGGGTTGAGGAAGATCGCGTTTCGGCCATGTCGGCTGCCATGCTTTCCCTGGGTGAGCGCATCGCGACTGAACTGGGCCGCGGCGCGCTGGACCAGGTTTATATCAAAGGCGAAAAGGGTTATGTGATCCTGATGTCTGTCGGGGAAGAAGCCGTGCTCACCGCTCTGGCGCGCGAGCAGGCCAAGCTGGGTCTGATTTTCCTGGATATGCGCCGGGCCACTGAAGCGCTCGAGAAACTTATCTAACCGGTGGAAGGCTATGGATCCAATCCCGAAGAGTGAGTACAACTACGCCAATAAGATCGTTCTGATCACCTTGAAAGCATTGGAAGAGGTGATGGGCAAGAATGGCCTGAATGCTATTTTGAACCTGGCTCATTTGCCGCACGTCATCGACAATTACCCTCCGGACAATCTGGAACGCGAGTTCAATTTTTCCGATTTTTCTGCTTTGAACCTGGCTTTGGAAGAGATGTATGGCCCGCGCGGCGGGCGCGGGCTGGCGCTGCGCGCCGGTCGAGCGGCTTTCGCCGATGCGCTGCGAAATTTCGGCGCGCTGGCAGGAGTTGGCGACCTGGCTTTCAAAGTGCTGCCCTTGCATGCCAAGCTGCGCATCGGCATCCCGGCCATGGCACGCATCTTCTCCCAAATCAGCGACCAGCACACTACGGTCGAGGAGCAGGAGAATGAGTTGATTTACACCATCCATCGCTGCCCGGTATGCTGGGGACGCCATGACGCCGATCGCCCGGTGTGTTTCGTGGCCGTCGGCTTGCTGCAGGAGGGCTTGAAGTGGGTGTCGGGCGGGAATGAATTCCGAGTCAATGAGTCGAAATGCTGTGCAGTGGGTGATGATGTGTGTGAGTTCGTCATCCAGAAGACCCCGATCAGCTAGGTAGGTTTTGCTGTGATAGAAAGTAAATCGAACATTCTGATTGTTGAAGACGATGTAGACGTTGCAGAGATGCTGACTGCATATTTTCGTGCCCAGGGCTACGAAGTTTTCGCGGTCAACTGGGGCGAGGATGCGGTCCAGGCCTGCCGTTCTAACCATCCTGATTTGATCATCCTGGATATCCGCCTGCCAGATATCGACGGTTTCGAGGTCGCCCGGCGGCTGCGCACCAACCAGCGCACGATGGATATCCCGATCATTTTCCTGACCGAAAAGCGCGAGCGCACAGATCGCTTGCAGGGCCTGGAAGTGGGCGCAGATGATTACATCACCAAGCCCTTCGATATCCAGGAGCTGCGCCTGCGTGTACGCAATGCCTTGCGACGCAACAACCAGAGCGTGATCTCCAACCCGGTGACCGGGCTTCCGGAAGGCGCCCTGGTCGATGAGCGCTTGATGGAATGCCTGGAAAGCAGCGATTGGGCCCTGCTGCTGGTGTCGATCGAGAACCTGGACTTGTTCCGCGAAGCATATGGCTTTGTAGCTTCCGATGATGTGCAGCGCGCTGTCAGCCTGATGATCCACAACGCCATGCGCGGGGTGGGCAGCGCCAACGATTTTGTCGGCCAGCTTGGCCCTACCGACTTCATCCTGTTCACCTCCTCCAGCACTCTGGGCCCGCTGGCAGAGCGCATCCGTTCGCGCCTGGAGCAGTCGTTGGATTATTTCTACCCGCTCAAGGATCGCGGCAAAGAATTGGCTCCCGGCCAGCGCCTGGATGTGGGACTGGCGCGGCTTTCGGCCAGCGACGGACCTTTCAAGAGCCTGGAGGCTTTGCGGGCCGCCCTGGTACAGCGATTGGCGTAAAGTAATCCCGGTGCAACTCACGGTTGTCGTTCCTACGTACAACGAAGCGGAGAACCTTCCTAAGCTGGTCTCCGCTTTGTTCGTGCTGCCGTTGGATGAGTTGAGCCTGTTGATCGTAGACGACAACAGCCCCGATGGAAGCGGGCAAATCGCCGAGGAATTGGCGGCGCAACACGAAGGCCGCATAGCCGTATTACACCGGCCGGGCAAGCAGGGCCTGGGAACTGCGTACTTGAGCGGATTCCGCTGGGCGCTCGAAGCCGGCGCGCAGGCAGTCGGGCAAATGGATGCGGATTTTTCGCACCCGCCGGAGAAAGTGGTTGAACTCTTGCAGGCGCTGCAATCTTGCGATATCGCCGTGGGTTCGCGCTATGTAGCCGGCGGCAGCCTGGACGAGCGCTGGCCCTTGTGGCGCAAAGGTCTGTCCGAATTTGGGAACTTCTACGCCCGCTCGATTCTGAGACTGCCGCTGCGGGATATCACCGGCGGCTTCCGCATCTGGAAACGCCAGGTGCTGCAGACCATGCCGTTGGAGCGCGTGCTCTCGAACGGCTATGCTTTTCAAGTTGAGACGGCCTACGTGGCCTATCGCCTGGGGTACACTTTTCAGGAGGTTCCGATTTATTTCGCCGACCGGCGCTGGGGGCAATCCAAAATGTCCTTGCGTATCCAGCGTGAAGCCGCCATCCGGGTATGGCGGATCCTGTATGAGCATCGCAACCTGAAGCGTATTACCTAGCTGCCTACCAGCCTTTCGTGATGAGTTGACCTAGCTGCAGTCCAGCGACAGCAGGTGTCGCCGGGCGGTTGTTTTGTGCAGGGTTTCAGGCTGTTTTAAAGATCTATGCGTGAGAATTATCGCCACCTGTATGCGGATACTTTCTGGTTCGGCGTTTTGGGCGGCAGCGCCATGGCTTTTATCGCCATCTTTGCTGCACGCCTGGGCGCCTCCAGCTTCCAGATCAGCCTGCTGACCGCTGGGCCCGGGGTGATCAATTTGCTTTTCTCGCTGCCGGCCGGGCGCTGGTTGGAAGGCCGCCCGCTGGTGCGGACATCTTTCTGTTCGGCCGTGCTGTACCGCCTGGGTTATCTGGCGTTCGTGCCTCTGCCCTGGCTGTTGGGAGAGCAGCACCAGGTGTGGGCTATCGTTTGGATCACATTGCTGGCCTCCATCCCTGGCACGCTGCTGGCGATCAGTTTCAATGCCCTGTTCGCCGACGTGGTGCCGGCCGAGATGCGCGGCGAGGTGGTGGGCAAACGCAACGCCTTGATGGCGATCAGCCTGACCGGCACGACCCTGATATGTGGTGCATTGCTAGACCGGATTGCTTTCCCCACCAATTACCAGATCGTTTTCGGCCTGGGCGCCTTCGGAGCCGCGTTGAGCACCTACCACCTGGGGCGCCTGTACTTACCTGGATTGGAGACGCCCCGGCGGAACGGCCAGCCAATCGGCGACCTGGCCCGCCCGGGCCTGATGCGCTTCCTGGATACGCTGCGGCACCCTGCCGGGCTGCGTTTCTTGACGCGCTCGGGCGGCAAGCCGCTGCTGCGCCTGGACCTGCTGCGCGGGCCTTTTGGACCCTTCATGGCGGCTTACCTGATCTTCTATGCTTGCCAGTATGTGCCCTTGCCTCTTTTCCCGCTGGCCTTTGTGCACCAGATGAAATTGACTGACGGGCAGATCAGCCTGGGCAGCGCCCTGTTCTACCTGACGATGATGCTGGTTTCGCTGCGCCTGGGATACGCCAGCGTGCGCTTCGGGCACCGCCGGATGCTGGTGTTCGGCGCAATTTTCTACAGCCTGTACCCCCTGATCCTGGGGCTGGCGCGCGACGCCAGCCTGTATTGGGTGGCGTCTTTGATCGGCGGCGGCGTGTGGGCGGTGACCAGCGCCAGCCTGGTCAACCGCCTGATGGAAAGAGTGCCGGAAGATGAGCGCCCGGCTTACATGGCACTGCACAACCTGGCCTTGAACCTGGGCATCCTGCTCGGCTCGCTGGCAGGGCCAGCGCTCAGCGAGGGGATCGGGCTGCGCCAGGCGATCCTGCTGGGGGCGGGACTGCGCCTGCTGGCTGGCATCCTTTTAGGGATATGGGGGTGAGTTGGGCCCGGGGTTTGTGGGGTGGGCGGCAGTACTTGGAACACCGCCTGTGGCGCGTGTGACAGGCTGCTTCCAGGTGTCAGGAGACCTCTTCAACCAGGCGCTCCCATTCCTCCAGGCTGAGGGTTTCGGCCCGACGCTGTGGATCGATACCGGCGTTTTCAAGATGAACCTGGGCCTCGCTGGGGGACCAGCGCATGCCGCCTGCCAGGGCGTTGCGCAGGGTCTTGCGTTTCTGGCTGAAGCCGGCCTTGGCCAGGCGGAAGAATAAATTCAGTTGCGCTGCCGGGAACCGTGCTTCGGGGAATAGATCCACGCGCACCACGGCCGAGTCGACTTTTGGGGCCGGGTAAAAGGCATTGGCCGGGATAACGGTCAGGCGGCGCGGCGCTCCATAAACCTGCACGCTGAGCGCCAGCAGGCTCAACTCGCCGGGTTGGGCGCAGATGCGCCGGGCGACTTCATTCTGCACGGTCAACACCAGGCGCTGGGGGCGCTGGGGGCGGTGGGCAGATTCTAATAAGTGCCGGATCAGGGCAGAGGTGATGTAATAAGGAATGTTGGCAACCACCAGGTAGCCGCTGGCTGGCATCAGGCTGGCGGGGTTCAGGGCCAGGATATCGCCCTGGATGATTTCAACGTTGTCGAAGGGCTGGAGGGCTTCCCGCAAGGGGGGCAGGAGATCGCCATCCAGCTCAACCGCCACCACGCGGCTGGCCTGGGCAGCCAGGCAGCGCGTCAGGCTGCCCAGGCCAGGCCCAATTTCCAGTACACTGTCGCCGGGCTGGATGGCGGCGGCGGCGGTGACGGCTTGCAAAGCAGCCTGGTCGATCAGAAAGTTCTGGCCCAGGCGTTTATCGGGGCGCAGCCCGTAGCGCCGCAGCAGGCCGGGCGCATCCAGCGGGGGCAGGTTCATGGGCAGGAGGGCTGCTTGGGCTGGTTCGGCCAGGTGCCAGCGATGAACTGCTGCACGTAGTCGCGGATCACGTCGTAGTCTGCATCCAGCACGAAGGTTTCCTTCTCCAGCAAGCCGCCCTGCTGGGAGCCCTGGACGCGCCCGGGTGAGAACAGTTCCTGCGGCAGGCTGGTGAAGAGCAGGTTCTCGCGCTTGATGTGCGGCAGCAGGCAGGCAAGCTGGCCCATCTGTTCCAGGCTGAGGTCGGTGATGACCGAGTCCTGGAAGGCGGCAATAATTTGAGGCAGGCGCGGCAGCACGCTTGGGGTGAGCAACTTTTCGCGCAGGGCGCACAGCACCATGGTCTGGTGGTCCATGCGGGTGAAATCGTTGTAGTATTTGCGGATGCGCGAGAAGCGCAAGGCTTCTTCACCGCTGAAGTGGTTCTGCCCGGCATAGAAGTAGCCCATATCTTCGGTGTGGCTGTCGGGGGGCGTGCCGTCGATGTCGGTGGGCAGGAAAACGTCGATGCCGCCCACGGCGTCGACGATGCGCACGAAGGTGAGCATGTTCAGCGCGCCGTAGTGGTCGGCGCGCAGTCCGAAGTTAAGGTCCAGGGTGCGCGCCATCAGGCCCGCCCCTGCGCCTGGCCCGTCGTAGTAACCCATACCGGGCGAGCCGTAGAAATAGGACTGGTTGAGCTTGCCGTGGGTGATGCCGTAGTGGTCGCTGATGCCGGGGATCTCCACCCACAGGTCGCGTGGAATAGAAAGCACGGTGAGCTTGGGGGTGACGAAATCGACGCGCGCCACGCGGATGGCATCGCCCAGGCCGTAAGTATAGGTATCGTCTTCGGTATCTACGCCAACGGCCAGCGCCATCATCACGGGCGGGCCGCCGCACAAGGGCTCGGGCGTAGGAGTGGGCGAGTTCGTGGCGGTGGGCTCCAGGGTAGGGGTCAAAGTGAAATCGACTGCGCCAGGGGTCTGGCGCGTGGCCGCGCCTGCCTGAACGGTCTGCGTGGGGGCAGTCGTACTGGTGGGCGGCGGCTCAGTCGGCGTGTGAGTGGGCAGGTCGAGAGACGGGCCCAGGGGGGCGCTCCAACGCTGCTGCAGGCGAGGCAGCGCCACCCATACCGCCACGGCCAGCACCAATAAAAGTCCGCCCAGCAGCAGCGGCTTAGAAATTCTTTTTTGGGTTGGCATGATAAGAAAACTCCTCAGGTGTCTTTCAGGACGATCTCGCTGGCGATTATATCACTGCTGCACCGGCGAAGGTGGGCCTGTTAGCGCCTCTGCAACCGCCTGCCCAGCAGATAAATCAAGAGAAGGATTTGGCTCATGTGTGGAAAATGTACAAAAGTGGTAAACTGAAGACATGGAATTTCCAATCACTGATCTTCTTGACCATGATAATAATGTGAGGAAACATCATGAGGCTTGACTATAAAAAGGCTTTTACACTTGGTTTTGGGTTGTTTGCGGCTCAGTTGATGTGGATGATTTACAACACCTACATGCCGATTTTCTTGCAGGCAGGTAGTCCGGAGTTCGACGCCCATCTCTCGGTCAGCACACGCGGCTTTGGCCTGAGCGCCACCCTGACTGGCCTGATTATGACCTTCGACAACATTGCCGCTTTTTTCATCCAGCCACTGATGGGCCCGGTTAGCGACCGAACACGCACACGATGGGGGCGCCGCATGCCCTACATCCTGTTCTTTGCTCCTCTGGCTGTGTTCGCCTTTAGCATCATTCCGCTCGCCCCGCAAATGATTCCTCCTGAACTGAATGGGAAGGTAGAAGAACTCGGCGGTCCAATGGCACTTTTGCTCGGTTCGGCGACTGTTATGTTGGTAGCCATGGCGCTCTGGCGCACTCCCCTGTTCGCGTTGATGCCCGACCTGATCCCCTCGCCGCTGCGCTCCCAGGCCAACGGCGTGATTAACCTGATGGCTGGGGTGGGTGGTATCCTGGCTTTCATCGTAGGCGGCATTCTTTATAACCTTTCTCACCCGCTTCCTTTCTGGTTCGGCGGCGTGCTAACCCTGGTGGCTGTAGGAATCATGTTCTGGAAAATCAAAGAACCTGAACAGCTTGTGCAGGCGGCTGAGGTAGAAGGCGGTTTGAAAGTTTTTAAACATCTGCGCTCTATCCCACGTGAAAATGCTCGTAGTCTGTTCCTGCTGATCGCTACCATCTTTTTCTACATGGTTGGGTTCAACTCGATTGAAACCTTTTTCTCGTCTTACGCGGTCAGCACTCTGGGGGTCAAAGAATCAAGCGCAGCCTTTATCCTCTCCGCTTCATATATTTCGTTCATCATTTTTGCTATTCCAACCGGAATGCTGGCGGCGCGTATAGGCCGTAAGAAAACCATGCAGGCCGGGTTGATCGTCTTTGCCGTGGGCCTGCTGGCGGCCTATTTCCTGCCTATCGTCCCGGTTATAGTTGCCATCCTGGCCATTGGCGGGATAGCCTGGGCGGCGATTAACATCAATGGCTTGCCAATGGTTCTGGATACCTCGACTACCGAGGAATTGATGGGCACTTATTCTGGCCTGTATTTTGTCGCCGCTACTCTAGCTGCCACTCTCGGCCCAATCTTGAATGGTTGGATCATCGACCTGTCTGGCCGGAACTACAATATAATCTTCATCGTTTGTCCGATCTTCTTCGTCCTGGCTTTCCTCATGCTCTCCAGAGTAACGCGCGGCGAAAGTAAAATCACCTCCGCCTGACTCATGGATAACCCCAGCCTCGAAAGTCCGATCGATTTTGCAACCGCAACCCAGGAGCTTGAGGGGAGCGCAAAGTTTGTAGCCGCGAAACTGGAACAGGTTTTCCGCGAACAAATTGCTGCAGGTCTGCACCCCGGTGCGCAACTGGTCGTTGTGCGCCAGGGCCGGGTGGTGTTCGATTCCGCTGCAGGGATGGCCAACCTGAAGCGGAAACAACCGGTCACTCACGAAACCCCATTCCATATCTTTTCGTGCACCAAATCCTTCACGGCAGTTTGCGTCCATCATTTGGAAGAGATGGGCAAGTTGGAACTTGATGCGCCGGTCCAGGAATACTGGCCCGAATTTGGCAACAAAGGAAAAGGAGGAATTACGGTTCGCCACGCATTGACCCACCAGGCGGGATTGCCCACACAAGGGATGCCCATCCAGGTGCTGCTTTGGCCCTGGCCACAACTGGTTGCCAGATATCTCGCCAGGCTGACGCCTGCCTGGCCGCCTGGTAGCCGCATGGAATACCATGTCGTTAACGGTAGTTTTATCCTGGGTGAGTTGATCTTTCGCGCCAGCGGCCTGCGCCCTTCAGCCTATCTGCAACGCCACTTCCTTCAACCCCTGGGGATGCAGCACACTTTTACCGGCCTGCCGTTTCGTTACCAGGCCGGCGCGGCATACATCTACAACCGCGATCCGGAACAGCGCGCCGCCGCATCCCTGTTCAACCTACCGATCTATCGTAGCTTATATATCCCTGCCGCCTCGATTAACACCACCGCCCGGGATCTGGCTGTGTTTTACCAGATGCTTTGCAATGGAGGAACCTACGCTGGTCGCCACTACCTGAAATCGGAGACGATTCGCCGGGCAACCACCCTGGCCTACGATGGCCCTGACGGAGACACCGGAAAGCACGTTCGTTGGGCACCAGGTTTTAACTTGGGCGGCTATTCGGTATTCCTCGACCAGGATATTCGCATGATGGGCAAAGGCAGCACGCTGGAAACCTTCGGACACCCGGGACAAGGAGGTGTAGCCCTGGCCTGGGCCGATCCACCCAGTGGGACAGTTTTTGCTTTTACCAATAATCACTTCCAGGAGGTTGTTGCCGCCCATCGCCGCTTCGAAGCCCTGTCAAACTGTGTATGGAATTAGCAACTGGGGCTCTCTAAGGGCCGATACCTCGCATCATGCGCTCCCATGATCATGAGGTTACTGCGACTGAGGACCGAAGTGAATTGTTTGCCCGCCCTGCAGCACTAGGAGCCGCAGGAGGGCGAGTAAGGTATAATTTGGGGGTTGGCGGATATGGCGAGGAATCAGGTGCGAGTTTCCAGGGGAGAACCCAGGCGGGCTGCCTGGCCGTACCTCGGGAGGCTGTTGCTCTCCTGGGGGGCGGTGATTTTGCTGCTGGGCTTGATGTGGGTGGAAATGCCGGCTGTTGCCCTCCGCCAGGCGAGCCTGGCGGAGATCCTGGGTGTTTTTATGGGGCTGCCAGCATTGCTGGCGATCGCTTTGGAACGTGGCCTGGCAGGGGATACGCTGGCGGCGAAGTGGCGCTACCGCCTGGCCTTTGTGCTTGGTGCCAGCCTGCCAGCGCTGAGTTGGGCTTCGCAGCAAGCTTTACGGGCGGGATTACCGGGCGCACTGACTTTCAGGAGCCTGGGGCAGTTGGGATTGTTGTTCCTGGGAGCCTGGGCCGGCAGCCTGGTCGTGACGGCGTTGAACACCGGCCTGTGGGAGGACAATTCACCTCCGGCAGAGCGCCTCCAGGCGGAAGTGTACCAGGCCCACCAGGCGTGGACCAGGGCGGCCCCGGCGACGCCGCTGGACAAGCGCGTTTTCGACCTGGCGCTGGCCTGTTTCGGGCTGGTCTTATCGGCGCCAGTTTGGCTGTTAAGCATCTTCCTGATCTGGCTGGAAGACCCCGGGCCGGTCTTTTTCGTCAAGAACTCAGTGGGCAAGAATGGGGTCAATTTTCGCCAGTTCAAACTGCGCACGATGGTGTGCGGCGCCGAGGATGGCACCGGCCCGGTGCTTTCTCAGCAGGGGGACCGCCGCGTGCTGGTGTTCGGCAAGTTCTTGCGCAAAACAGCCCTGGATGAACTGCCGCAGCTCTTCAACATCCTGCGCGGCGAGATGAGCTTCGTCGGGCCGCGCCCGCAGCGCACGGTGCTGGTGCACAGCTATTTGCAGAGCATGCCGGAATACGCCGGGCGCCACGCTGTGCTGCCGGGGCTGGCTGGCCTGGCCCAGGTGGCCGGGGATTATTACCTGACGCCGCGGCAGAAACTGCGCTTCGACCGCCTGTACATCCGTTATGCCGGCCTGGGTTTCGATCTAAAGCTGATCTTGCTGGCCTGCATGATTACGTTCTGGTACCGCTGGCGTAAAGACTGGGACGGGCGCCTGCCGCGCGGGCTGTTCCGCTGGGGCAGCCGGCCGGCGCGCTGAGCGCCTGGCGGAGCAAGGCCGGCCTATACCTTGCGCCGGGCGACCGCCACGGACCAGGCGCTCCATAGGATCACGCTGACGATCAGGGCGTTCAGCGCCTGCCCGCCGATGGTGCCATACACGCCCCAGCGCTGGATCATCCACAGGCCGGCCGTGAACATGGCCAGGATGGCGGCCAGGTTGCCAATGAAGATCGGGCGGCTGAGGCGGGTGGCTTTCAGGGCGGTTTGCAAGGGCCAGTAGGCGAACCACAGCAGGTAGAACAGGGCCATCAACACCACGCCGCGGCTGTATTCCAGGTAGGTGTCGCCGTAGAGCAGGTGCAGCAGTGGCCTGGGGAAGAGTATGGCCAGCACCAGCATACCCATGACCGGCGCGCCGGCGACCCAATAGGTCAGGCGCAGGGTGCGGGCCAGGGCTGGCAGGCCGTGCTCGTGGTACAGGCGGGCAGCGCGCGGGGTGAGGAAAGTGTCGGTAGCGCGCAGCAGCAGGTGGATCGGCGCTACCAGGTTCTGCAGGGCGCGGTAAGCCCCGGCTGCGGCGAAGCTGATCATCCCGGCGGTCAGCACCGGGTAGAACTCCACCGAAACCCAATTCATCACCACGCCGCCCAGGATCCAGCGCCCGAAGGACCAGTTGCGCTGCCAGGTGTGGCGTAAGCTGGCCATCTGGCGGCTCCAGTAAGGGCGCGTTTGCCAGGCGCCGACCAGCAGCGCCGCCAGCGAGCCCAGGGCGATGGCGTGCAGCCCGGCTGAACCGTCCAACTGGCCCTGGCGGGCCAGCCAGACCATCAGCGCCAGGCGCACCAGGTTGGCCAGGGCGGTGTTGAACGCGGCGGCGAGGATGCGGGAGCGGGTGTACAAAACGCGCCGCAGGTATTCCTGTAACTGCCACCACAGGAAGGCCGACCACAGCGAGAATAGTGCCGGGCCAGCCGTGTCGTTGCCCCAGGCGGTCAGCAGCCAGCCGCCCAGGGCGGCCGCGCCGGCCGAGAGCAGGGCCAGCAGCACCTGGATGAGGGTTGTGCTGGTGGCGTAGCTGCGGAAGGCTTCTTCGTCCATGCTGGCCCCCAGGGTGTTGAGCGGCTGGATGGTGAGGCCTTCCTGGATGGAGCGCACCAGGCGCAGGCTGGTGAAGCCCACGCCGTAAACGCCCAGCTCGGTGGGGCTGGCGCTGCGCGCCAGGATGAGGGTTGCCAGGAAGTTCGCCAGGCTGATCAGGCCCTGGTCGACGGCGGCAACGTAGCCCTGGCGCGCTCCCTGCCCGGAGAAAAGCCGCACCAGGCGATCCAGGGGGGAGGGCGGCGGAAGCTGCGGAAACTCCGGCTCTTGCTCGATTTCGGGCTCGGGGATGGGTGGAGAGGGGATCACGAAGCCCGATTCTATCAGATTTGGCAGGCGGAATCCGGGCAGTTTTGGTATGATGGGGGAATAAATTCATAGTATCCAATCCGAAGCAAGCTGTTTCATGGAAAAGTGTAACAAACTCGGGTACCAGACGTTCAATAGTGTAGGGAAGATGCCTGACCAGCAAGTTGTGGACGAAGCCAAAGAAGTCCAATTGCTCAAGCAAGCGCGAGCTGGCGATGCACAGGCTTACGGCAAATTGTATGAGCTTTATGCCCCCCGGGTGCTGCGTTTTTTGTTTGCTCACCTGGATAACCGCCTGGATGCCGAGGATCTGACCGAGGAAATCTTCCTGCGGGTGTGGCGGGCGCTGCCAGGTTATCGAGAACAAGGTGTGCCTTTCGGGGGTTTCTTGTTCCGGGTGGCCCGTAATATGTTGATCGACCATTACCGCCATAAGCGCCGCCGCCAACCCGACCTGGATTTAGTAGAAGAACGACTGGAAGACGGGCAGGCTGACCCTGCCGGGACTTTACAAAGCGATCACGAACGCTGGGAAGTGCATCATATGCTGCGCTATTTGCGCCGCGATTACCGCACGGTCTTAGATTTGCGCTTCCTGGCGGACCTGTCCATCGAAGAGATTGCGATAGCGATGGGCAAGTCGCCGGGGGCGGTGCGCGTTTTGCAGCATCGCGCCCTGGCGGCCCTGCGGAAGTTGATGGCGCAAGCAGAGTGAGTGATGTACGGAGTACGTGAAGGAAATGTCGGCCAAAGTGGATGAATTGATCTGGCAAGATTGCCTGGAGCGGCTGCAAAATGGGGAGAGCCTGGAGAGCGTGCTGGCGCGTTACCCGGAACAGGCGGCTGGGCTGCAACCCGAACTGGAAGCGGCCGCCTGGCTGTTGCAGCGGGGCCCGGCCCTGGCACCGCGCCCAGGTTTCGTGGCGGCTTCGCGCCGCCGCCTGGCGCGGCGCTGGCTGCCAGCGCCGCGCCTGACCCGGTCCTGTCAGGCCCTGGTGAACTGGTCGCTGCGCCTGCAGGCCCGCAAGCTGGTGGTCTACGCCATGCTGGTGATCTTACTGGTTGGACAGATGCTCAACGTAGCAAAGGTGGCGCGGGCTTCGCAGGTCTTTCTGCCGGGCGAGCCGCTGTACCCTTTGAAAACCGTTCTGGAGAACACCCACCTGCTGCTGGCTTTCGACGCCGGGCGGCAGGCCAACCTGCACATCGAATACGCCCAACGGCGTCTGCTGGAAGTACAGGCCTTGATCCTGGAGGGTGATTACGCTCCCATCCCGGACACGGTCAGCCGCCTGGATTTCCACGTAAACCAGACGTTGCGCGCCCTCAACCGCGAGGTGCAGCGCGACCCGCTGCAGGCGCGCCGCCTGGGGGGTGAACTGCAGGTGGTGCTGGTGTCGCAGGCGGAACTGGTGAACGTGCTGGCCGGGCTAACGCCTTCGGACACCCAGGCGGAATGTAAGCGGGTCGGGTTGATCGCCCAATACGGCGTGCTGTCGGCGCGGTACATGGTTTCGCCCAATGGTCGCGCCCCACAGGGCGCCAGCCCGGAGGCGCTGGCCAGGGGGGAGAAAGACGCACCGTTTTCAGAGGGGGCACGTTGTGCTTATATGACGCACAGCGTGCATATGTGGCGCTCGCTTTACATATAAGGCGCACACCATGAACAGGGCGCACGCCGTGCGCCCCTACGGGGTGGCCATACGGTTTGGCCTTGCAGATTTGTAAGGAATGGGCAGAGGGTGTAACGGCGCGGCCTGTGCGCCGTTCTCAACTTTGAAAGGATTCATTGACTTCTGGATGAATGATGGTATCTTTGTAAGATATCCTTTCAAAGATGGGCATTCATTCGGATAGGAGAAGTGGACGATGATCAAGAGAAGCGCAGGAAACAAGCAACCCAAGCAAAAGGCGCAGGGCATGGTGGAGTTTGCCCTGGTGCTGCCGCTATTGCTGCTGTTGATGTTTGGCATTATCGAGGCCGGGCGGTTGATGTTTATCTACGCCCAGGTGTCGACTGCCTCGCGCGAGGGGGCGCGCTATGGCTCGGCGGCCGGCCGGCCGGCGGGCGGCGCGATCTATTACGCCGACTGCGCCGGCATCCGCGCCGCGGCAGTGCGCGTGGCGGTCATGTCGGGCGTTTCGACCGGCAATATCGCCATCCATTACGACCACGGTCCGGGCACTTCGATCTTTTTCAACGGCTGCCCGCCGCCAGCCGACAGCGTGCACCTGGGGGACCGGGTGGTGGTGACGGTTTCGGGTTCTTTCCAGCCGCTGCTGGGCATTGTCAACATGCCGGTGATCCCAATCACCTCGCGCACGGCGCGCACCATCGTCAAGGATGTCTCCATTATCGGCACACCGGCTGGAAGTGGTGGGGGGGGTGGCAGCAATAACCCTCCGGTGGTATCGATCACCCAGCCCATCAACAATGCAACTTTCAGCCTGGGCGACAATATTACCTTCGTCGGTACGGCCTCCGACGCGGAAGATGGCGTGCTGAGCAACCTCATCGAATGGTACCTGGGGGGCACTTTGATTGCCAGCGGCCCCAGCTTCTCGACCAGCGCACTGGGCGTGGGCACCCATACGATCACCGCCCAGGTGACCGATTCGGGCGGGGAGACCGGCTCGGATTCGGTGACGGTGATCATCACCAACTCTCCACCCAGCGTGATTATTAACGCGCCAGCGGATAACTCGACGCACGTGACCGGCACCAGCATTTTGTTCTCCGGCACGGCCACTGATCCTGAACAGGGCGACATCAGCGCGCTGATCCAGTGGTCCGAGGGCGGCACCCCGCTCTTTACCGGGGCGCTGTTCACCATCCAGGCGTCTGTGCTGGGCGTGGGCACGCATACCATCACCGCCCAAATCACCGATTCGGGCGGGCTGACGGACACCGACACGGTCACGGTGATCATCCAACTGGGCAACACGCCCACCAATACACTCGTGCCGACGGATACGCCCACGGTGACGCCCGGGCCTTCGCTGACGCCCACAGCCACGGCCACGGTCACACCGACTCTAACGCCTACCGATACACCGACGCCGACCAATTCGCCCACGGCCACCACGCCCTCGCCCTGCCTGGTGGTGACCGGGGCGCGCAGCCTGCTGGCAAAGCAGGCCTTCTGGACGGTGATCAACCAGGGCACCGACGCGTATACACTGATGACGCTGATCATCCCGTGGAGTTCGACTTCGGGTGGTGAAAAGATGCAGTCGGTGCAGTTCGGCACGGCCGTTCTGTGGTCGGGCAACTCGGACGTGTCCTGGTTTGGTCCGGCGAAACCACCGGCTGACGTAGCCTGGTCGCCCAGCGATCCGGACTTCACCCTGGGGGCCGGGCCGGCGACTTCCAAATCGCTGGGCATGTTCTGGAAGGATGGCGTGATTACGATCTCGGGAACGGCGACGGCGGTGTTCCGCAACAACCGCACCGGCACCGACTGCACGATTACCACGCTGATCCCGTAGTCTTGTGAGGCGATGATGAAACGGCACAACAAGCGAACCTGGTGGATGCTTTTTCTGGTGATCAGTCTGGCGCTGGCGGGCGCCCGCTGGCCGGGCACCGTCGGCGGCGCGGCCGCCCAGGGTCTGGCAGCGATCGGCATCCCCGATTATTTTGGCTATAACTGGGACGATGGCGCCGGCGTACAGATCGGGTTTATCGACGCCAGCGGGGGGACGGAAATCACCTTCGACGATAACAACAACGGCGTCTCGATCACGCCGATCTCGCTGGCGAGCTTCAACGGCGGCGACGGCTTCTGGTTCTACGAAGAGAATTACACGCAGCTTTACGTGGGTACCAACGGCATCGTGGGCTTCACCGACAGCATCTATGGGTACTACGCCGGGGTGGAGAACCTGGCGATCCCCAGCGAATACGTTTACCCGCAGGCTTTCGTGGCCCCTTTCTGGGCCGACCTGATCGTGGGCGGCGAAACTAACAGCGGTAAGGTGGTCTACCAGTTTGGGGTCGACCCGGTCAAGGGCGATTACCTGGTAGTGGAGTGGTACCAGATCACGCGTGTGCTCTCGAGCGACCTGCTGACTTTCGAAGTGATCCTTTACGAAGACGGCGACATCCTGGTGCAGTACGATACGCTGACGGGCAGCATAGACCCGGTGACGGTGGGCATCGAGGATGGTGAAGGGGTGGACGGCCTGGAATACCACTTCAACGGAACTGGGCAGACGGTGGCAGTGGGCAAGGATGTGCTCTTCATCCGCCCCGACCCGGCTTTCCGCACCAAGGCGTTCCCTCTCGAGCGGCAGGGTTTCATCATCGACGGGCGGGCGACTTTCGACTTCTACGTGCGCAACACGGGCGAGAAGGGCGCCGACGCTTATACCATCGAAGTCTCACCGGATGACAGCGGGATCCTGCTCTACGACCAGACTGGGGCATCGCTGCCGAAGGTGTCGGGCAAATTCGAGACGCCAGCCCTCAGCGAGGGGCAGACCTTTATGGTCAAGATGGTGATCAGCCTGCCCGGGGCGGCCGTGGCGGCTGAGAAATCCACCACGCTGATCGTGCGCTCGCAGGAACTGCCTACCAGGCGGCGTGATCTGCAGTTCCGGGCGGCCATGCCGAGCGCCTTCGCTGTCACCTACCGGGAGGGTAACAAGGTGAACACCGACCTGGTGTCCTCGCAGAGCCTGTATACCTTCCTGGAGCACGACGAATACCGCGGCAGCACTTTCTTGCTGAGCGCAGCGGGCCTGCACAACTACTTCGCTCTCTGGGAGCACAATGAACAGGTGGTGCCGTACACACACCTGTATGCGCTGATGTTCTCCGGGGCGGCCACGCAGGAAGCGGATAAGCTGCAGTTGACCAGCCACAGCATGGCCGGTGCCATGGTGCGCGATTACGGCCCGGCGGCGGTGGTGGCGCCCAACGGCAACATCGGCCTGGCCTGGCATCGTGACATTACCATCCTGGCCGATGGCACATCCAATTCCAACATCTATTTTGCGGTGCTCGATCCGACTGCCAGCAGCTTCGTGCAGACTGAGGTCAACGTGACACAGATCAGCACGTACTTCGCTCCAACCGACCCGGATAAGATCTCGTTCCGGGATGTGCGCATCGCCGCGTCTGGCGACAACCGCTTCTCGTTGGGCTGGATCAAGGCCAAAGGCGTCAACATCACCGACATGTACCGCATGGCTTACCAGAGCGATGGCAGCCTGGTGCCGGGTGGGTTGATCGCCCCTGCACCGATGCTGGCGGAGAACCTGGGCGACAGCATCAACTACACCGACCCGGCGCTGGAGGCTTACCTGGACGCGGCCAACAACCAGCGCGTGCTGGCGCTGTACTTCGAGCGTGATCGCACCTCCACGCCGGTGGACACGCTGTATTACATGGTGTTGAACAGCAACGGTAACCTGGTGAGCGGCCCGACGGCGCTGCACGTGGGCAGTGGGGCTGGACCCGACCTGGTGCAGTTGAGCAGTAAGCAGATGGCGGTGGCGTGGATCGACGCCACGGGAAGCACCAACCGGGTGGCTTTCCAGATCCTGCCGCAAAACCTGTCCAGCATCCCGGCGGCGCAGTTCTTGAGCACCCCGGACGGGCGCCCGGCCCGGGCGGTGTCGGTGACGCGCGACGCCAGCGGGCGGGCGGTGCTGACCTGGTGCGACAACAAGTGGTACCAGCGCCTGTATTACGCCCTGGTGAGTTCCAGCGCCATCCACACCCAACCGCTGGCCTTCCGTTACTTACAGGGCAGCGACCCGGCCCTGGTGCTGGAGACCAACGCCACCGGGCAGGGCAACGCGCCCTACACGATGATGTACCGCATGGCGATACCTTTCGCCCACAAGCATTAATTTGTAATCTCTCCAGGCGCAAGGTTTCCCAAAACCTGGAGCGGCCAGATCAGGAGGTCGTATGCAAAAAAAGACGAAAACCAACTCATGCGAGAAAGGCCAGAGCCTGGTCGAATTCGCGGTCAGCATCGTGGTGTTGTTGATCTTGCTGGCCGGGGCCGTGGATATGGGGCGCGCCATGTTCACCTACATGGCGATGCGCGATGCCGCCCAGGAAGGGGCGCTGTACGGCTCGCTGAACCCGACCGACACGGCGGGCATCCGTGCCCACATCCGCGGCGCTTCGGACCAGGTCAACGGCCTCAACCTGGCGGATGGCGATATCGTCGTCACCCATGACGGCACGCCGTGCACCGGCGAGTCGATCCACATCCAGGTCACGCTGCAAAATTTCCAGATCACCATGCCCTTCCTGGGCACGCTGATCGGACGGCAGTCTTTCCCCATCCGAGTGACCGTGACTGACACGATCCTGCGACCGGCGTGCACCTGACGCCGCCACCAAGCAAGCATTTCATCATGATAAATTTGGAGGTACACAATGAAAATCAAACGTACGGCTTCTGAAGGCGGCCAGGTGCTGGTGTTCATCGTCCTGGCGATCGTGGCGCTGCTGGGCTTCACCGCCCTGGCGGTGGACGGCAGCATGATCTATTCTGACCGACGCTTCGCCCAGAACGCGGCCGACGCGGCCTCGCTGGCGGGCGGCAGCGCGGCGGCCCTGGCGATGGAGAATCTGCACATCTACTACACTAACTGGAACAACTGCGGCAATGCCGGCCTGGTCACGGCGGCGGCGGACGCGCGCACGGCGGCCGCAACCCGCGCCCAGAGCAACGGCTTCGTGCTCGACGGCATGGATTCAGACCTTTCGGATGGCTTTGGCATCACCGTGCAGTGCGGCGAGGATACCTCCGGCTACTTCGCCGACAAGTACATCGATGTGCATGTGGTGCTGACGCGCGACACGACCACGGCCTTCGCCCATTTCGTGTACAAGGGCCCGCTGCGCAACACAGTGGAAGCGGTGACGCGCGTGCGCCCGCGCACGCCGCTGGTGTTCGGCAACGCCATCGTGGCGCTCAACCCCAATGCCTGCTCGGGCAACCAAAACGGCTTGCAGTTCCGTGGCAACCTGAACCTGAACGTGGTTGGCGGGGGAGTGTTCTCCAATGGCTGCCTGGACGTAGATGGCGGCAACCATCCTGCCATCACCAACGGCGGGGCGGCCTATTTCTACGGCGGTAATAACCTGGGTAATATTACCTTCTACGATATTAACGGCAACCCGATCTCCGGGGCGACGGCCACGCAGGTGACGGGGAGCAACAACCAGATCTCATCCTCAGCCTACAATGTTCCCGTGCCGGACTGCACCGGGCACACGGTCAGCGCCGGCAGCATCCCCGGGCGGACCGACTTGACCGGGTTGGTGTGCGTCACCGGGAACCTGAGCATCAACAACAACAACGAGTCGATCGCCGGCACCGACTTGACTCTGCTGTTCATGGGCGGTACGGTGACGGTCAACGGCGGCACGATGCAAATCCAGGCCCCGCCAGCCTCTTACCAGGGTCCGGCGATCCCGGGTATTGCCATTTTCCTGCCCCAGCAGTACTATGGCCCAACCTGTGGGGATGTGAACCAGGAGCTGAAAATCAACGGTAACGTAGTCAACGACGTGGTCGGCACGATCCTGGCGCCCTGCTCAGACATCTACGTGGAAGGCGGCGGCGAGACGATGGCCTATAACAGCCAGGTGATCGGCTGGAACGTCAACACGGGCGGCAACGCCACGCTCAACGTAGTTTTCGACGCCAGCAAGCAGTACAGCAAGCCTACCTTCCTGGAGCTTTACAAGTAGCTCAGGGCGCGGCTTGATTATTGGTAAGCGACGAGGCTGGGTCTCCAGACGACCCAGCCTCGTTTGCTTTTAAAATACCCGGGCAGGCTACCCGGCGGCACCCAGAATTTCCTCCTTACCGCTGCTTCCTCTCGGACCTGACGGGGTTCGCAGGTTTCTGCCGCGCCGGACCCACCCGAGCAGGCCAAGCATACCGCAGGAGGGCGGGCTTGTCAATGTTGAGAGATAAGTAATCAGGTAAATGGGTAATCAGGTAACTTGGGGGGTAAGCCGGGCTGGTGGCTGCACTTGTGCGGTATCCCAACGTCTCGCAGGTCCACGAGCGATACTTGCAGATTTGCAAGGCTCTTGCAGTTTTGTAAGGATAGAGTATACTTTGAAGTAATACTCATCTTCGCGAGCGGCGCGCTGGCGCCGCCGCTGGTTAAGTTATCCATCTTTATCTATTTTCATGATGGAGGTATATTCCTATGAAAATCAAACGCTCGTCTTCTGAAGACGGGCAGGTGCTGGTCTTGATCGTGCTGGCGATCGTGGCGCTGCTGGGCTTCACCGCCCTAGCGGTGGACGGCAGCATGATCTACTCCGACCGGCGCTTTGCCCAAAACGCGGCCGATACCGCCTCCCTGGCGGGCGGCGGCGCCGCCGCCCTGGCAATGGAGAATCTGCACGTGTACTACAACAACTGGAACGCCTGCGGCAACGCCAATCTGGTGACGGCCGCGGCGGACGCGCGCACAGCGGTCTCGGCGCGCGCCCAGAGCAACGGCTTCGTGCTCAACGGCATGGATTCGGACCTGTCGGATGGCATCGGTGTCACTGTGCAGTGCGGCGAGGACACCTCCGGTTACTTCCCGGACCGCTACATCGATGTGCGCGTGATGCTGACGCGCGAGACCAACACGGCCTTCGCCCATTTCGTGTACAGCGGCCCGCTGCGCACGACGGTGGAGGCGGTGACGCGCGTGCGCCCGCGCACACCGCTGGTGTTCGGCAACGCCATCGTGGCGCTCAACCCCAACGCCTGCTCGGGTAACTCCAACGGCCTGCAGTTCCGCGGCAACCTGACGCTGAACGTAGTCGGCGGTGGGGTGTTCTCCAACGGCTGCATGGATGTGGACGGCGGCAACCACCCCAGGATTCAGAATGGCGGGGCGGCCTACTTCTACGGCGGCAACAGCCTGGGCAACATCACCTTCTACGACTCGGGTGGCAACCAGATCGCCGGATCGCCTGTGCAGCTGAGCGGGGCTGCCAACCAGATCCCGCCCTCGGCCTATGATGTGCCCGTGCCGGACTGCACCGGGCATACGATCAGCGGCAGCAGCCTGACCGGGCAGTCGAACCTGTCTGGGCTGTACTGTGTGACTGGGGATATGAGCATCCACAACAGCGGCGGCTCGATTGCTGGCACCGACGTGACGCTGGTGTTCATGGGTGGTAAGGTGACGGTCAACGGCGGCACGATGCGCATCCAGGCGCCCCCGGCCGGCTACCAGGGAGATGCGATCCCAGGCATCGCCATTTACATGCCCAAGCAGTACTACGGTCCGACTTGTGGCGAGGTGAACCAGGAACTGAAGATCAACGGCAATGTAATGAACGATCTTGTTGGCACGATCCTGGCGCCCTGCACGGATATCTCTCTGGAAGGCGGCGGCGACACGATGGCCTACCAGAGCCAGGTGATCGGTTGGAACGTCAACTCGGGCGGCAACGCCACACTCAACGTGGTCTTCGACGACAGCAAGCAGTACAGCAAGCCCACCTTCCTGGAACTCTTCAAGTAGGCCAGGCGCGGGCTTGCGCAAGATTAGCAATCGGGCCGGGCTGCCTGGCAACCTGGCCCTGCTTACATTTCGAGCCAGCCTGGCCAGGTGATCAGGCGTCTGGCGGTGGCTTGCGGCGTTGGATCCAGGCGGCGATGACCAGGACGGCAGCCAGGAGCACGATGAAGAGCAGCGCGCCGGGCCAGCCGCTCAGGGTGGAGGGTTTCCAGGCCGGGGCCGGCGTGGGCTGGATTTGAAGGGCAGGAGCCTTCTGCAAGGAGATGATGAACGACACCAGGTCATCGATCTCGGCGTTGCTCAGCGGGCCACCCTGGGCCTGGCTCCAGGCGGGCATGGGCGAGCCGGGGACACCGTACTGGATGGTGGCGCGGATGGCCAACTCAGGGCGGACGCCAGCCCAGGCTTTTGCCAGGGTAGCGCCGATGCGGCCTTCGCCGTTCGGCCCGTGGCACACGGCGCAGTTCTGGTCGAAGAGCAGTGCGCCCTGGTTGGGATCGCCCTGCACGCCAGGGATGGGCATGACCACAGGGCGGGGCGTGGCGGTGGGCCAGGGGGTGATCTGCGGCGGGCCGCCGGTCTCCCAGCTCAGGATGTAATACACCAGGGCGTCGATGTCGGTTGCGCTCAACGGTCCGCCCTGGGCCTGACTCCAGGCGGGCATGGGCGAGCCGGACACGCCGTTCTCGATGATGGTCTTGACGGTCAGGTCCGGGCGGATGGACGGCCAGTTTTTAGCCAGCCTGGCGCCGACGCGCCCTTCACCGTTCGGCCCGTGGCACACAGCGCAGTTTTCGCTGTACAGGCGCGCCCCACGCACCAGTTTGTCATCCGTGGAATCCTGGGCACGCACCCCCCATTGCGTCCAGGCCAGCAGGGCCAGAGCCAGCAGGAGCGCCAGCCCCAGGCGTCGCGCCAGGAGGGATGCGGCCCGGGCGGACTCTGCCCGCTGGGACTGCGACCGGTCAGAAGGTGGAGGGCTGGTGACGGGCATGCGGCGCTCCTACTTGAGGCTCAGCAGGTAGGCGATCAGGTCGGCCACCTGCTGGTCGGTCAGGCTGTTGGCGTAACTGGCGGGCATCAGGCCGTCGGCAAAGCCAGACACCACGTAGGCGCTGGGCTTGACGATCGACTCGAACAGGTACTGCTCGGGGGTCTGGGCTGCGCCGGTGTAATCTGAGGCGGTGAGGCGCTCGGCGGCGTTGGTGCCCACGCCCGGTTGTCCGGCGCTGGCCGGCCAGAGGGGACCAACAGGAGCGGCTACGTGGCAGGCAGTGCAGCCCAACGAGGCTGCCAGGGCCTCACCCGAAGCGGGGTCGCCCTGGGGGAGTTCCTTGGTGATATCCTGGCCGACGGTTGGGCCGCTGGGCGCGCTGGGCGCTTCGACCAGGGTAGCGGTCTCCTCCCAGTTCATTATGAAAGCGGCGATGTTGCGGACCTGGTCTTCGCGCAGCGGTCCGCCGTAGCGATCCAGGAAGGAGGGCATGGCGGGTGTGCCCTGGCCCGGGTAGATTTCGGGCCGGGTGGAGGCCAGCCGCCCGCTGGATGCGGTGGCAACGATGTAATCCTCCAGCGTGCCGCTCCAACTGACTTCTTTCAGGCGCTCATCGAAGAAGTGCCGGTCGTTCAACGGCGGGCACAGGCCCGGTATGCCGGTGCCCTGCGTGCCGTGGCAGCGGCTACACTGTTGTTCGAAAAGCGCGGCGCCAGTCTCAATGGCGCGCCCACGCTGGGACTGCTCGAACTCGGCCATGCGCGTCTGTTCGTTGAAGCCGTAAACCAGCACGATCACGCTGGTGGCCAGGATCAAAAGGGTTCCCAGGAAAATCTCGATTTGAACGCGGTTCATGGCTTATTCACTCCCACGCTCGCGATGCAGGTAGATGACTCGTTCGTAGGTCTTGCGCTGCCCATCCTCGGGATCGGTGTAGACGATGCGGGGCGTGATCTTGACCAGGTCCATTTGCCAGGCTTCGATGACCATCACAGCCTGCACGTCGGCCATCTTGCCCAACTGCATGGACTCGTTGATTCGCTGGGTGAACTCTGCGAAAACGGCTTCCAGGTCCGGGCAGCCGAAATCCATGCTGGGGCACATGTTCTTGGCAGGGGTGAGGTTGACCTCGTAAGCGCCGGGTTGTAACTGGTCGAAAGGCACCTGGCGCAGCGGGCCGACGCCCTCTTCAGGAGCCAGGTCTTGCACGATGCGTGTGGCCGGGTTGGTTTCGATGCCATATTCGGGAAGACCGATATAGCTTAGAACGACGAGGACCAGCACAGACAGCACGCCAATCGCCACGGCCAGCGGGCGTTTGTACATGCTGCGGTGCGGGTTGCGGTCGATGTAGGGCAGGCCGACCAGCAAGGCCGCCAGGATGGTGGGGATGATGATGCCCATCAGGGTCTTATCGCCCAGCTTGAGCATGCCTTGCAGCCACCAGAAATACCAGGGCGCTTCGGTATCCAGCGGGGTGACCTGCGGGTTGGCGATCGATTCAAGCGGGGCGTGGTAGCCGATGAAGGTCACACTGAGCACCAGCAAGAACAGGCCCAGGCTGGTAAGGAAGACTTCGTGAGTGAGCAGGTCGGGGATGAAATCGATGCGCTGCTTGGCGGCTTTCTTCACCTCAGGGGTCACCTCTCCCTCTTCGATCGAGGCGGGGAGTGAGATGCCGTGTTCGCGCGAAACCTTGTAGTAATGGATGCTGATCACCAGGATGGCAGCCAGGGGCAGCATGACCACGTGCATCAGGTAGAAACGCAGCAGACCGTTGGCGCTGATGTCGGGGGCGCCGCGCAGCAGCAGGTTGACCTGGTTGCCGAACATGGGCGCGGCTTCGGCCATGCTGGTGCCCACGGTGACCGCCCAGTAAGCCAGTTGGTCCCAGGGCAGCAGGTAGCCGCTGAAGCTCAGGAACATGGTGATGCCCAGCAGCACCACGCCGGTCAGCCAGGTGAAGGTGCGTTCCTTTTTGTACGAACCGGTCAGGAAGGTGCGCAGCATGTGCAGCACGGTGAAGATCACCATGGCTTCCGCCCCCAGGCGATGGATATCGCGCAGCAACTGGCCGAAAGGCACGTTGCTCAATAAATCCAGGATGGAGGTGTAGGCTTTTTCGGGCGAGGGGGTGTAGTAGATCATCAGGATCAACCCGGTGAACAGCTCCACGAAGAAGAAGAAGCTGGTGAAAAAGCCCAGGCGGAAGGTGTGGGTCAGAATGGTGCTGCCCGCTTCGTAATAGCGCGGGCGGATGTGGAACAGAAAGCTGGTGGTGTGCACCTTGTAGCGCGGGTTAGGCTTTTCGGTGGGCGGGTCGCCGCGCATGACTGCCCGCAGTTCGTTCAAGCCCAGCCCGGCGGTGATGATGCGCACGCGGGCATCGACGGCCTGCATGGCCTTTTTACGCAAATCTTGCATGTTCAAGGATTTCAACATAAGAACGCTCTCCGCAGATGAATGCTTCCCATCAGACTCCCGGAGCTTCTAAAACTGCGGGAGTCTGATAAATTCTAGCCATGGGCTTTGCCAGTGATGCGCTTGCCGGTGTCCACCTGGATAATGGCATCCGGGTTGTCGGGCAAAGCCAGCGGGGCGCCGTCTTCGCCAGTCTCGGCCAGGATTTCTCCGCTGGCCGGATCCACAACCTGGACGATGAAGCGATCCAACGAGCGCGGCGCCGGCCCCTGGATGTATTGGCCTTCCAGGGTGAACTGGGAGCCGTGGCAGGGACAGACGAAGCGGTCTTCTTGCTCGCGCCAGTTGTACAGGCAGCCCAGGTGCGTACACACCTTGTATAGGGCGGTAACGCCATCCTCCGTATTGGATAGCCAGAGTTTTACCTTGGGTAAATTGGATGGGGAACTCCCTGGAGTTGGCAGTTCAGCGGTTGTGCCAACGCTGATCACGCCGCCGAATTCGCCTTCTTTGAAGCGCGGCATCGCAAATAGAAAAGTGGCCCCCGCCAGGTTGATGCTGATGAAACCCAACGAAGCCAGCCAGGCGAAATTCAAGAATTCTCGCCGGTTGATCGGCTTCTTTTCGTCCTGTGTGGGTGGCGTCTCCTTATCCATGAAAGTGCCTCCGTAAAATAACTAGAGTAAGATACTCTATAATGTCGGAACAAAATTATAGCACATGGGCGCATGGGGGGATACGTTTAAGCCCTGCCGGAAAGTGCTATTTTGAGGGTGATTCGACTCATCACCCGTTCTGGTTAGCGCCATCACCAGCAGTTGCGCCGGCAAAAATCGAACACGGATTGATAGGATGAACACGGATGGCAAAGGTGTTGTTATAATTATTGGCAAGAGGGATGCGCCTGCACGCTGTTCGAAAATGATATTTATCTGGAGGAGTGCTATGTCGCTGATCGAGTTACACAATCGCCTGGGAGACACCGCCATGCTGTACACGGTTATCATGACAGCCTGGGGGCTGTGGCGTTTCTTCCGCCGCCAGGGCCTGGATAGCAGCTATTGGGGAGCGCTGGTGATCGCTGAGGTGCTCAACGTGGGCCAGGCGATCCTGGGCGCGGCGGTGATCCTGGGACAGGGGATCAATCCAGCCAATCCTTTCATGCACATCCTGTACGGGGTGGTCAGTGTGCTGGCAATCCCGGCGGTGTTCCTGTTCACGCGCGGCGATGACAAGCGGCGCTCGATATTGATCTACAGCCTGGCCTTTTTATTTATGGTGGGCATCTTGCTGCGTTCGCGGGCGACCGGGCTGTAATGGCGGCGCGGAAAAGCTTCTCACGCAGGGAATTCCTCAAGGCCAGCGGGGCTGGGGCCTCGGCTTTGCTGGCTGCCTGGGCGGGTATGCGCCTGGCCCGTTGGAAGCAGGCCGAAGATGCCTGGATCCCCACGACCTGCCCGGCCTGCTCCGCCGGGTGCGGTCTGCTGGTGCGGGTGCGCCACGGGCAGGTGTTGGACGTGGCAGCGAACCCGGCTCACCCGCGGCCTTTTGGCGCGGGCTGCCCGTCTCAACGGGTGGATTTGGGGTTGCTGGTGGACGGGCCGCGCTGGGGGGGAGCGCTTTCCCAGCCGCGGCGCGGCAGCGGGGATTACGTGCGCATTACCTGGGAGGCGGCGACCGGCGTGCTGGCAGCAACGCTGCGCGATGTTCGCCCGCAGCAGATCGCTTTCCTGGCCGGCGCTTTCCCCGATCATCTTTTCGACCTGCTGCAATTGCTCAACCAGGTCCGTCCCGGGATGCACCTGGCGCGGCTGGACCCTTTGGCCCTTCAAGAGGGTCGTGTAACGCTCCTGGAGGCAACCCGGGCATGCTTTGGCGCCGCCCGGCTGCCGCATTTCGACCTGGCGCAGGCCGAGCTGGGGGTCCTGTTTGGCGCCGATCTCGGCGAGCCCTGGCTGGCGGCAGGCGGCTCGCGGCGTTTGCTGTTATCGCCGCGCCGGGAAGCAGGGGTGCAGGAATGGGTGGCGACGCCCCCGGGCAGCCTGGCCCGTCTGGCCCGGGCGTTGGGCGGCGTGTTGGAAGCGAAATTGGGGCACACATCGCTGGCGGGTGAAGCGGCCAGCGCGGAGGCGGGCGCGGCTGGTCTTCCTTTGGAAGAACTCGAGCGGCTGGCGCAGCGCATGCTGGCCGCCGGGCGTACGCTGGCAGTTCCTGGGTCGCTGGCCCTGGGCCAGGTGGATGGCCTGGCGGCTGCCAGTGCGATTCTGTGGCTCAACACGATCCTCGGCAACCTGGGAAAGCCAGGCGGGGTGTACCTGCCGGTGGAAGCGCCGGTCTTCCCGAGTTTGAACCGCCCGTCCAGCAGCCTGGCCGAACTGGGCGCGCTGGCGGAACGCATGCGCGCCGGGCAGGTGAAAGTCCTGCTGGTGCACGGCGCCGACCCGCTGGGCGATCTGCCGCCGGCTCTGGGCTTTGCCCAGGCGCTGGAGCAGGTGGAGCGGGTGATCTCGTTTTCGCCGCGGCCGGATGCCACGGCGGCGCTGGCCGATACCATCCTGCCGGACCGGCTGCCCCTGGAATCCTGGGGCTATCACAAACCGGACGGGGCCGACCGGCCGCTGGTCTCGGCCATCCAGCCGGCGCTGCCGGCCGGCGGGCAGGGGCGCGCGACGGTGGATGTGCTCCTGGCTGCGGCTCGCCTGGCGGGCTGCGGGCTGCCGTACGACCGCGAGCTGGATTTCATCCATGCGGCGCTGGCGCCCCTGGCGCGATTAGAAGGCGCCTCCCCCCAGGCTTTCTGGGATAGTTGGAGCCAGCGCGGCGGCTGGTGGACGGAGTCGCCCGTGCGCATGCCGGCTGTGGCCATTGCCAACGGGCCGGGCCAGCCGGGCATGCCAGCCAGCGATGGCGTTGGGCAGACTGAACTGGGCCTGACTCTGGTGCCGGGAAGCATCCCTGGTCAGGCCGGGCCGATTTGGGTGGAAGTGCACCCGAGCACCGCCCGCCGCCAGGGCCTGCGCCATCACCAGCAGGTGCGGGTCAGGTCAGTTTACGGCGCTGTAGAAGCCAGGCTGCAATTGGCCGCCGAGCTGCACCCGGAAAGCCTGGCGATGCCGCTGGAAGCGGGGTTAGCGCTGGTCGGCGCGGCGCAGAACAGCAGCGGCGACCTGGCGGCCAGCGCCGGGCGCGTCTGGCTGGAAGGCTGAAGCCAGCCGCTATTCCTCCCCGAAGGCCGTCTGGATGGCGGTCTGGCTGATGACGCGCAGGGCAGGCAAGAGCAGGTATTGCAGGCCGGGCTCGGCGGCGTAGGCCGGTTCGCCCAGGCGTTTGAGTAAAGGCACCTCGATCGCCGGGGGTTTGATATTCACAGAGAATTGTTCCAGAGGCTCGCTGGACTGCCAGAAATGCGCCAGGGATTCTTCCAGGGGGAGGCTGACTTCGGGTTCTTCTTCCTTCTCGGCTTCATCTACTTCGGCGTCTTGCCCGGCGCGGCGCTGGCGCAGGCCTTGCAGGATCTGTTCCTGGCTGCGACCGCGCAGGCGGAAGAGCAGGAAGGGGTCCTCATCGAAACGCTCGCCCAGGATGTAATGAGTGGCGGCGACGTGCTTGCAGGGGTTCGACCAGTCTGGGCAGGAGCAGGAGGTGGTCAGGTCGCCGCGCCGGGTGGGGAACAGGCTGACGCCGGCGGTTTTGAAGGCGTCTTCGATCTCCTGAGGCATTTCTCCGGCCAACAGTTGGGCGGTGAACAGGGCTTGCTCGGCCAGGGCATCCACGACTTTCTCCCAATGGGCGTCATCGAGTGGAGCAACCTGGATGGTGACTTTATAAGGGGTGCGGCGCGAGCCTTGCACGCGCGCCGCGACGCTGTTTTCGTGTTCTTCGATCGAGAGCACCTGGCCTTTGCGGGCGTAGGTGCGCCCGCGCGACAGGCGGCGGGCGTCCACCAGGCGCTCCATGGCTTCGATCCAGCGCGTGGCCCACCAGTTCTTGGCGAAAGCGCCATGCTGGCTGTGCGCCTTGATGCCCTTCTTGGTCTGGATCGGGCGGGTAGGCTCGAAGTTAGAGCGGGAGTTGTATTTGGTACGACGTCTTGGCATAGGTTTACTGTTTTCTCAATGTAACCACTTCACGCAACTGCTCAGTGGTCAATTCGGTCAGCCACTGCTCGCCGCTGCCGACAACGGCCTCGGCCAGGCCTTTCTTGCTTTCGATCATCTCGTCGATCATTTCTTCCAGCGTTCCAACCGTGATGAATTTGTGCACCTGGACGTTGCGCTTCTGGCCGATGCGGAAAGCGCGGTCGGTGGCCTGGTCTTCGACTGCCGGGTTCCACCAGCGGTCGAAATGGAAGACGTGGTTGGCGTTCGTCAGGTTCAGGCCGGTGCCGCCGGCTTTGAGCGACAGGATGAAGATCGATGGGCCGTGCGCGTCTTCTTGAAAGCGCCTGACCATCTGGTCGCGCAGCCGGGTAGGCGTGCCGCCGTGCAGGAACTGCACCGCGCCGCCAACGGCCTGGGGCAGGTAGCCGGCCAGCAGCTCGCCCATCTCGGCGAATTGGGTGAAGATCAGCGCCCGGTCACCTTCGGATAGGATTTCTTCGAGCAGCTCGACCAGCCGCTCCAGCTTGCCACTGCGCCCACCAATTTCCATCTCTGGCGAGGAACTGGAACCGTCTTTGCCGCCTTGATGCAGGTACTGCATGGGGTGGTTGCAAACCTGTTTGAGCTGCATCAGCATGCTCAGCACTAGGCCGCGGCGCTGCATGCGGCTGGTTTCTTCCCCTTCGCTGTCCTCTAACTGCTTCATCACCTCTGCCACGACTGCCTGGTACAGGGTGGCCTGCTCTTCGGTCAGGTTGCAGAATACTTTGACTTCCAGTTTCTCGGGCAGATCCTGGATGACGCGCGGATCGGTCTTGACCCGGCGCAGGATGAAGGGGTTGACCAGCGCTTTCAGGCGCTGGGTGGCCTGCGAGTCGCCGTAGCGCTCGATGGGCAGGGCGAAGTCGTTGCGGAACTCCTGGCGCGAGCCGAGGTAGCCGGGGTTCAGGAAGTGCATGATGGACCACAATTCGGACAGGCGGTTTTCGACCGGGGTGCCGGTCAGCGCCAGGCGGAAGTCGGAAACTAGCTTGCGTGCGGCCTGGGTTTGCTTGGCGCTGGGGTTTTTGATGTTTTGGGCTTCATCCAGGATCACGCCCAGCCAGTTGACTTCCTGCAAGGTTTCGGTATCCTGGCGCACCAGGGCGTAGCTGGTGAGAACCATATCCACCGAGGCGGCAGCCTGGATGAATTCCTCGCCGCGCAGTCGGTTGGCGCCTTGATGGGTCAGGGTGGTCAGCGTGGGGGCGAAGCGCTGCACTTCACGCTCCCAGTTGGTGACCACCGAAGTGGGGCAGACCAGCAAGGATGGCGCCGGCAGGGCTCCCAGGGCTTCTTTCTCATACAGCAGCAGAGCGATGGCCTGGATGGTCTTGCCCAGGCCCATGTCATCGGCCAGGCAGGCGCCCAAGCGCCAGCGGCGCAAGAAGGCCAGCCAGGAATAGCCGTAGCGCTGGTAGGGGCGCAGCTCGCCGCGCAGGCCGGCGGGCTGGGGCAGTTCGCTCAGGGCTTCGGATTGGTTGATGCGCGCCATCCACTCGGCCAGCCAGCCTTCGGGGATAACCTCATCCACCGGCAGCCCGCCCTGGGTGGTTTGTGCGCCCAGGGTATACTGCAAGGCGTCCAGCAGGCCGAACTCGCCGCTCATTTCCTGCTTCTGCCAGAATTGGATGGCGGCCTCGATTTGTTCGGCGTCGAGCTGCACCCACTGGCCGCGGATTTGCACCAGGGGCGTCTTGAGCGCCGCCAGGGCGCGGAACTCTTCTTCTGTCAGGGTGGTGTCGCCGATCGACAACTCCCATTCGTAGGTGACCAGGTTTTGCAGCGAGAGCTGGCTGTGCGAAATGACCTCGCTGCTGGGTTGTGGGGATTTCAGTCGCAAGCGCACGCCCAGGCGTGAACCAGGTTTGTTCCACCAGGGCGGCACCAGCAGGCCAAACCCGGCTTCTTCCAGCAGAGGAGCTGTCTCGCGCAGGAAGGCGTAGGCCTGTTGCGTCTCCAGGTTGAGTTGGTTGGGGCGCTTATGCTTCAGGCTGCTGGCGATGGGTGGGAACAGGCGAGCGGCGTGCCCCAATCCGGCCAGGAGCTTCTCTTGGGGCTGTTCGAAGCGGTGGTTCAACTGGCTGAGCACGTTGCCGCGCGTTTGCCAGACGGCCTCTGCTGGGATCAGCAGGCTGGGATCGTCGCGGGCTTGCAGCAGGAAATGGAGCTGCCAATCGGGGCGCGCCTTTTCGGATTGCTGCCCCGGCGCTTCCAGGCGGAATGTAATGCGAAAGTTGGCGTCCCCGGCAATGTGCAGGTTGCGCAGCCAGGCGCGCTGGCTGGCGGCCTGGGACTGCAATTGGGCCAGCGCAGCCTTGACGAAGGGGTCTGAGTTGAAGAGCGCTACCAGCCAGCGCCGGGCAGGGTCATCTTCGTAAAATTTCACGCCCGGGCCGTAGGGCTGTCCCCAGGTGCGCGCCAGCGCGTCGCAGGTGGTGTTGAGGAAGCTGGTCAGCAGGGCGCGCGACGAGGGCGGGTCGGGACGCGGCGAGGGTTGATTGCGACGCCTGTTGCGGGTGTTGGAATCGATTTCAGCCCGGCATACGGCTGGCATGGCGCGTTCCAGCAGCGCCAGGCGCGGGCCGTCTTTGGGTCCATCCAGTACGGGCATCCAGCGGGCTACGAAGCGGGTTTCCTTGGGATCGCGCCCTTTGGCGTCGGTCTGGACCAGGAGTGGGACCAGCTTCTGGCCCGCCAGGGTTTCCAGCACCAGGGTGGCGGCGGTGTGCCAGTAACGGGCATCGTCAGACAGGGTGAATAAAGATGCGCCAGTCTCGCTGTCCTGGCTCAGGGTGGGCAGTTGCACCAGGAGTGAAATGGCTTCGGTCGGGGACAGGCGCAGACCCTTGACGATCCAGGGCGCCAGGAAGGGCTTTCGGCCTTCATCGAGGTCCCAGGCGTGCACCAGTTTCGGAGAGGGCTGCGGGCCGGTGCGGGTGGTGGGCAGGCGCAGGGTGACCCGGCTTTCTTTGTGCTCTGGGGGGGAGCCATCCCGGACGAGCACCGCCAGGACATCTGCCGGGGGCGCGCAAAAAGGATGCTGCCTGGGCCGGGGGTGCCGCGACAGACGACCACGCTGCCAGGCAGGTGGTGCGGTTATAGAAGTTTCAGCCCAGAAAATGATGCCACCAGTGTCGGTGGGTGAACGGGGCGTTTGCCAATGGGCATGCAATACCAGCATACAGATCTTATTATAGCGTGAATTCGCCTCGTTTTCATAGAGAAAACCAACACCTCCTGCAAGCATTCGAACAGGAGGTGCTTCGTTATGGCGGAGAGGGCGGGATTCGAACCCGCGTACCCTTGCGGGTAACACGCTCTCCAGGCGTGCGCGCTAGGCCAGACTACGCGACCTCTCCACAAAACGCCTGACGGCTTTCTCCCCGTGGGCGAAGTGCATTATACTACAGATTTAACATCTGGCAACCGTGCAGCGCTGACGCGACAGCCAAACAAACTTGACAGGGGTCTGGATTGAAATTACAATCCACCCGCCTGCCCCCAAATGTGTTGCGTGCTGTTAGCGGTGATGAAAGAAAGCTATTTTACGCCAGATACGATTGGGCCGAAAGCCCAGGATATGCTGCATTCGTTGGATGCCTTGCAGCGCCGGCATGCGCCTCCCTTCGATGGGCGTAGTTCGGCCTTGCTAGTGCTGGATATGCAGGAATATTTCCTGGAGCCCGATTCGCACGCCTTCGTGCCCAGCGCGTTGGCGATCCTGCCGGGCGTGCGGGCGCTAGTGCAGGCCTACGCGGCCCTGGAACTGCCTATCGTGTTCACCCGGCACGTCAATACGGCCCAGGATGCGGGCCTGCTGGCAACCTGGTGGCGTGACCTGATCACGGCGGAGCATCCCAGGAGCGCCTTGACCCCTCACCTGGACAGCTCCCTGGGGCAGGTGATCGAAAAGACCCGCTACGATGCTTTTCTGGGCACCGAGCTGGAAAGCTGGCTGAGAGCGCGCCAGGTGGACCAGCTTGTCATCACCGGGGTGATGACTCATCTATGCTGTGAGACCACGGCCCGCTCGGCGTTCATGCGCGGCTGGCAGGTGTTCTTCCTGGTGGATGGGACGGCCACGTATAATGAAGATTTCCACCGGGCAACACTGCTGAACCTGGCGCATGGCTTTGCCAATCTGCTGCTGGTGGAACAGGTGTTATCGGCCTTGCAGGAGATGACGGGGTGATGCACGAGGTGGCGATTATCGGCGCCGGCCCGGCGGGGTTGAGCGCCGCTCTGCAACTGCACCGCTACGGCCTTCCCTGCCTGCTGCTGGAGGGTGAACAGGCGGGAGGTTTGCTGCGCAACGCCAACTTAGTCGAGAATTATCCCGGCTTCCCGGGCGGGGTTCCCGGCCCGCGCCTGGTCGAGCTGTTCGTGCGCCAGGCCGAAGCTGCCGGCGTGGAAGTAACCTACGAGCGTGTCTGTAGCGTAGCTTACCAGTCGCCTTTATTTCAAATCCAGACCAACGCCGGCCTGCACCCGGCGCGCCGGCTGGTGATCGCCTCGGGCACCCGCGCAGAGCAGTTCGAGCCCGGCCTGGTTCCCTCGGCTGCTGCCGCGCAGGTGTTCTACGAGGTGTACCCGCTGTTGGCCGAGCGCGGCCGGCGCGTGGCGATTGTGGGCGCTGGCGACGCGGCTTTCGATTACGCCCTCAACCTGGCGCGCCATAACCAGGTGCTGGTCTTGAACCGCGGCGACCAGCTCAAGTGCCTGCCGCTGCTGTGGCAGCGGGCCAGCCAGGCGCAGAATATCGCTTATCACGCGAGCACGCGCCTGCAGGGCGTAGGGCGCACCGCCGCCGGCCAACTATTGCTCGAATGCACCAGCCCTTCCGGGGAAGTGAGTTTCACCGTTGATTACCTGGTGGGCGCGCTGGGGCGTAGGCCCGCCCTGGATTTCCTGGAGCCCGGCTGGCAGGAAAATACCGCGCTGCTGCAAGACACAGGTGTGTTATATTTCATCGGTGACGTAAAGAACGGCATATTCAGGCAAACCTCGATAGCGGTCGGGGATGGCATCCTGGCCGCCATGAAAATCTATCGTTATTTAAAGGAGAATTCGGTATGAAGGTGATCGCTTCTGCGGGTCGAGAAGATGTGGCTGTGGTTTACATTGGTGAACTGGAAGGGGGGCATCTGGTGGAATTTGTCGAGGCCTTGCAGCCGCCCGCTCCCAGGGAGCAGAAGTGGGTGCTGCTGGTTTCGACCATGTTCGGCTGCCCCATCGGCTGCATGATGTGCGACGCCGGTGGTTTTTACCAGGGCAAGCCGTCGGTGGAAGAGATTTTCGCCCAGGTAGATTACCTGGTGCGCAAGCGCTACCCGGATGGGCGCGTGCCGGCGCGCCAGTTCAAGATCCAGTTCGCCCGCATGGGCGAGCCGGCGCTCAACCCCCATCTGCTCACGGTTTTGGAGGAACTGCCACGCCGCTACCACGCCCCGGGCCTGATGCCTTCCATCTCTACGGTTGCGCCGGCCGGTGCGGGGCGGTTCTTCGAGCGCCTGCTGGAGATCAAGCAAGCGCAATATGCCGGCGGGCACTTCCAGTTCCAGTTTTCGCTGCACACCACCGACCCGGCGCGGCGCGACCAGATCATCCCGGTCAAGAAGTGGAGCTTCCGGCAGATGGCCGAATATGGCGAGCGCTTCTACAGCCCCGGCGACCGCAAGATCACGCTGAACTTCGCCCTGGCCCAGGGCATGCCCGTGGAAGCGCAGGTGCTGCGGCAGTATTTCTCCCCGGAAAAATTCCTGGTCAAGATCACCCCGCTCAACCCGACCTACCGGGCCGAGCAGAACCGGCTGGCCTCGTATATCGATCCTGGCGCAGCGCGGGAGGAGTACGAGATCGTCGAATCTTTACGCGCCGCTGGCTACCAGGTGATCGTCAGCATCGGCGAGGTCGAAGAGAATTACATCGGCAGCAACTGCGGGCAGTACATCCGCACACACCTGAACGCCAACCAGCCCATCCGGGATGGCTACACCTACGAGGTTTTGCAGCAACCTGTAGATGAGGTTGTCTAGCTTTTGCCCGGGTGCTCCAGGGCGTAAACGCCCAGGGCCCTGTCCCAGCTTCGCACGAAACCGGCCTGCTCCAGGTATTCCAGCATCTCTGGGTGCAGGGGCGCCATCCAACTGGCGCGGGCGTAGCCCAGGGACGCGGCCAGGCGCAGGGAGTCCGACAGGCAGTCGCCGAGCTGCTGCACCTGGCAGGCGACGAACTGGATGGCGAGAGCCAGGTTGCCATCGTCATCCTCGTCTTCGAAATAAGCCAACAGGCCTTGCCGCCCGTGCCACCACCACGCCTGTCCCTGCCGGGCGATACCTTCCAGGTAAACCGGGCGGGGTGGAACGTGCACCCATTCCATATCGATCAGGCCCCAGTTGTACTGCATGGAGGCGCTGTGCAGGACAAAAGCGGCGGCCGGGGCGGCTTCTTCTGGGGCGAGCTTTTCGAAGAGCGAGGCTGGGATTTCCTCAGCCTCTGCCAGCAGGTCGGTGCGGGCGAAGGTGGATACTTCTCCCAGCAGAGCCAGCCCCAGCCTGTCCATCAGGTGCCTGACGGGAGGCCTGTGGGTGGTCAGGCGCAGGGTCCCCGCGCCAATCTCCAGCCAGGCTTGCAAGCTGGCTTCGGTCAGGCGGGAGGCGATGCCCTGTCCCTGGTAATCCGGGTGGACGCGCAGGCCTTGCAGCCACCAATCGAACTCGGAGATGCGGCTGAGCTTGCTCAGGCCCAGGACGCGCCCCTGGCGCTCGGCCACCAGCAGCCGGCCGTGTGGATCTGCCAGCCATTCCTGCCAGACGTGGGGAACGTAATCGTGGCCTTCCCAGATGTTGGCGGTCAAAGCCATCACATCGGGCGTGTCTGCCTGCCGCGCCGCCCGGATTTGCACGGGCAAGGGCGTGTAGTCCGCTGAATCCATCGGGTTGTCGCCTGTCCTGGTGCCTAATTGGGGAACAAGGCGGCAAAGATCTCCGGCGCGTAGCGGGCCACCATCTCGGAAGAGATGCCGTTCTCTTTGCAGATTTCGGCGTACAGGTCGGCGCTGGGGCGTTTGCGGCGCGCCTGGGTCTCAACATCCAGCTCCCACAGGCCGAAGCGCTGCGTCCAACCGCGCTCCCACTCGAAGTTGTCGACCAGCGTCCAGTGGAAATAGCCTTTGACCGGGATGTTGAAATTGACCGCCCGCCACACCTGGTGCAGGTGTTCGATCAAATAGCGCCGGCGGAAGTTGTCGGTCGAGTCTTCCACGCCGTTCTCAGTGATCAGGATCGGCAGTCCGAACTGGTTGCCCCATTTGAGCATGTCGAACATGCCCGTGGGCACATTGGCGATGAAGCCGGTTTCGCTCAACGGCGCATCCGGAGGATAGAAGCGCTTGCCAAACAATTCGCCGGGGTTGAGCAGGCTGAAGCGCACCAGGTCCTGGGTGTAGTAGTTCAATCCCAGGAAATCCTGGGTGCCCCTGGCCTCGGGCAGTCGCCTGGACCAGGCCGGGAAGCGCATCACCCCAGTGGACAGGGCCGCCGGGAAGAAATTGTTGAAGATTTTGAACTGCATGCCAGCCGCCCAGCGATCGAGAGGTGAAGATGGGTTGGCGGGCTGCAGGCCGCGATAGTGCAGTGAGATGCCCACCCTGGCAGTGGGCTGCAGTTCGTGAATAACCGGATAAGCTGCAGCGTGGGCGCGCGCCAGGTTGGCAAGCACTTTCAGAGCGGTGCCGAAATCGTTCTTGCCGGGAGGAAAATCTCCCATCAAGTAGGCGTTGATCGGCAGTAAGTTGGGCTCGTTGAGGGTCACCCACAGGTTGACGTATTCTTTCAGCGCCTCGACGGTCTTGCGCACGAAGGCAACATAGTATTGAACAACCTCTTCGTTCTCCCAGCCGCCTTTTTCGGCCAACCACTGCGGATCGCTGAAGTGGTGCAGCGTCACCATAGGAGTCAGGTTGCGCTCTGCCAGGCCACGCAGCATCTCGATGTAGCGGTCCAGGGCGTTCTCATCCCAGCGGTCGGGAGCTGGCTGGATGCGGCTCCACTCCACCGAGAAGCGGTGGGCGTTCTGGCCGGTCTCGGCGGCGCGATCGAAATCTTCGCGCCAGCGCCCGTTCCACCAGTCACAGGCCAGCCCGGATTTGTGCCCCTTGATGATGCGACCCGGTTCTTGTTCCCAGGCCCACCAGTTGTTATGGGTATTGTTACCTTCGACCTGATGTGCAGCAGTTGCTGCACCCCACAGGAATCCACGCGGAAAATGAAATGTTGCCTGCGCCATGATGCTTCCTTTCCTATTTTGGTTATACCAATTTTAGCCGTTCCTGGGCGTCTTGGCAAACCCAATCGAGAGATTGCCAAGCGGCGATGTCAACATCTACTGTTACGGAAATCCACTTTTATGGTATGCTTGCAGGAACAGCGCTTTCCACTTCATCTGCATTTCAGGAAAATTGCAAATCGATCGTCCATTTGAGTACTTGCTTGCCATGAGGAAGGTTTCCCTATGAGTGAAGTGTTTATCATCGCAGCGGTGCGTGCGCCCGTGGGGGTGGGGAAGGCCAGCGGAGCCCTGGCCCCGTTTACGCCGGTTGATTTGACGGCCGCGGTCTTACAGGAGGTTGTGCGCCGGGCGGGCGTTGAAGCGGCGCGCATCGAGGATGTCATCTGGGGCTGTGTGACGCCGATCGGCGATCAAGGCGCCAACCTGGCGCGCCTGAGTGCGCTCCAGGCCGGTTTCCCCAGCCATGTACCGGCGGTCACCTTGAATCGCATGTGCGGGTCGGGGCAGCAAGCCGTACACTTCGCCGCCCAGGCGATCCTGGCCGGGGATATGCATCTGGTGATCGCTGGCGGTACGGAGATGATGTCACACCAGCCGCTGGGCGCCGATTACCCCGAGCATTGGCCGGCTGATTTCCCCTACGAATTGGTTCACCAGGGCTTCAGCGCCGAGATGATGGCCGCCAAGTGGCAGTTGGGCCGAGAGGAGCTGGATGATTACGCCTATCAGAGCCATCTGCGGGCGATGCACGCCATCCAGAAAGGTTATTTCGAGGGCCAGATCCTGCCTTTAGAGCGCCCAGATGGGCGGCGGGTGATTCATGATGAGGGTGTGCGCATGCCGCCTGACCGGGAGAAAATGGCGGCCCTCAAGCCGGTTTTTCAGTTGAACGGAGTGATCACGGCGGGCAATGCCAGCCAGATCAGCGATGGCGCTGCGGCTTTGCTGTTGGCTTCGCCGGAAGCCGTAGGCCGTTATAACCTGTCGCCGATGGCGCGCGTGGTGGCGCGCACAGCGGTGGGCTCCGATCCGGTGCTCATGCTGGACGGGCCCATCCCGGCTACCCGGCAGGTGCTCAAGCGGGCTGGCCTGTCTTTACAGGATATGGACGTGATCGAGGTCAACGAAGCTTTCGCCTGCGTTGTGCTGGCCTGGGCCAGGGAATTCGGCTATGCGGATTGGCAGCGTCTGAACCCTAACGGTGGGGCGATCGCCCTGGGTCACCCGCTGGGCGCTACCGGGGCAGTGGTGATGACCAAGCTGTTGCATGAAATGCAGCGCAGCGGCGGGCGTTATGGCTTGCAGAGCATGTGCATCGGGCATGGCATGGCAACTGCGACGGTTTTAGAACGCGTATGAGCCACGTGGTATACCTGGCCCTGGGAACCAACCTGGGCGAGCGCCTGGCAAATTTGCAGGCGGCTTTGGAATCTATGCAGCCAGGAGCGCAGGTGCTGGCGGTTTCGCCAGTATACGAAACGCCGCCGTGGGGCGTGTTAGACCAGCCTGTGTTTCTCAACCAGGCTGCACGCGTGACCACTGACCTGGCCCCACTGGAGTTGATGGATTTCCTCAAGCGGCTGGAAGTGAAGCTGGGGCGCAAGCCCGGGTTGCGCTACGGCCCGCGCAAGATCGACCTGGACATCCTGTTCTATGACGATCTGGTTTTGGACACGCCCCGCTTAGTTATCCCGCACCCGCGCCTGGCGGAGCGCGCCTTTGTGTTGGCGCCATTGGCCGACCTGGCCCCCGATTTTCGCCACCCCGTTCTGGGTAAGACGGTGGCGGAGCTGCTGGCGGCGGTGGATGTTAGCGGGGTTGTTCCCTATGCCCAAAACCTTAGAACCCGATAAAGATTATAATTTATTGGGGAATTCTCAGTTAAAATGATATTTGTAAGTAAGTTTGCTTTGAAGGAGGCGTAATGATGAGCTCGGCAGACCTGAAACCCCTGAAGTGGGTACCAACTCCCGGAATCGGCTACACGGTTACGCGGCGTGCGGATGGTGGCATGAACGTGGTTTTTAGCGATATCTCGCATAAGACGCTCGAGCACTGGCGTGAATTTGCCCTGGAGCATCTGCTGGATTCGGACCGGTTGACGCGCAACCTGTACGATTTACGCCAGGTGGAAAGCCTGCCGCACGAAGCGGTGCAGTATGCTCTCGAAGTGAATACCGACCCCTCGGTGCGCAACATTCGCCTGGCGGTGGTAGTGGCCAATGCGCAGGTGCGCGAGATGATCGAACAGATTGCGGCCTTGTCCAGCCCTGGCGGGGTGGAGATGGCTATCTTTTCTGAGATTGGCGAGGCAGAGGCCTGGCTGGCGCGCCCGCTGACCCAGGTGGTGTAACGATTCTCGGTTAGCACCTGGATGCGAGGGTATCCGCTGAGGCGAGTAGCCCTGTTCTTGTTCTGTTTACAATGCTGAAAACCCAAAAACTTCAAATTCAAGAGCGCATCTTCGAATGGGGTGCCCGCACGTATGTGATGGGCATCCTCAATATAACTGCGGACAGCTTTTCTGGGGATGGCCTCGTGAAGGGGCAGCCAGGCGAGATGCAAGCGCCGGCCCTGGTGGAAGCGGCTGTGGAGCAGGCCCGGCGTTTTGCTGCGGCAGGCGTTGACATCCTGGATGTGGGAGGCGAGAGCACTCGCCCGGGGGCCCAACCGGTGAGCGCCGAAGAAGAACTGGCGCGCCTGCTGCCAGTGGTGCGCGCCCTGGTGACTGAGCTGGACGTGCCCGTTTCTGTGGACACTTATAAAGCCCAGGTAGCCGAGGCAGCTTTTCAAGCGGGCGCGTGCATGCTCAACGATGTTTGGGGGCTGCACGCCGACCCCGACCTGGCCGGCGTGGCGGCGCGTTACGCTGCGCCGGTGATCCTGATGCATAATCGCAGCTCCTGGGCGCACGCTGAAATCAAGGATCGCCTGGGAGGGCGCTACATCGGCATGGATTACGAAAACCTGCTCGAGGATATCCAGCGCGAGCTGCTGGAAAGCGTGGCGCTGGCCCACGCCGCCGGGATCCCGGACGAGCACATCATCCTCGATCCGGGGATTGGCTTTGGCAAGACGGTCGAACAGAACCTGGAGCTGGTCGACCGCCTGGGTGAAATCCGCGCCCTGGGCTATCCGGTTTTGCTGGGCCCCTCACGGAAGTCATTTATCGGTTATACGTTGAATCTGCCGCCTGAACAGCGCGTTGAAGGCACGGCCGCGGCTGTCGCCATTGGGATTGCGCGCGGCGCTGACATTGTGCGCGTTCACGATGTGGCGTATATGCTGCGCGTTGCGCGCATGTCCGACGCTATCGCCAGGCGGCAGCGCCAATAGATTCGTTTGATCTGCCATCCAGCAGGTTATGCCAGCGCGGCAATAGTGAATGCGCTGTATTTTTAGAGGAGAACAATATGCTAGATGATTTGCTTCAGTTTCAAACTGTTTTGAAGACCTCGCAGGGTGAAGCCACGATTTACAACCTGCGCAAACTGGAACAGGCTGGCCTGGTGCAACTGGCGCGCCTGCCTTTTTCGATCCGCGTGATGCTCGAAGCGCTGCTGCGGCAGTGCAACGAGCGCGAGATCACTCGCCAGGATATTCTCAACCTGGCGAACTGGCAGCCGCAGGCAGCGGAGCGGCCGTCTTTGCCCTACCGGCCAGCGCGGGTGATCATGCAAGACTTTACAGGTGTCCCGGCTGTGGTCGACCTGGCGGCGATGCGGGCCGCCATGGCGCGCCTGGGCGGCGATCCGAAAAAGATCAACCCGCTGGTGCCGGTTGACCTGGTCATCGACCATTCGGTGCAGGTGGATTTCTTTGCTTTGCCAGATGCATTCCAGCGCAATGCAGAGCTGGAATTCCAGCGCAACCGCGAGCGCTATGAGTTCTTGCGCTGGGGGCAAAAGGCTTTCGATAACTTCCGCGTTGTCCCACCGGCCACCGGGATCGTCCACCAGGTCAACCTGGAATACCTGGCCCAGGTGGTGATGGTCAAGGAACAGGATGGGGTGCGCCTGGCTTTCCCGGATACCCTGGTGGGCACCGACTCGCACACGACCATGATCAACGGCCTGGGTGTCGTTGGCTGGGGCGTGGGCGGCATCGAGGCCGAGGCGGCCATGCTGGGGCAGCCCATCGACCTGGTTACACCTGACGTGGTGGGTTTCAAGCTGGTGGGTGAGCTGCGCGAAGGCGTTACGGCCACCGACCTGACTCTGACAGTCACCCAGATGCTGCGCAAGAAGGGCGTGGTCGAGAAGTTTGTAGAATTTTATGGCCCTGGGTTGGCCAGTATGTCGCTGCCCGACCGCGCCACGATTGCCAACATGGCGCCAGAATATGGGGCGACGATCGGTTTCTTCCCGGTGGACGATGAAACCTTGCGCTACCTGCGCCTGACCGGCCGCCCGCCTGAGCTGGTCGAGCGCTATTGTAAGGAACAGGGCCTGTTCCGCACTGCCCAGACCCCGGACCCGCAATTCACCGATACCCTCGAGCTGGACCTGAGCAGCGTTGTGCCCAGCCTGGCGGGCCCGAAGCGGCCGCAGGACCGCATCCCGATGGATCAATTGAAGGACACTTTCCGCAAAGCGCTGGTGGCCCCGGTGAAAGAGCGTGGCTACGAGCTGAGCGAAGCCCAGTTGCACAGCAAAGGCGTGATGGGCGCCAATGGGGGCAGCGTGGAAATGGAGCACGGGGCTGTGGTGATCGCCGCGATCACTTCTTGCACGAATACATCCAATCCTTCGGTGCTGATCGGCGCCGGGTTGGTGGCGCAGAAGGCCCTGGCGCGCGGCCTGAAAGTCAAGCCGTACGTGAAGACCAGCCTGGCGCCCGGCTCGCGCGTGGTCACTGCCTATTTGGAGCAGGCCGGCTTGCTGGAGCCACTGGCGGCCTTGGGTTTCAACATCGTCGGTTACGGCTGCACAACCTGCATTGGTAACTCCGGACCGCTGCCCGGTGAGGTGACCAAGGCAATCAGCAGCGCTGACCTGGTAGCGGCGGCGGTCTTGTCGGGCAACCGCAACTTCGAGGGGCGCGTGCACCCTTACGTGCGCGCCAACTTCCTGGCTTCTCCGCCGCTGGTGGTGGCCTATGCCCTGGCCGGCAGCGTGGATATCGACCTGATGAGCGAGCCATTGGGCAGCGACAGTGAAGGCAACCCGGTCTACCTGCGCGAAATCTGGCCGACTAACGAGGAGATCAGCGCGACCATTGCCAGGACGGTGCTGCCGGAGATGTTCGCCGAGAAGTACGCCGACGTTTTCTCGGGCAACCCGACCTGGAACGCTATCCAGGCGGGCGAAGCGGAATTGTACGCCTGGGATGAGCGCTCGACTTACATTCAAGAGCCGCCTTTCTTCATTGGGCTGACCCCGGAGGTGCAACCCGTTCAGGATATCCGCGGGGCGCGCTCCCTGGCAGTTCTGGGCGACTCGATTACGACCGACCACATTTCCCCGGCTGGTTCTTTCTCTGCCGAAAGCCCGGCGGGCAAGTACCTGGTGGCGAGCGGCGTGGCGCCGCGCGACTTCAACTCGTATGGCTCGCGGCGCGGCAATGACCGGGTGATGACGCGCGGCACTTTCGCCAATATCCGTCTGAAGAACCGCCTGGTCCCAGGCGTGGAGGGTGGTGTGACCTTGCATTACCCGGATGGCGAGCGGATGAGCATCTACGAGGCGGCCATGCAGTACCGCCAGGAAGGCGTGCCGCTGGTCGTTTTGGCTGGCAAGGAGTATGGCACGGGCTCCAGCCGCGACTGGGCCGCCAAAGGCACGATCTTATTGGGCGTCAAGGCGGTCATCGCCGAATCCTTCGAGCGCATTCATCGCTCTAACCTGGTGGGCATGGGGGTGCTGCCGGTGCAGTTCAAGCCCGGCGCCAGCGTTGACAGCCTGGGGCTGACCGGAGAGGAAACGTTCTCGATCGAAGGCCTGAGCGACAGCCTTACACCCAAGAGCGAGGTGACGGTACGCGCCCGGCGCGGGGATGGCGGGGAAGTGGCCTTCCAGGCGATTGCCCGCCTGGACACTTCGGTCGAGATCGAATATTACCGCAATGGCGGGATATTGCACACCGTGCTGCGAAATATGCTCGCGTAAAGATTAGACCCTCTGGAGGGTATTCGCTCCAGAGGGTCGATTTTCAAAAGGCGATCCGTTTCCGGCTTGCTGTGCTTACGGGCTATGCGGAGGTTCCTTCAGGCGCGTCTGGCTTCACGTCCGCTTCTTTTTCGGCGCGTTTAGACATCAGTTCCCAGCCCTGGGTGAAGAGCCCCAGTTGGGCGACTGCCATCCAGAGCAGAAATGCTGTCAATCCCCAGGCGAGGCCATTGACCAGTTGGGGCAGCCTGGTTTGCAGCGCCTGCAACTGCTTTTGAACGGTGATCAGGGAGGTATTGTAGCTGAGGATCACGCCGTCGAAATCTTGTAAGCTGGTGTTGATCTGCTCGACAGAGCTGGATATCTCGGCCAGGTCCGATTGGGCGATCTCCAGGTTGCGGCTGGTTTCTTTCAAATCCCCTTCCATATCGGTCAGGGCCTGGGGCAAATCGTCCAAGCTGGTTGAAACCTCCCTCAGCGCCTCGTTCAACGGCTTTTCTGGATGATAATCTACCCCGGGGAGAAAGCTGAGCGCTCCTAGAACGGCGTCGATCACTAATGCGCTCTCCTGAGCGGAATCCAGCGAGCTTTGCGTAGCCCGGATCATATCGGGTAGATCGGTTGCCATCAAGCCGGTAATTCCGTCGACCAGCGGCTGGCTGGATTGCAGCGTCTGTGCGGTTGTATCCAGGGCGCCTTGCAAAATACCCAGCCCGCCGGCCACCTCACCCAGCGAGGCCTGGATCAGGCCCAATCCCTGGATGGAAGTTTGCAACGTATCGTTCAGCAGTTTTGTACCGCTGAGCAGGTTAGCTTCCAGCGCCGGTTTTGAACGCCAGATGCTTACCAGCCCCAGGAGGCTGAAGGCCAGACCACCCACAGCAGCGGCTATCAATAAAATGCCCAGGCTTCGGCTGAGATAGGTTTTCATATGTCGGCTCCTCGTATCTGATCCCGGTGTGTCCTATGTTTTATCTTAGAACCGATTTTACACGATGTTATCTAGGAGATGGGTTTTCTCCCAATAATTGCTTCAGTTTTTGATCGGCTTGTGCCAGGGGAACCGATAACGAAAGCTTCCATTCAGTCAATAAGAAATCCCGAGCGCGCTCCAGGATAGAGGCATCACTGTCGCTCATTTTCTTGGTTCGTTTGTAATTCGTCAGATCGCGGATCACCCGGCAAATGGCCTCCAGGCTTCCGCTCTGCATCTGTTCGATCAATTGGGTCTTACGTTCAATGCGGTTGGCGGAAAGGGGTTCTCCCGAGCCGCTCAAGATCGCAAAGAGCTTCTCGAATTCTTTGGCAGGCGTTAACAACCTCAGGCTGCTTTCGCTGCTATCACGAACGGGGACCCAGAGCGTTAGATCTTTTACCTGAACGACGTAGTAGAGATCCGTGCGGCCTGACAGTCTTTTCTCATCCATTTTGAGAATTTTTCCTGGTCCGTAGGAACGATGAACGATCGTATCGCCTACTTGAAAATTCATTAGGTTTGCCTCACTTTCTCTACTACTACAATCCGGCAGGTAATTTTAAGACATTCAGGAATCTCCCGGTGGGGTAAAGGTTGGTTTAGTAGCGGCCGTACCCACCACCGCTGCCGCCGGTGCGTCGTTTGCGGTCCCGGCTTCCACCGCCGCGGTTGCTGGGGCGGCGGTCATAACCGGATGTGGGGCGCTCTTCGCGTGGCCGTGCAATATTGACTTTCAACTCGCGTTCGCCATAGCTGCTACCGTTGAAGATCTTGATGGCTTCTTCCGCTTCGCTTTGGGAGCCCATTTCAATAAAAGCAAAACCCTTAGACCTGCCCGTATCTCGATCCTTGATCAGGCTGACGGAAGTAACCGCTCCAGCCTGGGTAAACAATGTGCGTAGATCGTCTTCGGTGGTTTCGTAAGGTAGGTTCCCCACGTATAACTTCGTATTCATCCCTCGTCTCCTGTTTTTTTGCGGGTATGCTGGCAGTAGAGCATCCCGCAGGTTATGTTTGCCCTGCAAAGTGTGGGCAGCTTGTCCCGACTTGAAACAAAACCGCCAGCCCTCCGAAAGGACTGGCGGAGCCATGTACAAATCCTGAGGCAATTACCTTTTTATTTTACCACCGAATCAGGCGAAATGAGAGGATTGTCAGGTGAAAAAGCGCATCGGCCCCGGACCCTACCAGCATGGAGAATGCGAGCGCTGGTAAGAATCGGATTGTGCTACAATGTGTAGCACGTTTGTTATCCACTCCGTCGTTGATCCTGGGAATCTAACCAACTGGTATTCTTATGCATATTTTAGTTACGAATGATGATGGCGTTGCTGCCCCGGGCTTGCTCGCCCTGGCGCTTGAGATGCGCAGCCTGGGGAAAGTGACCGTACTGGCTCCGGATCACAACTGGTCGGCTTCCGGGCACGTGAAGACTCTCCACCGCCCTTTGCGGGTCAAGGAAGTGCAACTGGCCGACGGCGCACCGGCTTTGGCCTGCGATGGCGCCCCGTCCGATTGCGTTGCCCTGGCCCTGCTTGGCCTGCTGCCCGAAAAAGTTGACCTGGTGGTCTCGGGTATCAATCCGAATGCAAACCTGGGCCACGATGTCACGTATTCTGGCACAGTCACCGCAGCGATGGAAGCTGCCATCTGGGGGCTGCCAGGGATTGCAGTCTCACTGGATTCGCCCGAGAACCACCTGGGCGCGCTGGATTATGTCGCCGCGGCGCACGTGGCCCGGCAGATTGTCCACACTGTAATCGAGCACGGCTTGCCCAAGGGCATCCTGCTCAACGTGAATGTGCCTTACCTGCCCGAGGATGAGCTGAAGGGCATGCGCATCACCCGCCAGGGGCTGCGCGTTTACCGCGACCAGCTCGATGCGCGCAAGGACCCGCGCGGGCGGCCCTATTACTGGATCGGTGGGGAGGCGCCTACTGGTGTACTGGAGGAAGGCACGGATTTCGGCGCTCTGGCCGATGGGATGGTATCGATCACTCCGCTGCACCTGGACTTGACCGCTCATCACGCCTTGCAGGAGCTGCAATCCTGGGAGTTCAACTCACCCGAGTGAGCAATCAGCGCAACTCTTTTGGGGATTATGAGAAAGAGATTAGAAGTCTAGACCAGCTCTTGACAGGCAGCGGAATCGCTGTAAAATCGGGCGGAATGGAGCGCCGGAATTTGTTAGCCCATCAAAGGTTCGACCCAAACGATTCGCCTCGGGGCCTCAAAGCCCCAATGGGCGAATTTTTTATGCTTTCCCAAATAGAGCCCTAGCGGCTCTATTTTTTTGTCTATGTGATGAAACTACCTGGATTGATCGATCCCCACGTACATCTGCGCGAGCCGGGTGCGACCCATAAGGAAGACTGGGACTCCGGCAGCGCCGCCGCCCTGGCCGGCGGGTTTACCGCCATCCTGGCGATGCCCAATACCACGCCGCCCATCACCGATGCAGGCAGTCTGGCCCAGGCGCTGCAAGCCGCACACAACAAAGCGCGCTGCGATTATGCCCAATACCTGGGCGCCGGCCCGGATAACCTGGCTGTACCCTTAGCACTGGCGGAGCAGAGCGCCGGGTTGAAAATGTACCTGGACCAGACCTACGGAGCGCTGCGCCTGGATGATTTGAGCCTGTGGATGGCGCATTTCGCCGCCTGGCCGCGCCATCTTCCGGTCGTGGCGCACGCTGAAGGCCGCTCGATGGCGGCGGTGATCCTGATGGCGGCTCTGTACGACCGCCCGGTGCACCTGGCGCACGTTTCACTGCGGGAAGAGATCCTGCTCATCCGGGAAGCCAAACAAAAGGGGCTAAAGGTGACTTGCGAGGTGACGCCGCACCACCTGTTCCTGACGCAGGACGATATCCCTGCCCTGGGCGCAGGGCGCAGCGAAGTGCGCCCGCGCCTGGCTACGCCAGCCGACCAGCAGGCGCTGTGGGACAACCTGGACGTGATCGACTGCTTCGCTACGGACCACGCTCCGCACAGGCTGGAGGAAAAAGACAGCGACAACCCGCCGCCTGGCTTCCCGGGGCTGGAAACCGCCCTGCCTCTATTGTTGACGGCTGTGAGCGAGGGGCGCCTGGAGATGGACGATCTGGTGGCGCGCATGGTGACCAACCCCCGGCGCATTTTCGGCCTGCCCGAGCAGCCGGAAACCTGGATCGAGATCGATCCACGGGCTGATGGGGAGATCCACGCAGCGCAAATGTACTCGCGCTGCGGCTGGACGCCTTTCGAGGGCCGGAAGGTGCGCGGCCGCCTGCGCCGTGTGGTGCTGCGCGGCCGCGAGGTATTCCGCGATGGCCAGGTGTTAGCGCCTGGCGGCTATGGCAGAAACCTGGCAGGTTTTGCCCGAGCAGGTAGTGTTTGATCAATTTGAATAACCCAACAGGAGAGAAAAGATGGCAACTTATGTACCCCCCAACCGGACCCAAAGTCCTTATTTGCCCCTGGGCGACCAGCACAATGCGCCTTTCTACGGCAAGGATATTCTCACCGTCAAACAGTTCAGCCGCCAGGATTTGGAATACATCTTTGGCGTGGCGCACGAAATGCGCGAGACGGTCGAGCGAATTGGCACGTTTGATTTGTTGAAGGGCAAAATCCTCGCCAATCTTTTCTACGAGCCCTCGACGCGCACTTCTTCTTCGTTCACCTCGGCGATGGAGCGCCTGGGAGGCAGCGTGATCCCGATTAACGAAGTGCGCTACTCATCGGTTTCCAAAGGCGAGTCCTTGCCGGATACGGTGCGCACCCTGGAATGTTACGCTGACGTGATCGTGCTGCGCCACCCAGAAGTGGGCGCTTCAGCGCTGGCAGCCAAATATGCTCGCAAGCCGATCATCAACGCTGGCGACGGCGTCGGCGAGCATCCCACCCAGGCCTTGTTAGACTTGTTCACCATCGTGGCGGAGCTGGGCCAGGTGGATGGCCTGACGGTGACCATGTTGGGCGATTTGAAGTATGGGCGCACGGTGCACTCGCTGGCGCGCCTGCTCTCGCTCTTCAACGTGCGCCTGAATTACGTCGCTCCAGGTATCCTGCGCATGCCGGCCGAGATCATCGCAGAGCTTGGCGAGAAAGATATCCCGCAGGCGGAGTTTACACAGTTGGACTCGGTTTTGTCTGAGGCGGACGTGCTGTACGTCACCCGGGTGCAGAAAGAACGCTTCGAGAATCCCGAGGACTACGAAAAAGTCAAAGGCGCTTACGTGATTTCGGGCGAAACGATGCGGCTTGCCAAAGAGCGCATGATCGTGATGCACCCGCTGCCGCGCGTCGGCGAGATCAGCATGGAAGTGGACGATGATCCGCGGGCGGCCTATTTCCGACAGATGGAATATGGCCTGTATGTGCGCATGGCGCTGCTGGCGATGGTGTTGGGCAAGGCATGAGGCATGGCCATGACCTTTTTCCATTACCTGGAGGAACGCGCCCGCCAGGCCGAATCGCTGCTGTGTGTTGGCCTGGACCCGCATCCGGCTGAACTGCCTGCAGACAGCGCCGAAGCCGCCCGCGATTTCTGCCTGCGCCTGATCGAAGCCACGGCTGACCTGGCAGCGGCGTTCAAGCCGAACGCGGCCTTTTTCGAAGCTTACGGCTGGCAGGGCGTCGCCGCGCTGCAGCAAGTGATTGCAGCGGTGCCACAGGGCATCCCGGTGATCCTGGATGCCAAGCGTGGCGATATCGCCTCCACCGCCCAGGCATATGCCCGGGCAGCCTTCCAGGCTCTGGGAGCAGATGCGGTGACTATCAACCCTTACCTGGGACGGGACGCCCTGGAGCCTTTCTTGCAAGACCCGGAACGAGGCGTCTTTCTGCTGTGCAAGACTTCCAATCCGGGGTCGGCTGACTTGCAGGATTTGCCGGTGGCGGCAGGCGAGACGGTATACGAGAACGTGGCGCGCCTGGCCCAGGCCTGGAATCGCGGCGATAACCTGGGCCTGGTGGTGGGAGCCACGCATCCACAGGCCCTGAGGCGCGTGCGCGCCGTCGCGCCTGGGCTGTGGATTTTGGCCCCGGGCGTGGGCGCGCAGGGCGGCGAGCTGGAGGCAGCCTTGCAGGCGGGTTTGCGCGCCGATGGCCTGGGGCTGCTGCTGCCGGTCTCGCGCGCCATTGGGCGCGCCTCGCAGCCGCGCCGGGCAGCCATCGACCTGCGCGAGCAGATCAACGCCTACAGGCGGGGGATTACATCCGGCAGAGTGGCTGCCAGTTCGCCAGGAGCGAAGCTTCCAGGCAGTGAGGAACCTCTCGCTGCATCTTTACAAACCCTGGCGGATGGGCTGTTGGCGGCGGGCTGTGTGCGTTTCGGCGAGTTCACCCTGAAATCAGGGCTGCAATCGCCCATTTACCTGGATTTGCGCCAACTGGTGAGCCATCCCAAGCTATTGGCGCAGGTGGCTGGTGCGTACCTGCCCATTTTGCGCGCGCTGGTGTTCGACCGCCTGGCGGCCCTGCCCTATGCCGCGCTGCCTATCGCGACGGCGATCAGTTTGCAAAGCGGTTGGCCGCTGGTCTACCCGCGCAAAGAGGTGAAGGCTTATGGCACGCGCGCCGAGATCGAAGGCCTGTACCAGCCTGGCGAGCGCGTGGTCGTGGTGGATGACCTGGCGACTACTGGCGGCAGCAAATTCGAAGCCATCGAAAAGCTGGCGGCCGCCGGTTTACAGGTGCAGGATGTGGTGGTGCTGATCGACCGCCAATCCGGCGCGGGGCAGGCTCTGGCTGAGCAGGGCTACCGGATGCACGCCGTGCTCACGCTGGCGCAGATGTTGGACTATTGGGAAAGCACGGGCAAAGTGCCTGCGGAGCGCATTGCGGCTGTACGCCAGTTCCTGGCAGGCGCTTCGTAACAGGTCTGCAGGCGATCCAGAATGTACACGCATCTGCGGCCCTGGCTTTTTCGACTCGACCCGGAACGCGCCCATGCGCTTACCTTGAGCCTGGTGCGCATGGCGGGAGCTGTGCCAGGGATGTGCCACGCGCTGCGCACCCTCCTGGTAGGCGAGGCGCGCCGGTCGCCTGTCGAAGCATTCGGGCTGGTTTTCCCGAACCCGGTGGGCCTGGCGGCGGGTTATGATAAGGATGGGCTGGGCTGGCTTGGCCTGTCAGCCCTGGGATTCGGGCATATCGAAGTCGGTACGGTAACGCTGCGCCCGCAAGCTGGCAACCCCAGGCCGCGCCTGTTTCGCCTGCCCGAGTCTGGGGCTTTGATCAACCGCATGGGGTTCCCCGGGCAGGGGGCGCAGGCTGTGAGCAGGCGTTTGAGGGCGGCGCGCCCGTATGGGACGGTGCTAGGGGTGAACATTGGCAAGAACAAGGATACGCCTCTGGAAGAGGCCGCCCAGGATTACCTGGCGTTGATGGAAGTTTTTTCGCCCCTGGCAGATTACCTGGCGGTGAACGTCAGTTCGCCCAATACGGTTGGCCTGCGCCGGCTGCAAGCGCGCCAGGCTTTGGAGGATTTGTTGAGACCGTTGGTGCAGCGTAAGCAGGAATTCCTGGCGCAAGGCAGGCGGACCGCGCCCCTGCTGGTCAAGCTGGCCCCAGACCTCTCCGACCAGGAATTGGATGATGCGCTGGATGCGCTGGTGAGCGCGGGAGTCGACGGCGTGATTGCCACAAATACTACCCTGAGCCGGGAGGGGCTAGTTTCGCCTTTGTCGAAAGAGACTGGCGGGTTGAGCGGCGCGCCGCTGCGGGAGCGCAGCACCCAGATGGTGCGCGCCATCAGCGCTCGCGCTGGAAACAAACTGCCGGTGATTGGGGTCGGAGGGGTGATGTGCGCGGCGGATGCGCTGGAAAAGCTGGAGGCGGGCGCTGTGCTGGTACAGGTTTATACCGGGCTGGTTTATGCCGGGCCCGGCCTGGTGCGCAGCATCCTGTCAGGGCTCAAGGCATGCTGAAGGTGAAGCGCCAGCCGCCGTCGGGCTGGATTTCGTGGTAGGAAGTTTCTCCCAAGACAATGAACCAGGTGTTCCCCGGCTTGAGTGGATAAGGGGCACCGCCGGGGAAACGCAGGGTGATCAGCGCAGAGGCCGCATCGCGGCGCCACTGGATGGAGAACATGCGTCCCTGGCGCATGGCATAAGCGTCTCCCGTGCCCATCAGATCGGTGCCGAAGATTTCGGTGGATTTGGATTTGTACAGGTAATGGATGGGGGCGAGCACAATGACGATATTGTCGGCGTAGACCTGCTGGCCGGTCAGGCTGTCGAAGAGCGGGGCGTAGTCCTCCTGCCTGGAGGCCAGGCTGACGGTCTCTTGCCAGCGCAGGTAGCGCTGCGAGATGGGGTCGTACTCCCAGCGATGGTAAGACTCGTTGGAATAGCGTACAAACAGACGCGGCACTGCGCCGCCGCCGTAAGTAACCAGACTGTTGGCTTCGAAGCGCAGACCGCTCAAATCCTGGCGGCTGTTATCGATGCCGCGGTCGGTGATGTACTGGCCGAGCTGTGCGGTGTCTGTAAAGAGGTTGTTGTAATCTGAACGGTACACGTCGCGGCAGAGAGGCGGGCAGTTATCCGGGCGTTCTACCACGAGAAAGCTGCGCATTTCGGATTCCATGAGCATATCGACTACGAAGTCATCGCCATAGCCAAAGGCGAAAATGGCTTTGTACATGCGCAGCACTTCCAGGTCGAAAGGACGCGCTGAGCGAACGGGGCCGACGCGGCTGGCCTCCTGCCCGTAGAAAATACCGATGAAACGGGTGAGGTCATCTTCCAGATAGTATTCGTAAACGTGATCGGCAACGTTCAGACCCCATTGCGGGCGGACGTCACGGGGGAAGTTGGTGATTTTGATCATCAACGGCCGGCGTTCGAGCAGCCTGGGATCGACCACTTTCAGTCCGGTCAGGGGATTGACATCCGCGGGGAACGTGTCTGGGCCGTAGCCGAAGCCCGGCAGGGACTGCAGGTCGACCGGCGTCTCGGAAGGGATGGGTGTGCTGGTGGGCAGGGATTGGGTGGGTGTGGGAGAGCTGGGAATTGTGGTTGGGGTAGCGCTGGGCGGGGCGGTGGGGGGCGCGCTGGGGAGAACCAGAATTGTACTGGTGGGCGGTAAGGGCTGCCCACCAGTACAGCTTGCCAGGAGCAAAACCAGGATGACGATGTAAGCGTGGCCCAGGCGGCAGCGCATATGCAGGCAACCTCTAAGGGATGCTGAATTGGAAGCGCCAGATGCCGTTGCCAGTATCCTGGTAAGGAGAGGATTGGCCAATGACTTCGTACCAGGTGACGCCGGGTTTGAGGGGATAGGGGCTTCCATCCGGGAGAGCCAGTTGGACCAGCGCGGTTTTATCGGCGCGGCTCCAGGTGAGCTGGTAGGCCAGCCCATCCCGGATGCCAAAGGCCGGGCCGCTGCCGAGCATATCGATGTTGACGATCTCACTGGTTCCCGAGGCGGATCGATAAACCAGCTTGTGAGGCAAGAAGAGCACAATGATGTTATCAGTGACTAACTGCTGGCCGTTGTTCTTGTCGATCATGGGGGCATAGACGGAATCATCCCAGGAGGCCGATTCTGCTGTGTCCTGCGAGCGCAAGTAGCGAGCCTGGGCGGCATCGTAATCCCAACGGGCGTAGGCGCTGATCGAGAAGCGCACGAAGATCTGGGTAGCCGGGCTGCCTCCCTCGGGGACTGTAGAATGGAAAGTCGTGCCGTTTAGATCCTGCCGGTCATTTGATACGCCCTTGGTCGTAATGTATTTGCTCAGTTCGCTGGTGTTGGTGACCAGGAAGTTGTAGCCGTTCGGATCGATGCGGCACATGGGGGGGCAATTGAAAGAGTTTTCGACTACCAGGCGGTCGGCGAATTCGGAACTGAGGAAAACGCTCATAATGCGCCGGTCGGCGCCGCCGAACGCCAGCACAGATTTATACATGCGCACTACGTTGCTGTCGAAAAGACGGGCAGAGCGGATCGGCCCCACCTGTTCGGCATCCTGGCTGTAGAAAACGGCGTGAAAGCGGGTCATGCCGTTGTTCTGGTAATAATCGTAGACGATATCTGCCTGGGAAACGCCCATCGGCGGGCGTTGGCCGCGCGGGAAGATCTGGACTTTGACGGATAGCGGGCGCCGTTCGAGGAGTTGAGGATCGGTTACCGGCAGGCCCGTTAAGGGGTTGATCTGCGCAGGGAACTCATTGGGCCCGTAGGAGATGGCAGATGGGGTCGGCGTATCTTCCGGGGTGGGAACAGGCGTGTCCGTGGGTGTTGCGGTAGGGGGGATTGGGCTGGCCGTGGGCGCGGCAGTTGGGGGCAAGGCGGCGGCCGTTGGCGCAGAGGTAGGTGTAGCAGGGGTCAAGCCGTCACAGGCAGCCAACATAATGACGATCAGCAGGCAAGCCAGACGGGCGATGTCCGATCTAATTTTCATGAGGGGTTCTCCAATTGAGCAATATAGGTACTTAGACGCTTTCCAAATGTTAGAGGTTCCCTTTGGGGAGGTGGTTTACAACTAAAAGGAATATCATACCGCAGATGGGGGACTTTGCCAATTGCCGCTTGCGTTTTTGCGAAAAAAACCTATAATGTAGGCATATGGAACCGGCGGACTTCGTCCGAGATCGTTTTAATCGGCGCTCGATTCGTCTGGGCGCCAAGGGCCTTGTGGTTTTAGCGGTAGGGTTGGTGTTCCTGGGATGGCTATTGAACACGCCGGAAGGACTGCTGGGCAAGGCGGATGCAATTGGCTACGCCGTTTGTCACCGCATTGACGCCCGTTCTTTCCACTTGGGTGAACGGCAGTTATCGCTATGTGCACGTTGTTCAGGCATGTTTCTGGGGGCGCTGTTGGGGTTGGCGTACCTGGCGCGTTTCCGTCCCCGGCGAGGCGGGATGCCGTCGCGGAGTATCTGGTTCATTTTCGGTGTATTCGTGTTGGCTTTTGGCGTCGATGGCGTGAACTCTTACCTGCATCTGTTCCCCCTGGGGCTGGGCGTGTACGAGCCACAAAACTGGCTGCGTTTGCTCACGGGGACTGGGATGGGCCTGGTGTTGGCCGGGGTGCTTTTCCCGGCATACAACCAGACGATGTGGCGAGATTGGGATCGCCGCCCGGTGATGCAGAGCCCTGTAGCGATGCTGCCGCTCTTGGCCCTGGCGTTGGGATTGGATGGGCTGGTTTTGAATGAGAACCCCTTGTTGCTTTACCCTCTGGCGCTGCTCAGTGCGCTCAGCGTCCTGGTGCTTCTGAGCATGGTGTACGCCATGCTATGGATGATGGTGCTGCGCATGGAGAACAGGTTTTCGCAGGCCAGCCAGTTGTGGTTTCCACTGGTAATGGGTTTTGGTACAGGGCTGTTGCAGATCATTGTGCTCGATTACGTGCGCTACTTACTGACAGGCACCTGGGATGGGTTTCACCTGGGATGATCATAGCGGAGCAGCGAGACTGAAGAGGTTGAGATGGATTTGCTTGCGGGAATTTTCTCTGCTTTTGGGCTGTCTGCCAGCGCGGGATTGAATGCTTACATTCCGCTCCTGGTGGTGGCGCTGCTGGGCCGTTTTACGAGTTTGGTGAAGTTGAACCCGCCCTGGGATACCCTGACGGATTGGTGGGTGATCGGGCTGCTGGTTGTGCTCTCGCTGATTGAGTTCTTCGCGGATAAAGTCCCGGCAGTCAACCATGTCAATGATTTGATTCAAACCTTCGTGCGCCCGGTGGCAGGGGCGATCGTGTTTGCCGCCAGCGCTCAGGTGATTACGGATGTGCATCCCGTGCTCTCGTTGGCCGCCGGGCTGCTGGTGGCTGGCGGGGTGCATGCCGCAAAATCATTAGCAGTGCGCCCGGCAGTCACAGCCACCACTGGCGGGGCGGGGAACGTGCCGGTGAGCATTCTGGAAGATGTGATTTCGACGGTTCTGTCGATCTTGTCGATCGTAATTCCGGTGCTCATTGCGATGGTTGTGATCGTGTTCACTTCCTGGGTGGTTTGGTCGCTGTGGCGACGAGCCAACGCAGAGCAGCGTGAACGGGTGTAAGTCGAAGGGGCGCCGGAAAATTTAACTCCCGGCTGAATTCATTCACAATTTCGGAGGAGAACATTATGGATCAATATAGTTATACCCCAACTGAAACGTACGAACAGCCAGCACCCAAGAAAGATAACAAGATGATCATTATCATCGTTGTGGCGATTGTGCTGCTGTGCTGCTGCTGCCTGATCGTAGTGGGTGGAGGCGGTTACTGGTTGTGGAACAATGGGGACCAACTGTTTGGGCTGAGTTCTCGCTTGAGCGAGTGCCTGCTGCTTTAGGAAAGGCATCGCCCGGAGATTGATTCCGCCCAGGCTGCGATAGCCGGGAGCTACGCCTCAATTTTTCAGCGGCAGTCGCCAGAATCTCAGAGGGCTGCATCCATCCGTTGAAGATCATCCGGCGGAAAGACTTGCAAGGCCTCAACGGGGTCGAAGACGAGCGCCATTGTTTGGCCGATGGCAGGTAGCTGGGTGTTGGACGGAAAATCGAATACCAGGCGGTGACTGTGTACGTTGATAACGGCTCGACAGGCGCTGCCGCGGAAATTGGTTTCTTCCAGGATGCCCTCCAGTTGGCAGGCTGCCACACAATCTCGGTGCGTGGATGTGCTGGCGATCTGCACGGTATCGGGCCGGAGCAGCGCTGTGACGCGAGTCCCCTGTGGTGATGGCACCAGGGATGGGGCCGCCCCGGGTCTCTCTGGCTGAAGGGGTGAAGGGAAGGAACCGATCGGGGTCAAGAGCCGCTCTGGGAAAAGCTGGCCTGGAAAGAGGTTAGACAGCCCCAGGAAATGAGCCACGTAGGCGCTGGCCGGGTGGCGGTAGATTTCCTGGGGCGTTCCTGTTTGTTCTACGCTCGTGCCTCCCCGATCTTGGACGGCTGACATCACTACCAGACGGTCGGCGATGGCGAAGGCCTCTTCCTGATCGTGGGTGACATACAGGGCAGTTTGCCGGCTGCTGCGCAAGATGCGGCGCAGGTCGATGACCAGGCGCTCGCGCAGGTTGCGGTCGAGGGAGCCCAGAGGCTCATCGAGCATGAGCAGGCGCGGGCGCGGCGCCAGCGAACGAGCCAGGGCAACGCGCTGAGCCTCACCGCCCGATAAGGTGTTGACATCGCGGCGCTCGAAGCCAGGCAGGCCAACCAGGGCCAAAGTCTCTGCCACGCGCTCGCGGATGAAAGCCTTGGGCTGGTGGGCCATTTGCAGGCCAAAGGCCACGTTGTCGAAGACGTCCCGGTGGGGGAAAAGGGCGAAATCCTGGAACATCAGACCAAAGCCGCGCTGGTGGGGAGGTATATTGCCTATCGGCGCATCGTTCCACAAAACCTGGCCCTGGTCAGGGTCCTCCAGGCCAGCAATAATGGCCAGCAGGGTGGATTTGCCGCAGCCGCTGGGCCCGAGCACGGCAATGATCTCCCCTTCGGTAATGTGGAAAGAAACACTGGCCAGCGCCTGGAGTTTCTCAAAGGATTTGGATATGTTTTCGATCGTTAATCCGTTCATGGGTCTCGTCAAAGGTTGGGTCTGGTGGCGGGGAGCTAGAACTCTCCCACATCGGCGATGCGCAGGCGTTCGATGGCCAGCATGCCGGTGGTGGTGAAGAGCATCAGCAGTGTGCTCAGGGCAAGTCCCTGCCCGTAGTTGAGCGCTCCTGGCTGCGAGAGAAACCGGTAGATCATCACCGGAATGGTGGGGAATTCGGGACGGGAGATCAATGCTGTCGCGCCAAACTCGCCCAGGGAGATGGTGAAAGCAAAGGTGGCAGCTACCAGCAGGGCCCGGCCAACGAGAGGTAGATCGATGTAGCGCCATATCTGCGCTGGAGAAGCTCCCATAACAGCCGCGGCCTGGCGCAAGCGCGGGCGGATGCTGCGCAAGGCAGGCGTGAGGCTGCGCACGACGAAAGGAAAAGCTACCAACGTATGCGCAAATGGGATCAGAAGAGGCGAGGCGCGCAGATCCAGGGGAGGCTGGTCCAGGGCGACGATGAATCCCAGGCCAAGGGTTACCGCGGAAGTACCGAGCGGCAGCATCAGCAGGGGGTCGAAGATGCGGCTGGCCAGGGAATCGGGCCGGTTAGCCAGGGCCCAGGAGGCCGGCAGGCCCAGGGTGAGCGCCAGCAGCACTGTGGCAGCGGCATACAGCAAGGAGACCAGGATGGCGGTGGTGGGGGGAACGTAGAAGAGCGATTGGCGGCGGTTGACGTTCAATTCCTGATAGTAGGCCAGGGTCAAATGCAGCGATGAACCACTACCCTGTTCGCTGGTGATCCCGGGGGACTGGCTGGTGAAGGAGCGAGCCGTCAGGGCCAGCAGGGGCAGCGTCAGAAAGCTGAACAAGGTGATGAGCAACAGGCCTGCCAGCAGGCGGTTGCGGGTGGTGGTGAGGCGGCGTTGTGTGTAGCGTTTCGGGCGCAGGGCGAGCGGCCGCGACAGGCGGGCGGACAGGCGCGTGTACAGGATCGTCAGCCCCAGGGTACAGGCGAGCTGCAGGATCGACAGAGTGGCAGCCAGGGGCAGGTTGAACAGGCTGATGGTCTGGTAATAGATCTCGACTTCCAGGGTGGTGAAGTGCGGCCCGCCCAGGATCAGGATGACCCCAAAGGAGGTGAAGTCGAAGATGAAAACCAGCAGCGCAGCGGCGGCGATGGCGGGCATGAGCATAGGCAAGGTGACGTGGATGATGGTCTGGAGGCGGTTTGCCCCCAGGATCTTGGCCGCCTGGGTCAGGCGCGGGTCGAGATGCGCCCAAAAGTCGCCGACCATGCGCAGAACGATGGTGGTGTTGTAAAAGACGTGGGCAGCCAGGATGGCGCCCAGGGTGTTCATAAATTGGATGGGTGGTTGAGTCAAACCCAGGAGCTGCATCAGCGCCAGGTTGGCCCAGCCGCGCGGCCCCAGCAAGGCATTGAAGGCGGCGGCTACCACCAGCGTAGGCAAAACAAAGGGGATGCTGGTCAGGGCCTGGATGAAGGACTTGCCTTTGAAATCGAAGCGGGCGAAGAGGTAGGCGCAAGGCAGGCCGAATAACAGGGTCAGGATGGTGGAAAGGACAGCCTGCCAGATGGTGAACCACAGGATTTTGTGTACGCTGGGAGAGCTTATCGCTTGCAGGAAAGGCGCCGCCAGCCCTTGCTGGCCGCGCGCCAGGCTGAGTTGAAGGATGCTCCCCAGGGGGAAGAAGTAAAACGTGGCCAGGAAGGCCAGGGGCAGCAGCCAGCGCAGGAAGTTCTCCCAGCGCTCTTTGTGCCGGGCAGGCCGGGTGGCTGTCAACGCAGTACCGCCTCCGTCCAGGCCTGCAGCCAGGCTTCGCGCTGCGCGGCGATCTCCTCTGGGCTGACGAAAGCGGTTTTCGTGGGCAGGATGAGGTGCTGCGTGAAAGCCTGATCCAGCCGGGCAGCCGAATTGACCGGGAAGACGAACATTTGCAGCGGCAGGTCTTCCTGGAAAGTCGTTGAGAGCATGAAGTCGATCCACTGTTCGGCCAGGTCCCGGTTGGGGCTGCCTTTGAGGATGCCGACGAATTCGATCTGGCGGAAGCAGGAGTTGTCGGCGACAATGGCCGCGGTGGGAGGGGTAGCGATGGGGGTTTCGGCGTAAATCACCTCGAAGGCAGGGCTGGAGTCGTAAGAGACCACAATCGGGCGCGGGCCCTTACCGGAGGACCCACTGAACTCAGTGTAGTAGGCGCTTTCCCAATCGTTGACTACCTGGATATCGTTGGCGACCAACCCTTTCCAGTAATCCAGGTAACCGTCAGGGCCGAATGCGCCGATGGTGGTGAGCAGGAAAGCCAGGCCCGGGGATGAGGTCGCCGGGTTTTGCACAACCAGCAGGCTCTTGTATTCGGGCTTGAGCAGGTCTTGCAAGTTGGTGGGTGGATTCAGATTGTGGTCACTGAAATAAGCTTTGTCGTAATTCAGACACACATCACCATAATCGACGGGCAGAGCCTGGTTTTGCGGGTCCAGTTTGAATTCGGCCGGGATATTCTCCAGGAGCGGCGAAGCATAGGCCTCGAAGATGCCTTCCGACAGAGCGCGGCTCAGGAAGGTGTTGTCGATGCCATAGAACACATCTGCCAGTGGGTTATCTTTGGCCAGGATGGCCTTATTGAGCGCAGTACCGGTATCGCCGCTTTTGAGGAACTGCACCTTGAGGTTGTGCTGGCTTTCGAAAGCTGCCAGCACAGCTTCAGAGATGGCGAAAGAGTCGTGGGTCATCACTCTCAGCGTGCGCGGCTCAGCAGGGGAGGCGGTTGCCTCGACGCTGCCCGGTTTGGCGGAGGGGGCGCAGGCGCCGACCAACAGGGCGAGCACCAGCAGGGCGATCATGGTCCAGGCGCTGCCGGTGAGTTTATAAAAGTGTGTGGGTATTCGGGTCTCGTTCATCTGTAAACTCCTGTAAAGAAGTGTGAGCGTAAATTGTCAGGCGGATAAGTTATCCGCTTGCCGGGCATGGATCAGCGTGCACAGCAGCAGCCCTTGATCCAGGCTGACATAGGCTGGGGAAGCCAGCAGGAGGTTGCTGATGCCGCGTGTAGTTCCGAAGAAGAGGGTTTCATGGTCGAGAGGATATTCCAGGTTGTGTGTGGTGATGCCACTGGCGTCGCCCCCCAGGGGGATCAGGGAGACGGTATCCCCGGGGAGCCCGGTGAGTTCGATACGCTCGCCGCCGCGCAGATAGGTGATTTCCTGCGGCCCCTCGAGCAGGTGGATGGAAACGCCCGGCAGGCGCACGGGCAGCAGCAGGTTGGCCAGCGTCTGGTCCCAGCGAGCGCCCAGGGCTGCCAGGATGTTAATCTTGCTGGCGCCCAACTGGTGAGTAAATTCAAGCGCCAGCTCCAGGTCGGTATGATCTTTGCGTCTGGGGTATTGGACGATTTGGGCGCCGTGGTCCCTGAGTTGGGCGAGATGGCTCTCCTCAAGCGAGTCCAGATCGCCGATTACGTAGGATGGATAAAGGCCCAGGGCCAGGCAGTGACGCGCCCCGCCATCGGCGGCGATAAGGACATCGTACGCTGGTAACTTTAACCTGGGCTGGCCTGCTCCAGGCGTTTCTGGAAGCAAGTAAGGGCTGTTGGCAATGATCAGAGCGAGCAAAACAAAACTCCTCCTTATCTAACTAACTGAAAGCGTGCGGTCGATCGCTTTCAGCCTGCGGAGGAGCAGCTCAATGGTGTTCAAGATGCCAGATGCTGGCATGGTGTTACGTCGGGTGCAATCCCTCCGCCGGTATGATCCGGATCAGGTTCCGCGGGTCGAGGGCTTGAGGCCCTCCTCTCAGCCCGGCGCTACCGGGCTCCCCGTGCTAGAGAGGTTTGTTAACGAACGCGCCGCTTCCACTCTTCTTTGAGTTGAAGCTGGCGTGGGCTGATTCCCGAAGTCAGGGAGAGGAAATCGGCCACCAGCCGGTTGAACTTGTTGGGCTCATCCAACATGGGGAAGTGGCCGGATTGTTCGAAGGTGATGTGGTGGATGTATTCTGGCAGTGTTGCTGAAAGGTCTGTGGTTATGGAGGCTTCCAGGACCGGGTCGTTCTGGCCGTATACCAGCAGGCAAGGCGTGTCCAGGTTCTGGGAGATGCTGGTCAGGTCGATGGCTTCCAGGTTGTCGATCGAGGATTGGATGGCGCGCTGGTCGGTTTTAGGCGCTTCGATGCGCGCCGCGTCGCTATCCGATGTACGGTTCAACAACCATTCAGCCAATTCGTTGGGGGCAGTATTATACATGCGAGTATTGACCGTGTGCTCCCCATTCGGCAGGCAGATTGCCATGAGGCGATCCACCTGGCGTTTGTACCGGTAAGCGTACATCATAGCCACGATGGCGCCCAGTCCATGCCCGATTAGAGCGATCTTGCCAATCCCCATTTCTTGCAAGAACAGGTCGAGCAAGTTAACCTGTTGTTCGAGCGTGTAATGGTCGGACAACTTGGCTGTATCGCCAAAGCCCCACATGTCAATGGCGTAGGTGCGGAAAGAGATGGAGGCAGCCTGCATTGCCGGAATCCAATAGCGCCAGGAACCGACCCAGCCATGTAAGAAGATCAATGGCCTGCCGCGTCCCAGGACTTCGTAGTGTACTATTTCTTCCTGCAAGATAACGACGCTCATGGTCTCTCTCTGCGAAAGAAGGCGAAAATCGTTCTGGCTATTTCTTCCTGCCTAAAATTACTTTGATCCGTTCTGTCAGTTGATCTGGCGAGAAGGGTTTTAGAATATATTCTTCGGCGCCAGCGTCTAACCCGGTTCTTACTTCGGTCTCCTGTCCCTTAGCAGACAGGAAGACTACCGGGATGTGTTGGGTGGTTGAATTGGCTTTGATTTGCTCGCAGGCCTCGTAACCCGTCATGCGCGGCATGCGCACATCCAGCAAGATCAGGTCGGGCTTTTCCTTCAGAGCCGTCTGGTAAGCCTCTTCACCGTTCGTGGTCGGGATGACTTCATGCCCGGCAAAACGCAAGGTGAAGGTGATCAAATCTCGGATATCTCTTTCGTCGTCAGCGATTAAAATTCTTGCCATACCACTTCTTTTAGTCAGTGTTGTGAACTTCAGGATACATGCCATCCAGTTTATGCGAGGAGTGCATCGGTGTCTTCTCCAGGGTTGTAGACCGGTAATGTGAATGAAAAGGTCGAGCCCTCGCCGGGGATGCCGGTGCTCTCAACCCAAATGCGGCCGCGGTGCATTTCTACCAGGTATTGGGTGATCGATAGGCCCAGCCCGGTGCCGGAAACGCCCAGCACCAGGGGGTTTTCGCCGCGGAAGAAGCGCTCGAAGACCCGGGACAGGTCAGAGGGATGGATGCCGATGCCGGAATCCTTAACATCGATCTGCACTTCATCTTCGACTTGACGCACACGTATCAGGATTTTGCCGTTCGGGCTGTTGTATTGGAAGGCATTGTCGATCAGATTGTCCAGCACCTGGCGGATGCGATCTGGGTCGCCTTTCACCCGGGGCAGGTTGGGCTGGAAGTCGGTCTCGATCGCGATGGGCTTGCTTTCCTCTTCGGAACGGCGCCTCAAATCGGTGATAGAAAGCGTGACAACTTCTTCCAGGACCATGGGCTGCAATTTGAGGGTGATGCGCCCAGACTCGATTTGGGAAACATCCAACAGATCGTTGACCAGCACAGCCAGGCGTTCAGTGTTGGATTTGACGATTTGCAGGAAATGTTCCTGCTGTTCGCTCATCTTGCCGGCCGCGCCCATCAGCAGGATCTCAACGTAGCCCTTGATGGAGGTCATCGGAGTACGCAGTTCGTGGCTGACGGTGGCGACGAACTCTGACTTCAGCCGGTCGACCTCAACCTGATGGGTGATATCCTGGAAGATTGAAACGGTGCCCAGGAAGTCGCTGCGCAGGATAACTGGCGAGAGGTGCACCGAGATCACCTTGGCGTCCTCGAGGGTGATGCGTTCCAGGTAGGTGTCGCCAGCCTGGTAAGTATTGGCGTCTTGCGACCAGGTGGTGATGGTTCCCATCCAGCTCTTGGCGGCGCGTCCGAACAGGCCGATGAACTGCTCCAGGGATTTGCCCAATACCTGCGAGCGATCCAGACCGAGGATTTTCTCAGCCGACTCGTTGAATAGCGTGATCTGGCGGTTAGCATCGGTAACGAGCACGCCATCAGCCACAGCTTCCAGGATGGCCTTGGAGCGGCTGGTTTCAACCTGCTGGCTGCGCAGCATGGTTCCCAGGTCTTCTGCCTGATCCCGGATGAGGCGGTAAAGCTCGGAATTGTTGACGGCAATGGCCACCTGGTTGGCGGCAGCCTGCACCAGGTCGAGCTGATCCATTGAGAAATGCGCTAAGGCGGGATGGAACAGCAGCAGGCAACCCAAGGCCTCGGCGCCGCTCATCAAAGGCACGCCCATGGCGCTGTGATGGGAGGGAGCCTGATCCCAGGTTTTTTCGCCGTAGGATAGTGTGATCCAGCGCTCATCCTCCAGCACATCATCGATCAGCACCGATTGGCGTTGCGTGATGATCCAGCCGGCCAATCCCTGGTTCATTTGCAAAGGAGTCTTCGGACCTTCGGATTTCACTTCGGTTGGGTAGCCGAAAGATGCCAGGCGATGCAGATTCCGTTCACCCGGGCGGGCAATAAGGATGACAATCTGGCTGGCATCCACGTATTCGCTGAGCACCTGCAGGGTGCTGTTCAACACCTGATCCAGGTCCAGGCTGGCAGAAAGCTCGGTGATGATGCGCAGCAGGGTTTCGACGCGCTGCTGTTCACGCGTGAGTTCGAAGGTGCGTTGCTGCACTCTGATCTCCAGGTCGCTGGTCAGGCTGCGCGTTTCTTCGTAAAGCTGGGCGTTTTGCAGAGCAATGGCGATCTGGTTGCTGATGGTGCGCGCCAGCTCGAACTCTTCAGAGTGATAATGGTAAGGCTGGTCATTATGCGCCAGCAGCAAACCCTGGAAGGCGTGCTGCCTTGAGAACTCTGCCGCGCCTTCGCCCTCCGAAACAGCCTCGGCAGAGAGTTCTGCGCCGCTGGAGAGCGGTACAATCAGCAGCGAGTGGGTGTGATAACGCGCCAGGAAATCTTGCAGCGGCAGCAGTTCTGATTCTTGAGTGACATCATCGCTGCTGAAGATGCCCTGAGATTCGCGCAGGCGTTCGAGCAATGGCGTTTCGGGCAGCAGAGAGCCGGGCGGGTATGGGAAGCCCGAATCGATGCTCGAAGAACTGTATTCTGCTTGCAGCACCGCCTGGCTGGGCAAAGGTTCTTCGAGCGCCTCTGTGAGGCCGGAGTAGTCGCCCATCAGGATTTCTTCTGCGATATCGATGCCGAACGAAAGCACCGAAACAGACGAGCAAGGGATGATCTCGGCAAATTCCTGGATGGACACTTCCAGGATGCGCTGAGCGTTCAGGGAACTGCTCAATTCACTGGACAGGCGGTTGAGTACGGTCAGCGTCTGCGAGCGCTGGTCCAACTCCTGGGCGCGCCGCACGCTTTCCTGGTACAGCCTGGCGTTTTCCAGGCCCACGGCTGCTTGCCCAGCGAAGGTGGTCACCAACTGGATATCGTCAGGCGTGTAAAAATGCGCTTCGGTCTTTTCCAGGGCGATGACACCCACCACTTTACCGCCGGTAATCAAGGGGATGCCCAGCCAGGAAAGATACTTGAAAGCGGCTGCCGCCTCAACTTCCTCTTGCAGAGAAAGGGCTCCAAAGCGCGGGTCTTCCAGCACGTTGCCTACCCAGATCGGCTTGCCCGTGTTGATCATTTCTGTCATCAGGGCGCTGTCTTGGACGTCTACGACCAGGCCAATGCGCTGGTCGCTGTCTTCGAAGCCGCGCGCCGCGCTCACCCTCAGGCGGTCCACAGCACGTTCGCGTGGAGATGAGCTCGCAAGGCCCATAGCTTCGGTCTGGCGCAGCCACAGCGTGCCGGTGTCGTAGGGCAGAATCGCCTGCAATTGGTCCAGGAGAGTGCTGACCAACTCCTCGGGCTGCAGGCTGGATGTGACCGTCGTGGCTACATCGGTCAGGGCTTGCAACTGGTCCGAGCGATGCTCAGAGGCCTGGTAAAGGCGGGCATTTTCCAGGGTCAGAGCAGTTTGCTGGGCCAACGAGGTGATCACGGCCAGGTCGTCGTCGCTGAAAGCCGAGGTAGTTTGGGCGTTGTCGATGACCAGCGCCCCCAGCGGGATGGCGCGCGTCTCGTCTTGCACCAGCCTGCCTGTGTCGGTTTTCGCCGCGCCAGCCATGATCGGCACTGCCAGGCAGGAGACGGGCAATTTCCCACCGGTGGCATCCCGGTAGCGAAGCAAGTTCTCGGGCGACAGGTTGTAATGCCGGGCAAAGTCGATTTCGTCGATGCGAACGGCCTTGCGCTGCACGAAAGTTTGCCCTGGCAGCCCCTCGCCTTCCAGGTAGGTTATTTTTAGCAGGCTCTCATCGTCCGCGTATCCAGACGCTACCTGGGACACCAACCTGGCCTGCTGCGCGTCCCAGAGCACGACCATGCCAGCCTGGGCGGCCGGCACCACGGAGAGCGCCGTCTCCACCAGGTTTTGCAGGATGCTGATCGGGTCCAGGCTGCCAAGCTGGCGGCTGAAGTTGAGCAACAGGTTCACTTCTTGCAAGCGGCGCGTGGTTTCTTCCAGCAGGTCGATGTTTTGCAAAGCGACGCTGACCTGGCGGGTCATCAGCGTGAAAAGCTGGTGGTCGTCGCCAGTGAATGGTGCGGTGGGCATCTTATTGACGGCCAACAGGCTGACTTGATTACTGATTGGGAGGCAGATGAAGCTGCGGGCTTCCAGGGCGCGCAGCAGAGGAGCGTTGTTCCAATCTGGAGACGCTTCCAGGTCCGCAACCAGGAGCAGTTCACTTTCTGCCGCCTGCCCTTTCTCAGCCCTTTGCAGGCTGTAGCGTAATGGGTTGCGCTGGCCTAAGAGGGCCTTGGGGTTGACGCCTGCCGGGATATTGCCAATGACATGCGATAATTGCAAAACGCCTTGACTGATCTCGGCGATCAGCACTACATCGAAGTCCATGCGCGCCAGTGTCTCCTGGCTGAGCGTCTTGAGCACCTCAGAGCGGATGTCCTCTGTCCAACGAGTGGCTTTCTGGCTGACGATCTCGATGATTTCCAGGCCGGCGTTGATGCGCCGCGTGTGCTGCACCAGTTGCTGGATCGACAGAGTTTGCTCCAGGTCCTTGTGCAGCAGCCCGGGCAAATGGCGTTGGGCTTCTTCGGCCGAGGCCTTTGCCAACGTCAGTTGCTCGTCCATCTCATCTACCTGCGAGCGCAGTACGTGTAGTTTCTGGCGCGACTCGATGATCAAGGCGGCCTGGCTGCCGAAGATTTCCAGGGTTTCAACGGTCGGCCGGTCAGGCCGCTGGCTGTTGCGCGGCGAGTCGACGCTGATCAGGCCCAGAGGTTCGTTCTCTGATCCAAACAGGGGCATGAAGAGGATATCGTTGGGATGCCAGGCGTATATTTCGTCGACTGGCTCGCTTTGCGAAAGTGTAATTCTATGCAGGTCAGCGGGGAAAACGCCAGATTGTTCGCTGGGGATGAAGTAGACCCGTCCCATGCGGAAAGTGTCTTGCAGGAGAGTCTGGATGCTGCCCCAGGGTTGTGGGCGGGCGCGCAGTTCGGCCATAGTAACCAGCGGGATGCCAGCGCTGGTGACGCGCAGCAACTGGTTGGCCTGGGGCTGGAATACGCTTACCAGGACCACATCGAAGGGGGTGGAGGCCTGGATGGCGTAAGCGATGGCTTCCAGGGCGTGTTCCAGGGGCTGCTCGGCCTGCAATACTTCGGACACCTCGAAAAGCTTGGAAAGCGTTTCAACGCGGCGGTTGAGCAACTCGCTGCGACTTTTCTGCTCCTGGTAGCGCTGCGTGTTGCCCAGGGCAATCGCGGCCTGGATGGCCAGGGATTCGCTGATTTCGCGCTCGGTGGGCCCGAAACGGCCGGGAGCCCTGGCGTGCAGGTGGATCAGCCCGGCAATCTGTCCCTGGTAAGCGATCGGCACAATCAGGGCAGACTGAATGCCCGGGTGGGCTGGCTGCATGGAGGCGTGAGGGCTTTGATCGCCATCCTCCGGCGGCATCTGTTCGAAATCTTCAACGATGATCGATTCCCCATTCTGGAGCACTTGCAATTCCAGGGGGTGCAGCTTGTTCCCGGGATCATCTCCAATGAACAGAGTGATGGGTTGGCCGCGCCGCTCGCTGCTGTCGGAGGAACGCTTCGCGGGTGAGTCAACCGGCTGCGGGCGACCATCGCCATCCGCTCGCACGGCATCAGGATCCAGAAGCAGGATGGTGCCGCAATCGGCACGGGTGGTGCGAATGGCCTCGTTGTAGACGCGCTGCAAGAGTGGTTCGAGTTGCAGTGTGGTGTTGAGTTCGCGGCTGATACGGGTCAGCGCGGTAAGCTGTTCCACGCGCTGTCGCAGGCTTTGATCTGTCTGCGAGTAAAGCGCCGCCTGTTCGATGGCCACGGCTAACTGCCCGGCGGCGGTGGCGGAGGTTTGGATATCACCCTGGGCGAAGAAATTAGGGCGGAAACTACCAATGATGATCTCGCCGATGCCGCGCTCGCGCACTACCAGGGGGATATCGATAGCGGAGCGGACTTTCAGCTCCTCGGCAAGTGGCCTGTAAAGCGGTAGGATTTCCTCGTTTGCAGCCAGGTCCTGGGCGATGAATTGGCGCTTGCTGCCTGTAACCGTGAAGGGGAATTGTGGATCATCGATGGGGATATGTCCCAGGCGATTAGCCAGATCGGGCGCGATGCCAAAGATGGATGGTTTGTGGATGTATAATTCGCCGCGGCTTTCATCCAGCAGGAAAATGGTAGCAATATCGGCTTGCAGCAGCCTGGCCAGATCCAGGAGTGAGAACTTGAGAATTTCATCTACGGTAGCCGATGAACTGGTCAGGCTGGCAATGCGCCGCAGCGTTTCAGCGCGCTGAGCGCGGTGGCGCGATTCCTGGACCAGGGTGGCATTCTCGATAATCGGCGCGGCCTGGCCGGCGATGATGGATAAAAGGCGCAAGTCGCTGCGGTCGAAACTCGAGCCGTCGCTCTTGTTGGCGATTTGCAGATATCCCAACATACGCCCACCGGTAGTGAGTGGAACGAGTACGTTATGGCGGATGCCAGCTGTCTGCGCCAGGTGATGCAGTTCCATCGCCTGCAGGCGCGGGTCTTCTGGCGCGTTGGTTGAGATAATCACTTCGGCGCTGTGCCAGATAGCTTCTGCCGGACTGCCAGGCTGGATGGTGGTCTGGTACCACTCGACCACGTTGGCTGGGATGCCGTGGAAGGGGTTTTGCCCTTGCAGGACGCGCCGGTTTTCATCATACACCAGGAAGCCCAGCATCTCGGCATCGATGAGTGGCAAGATGCTTTCTACCAGGTGGTTGTATAGATCTTGCGGGTCACGAATGGCGCTGACTGCCTGTGCCAGGGTGGCCAGGCCGGCCATCTCGGTGACACGCAACTGCTCCTCCTGATATAAGAGGGCGTTCTTGACCGCCACGCCGGCCTGGCCAGCCAGCAACTTGAGCACATCCAGGTCCTTTTCGGTGTAATTGTCCTTGGCGAGCGAGGCCAGCTCGAGCGTGCCGATCAATTCCCCACCGACCAGCATAGGCAGGCCGATGAAGGACTGGAAGGGGTAGCGCTGGCGATCCAGGGCGGGGCGCGCCTGGCGGAAAGTAGCCACATCTCGGACCAGCAGGGGTTTGCGGGTGGTGATCAGGTAGCCAGAGTAGCCAACGTTAGCCTGGTAGCGCTCTGAACCTTTTTCCAGGTGGCGATCTACACCGGCGATCCCCACCAGGCGATAGGGGAGCAGGCTCTGGTGCTGCGGTGTGGTTTCAGACGAGTCCCAGATGGTAATTTCGAGGATGTCGGAGGGGATTAGGCGCTCGATCCCTTCCAGGATGGTAGTCAATGTAGCCTCGAGATCCAGGCTGGAGGCCATGGATTGGCTCAATTCAGCGAAGATGCTGAAAGCCTGGTTGGAGATAACCGTATCGCTTGTGGCGCTACCCGTTTGCGCCTGGGCGGATGCCTGACCCAGCAAACCATTGCTGTCGACGAGCAACTGGGGCCGGCGCAGGCAAATCAGCATGGCGCTGTTGGTGGGGTCGGAGATGGACTGTGCGCCAAAGAATTTGTTCCCGTTTCCAGAGCGTTTGGGCGTCGGAGAGATGGCAGTAAAATAGGAAATACCTTCAACAAAGCGCCCATTGAGCGAGAAGCGCGCTCGCCCCTGCGTGGCGCACAGGGTGAGGAAGGCTTCGCTGGGGCGCGCTCGCCGCGCCAGGCTTTCCAGGTTAGGCTCTTCTTCCCAGAGATTGAACATTTCTCGGGCGGGTTGGTTGATGTACACCACGCGCCCGCCGGTCTGGATCAGCAGTACAGCCTCATTATGGCTGGCGATTTGAAGATTAGCTGGAGCAGGAGGTAGGGAAATGGGCAGCCGGGTCAGAATGCGCAGCCTGGGTGCGACGCGCACCAGCGCCAGGACGAGGAACATCAGTCCTACTCCCAGGATGAGCAAGATCATTCCCAGAACGATCGGACTCAGATCAGACATACCTATAAACCATTTCTGCGCTTTACCCGGTGATGCTGGACCAGCATGGCTGCCTGTGGGCTGTGCCCAGAAGCTCCGGTTTAGACGCCCGAAGCCAGTCGACGGGCTTCGGCGGCCAGTTCAGTAATCTCACGAATGTCGGCAAAATCATGCTTAGAAGGCGACACTTCGCCGACGGCCAGGGTCATTAAGTCGACTCTTGTTTCTTTCCCATCTGGCCCGGCTGTAACGACATAACCTTGCTCTCGATCCATGAAGCTGTAATGCGAGAGCACTTCTTCATCGAAGCGCTCTTTGATGCGCTTGAAGATATTGGTGGAGGCCTGTTCGGTGGTGATAATCACGAAGTTATCTCCGCCCGCGTGGCCGATGAAATCGTTCAGCGTACCAAATTCATCAACAACTTCACCCAACAGCATCGCCGCAAAGCGCAACAGGTCATCGCCAGCCACGAAACCATAGACATCCTTGAACGGTTCATAATTCTTGATGCGGATATCCATGAACGACCAGCCATCCATGCGAATGATGCGCCGCAATTGTTCTTCGATCAGGCGTCCGGAGGGCAGGCCGGAGCGTGGGTCGGTGAGGGATTGCTGCTCAGAGCGGGCGATGGCGCGCTGGACGCGCAGCTTGAGCTCTTCGATATCGAAGGGCTTGGTGATGTAGTCGTCTGCGCCCAGCTCCAGGCCCTGGAGTTTGTCGCTGCGCTCATCCTTTTGCGTCAGAAAGATGATCGGCACATGGCTGGTGCGGGTGTTGGTGCGCAGAATCCGGCAAACTTCGAAGCCGTCGATATCTGGCAGCATGATATCCAGGACAATGAGGTGTGGCAGGTTCTGGCGGGTCTTCTCGAGGGCGTCGGAGCCGCGTAGCGCGGTATCCACTTCGTAGTTCTGACCCGAGAAATAGATGCGCAGCATGTTGGATATGTCAATGTCGTCTTCTACGATCAGCAATCGGGCTTTACCCATTGTGGCCTCCCCAAAGTGGAGATATGAAAAATGCTCCCCGGTTTGGAAATAAGGTGGACCGAGTCCATGAATAGATGATGAGCGCGTTCGAATGTACTGATGGAGCACATCATATTAACATGATACCACATCATTGGGCAAGTAATGAATAGTTTATGGAAAGATTTATGGGATTACAATAAATTTAGGTAACTACCTACCCATCTTACCAGAAATTTGCTAAACTATAAGCATGGCTGAACAAGCGTTGGAAATAGAAGTCTTGCTCAAACAACTGGGCTTTCTCGAGGCCGAAGTTGCCCGCTTGCAGGAGG